>NZ_NSEA01000022.1 GCF_002734285.1 Fredinandcohnia onubensis | reverse complement strand
GGTAGTGTCAAAAGTTCTATGAAAACTCATTAGTGATTTACTCTTTTTCCAGTTGTTGGGTCGGAAGGCCCCGCAATCGCTCCTGACAAACAGTCGAAAAAGGTTGCGATAAAAGTATCAAGGGCGAAGGGAACAAAAGTAGGCATGACAAATAACCCTTGACCATTACCAATTTTAACCTTTTTCTCCGTTCGGTTTGTCAAGAGTTCGCTCCGCCGATTGCTGAATATCTCAAGGGCTCTGCTAAACAAAAAGTTAGGCGGCTCGTTGTTCAACAATCCATTGTTGAGCTAATTCAATTAGTTTTGTCCATCTTGCTGGCATTGTTGGAAGCCCCGATAACTCTGGGTTTACGACGGGCACTTTACCTTCCAAAGATGCATGGGGCCGCAAAAAGTTAAAGTAAGCTACAAACAACGTGACATAAGAAACAGACCCTTGCTCAGATCCAAACCCATGAGTAGAGCGATAATTTCCTTTAAATGTCCGATTGAGTCGCTCAATAATCTGTTTTAAGTATCTATATTCTGTCGAAACGGGATCTTCATTTGTTAGGCCAATTACTTGCTTCACATCAAAGGAAATGCCATGTTGTGCAAAAAAGTGTTGAGCTAAAAGATAGATTGGATTTCCATCTACTATAAAAGTAAGGTCTTCCGGAATCTCTTTCATCTTTATTAACACTTCATCAATCGCACGTACAGCCGTTGCTGTATCTCGATTAGGAGACACTGGATAAGAAAGAATAATCTTCTTTACTGCGTCAAAAAAGAAAAAGAGATAATGCCAGCGACCGCCAACCCGGATGTATGTTTCGTCACCGCAGAACTGGTCAGAAAGCTCATACGGGTAGTAATCCACATAGGGTTTAAGCATAAGAGCTACACTGTTTTCGTAGTTCAATATTGTCTGGTGTGAAATAGCTACACCATGAACGTCCTGCATAATGGCAGCCGTCCTACGGGCCGAAAGGCCGTAGTTAACATGGTAGGTTAATATCAGTCCTAATGTATGTGGTGAAGCATAAATCCTAGACAAATCTACTGCTGGTAATTCAGGTGATTGCTTGGATAATGGCAGAAAACCAAGGTGAAACTGTCGAAAGATATATCTTAGTTTAAATGCCTGAGGATCCTTCTTAAATTGTTTCTTCTCTTTAGAAGTCATCGCGTTAAGTTTTCTTTGGTAATAGGAACAGCTATTGTTTCTACACTTGTATACAAAAAAGTCTTTTCGATCTTTTATCTTATCAAGTGATTTTGAACAATGAGGACACTTAAGATTGGCCTCTTTAGAAAATCGGTTCTTATCACTAAAAAGACATGAGCACACCTTACATTGAAACTGGCCTTTATCTCCGTTATTGGCGTATAGGTAGTTAGACGGAGCACCACACTTTGGACAGTTCAATGATTCAGGCACTTTCGCCTTTGAATTAGAACGCCTTTGAACAGGTTTGAGAGCCTTACCGTGTTCATTGAAATGCTCTTGCAAAAGAGACTTGTAATCAAGTTTTTCAAGCGGTTCGATGATCGGAAGATCATCCACCTGAAGTTTTCTATAAGGTTTATTTACTGGAGTCTCTTCAGGTTTTTCAAACATACTCTTCCCCACAAGAAGAGTAAGCAATGTTCGAATGACCTGAGCTTGATAGTTTATAAAAGTTAATAAATAGGTTATAATTTGAGGGTACAATTTGTCACTTCCTTTCTGGGAATTGGGTGTGTGGTAACCTCAATTATCACCAGATTTCAGGGGGTGGCAATTTTTTTGCTCAAAAAGCTCTCTATCAAGGTATTTTATAGCCTATTTCTTATAAAAGTTTTGACAATACG
>NZ_NSEA01000021.1 GCF_002734285.1 Fredinandcohnia onubensis | reverse complement strand
TTAGGACTTATGGGACAGCCCCTTTTATCTCCAAGAGAACAATAACATTGGTTTTACCAGGTTCCTATTGCACTAATCTGCATCTTTAGTTTTATAACTTCAACAAAAAGTGCGCTAATCCTTCTTGGATCAACGCACCCTAGAGCGTCCTGTCATTTCGGTAGAATACAGTTCATTATGATAGTTTTTTACACATCACGATATGTAAACCAATAGGTGGATAATCAAAAATATTTCCATGTGGCTCGAACCCCAATTTCTCATAATACTTTTGAACTGTGGTCCTTCCTTTACACCATAGAAAGTCAAAACCATGTTCTTTTATAATATTCTCGGCAAAGCTTACCACTGCTCTTCCAGCTCCTAATTTTCGATATTCCTCAAGTGTAGCCATTTGTCTTAAACGATATTGTCTTTCAATATCGAAATCAGGATTATTTTCTCTAATAAAGGATGCGACACTAATCAATTTCCCTTGAAAAAAAGCACCGACATGAAATGCATCCTTTTCATGGTCTGTATCATATTTAGAGTCCTCAATGCTTTGGTTAGGACGCAAAACCGTATGCCTAAGACTGTATGTCATTTCTGGTTCAATAATTCTTACATCCAGCATGTTTTTCCCCTCTTTCTATAAGAATCAACGGTTTATACTAATGGGGGAACCCTCCTTCCTCTTTCTATAATATTTGAGGAATTAGCTTGATTTTGCAAACCTGCTATATAAACAAACCTGCCCTGTTAGATCAAAAATGAAGTGTATAGTATCATAATTTCATGGAACCCGACATAATTAATCTAGCTGTATAAGGTCAATAAATTTTAATCCATACTAGAGAAAACTTAAGGGTTGGTTCTAATAACATCATTGCAGATCTCATATATGCATATCCAGGTATTAAGTTATTAAGGAAATTAAATTTTTTCAAATTAAAAGTTAGCTCATTTCAATTTTTCTTATTATTAATCACGAATGCATATGTTAATTTTGCATTTCAAAAATTCTTCGAAAAAATTACTTTACATCAACCAAAGGAATAGTTTTGACCTATCTAATAAAGAGTAAGTCTATTTGATATATTTACCAACACTTATCAATGAATTTATTGTTATGATTATTATGGGTGAAGGATACGAAGCCTTTGCCAATTCGCTAGGGAGAAAACATTTTTCTCTCTAGTTTTTTATGTCGTAATTAGGTACCACTTTGACATTAAGCCTATCTTTTCTTATTCAACTAACCTGCCACGTTAGTTGAAGAAGAATCAGAATAAATCTCCCTATCCTAAAAAATCAATATATCGGCCTTGTTTTAATTCTTTAGCTTTCTGGTAGACATGCCATGCTCCTACTAAATCTTGAAAAGCTAACCCCACGCATCCATATACTGTAATTTGGTCGTCATTTGTTCTTCCTAAACTTTGGTCGTTAATAACCTCACCAATTTCAGCATGAATGTTATCCTCTGTTAATCCTACTCCACCTATAGCTCCCATTTGCACAGCTAAATCTTTATCATCACAAATAAATTTGGACTTCTCGATTAACTCTGCGCTAACTTCACATTTACCCGGCTCATCCGGACCGAGAGTCGTAATATGAACACCTTTTTTAACCATGCTAGAAAACACAAAAGCCTCTCTCGCCCATGTAGCAGTTATAATAATATCCGCTTCGTTTGTTGCTTCTTCAACACTATTACAGACAGTTATCGGAATCTTTAACTCCTCAGTAATATTTTCCGCGAAAGCACATGCCTTCTCAAATGATGTGTCATAAACAAATACTCTAGTGATTTCTCTAAAATAGGTAAGAGAGCGAAGTTGAAGTGTGCCTTGAACCCCTGCGCCAATAATTGCTACATGTTCAGCACCCCTTCGTGCTAATATGTGAGTACCAATAGCACCTGATAAGCCTGTTCGAATAGCAGTAATATAGGTAGAGTCCATTATCGCTAATAAATGTCCAGTTTCTAGATCATGTAGGTTTATTACACCTTTAATAGAAGGAGATTGAGTTGGAAATTTCGCATGATCTTTTACTGTATATGCTGGAATATTTGAGATGAGCCCAGGGAACAAGAGCATTACACTGGTGTTATCTTGAGGAAGGATGGAACGAGCCCTTTGCGCTGGGATCTTACGATTTAACGAATATGAAACAAATGCTTTTTTAAGTTCTGGGTAAAGCTCTAAAGGTTCCAATAAGTTCAGTATTTCTGAACGAGTTAGTAATAATGTTTTCATTATAAAGAATTCTCCTTTATTTAAGAGGTGGTGATTAGTAAACTTAATAATTACTGATACATTCGCTCACATTTCTTTAAAAACCTCTAAAAAATTGAAAAACTCTTAACTCTGTATTATCTTTCTTAATCAACAAACCCGCTCCTTTAGTTCAATACAAAACGTTACTACTCCAAAATCATTGTTTAAAAAAATCAAAATCCTAGCGATATTTTTAATATCACTAGGATGAAGGACTAATTAATTATAAACTTTCAATTTTTTCTATATCTTCTGCAGATAATACGAAATCGAAAAGATCTATATTAGATGCTTGATTTTCACGGTTGTGAGATTTAGGAATAACGATCACACCGCGTTGAATTTGGTATTTTAATAAGACTTGTGCGCCAGATTTTTTATAGGATTTACCGATTTCATCCAAAACTTCTTTTTGATGGGGTTCGGTTTTCATAGGTCCCCATGCAACAGGGGTAATGCCCTCGTCTTTTAATACGGCAAGGAGATCTTTGTTAGGTTCTTTTAAGTTAACTTGTATTTGATTAACAGCTGGCTTTACTTTAGCAAATTCTTTCAATTCATCTAGATGATTTTTTCCAAAGTTTGAAACGCCGATTGCTTTTAGTTTGCCCGCTTCGTAATATTCTTCAAAGACTTCCCAAGTGTTTTTAAGTTGGACTTTGTCTTCGATAGGGAAGTGAATAAGAAGAAGGTCGAGATAGTCTGTTTGGAAGTTTTTTAGACTGTTATCGATAGCTGCTCGAGTAGCTTCCTTTGAAGAAATATATTCTTCGTTGCCTGGAACTTTTGTCGTAATGAATAACTCTTCTCGAGGCACTGTGCTTTCTGCTAAAACTCTTCCGACAAGTTCTTCGTTTCGATAAATGATGGCTGCGTCTATTGAACGGTACCCCAACTCAAGTGCTGATACTAGTTCAGGAATTTCATTTGTTAACTCCCCGTTATACTCTTTATTTTCTTTTCCATAAGTATTTGTACCTGTACCTATAATTGGCATTTTTAACCCATTATTAAGTGTTATGTATTCCATAATTTTAAGCACTCCCTCTGTATACGCTAATTACTTTACTAACAAAGTACATTATAACAAAATTATAGAATTTTCAAAAACTAGAATAATAAAAGGAATTAATCCTATTTAGATCAACGCACCGTTAAGTTAAACAAGAAACATACCTTTATTTGAAAATCTGATTTATTTCATTTCTGTCGTATTCTAATACCCAATCGTTGTATTTCTTATTAGTATCTCTTATAGTTTCGGGTGATTACATAGTTTTCTTGTAAAAAGGACTACCTTAGTTTTTTACCCATTATCACATAGGGCTGTTTAGAATTGCCTGGATAAAAAGGTTCTTTTAGAACCTTCCATTGCAATGAATCGTATAGTGAACGTGCGGAATTATTATTAATTTGAGTTGTTAATATTGTGGTGCTATTGTCAACGCCTTCTACTAGCTTTGTAATTAACAATTTACCAAGACCCTGTTTTCTATAGGATGGATGGACGGCTAACTCAACAAATTCAAAACAATCTTGTAACCATTCATGATATTCTTCAGAATTAAATTCCTTTGCAAGTAATTCGTGATAAAACTGTCCAGGTAATGAAGTATAACCATAAGCGAAACCTATTACTCTATCTTCTTTAGACAGGATTGCAAACCCTCTAAACCCCTTATATGAGCTATGTTTTAAAATCCGTTCTTTAATTGAATCATCCTCACTATTCCATATTTCTTTATAGAGATCTGATACTTTTTGTATTACTTCGTTACTTGCTAATTCTATTACCTTAACCATCTTTTCTTCTCCTATATTCATTAATTTACTACAAAAAACACCGAAATTAGATCGGTGTTTTATATATGTATTCTTGTTTAACTAACGAACCCGTTTCTTTACGTATAAGTGCTTCAATTTGGAAAGAATTTAGCATTTGAAAACCGGTTGAACATATTCTTATTTATATTTGCCAAAACAACCGCCATACAGTTGATATATGAAGGTCTTCCTCATTTTCTTTAGTAGTTTTTATCCCTTTCGAGTAAATCTATGATTTTATCAAGTTTCTTTTCTATCTCAACTGATTGATTCCTTTTTATAGAAGACTTGATAAGTATTTTCCGGATAAAAAGCGTGAAAGAAACTACGAATAAGACTACAAGAATAATAACTATACCCAAAAAGAATAGCGAAGCTACATTAAAACCTTCCATATATCTCAATGCCCACTTTCCATTTTTTTATAATTTTAACATATTCTTGTTAGTCCTAAAACCTCCATATCCTAAAACAATAAACTTTACGAAAACAAACTTACTATAAAGCCCTCTTAACTTGATAAATTAACTGAAAAAAATTTAGGCAATTCTTGTTCGCGCTTATCGAGGATAATTTGTTCTGGCTTTATGTCCTGCTCACGCAGTACTTCTATGTTCTGGACAACGAAATCTTCGCTACCAACAACATAGAAAAGTCCATTTTTATCTGAAGCAAGATTTTGCACTGCTTCATAATAGTCTTTACGGTTATCGACGAAGTGTGCCGTGAAGTTCTTTTCAGGTACTGATTTAAAAATATTGGTAAATAGGAATTCTTTTGATGAATCGATGTTCAAGGAATGGATTTGATTAACGTTGGAAGCACGTTCGAAATATTCAAGAACAAGCGGTCTAAAAGTTGCTAGGCCGACACCTGATGAAAGCAGGTAAATATTTTTATCTTCCCTTTTCAGTGGTACATTCGAATGTGTTTTAAATAGTGCAACTTCATTGCCAACTTCAAGAGTTCTTAAAATCGATTTAAACTCAGAACACTGCTCTCTGATGCGTGTTGTGATACCGATTGCATTTTCGTACGGTAAAGTAGAGATAGACATATGACGAACCAGACTCTTATTTGGTTTATCTCCAGCGTTGAAACCTTTCAGTGCAAAGTGAGTGTGGGAACCTTCCTCCCAAGTAAAGTCTTCCGGACGGTCCAGTAGGTACGTTTTGACCTCAGGCGTTTCCTCAATAATCTTATTTATTTTAGTCCAGTATATTTGCATTATATAATCTCCTTCTCGATGAATATGTATCGTTCCTACCAACTATACAATAAGTGATAATAATTCTCAATTAAAAAGTTTGATAATTTTAATGAAATATACTGTTTCTATTTATATTATAAGGCTTTGTATTCCTTTATTCTTTGCATCACCCTATTGAAGCTTTCAGAGGTAACTACTTATTATGTCGTTTGTTAACTTCAATCTTAATGAACTCCGGTAAATAGCTTGGAGTACATCCTTTTGCTACTTTTTCATCTTTGTAAAGACCCGTTTTCTCACCAAGTTTAATACAACGCGCACGATTTTTTTCATCATATACGCCTATCCAACCTGCCGTGAAATTCATAGCCCATTGAACTTCCGGTTCTTCATGCGTAATATTAGCCTCTAATGCAGATAGCAAGTATTCGGTATTATCAGGCGGTGTTTGTCCAGTCCATCTCAATCGCCCTTGATAATACCAGAAAGCTCTCCTTTGAAGCGCAGAAGGACTATTTTCCCATGACTCCATCATTGCAATTTTCTTTTTGTCCTTTGTGAGCTGATTAGCCATTAACCAATCCATTAAGTTATTTCGCTCTTTAAAAGTGTGAATCTGCATATCCTTATCAAGATTATTTAGCACATCTAGCGAAAGAAGTTTTTTGTCCATAATTAAGATTGCTAATAGTCTGGGCAAGAACTCTTCAGTTGACCATAGTTCCATAGCTAGTTCATGATCCTTTTTAATGTCCTTCGCGATTTTTCGTAAGTCGCCAAGCATAGTTTTACTATTGATCTGAGATAGAATGTTTTCTGCTTTTGAAGAGCGTTTTATTTCTGTACCTTTATTTTCATTCATTTTATACAACTCCTTTATTAAAGCACTGGTTCATAATATAACTTGAAGAATTCAATTTCGTTATAAGTAATTGTTCACAAACTTATTAATTAAATAGTTACAGCTATTTTTTTTCAATCGCCATACGCAAGTTCGAGATAACTCCAATAAGCAATACTAACGAACAAACCATTTTTTCAAAAGGTGTTCCAAACAATTGTTGTATAAATCCAAAAGACCAAAGTACAACAAAAAACCAACATATAACGGTTATTCCTCTTTTGTATTTATATAGTTTAATTCTACAAACAATCAACGTAAAAACTACTCCAATAATAGAAATAACGATATTTATAACAGATATTGGTAGCTGTTCAGCGAATGATTCAGACCTTCCACCATTAACCCATATGAATGGAATACTTTTGCTTATAATAAGAATGTGGATTAAGATAGTCAAAGAGTAAAAAACAATTCCCATAAATACAGCAGTTTTCATATTAATTTTCCTGAGTTTTTCTAAAATAAAAACACCTCATTTTTCTTCCTGTTTCGGGCCCGATTGAGGATCTACCTTTTGCTTGCTTCTAGTCTTCAGTCTCGTAATTTTCCATTTCATACTCAATGAGTGTAATTGCCTCTTCTGTCAACTCGTCATTGTTACTTTTTAGACCTTCTAGGAATAGCTGAACATTATTGGCTGTCAAAAGTTTCTCTTGAATGTTTTCCTCGTTTCTTCTTTCCATTACATACCTTGTAATTTCTTCTCCGCACTCTTCTAGCAAATATACATATTCATAATCTGGATCGCCTATCCTCATATCACCAAAATCGATGATTCCTGTGAGTTCCTCCTTCTTACTATCAAACATTAGATGGTCTAGTGATAAATCTGAATGAAGCAGCTTAGGTGTATATACGAAGTTATTTTTATTTTCTATGTAGGATGTAAATCTAGAGGAAATATAATCTTGCAATTCTTTATTAATTATTGGAAAGCACTTTTCCTGAACTTCTCGAAAGGTTTCTAGATATTCTTGATAAAAGTTTATTTCATGTACAGTAAGCTCCCTTGCCCTCTTAACATTGAAGGAACTAATTTGGTCGATAAATTCAGCAATCTGATCACAGATCCTAGTCTTTATTTCCATTGATAACGAATGAAACTGCCGCTCATTCATTGGCTCTCCTTGCACTAGTAGGTAGCCGACAAAAGGATATCCATTATTTTGTTTTCCACAATAAATAAATTCAGGTATGTTTAGGGTAATCTGTTTGTTTAAGAATGGCAGCATCTTTATTTCCTTCTCTGTATCAATGGCTCCAGCTTCTTCCTTTGGAAAACGAAAAACCATCTTATCATTTATTAAAAATGCCTTGCTCCGAAATCCTTCCCCAAGTTCCAAAATGTGATTGATTTGTACATTCCCAAAATTTCTGGAAATGGTATCTTTAACCCATTCAAACTCCACATTTTTACTTTTACTATCCATCATTTACCCCCTTTTAGAATGGTTCATCTAGTAAAAAAACAAAAACGAAAGAAAAGAGCATAACTAAGTGATTGAAATGATCCACCAATAGTTGATAAGCTTTCTCTACATTGGTCATAGGTTCTTTAAATGTAATCATTGGTTTTTCACAACGACCCGCTCCGATTGTTCTACGTTTAAGGACGAAGTTATGGTCTCGTAATCTTTATCTGTTTTTTCTCCATATGGATTTCAAGGTGATGTAATTGATCATAAAACCCACCTTTTGCAGTAGTTGCAACTGTTTTCGCTACAAGTTTTCCATTTTCATACACATAAATCATATCGGCTTCACTTTAATTACATCACGGTTTCCCCTATTGCTAAAACCTTCAATTGCTCCTTCGGCAGTTGGCGTTTTTCCCATTCTCGTAGTAATCGGTCTAAGGCTTCGGGCCCTGTATCATCTGCCAATCGATAAGCACCATAGTGCATGGGAACAAACTGCTTCGCTTCTAGTTCGATAAATGCCTTCACACTATCTTCAGGTGAAATATGCGAGTCTGCCATAAACCATTCCGGTTCATATGCGCCAATTGGCATAAAAACGATATCAATCATAAAACGTGCAGCTATTTCCTTAAAACCGGAGAAATAGCCTGTATCGCCGACAAAGTAAAACGTTTCACCGGTCGTTTGAAATATCCATCCACCCCAATGGGACGTATTCATATCGTTAAGCGACCTTCTTGTCCAGTGCTGAGCTGGGACAAAATGTATATTGATCCCTTTGTATTCTAGTGATTCCCACCAACTCATTTCTCTTACATGTTGATACCCTTTTTTGATAAAAAGAGATTTCAACCCAATGGGAACAAAATAGGTCGGATTTCCTTTTAGTTTTTTCAACGTTGGAAAGTCTAGATGGTCATAATGACCATGTGATATAACCACAACATCAATTTCCGGCAAATCTTCCAACGGAATTCCAGGATCAGTTAACCGCTTCTCAAAACCCATTCGTTTCGCCCATACCGGATCAGTAAGAATATTAAGACCACCAAGCTGAAACAAAAAGGTAGAATGACCAATCCAAGTATAAGAAGTTTGACTTCTATTTCCCTTCACTTCTTGGATCCTTTTTTCTGTACATTGCGGTATATTTACACTTAAATCCTTCACTTTCCTTCGTCTTTCCTTCTGCCACTTACGCATATCCCGAAACGATTTCTTATTAGTCACATCATTCAAATTTCGATACCTTGTCTTCATACACTCACCTGTGGGACAGAGGGACAGGTCCCTTGTCCCAGCCTTTCTATATTGGATTTCAGGAGATAAATCCTTCCAATAAACTTTAACCAATTTTGCCTCACCCATAGTTACCTACACCATTGATTCTCATTCTACGATGGCAATTATTAACAATTTTTGATTATAAAACAACATTAATATTATTTTCTTATTAACAGAAAGTTATGGTATCTAGAATCTAATCCCAATTAATTATTGTTCTTCCGTTTTTCGTTCATTACCCCTTTTGAAATTTCCAGTGATTTTCGCCATTATTAATTGTGCTTCGGTCGTATTCTCTGCAACACTAATTCTCTTTAGAAATTTCTCTGCTTGTGTTCCTCTTAAAATTTTTACCTGTCTACCATGATAATGCAAAAAGACTGTATTATCTTTTGTCACTCGAAAATTAAAAGGTTCGTCACCTAAACGATTTCTTTTATCGATAAGCCATCACCCCTGCCTAGTAATTTGTAACACTATGATAATTTCTTCATTTTAATTCTTTTCCGGACCTGCTTGTTAGGTAATATACTTCAACAAAAATGTGCGTAATCCTTCTTGGATCATCACACCGTTAGTTTTAAAATCGTTATAGAGTAACTTATTTAGTTATTATGATGAGCCTCTTAGGAGTAATGAAAAATTATTATAAGCTTTTAATACCTCATCATTTAATGGATGATAAAATGCTTGTTCTTTTAACGGTAAAACACCTTCATACTCCAACTTCTCTACATAGTCATTAAATTCACTATCTATTGCCGAAAGGTACTTTCTTAGACTAAATTGATAATAGCTAATTATCCGACTTTTTCGGAGTCAAATCCAATATTTGGGACCTGACCCCGTGTGCCCAAGCCATAGCTTTTCAAACAAGGTCCAGTCTTTTAAAACCTTCATTTCCTCCACTCCTTTAATGATTATTAATTAACAAATTGTTAATTACAAAAAAGAAAAAAATTTAATATTTGGCATTATAGATGGATACATATGGATCAAAATCATTAAATTGATATAGCTGCGCTTTATTTTTCGACCAACGATTCGTTTTTTTATTAGTAAATTTTCTTTTCGTAAAAATACCTTACTTATAATTACTATTTTGTTAGGACCATTACAGTCTGTGTCCTTCAAAGATGATTTTCTCATATACTAATAGTGGTTCTTTACGATGGTTAAATAAATCAAGTTGAGAGTGAAAAGAAGTGTAATAAAGTGTTATTTAAAAAATATAAAACAAGTATATCATTTATTTCGGCAATCAAATTTAGAACCGTTTTATTTTTCCTTCAGAATATTTAAGAATAGGCCCGATAAAATAATTTTAAATCATTCTATCGGGCCTATATTCAAGAACACCATTATCTTTAACATTATCACTTTCCTAATAACTTTGTTTATTCATTTTTAAAATGAAAAATGTTATTACAATTGTTAAGAGTAATATAGTTAAACTGATAGGTCTTGTAAAAAATATAGTTACATCCATATCGTTAGCTAATAGTGCCCTTCTAAAATTAGTTTCCACAATTGGACCTAATACTAAGCCTATAACGAGGGGTGGTATAGGAAATCCAAATTTGTACATAAAATATCCTATGATTCCTAGAATCATCAAAATTTGAATATCAAATAAAGAGTGATTATAAGCATAGCCGCCAGCAACCATTACAACCATTAAGACTGGCATTAAGATTTCAGTCCGTATCTTTAAGATTAATGGAAATAATTTAGAACCAAATAATCCAACTACTAACATAAGAATATTTGAGATTACCAAAATAGCAAGGATATTGGTAAATAAATCATAGTTTTCTACAATGAAGCTTGGCCCTGGTTGAATGCCCTGAATGATAAGTGCACCAATAAGAATAGCTGTAACAGTATCTCCTGGGATACCTAATGTTAATAATGGAATTAAAGCACCACCTGTTACTGCATTATTTGAACTTTCTACCGATATGACCCCACCAACATTCCCTTTACCATATGTCTCAGGTTTTTTTGATGATCTTTTCGCTTCGTTATATGCGATAAAAGAAGCAACACCTGGTCCTGTTCCCGGCAAGGCACCAATAAGTATTCCAATTAACACACTTTTGAATAAAACCCATTTATGTTCTAACATTTCCTTTAGTAACATAAAAGTATTTTTTGTTTTTTGGAGTGCGATGGTGCTCTCTTCCTTGTTATTGTGCTCAAGTCTTATAAATACCTCGGTGACTGCAAATAAACCAACAAGTGCTGGAATAATAGCTATTCCACTTAATAATGGAACGATATCAAAAGTAAGTCTTGGGGTTCCAAGGATTGGATCAATACCTATAGTACTCAAAAATACCCCGATTGATCCGGCAGCAATCCCCTTTGTGAAATTTTCCCCAGATACAGCACCAATTGATACGAGGGCCAACACACCTAGCGAAAAATATTCTGGGGACGCAATGTTTATAGCAATCTTTGAAATGTAACTAGCTAAGAAATATAGCGCAATTGCAGAGATAATTCCCCCTATAAATGAGCTTAATATTGAAAAACCCAGAGCATCTCCTGCTCTACCTTGTTTTGCCATCGGATAACCGTCAAAGACAGTTGCTGCATTCCCCGGAGCTCCGGGAGTGTTTACTAAGATCGCGGGTATACTACCCGACCAAAAGCCACTAGTATAAATTCCAAGTAAAAAAGCCATAGATTGTGTAAAATCCATTGAAAAAGTTAGTGGTAAAAATAATGCAATCCCAGTAGTTGCTGTAAGACCAGGAATAGCTCCAAATACTGTTCCTACCAATACTCCTGCGATAATCCACAACAAATTTTCGGGACTTAGAAGAGTTGCAAAGGCGTTAACAACTTCCGCCATATATACGTTTCATTCCTTTCCAAAATACTTTATAACATCTGTCAGTTCAAGTTCAAATTATGGTAAGTAAACATTAAGTAATTTCTCAAAGATCAGATAGACACCCACTGTTGTCACAACCGTAATGCTTATCAATTGGATAGGTTTTCGATTTCCGGCTATTAAAAGCAAAGTAAATAAAAATAAAATAGTAGTTATTATGAAACCAAGGAAATCCAAGATATATACATATACCAATCCTAAAATAATTAATAATGTAACACGATTCCAATTAAATTCAGGCATCTTTAATTGCCTTCTTTTTATAAATCCTTGAATTATTAATTTAATGCTACAAATACACAAGATTCCCATCAATATCATTGGAAATAAAATTGTCTCAAATGGAAGGTTTGAATAAAGATTCATATAGAATATGAAACATAAAGAAAAAAATAGTAGAATAAATCCAGGTAGGTTATAGCTATTCATCTTTCTCACCACCAAACTATTAATTTAGTTCTGACATATGCCAAAATCTTATCGACTAAAATCTTGGCATATGTATTAAAACTAAAGTAAGCCTCTTATTTTTTTAGTAAATCTAATTCCTTTAAAACGTTATATGCAATATCATACTGGCGCTTAAGCTCCTTCGAATAATCATCGGAACCTAAATACTGTGGAGTTAACCCAGCTTTTTTCCAAACAGTTTGAACCTCGGGATCGTTGTATACTTTATTTAAATTTCCTTCTATTTTTTGAATAATTTCTTCCGGAGTACCCTTTGGGGCAAAGACTCCAAATCCAGAAGTAAATACCAGGTCTTCATATCCCATTTCTTTAAATGTAGGTGTATCCTTAATTACTTCCAATCTTTCAGGTGAAGATGTTCCTAAAAGAGTTAAATTTTTTCCAACCATTTCACTTTCAACACCCATCCACAAATCTACTTCTCCATTTAAAAGTGCATTATAAGCAGGTGAGGACCCATCGTAAGGAATGAGTTCGAGTTCGGTTCCAGTTATATTCATGAATTCATTTAAAACAATACTCTGAGTTGAAGAAGCACCAGGAGTAGAAACTTTTACTTCACCAGGATGCTCTTTTGCATAAGATATTAGTTCTTCTAATGTTTGATATGGAGATTCCGGTGTAGTCGCTAAAACAAGTGATACCGCTGTGAGTTGTGCAATCGGAATTAAATCATCTAATGAATAACCTGTCTCAGTAGTTAAAGGCGTGGTAACCACTGTACTAAGAGATCCACCGTTTAAAAGTGTATATCCATCCGCTTTCGCCCTTGCAACCTCTCCTGTACCAATTGAACCTCCTGCTCCTTCCTTGCTAATTAAAACTACTGAGGTACCTAGTAATTCACTTAACTTTTCGATAGTAGGCCTGGCAGTGTTATCACCTGATCCGCCAGGTGCCCATGGTAAAATCATTGTTATGTCTTTCTCTGGATAGCTTCCACTAGAATTATTTGAACTTTCCTGATTTGATGTGCTTGAGTTTCCACATCCAGTTAACACAAATAAAATAAAAGGAATTATTAGTAAAGAAACAAGTTTCAATTTATTTGTTAATTGCAAAATAATTACCCCCAATAATATTTTTATAAAACAATTAAACTAGTCGCCTTTTTTAAAAGAATACTTACTTCAATAAAACTTGGTAATTAACAAACATGTATACTAAATATCTATCACCTCGCTTTCTTATCTAGATTTTTGCAATTTATATACTTATCTGAATTCAGCAAATCCTGTAATATATAAGCTATATAAAAAATTTGTACTAATTTAACTACACATGTTGTTGTTTCAGATTCCATCACAGTGTTTTATCTTATGACACTATGATTCAAGTTCTTTTATTTCTCAACTTAGGGTGAATCGCTGAGTATTTAATAATAGTCATTTCTTAGTTAGGAAATTTAAGTAAAAACTAATTGAATAACTTCCTCTCTAATGGCCTTTGCCATCCCTGATCCTTCTATCTTCGAAACACCTCAAGAACCATCTGTGCCACAAATGCACTTCTTATGCTAATATGATCTGTATTAATATACTCTTTTCCAGGTTGATGAACAAAATCCCCACTCATTCCAAGACCGTCAAGTGTTGGACAACCTACTGATGCAGTAAAGTTTCCGTCACTTCCACCTCTTGTAACATAACCATGCATGTTTAAACCGAACTTACTTCCAACCTCTTTAGCCAGTTCATAGAGAGCTCTATGATTTAGTTCATTTTCATCAAAAGGTGGTTTTTCAATTCCACCAGTTGTAGTAATTTTAACTTCAGGATTAAATGGCTTAAGATTTTTAAACAACCTATCATATTCTATAGCCATTTCTGATGAGGCAAATCTTGCATCAATCGTCAGTTCACCGTCACCAGGTACTGTAGGCCATCCTGCATTCCCACTCTTCAAACAAGTACACGCTACCGTCAAACCTTTATTGATGTCTGTTAGACCTTCCAAATAAACAGCCTGCTTTGCAAGCTCCAGTAAACCGCTCTTAGCATTTTCCGGCTCCTGACCAGAATGTGCAGGTTTTCCCTGTGCAAAAAACGTATAGTTCCCTCTTCCAAAGCGGCCTATTTTTAAACCACCTACATAGTCACCTCTCGTACTTTCCATAACAAAAGCGGCCTTACTCTTTTTAGCTTGCTTTTTATAATGCATGTTTGATGAATAGCTTCCAGCTTCTTCATCAGAGCTTAAGAAAAATACAATCTTTTTATTTTCAGGTAGTAGCTTAAGCTCCTTAAGGGCTTTCGAAACCATATATACCTGGATATTTCCGCCCTTCATATCGAGGACACCTGGTCCCCATATCTTTGTACCTTCTTGTTTCCATAAGTCACCAAAAGACCCTTTTGGATAAACGGTATCATAATGTCCAACAAATAAAATTTGCTCTTCACCTTCCCCAAACTCAAGAAGCAAATGATCGCCATAACGTTTGTCATTGCTAGGGACAACGGTGCAAGAAAAGCCTATTTCAGAAAATATCTTTTCAAAATAGTTCCTACATTTTTTAAGGTCTTCCTTGTCTCCCTCAGTCGGACTTTCCAAAAGTACTGCTTCTTTTAACAACGTTAGAAAATGCTCAGTGTGTTTTTCCATGTAATCCGAAAGTATTTTTTCCGCTGTCAACAAATTCTCCCCTTCCTTTCAGAGTAAAACATTTATTATATTCGTTTCAAAATCATAATCGAAGTGGACATATGTAATATTTAAAGTAAATGATCATCCTGTGTTACCTCAATTTTTCCACATTTTGACTCATTAGAAAAAGCGATGCTCCGTTTTTTTCCAGTAGAATAGCTGTTGCCCTGCAAATTCCGCTTCCAGCTCCAGTTATGACTGCCACTTCCCTTAATGCTTGGTAAGATCACCATATTTTCTTTTTCCATTCCACTAACCATCCCCTGGAATATTCCTGTTTCTATCTCGTTCGTTATACTTTGGGACTTAGACTTAATTGAAGCATTTTTGAAATAATTGCATCTCCCATTTCAATTGTTGTATTTGTACCCTTCAAATCTGGTGTTCTTACATTCCCTTCAAGTAAGACTTCTTCAATGGCCTCAAGGATTAACTTACCAACATTAGGAATTTCAAGATGGTCCATCATGAGGCTAACACTCCAAATTGTAGCAATTGGATTCGCAATTCCTTTGCCTGCAATATCAGGGGCAGAACCATGAATCGGTTCAAACATAGAAGGATAGGTTCGTTCCGGATTGATGTTCCCAGATGGAGCCATTCCTAATCCTCCAACAATAGCCGCACCCAAATCTGTAAGAATATCACCAAATAAATTACTTCCGACGACAACATCTAACATCTCTGGTCTAGAAATAAATTGTGCTGCCAGTGCATCAACATGATAAAATTCTGTTTTTACCTCAGGATAACTGCTACCTATTTCTCTCACAACCTCATCCCAAAAAGGCATGGTGTAGTTCATCGCATTAGATTTTGTTGCAACTGAAAGATTTTTCCTTACTCTTTTATCCGCCAACGAATAAGCATAGTTTAATATTCTTTCAGTACCATATCTTGTAAATATATTATTTTGCATAGCCATTTCGAAAGGAGTTCCCTCATGGAGACGTCCACCAATATTTGAATATTCTCCTTCCGAATTTTCCCTAACTACGATAAAGTCGAGATCGTCATGATTTTTATATCGAAGCGGGCTTTCCAACCCTTTTAAGAGTTTTATTGGTCGCAAGTTTACATACTGATGAAAGTTTCGCCGAATAGGCAGAATTAATTCCCATACGGAAATGTGATCAGGTACAGATTTTGCTCCAACAGCACCAAAAAGAATTACATCAAAATCCTTTAGGATATCTAATCCGTTTTCTGGCATCATTCTTCCTTGTTGGAGATAATAATCACATCCCCAATCAAATGATTTAAAAGAAAAATTGATTCCGCCATGAATTTCCTCTACTTTTTTTAAGACTTTAACTGCTTCATTAACGACTTCTGGTCCAATTCCGTCACCAGGAATCAATGCAATAGAATAGTGTTGCAAATTCTACACTCCCTTCCGGATATCTTTCAAGTATTTTATATGCAATTTCTATGCCAAGGAACAAAAATTCAAAAAAATCTAATAATTACACACAAAAAAACAAGGCACGATCACCTTGTTTATCAAAAGTTTGTTTTAATTTGCAACCCATTGTTGTGTTTTAAAACACTTATACCTTTAAATCATACTCTTTTAATTTCCTCCAAAGGGTAGAACGATCAATTCCAAGAGACTTAGCAGCTAACGTTTTATTAAACCCATTTTTTTCTAATGCAGTAAAAATAAGCTCTTTTTCTTTATTTTTTAGGCTTTTCTCATTGGACAAATCCCCCAACATGTTCCTTCTTTTTATTTTTCCCAATAAAAATTTAGCACCATGAAGTCCTAAACTATTACCTTCCTCAAGAACCACCATTCTTTCAACTACATTTCGTAATTCACGGATATTCCCAGGCCAATCGTATTGCTGAAACAAATCAATTAATTCTTTTTCAACAATTTCTATTTTAGATTTTCGTTTATCATTAAACTCTTTTAGAAAAGCATTTACCAATATCGGAATATCTGCTAAACGATCCCTTAGAGGTGGCAGCTCCATCGAAAGAATATTTAAACGGTAATATAAATCTGATCGAAATCGTTTCTTTTCAACCTCTTCTTCTAAGTTCCGATTAGTAGCCGTAATTATCCTCACATCCACCGGGATAATTCGATCCCCGCCTACTCGTCTTATCGTTTTTTCCTGAAGTACTCTTAATAAAAGTGCTTGTATTCGTAGTGTTACCTCTCCCACTTCATCCAAAAATAAAGAGCCACCATGAGCAAGCTCAAATAATCCTGGTTTACCCTCCTTTAAAGCACCTGTAAATGTACCTCCCTCGTAGCCAAAAATTTCACTTTCTAATAGGTTTTCTGGAAACGCTGCACAATTAACAGCAACAAAAGGGCCAAGTGAACGATCGCTAGCTGTATGAATTCCCTGAGCAAATAACTCCTTACCTGTACCAGACTCCCCTGTAATAAGAACAGTCGATTCCGTTTTAGCAAATTTCCTTGCAAGGTCTTTTACTTCAGTTATTTCTGGTGTTTCTCCCACAATATCATTTAATCGATATTTCGCCTCTAATCCATTTTGATGAAGTTTTTTTCGTAGTTGTAATTCTACTTTTTGTATATCCGTAATTTCTTTAAAGTTAGATACCGCTCCGACAATTGTCTCCCTAACAATGACAGGTGAGCGGTTGATGACAACTTGTCGACCACCAATAGTATCTATATCATCCCTTTCTATCTTACCTGTTTTCAAAACACGCAGCATATCCGAATGAGGTATAAGTTCAGTAATATTCCGACCTTTCATATTTCCTTCGATGCCGAGTATTTTTTTTGCATGTTCGTTAAGCAAACTAATGTTACCTGTATTATCAACTGCAACCACTCCGTCATGTGTAGAATTAACGATTGCCTCTATCTGATATCTTTCTTTTATCATTTCATGAGTTAGATTTACTAAGGAACACGCAATTTGTAATAAAGGTATAAGAGTTGTGAAAATCGGTTTAATATAATGTATATTTTTTATTCTTGGTGAAGAAATAAATCCCTTCATCCATATTGGAGCAAGGATTATCTGATTGGGGTTAAGTTCGGAGGATTGTTTGTCCGTCAAAAATGAAAGACGGATATCTTCATTTAAACCATATTCACTTTTTAACCACATGATTTCTTTTGATGATGCTATATATGTATATTTTAGATTTTCACTTTTCTCACATATCTCATTTATTGAGCTTTTAATATCTCCCATTCCTAACGAAATCGGAATAATTGGCAATCCAAAATCCTCCAATTCATTTAAGTAGATTGCTGGTGAAAGAATCACCATCGGATTCATTATTTTTTCTAATATTGAATTAATCGAATAAAAACTAGCAGTTTGGTATCCTAAGCCAGTTAAATAGTTTTTTATTTGTTCTTCATGCAAATCCTTCATTTTAAATAGTACTATCATTGGATCACTCCTAAAATGTATTTATAGAATTGTTTATCGTAATATTTTTTCGGAATCTTCCGTCTTTATAATATAGGTAATTATGATTCTTGTAAACTAGCTATAATTTACACGCTAATTGAATTAGTTTGCGTTGAGGCACTTCCAACCTTTGAAACTAGGTTCAATAAATGTTACTGTCGCATTCGACCTTCCAAAGAACCCAACTATAGACCTAATCAATATAAGCCCTTTTTCCCAACCTCTTTCTGGTAAAATAAAGAAATGAAAGGGGCTATTGGTTGATGGAATTACAAACAAAGGATAATCGAAAGTTTACGAATCAGTTTCCTAAGTGGGCCATTGTTTGCCATATTGGGTTTATCTCTATTTTTTTTATAATTGGAATCGGTGTGTTTGTCTTAGCTGCAAAAGAAGTTTCCGAGATAGGATTCGGTTTATCCATCCTAGTTTTTGCGATAGGTTTTGTCTTTCTTGGGTTTTCATGGTTCAGCTATAAGAATTTACGAAAATACCATGACGTTGTTATTAACATACAACTCGGTGAAAATGGCTATGATTCCTACGTGAAGGACAAAAAAATGAATGAAGAACACCACATATCCATTCCATATGAAAATATGAAATATGTATTAATCGGTATGGACTATCGATTAAAAGCAAAGTCAAAGATTCAAAGTGGCGAAAATGATAATATGAGGACAAAATTTGTTCCCGTACGATCCGCAAAAGTCTTTATCTATGGTGTTGATACCACAAATCAAGTGAAGGTTACCAGCTTTCCTCATCCGGATGAGAAATCCCTATTTGATTGGATTGGCGTATTTCAAAAGCATGGGGTTGACATTTACCATACGGATAAGGCTTTAACAGCTACCCCAAGTAATCCTGAGATCATTGAATCGATTCCAAAGAAGCATTTTGATGGAACACTTTCCTTCATTATTGGTTCAGAGGCTGATGGTTTGGATAATCTCTTTCTAACAGAAGAACAGAAAAAAATCATGGAGAAAAATGAGAAAAAGAATCGGAAGAACGGTCTTTTATTTACTTCTCTTCACTCCTTTTTACAACTCCTAATGGTTTGTTTTTGGTTTCCGCATTGGGACATCGTAGGTGAGTCCTTTAGTGACAGCTCAGGAGAATTCGTCGCACTTTTTTGTACCATTCTTGTACAGTTTTTTATCTATGTTAAGATGGGACATGTCAAATGGTATGAGCCGCTAAGGGATATGTTCATTCTTTACATAGGTATTTTCATTGGATTGCAGCTCTCGCCTGACGAGCGAATCACTTTTGAACCAGCAGTTCAGGGTTATGCCATGATGACAATTGGTGCGTTTTTGTTTCTATATTACGCGTTGAAGGTATCTTCTTGGTTAAAAAAACTAGGTAAGAAGTTATCGAAAACAGACCAAAAAGAAGATTCAGGTTTCTAGACTATGAGGGTAATTTTACATGAATGACTCCTACATTAAAAAACGACTTTGTCATGCGTACAAAGCCGTTTTTCTACTATTACCGTATGTATTAACCTTGACGTCCTTCAGTGTAGATCTGGAAGGTTACACCGAATTTATCTTTAATGACTCCATAAGCAGGACTAAAACTTGTTTCTGATAGTGGCATTTCAACTTGTCCACCATCCTGTAAGGCTTCAAAAATTTCGCGAGCCTTATCTGCATTGTCAAACGTGATACAAATGGTCACTAGGTTTCCTTCTTGAGCTGGTTGACCTGGGAATGTATCTGAAAACATAATTACTGACTCTCCAACCCTTACCGTAGCATGTGCAACAAGGTCTTTTGCATCCTCAGGGAGAGGAAAATCTTCGGTAGAAGGCATTTCACTAAAAGTAATAACCCCTAAATTTTCCGCTTGAAATACCTTTTCGTAAAATCCAATTGCTTCTCTTGTACTTCCGTTGTTTAACTGTAAGTAAGGAATAAATTGCATGTTCTCAGCTCCTCTTATTTTATTCGGAGTATGTGCTCCAATATTATTATAAACCAATAGGTTTGCGAATTGCATGAAAATTCCAATAACCGGTTCGAGTGGGTATCATAAATTAATTGCAGAAACTGATAAGGCGCGTATAAGTCAGTAGGCAATGGATTTAAACAATGCAATACCTTTATTCATCCGGATATAGATTCTGATATGTTTCAACTGTATGTATAATTAAATTCTTTAAAACATCGGTATCGATATCAGCTAATTTATTCACATATATACAAGCTTTACTCTTCGTATGTTTACCAAAGCCTTCTAATAATTTTTCCCTTTCCTCACTTTCATAGGCCAAATATAGACTAATTTTAGCCTTTCTTGGTGAAAATCCCACTAAAGGCGCATCACCCTCATGTCCTGATGCATACTTATAGTGATAGCTACCAAATCCTATTATACTAGGACCCCACATTTTTGCGTCATAACCAGTTACCTCTTCAAATATTTTTAATAACTGATAGGCATCTGCCTTCTTTTTCTCATTTTCCACCTTCTCAATAAATTCAATTACACTATCATCCGTTTCTTTCATCTTCGGTTCATACATATATACTCTCTCCTATTCTCTGAGTAAATACTGTTTACATTATTGACCATTATTACATTCTAGAATACGTGTGTAATTTCCTGTAAGAATGTCCATTCTTTCACTACGTACCTTCACTAAAAAAAGCATTACTGCTTTTTTACAGTAATGCTCTCCATTGTTTATTATCACTTTTTGAAACAGACCATAAACCCAGCAAACAAAAAGTGCTGTCGTTCGATATCTTGCTCCCTATCTACATTATACTACTCTTTATCAAGTATTTGTAGACTACTCTTTTTGTAATTCCTATATTATAGTGGTATCCAAAGCTAATATGAGGAGTGTATCAATATGAATGACATAAATGATGTCTTAGATAATGGTCCTTTTTTCCACGGTACTAAAGCAGAACTAAAAATAGGTGATTTATTAGAACCACAGCACCTATCAAATTACCAAGATAAAAAATCTACCTATATCTATTTTACTGCAACATTAGATGCTGCTAAATGGGGCGCTGAATTAGCAACCGCTAAATCAAAAGAAAGAATTTATATCGTAGAGCCATTAGGCGAATTTGAGAATGATCCGAACTTAACTGACAAAAGATTTCCCGGTAACCCAACACGTTCTTATAGGTCTAAATCTCCTTTGAAAATTATAGCTGAACTAGGTTCATGGGAAAGACATTCCGATGAAGAAATAAATCATATGATCTCATCTTTAAAAAAGTTACGTGAACAAGGAAAAGCTGTAATAGACGATTAATCCAGTTTTCACGGCGGCGGATATGCCTCCTCGCCTGCCGTGTCTCTTTTATTAAAACGTACAGTCCGTTTCTTTCATTACCCACGTGATCTTCCAGGTTCAACCATGGGGATTAAAAAACCACCTAAGCCTGCAAATAAACCTTATTGCAAGTTGCCAAAGGCTCTAATCCTATCATTACAGGCAAGGCAGCAGCCAATCTTGCACTAAAAGCTTTTTAACCAAGGAAATGGTTTCTTATTACTTGTAGTGCTTGCTTAATCATAGAAGGAGTTACCTGGTTTAATTGTATGTAACTCATCATAATCCTTCTTTACAAATATTTTCCCAAATAATATATAGTTGACATCTAAGCACCCAATTTGTCGAGGGTTTTCTTAATCTTTTTTTACACCTTTACTTTTATATGGTTTTGCACTCTTTTTTTTATTTGCACTAGCTTGCCAACGATTCCACCCCTTCTTGTCTGTTCCTCTCCCTGTTCCACTTTTCCCTTTAGCTTTACTCATAACATCACCCCGTTGTCCTTCTAGCTTGAGTTAACCATCTGTTAGTTTTAGTATTTTACGCGGTTATTAACCAAGCATATTTCAATTAATAAAACACTTCCAGTCAACCATATGTTTTAAACCAACAATTCTACCCATATTTCTCAACTATCCCTTTAAAACCATTATATCCTTTATGTGCAATACTTCACAACGCTATTTCGTTCAGGGTTTTCCTACTCCGTAATTTAGCCGCAAAAAAAAAGCTAACAAAGGTGTGAGTCACTGCTTTTTGTAAATCATACTCTTGTCCTACGTTTCACCAACACAAACATGATGATTTTCTATGAATATCTGAAAAATAAATAACGGATTCTCCAAATTGAAAAATAATTATGTTAGACTTAAAAAAGGAAAAATTATGGAAGAAGGGGAATAAATAGAAAATGAAACCGAAAGCTTTAATAGTATTGAGTGGGGTCCTTGTCGGTGGTAGTTTTGTCGTGGGGTTCACGCATGTTGACGCACCGATCAAAGCAAAGGCAGACGCACCCACGAAGGAAGAGATCAATGAAATGATTGCAAATTATCCTCAAAACCAAGTATTCACGCCAGAAATGTCCGAAAAAGTGACGGCATATCGTGAAACGGTTGAAATGAACGAAGTACCAAGTCATGAATCGATGAAGGACAACCCGATGGTCAACCGGGCGGTTGAGGTCTATCTACAAGAAGACGAAGCACTTCAAAAGAAAATCCGCTTCAATCTTCCAGGCGGTGATTTACTACACTTCATCACGTTTGAAAAAGGCTTCTATCCACAAGAACTTCTTAACGAATCGGTCGAACGAGACGTTCCAATCTTGGAATCCGTGAAGGCTATGTCGGACAATACGCCGTTGAACACATTGATTAACGAAACCATCAAAGGCATAACCGAGGCTCGGACAAACGGAGACGCATACGGATATTACGAGGCATGGGCGAAGTTGGACGGATTTCGCGATAGAATCGGCGAATTATCCGACCCAAGAAGCGTTGAGGCACGAAACAATTTGGATAGATTTACGTTAGAAACTCCCGAATATGCAACGCTTAAAGTTTTCGTGAAGGACATTGCGAAGAATTGGGCGGACGGTTCGGAATTTCGAAGTTATCAAGACGATAGATCGGCTGAAATGACGCTTGCGAGTTCCGTTCTTCATAACGTGAATTGGTTCGAATCTTCGATTGAAGCAACAGGCTTGACCAAAGCATTTGACGATTGGCAACGAACTGCATATGACCTTACATTCACGAAAGCAGGCGAAGACGTTCGGGAAAAATTCGAAAGTCAAATGAACGATATATTGTCAAACCTATAAGCGGCGGACTTCCGTCGTTTTTTTATTGCTATTCTCTTGTTTTTCTCTAGTTTTCAATAACCAACAATGTTTATTTTTCTTTACCTTGTTTTAATAGTTCTATAATTTCTATGTTTTGTTCGCTTACTTTTCTTAACTTCCCATCAATTGATAAACAAGAAATTGCAATGACAACAATTCCAACCATTATAACAAATTCCATAATATCGACCTCTTTTCCCTCATAATACAAGTGAATTTATACATTCTTTAACAATCCTTATTAACCAATCCTGCTTCGTTAGCTAAACAAGAAAAAACTACTCAGTAATGGCACGTGGATATTTAACACTTGCTTCGTAGTGAAATTTCTTATGAATGCAAAACACTATTAATAAAATACTTTGCATTCCCTGCGTCTTTTTTTCGAACAGAAACAACATATTGTTTTTCGTAATTCTTGTTCATTCCGAAACTTCCAAAGTTTCCTCTTGATGTACCAGGTCCTAACCATTTTCCTGAAGGGTCAATAGTTTTATAGGTAGATTTTATGCCTTCTCTTTCTAAAATTGCTCTCACCTTAGATAATTCTTCCATTGAAAATCCTATATAAACATCTTCTTTATTAAAGAAAAACATATCCATCCCCCCCTTTTATTAATACACCAAATGAAACTACTGCTTCTTATACTATACTACTCGTTTGTTCAATAACTTTTACTATTTCAACCTATAAATCTTGAGATAAACGGACCATATCCCTGCACTGAATACCATTTTCAAAAATTTTATCTGGGTAATACCTTACAAAAAAATCCATATCAACCCCAACTATTCTAAAGCCACATTTTTGATAAAGAGCCAGTTGTCCTATGCTTGAATTTCCTGTTCCAATTTCAATTGTTTTATAGCCTTTTGTCTTAGCTACCTGAATTGCGTCCATTACCAACCGTTTGCCTATACCTCTACCATGTTGCTCTTGTACCACTGCAACATTCACAAGTTCCACTGTCTCTGGTCTTGTTGGAAGTAATACATAGACTCCAATAATTTGCTGTTCACTTTCAGCTACAAAACATTCGCCCCTATTAACATATTCCTCAACAATCTCTCTTGAGGGATCAGCCAATAACAACAATTCTATTGGAAGTTTATCCGTTTTATTAAGTTTTCTAATCTCCATTTTATCTCCTTCTTTACCTTACTTAGATCAACGCACTCCTTTGGTTGAACAACACTACTGATTACATCCGCATTCATATTCCTTGAATTTATATTCTTTGTACAATCTTAACTCCTTAAAATCACTGGTATCTGATTCATAAACCTTTACTAAGGGAGCAACATCCATTTTAGCGAATTTGCTTATCTGCTCATCTAAATCAATAGTCATATCTAATGGGTACTCATTCATATCTACATATAGATTATTATGTTCGCAAACATCATACGTCACTGCAAGATAATATTCTTTCATCGTATCACTCCAAATTCACATCTTAATACTAAGTGCCTTCTTCAGTTATCGCACCCGTTAGTTATAAAACACTTATACATTAATTGCATATTATATAAATGATTGACAATAAGTCATTATTTCTTTCTTTTTCGTTCTAAAAGTATAGGTGCTATATTTAGCAAGATAGAAACAATTGTCAAAAACCATAATGCTCTTTCCATACCAGGTACTACATCCATTAAAGCTGCCCAATCTTCCGCTTCTACCCACATCGATACAAGACTGTATTCTGCACAAAGTGTTAATGCTGTAAATGATAAACCCAACGCCATAGCAAGCTTATAATCCTTTCCTGCTGCATACATATAAAGATTTATAAAAGTTACTACTATTGCAATAACCCCAAATATTATCCACATAGCTATACCTCCATATTTTTATTTATCGTAATACTAAAGTGTATCATCTCAATCTTTTGCATTACTTTTTTATTAAACATTAATACGTCAAATCTTATTTTATAGTAAATGTTCTTCCTTTTGTTATTTCTTATTGAACAAATCTGCCCCGTTACTTGAATAAGAATTAAGGTCTTATTTGAAACGACTTAAACTTTGCCAAAGGGCAACTCCTAAAAGGAAAACGATTACTGCTAAGATAAACCAAGAGTAATAGTTCTTTTTGTTACGTAGTATTGTGTACACAAAGAAAATTAGAATTAAAATCAACATTGCCATACCCGTTATTGCCAATAAGATATGAAACACGAACATAATAAACCTCCACTGTTAGACAGTTATGCACCTTTTAGTTGAATAACTTCAACAAAAAAGTGCATTAATCCTCCTTGGATCAACGCACCCTTTAGTTTAAATAGACTCAACATTTTGTTAGCTTAATTTTTTAATGATTAAAGGTAACTCAGACAAATCATTAACTATGAAATCTGCTTCAACATGATCCCATTGAAAATCTCGTTTCCAAATTCCTTTCATTCCTACATTTTGAGAAGCTTTTACATCATTCACTGGATGGTCTCCCATAAATATGCTTTCATTAGGTAAAATCTTAAGTTTCTCTAGTGCTCTGATAAATATTTGAGGATTCGGCTTTTTAATTCCTTCCCATTCCGATACTAAAATCGTATTAAAGTATTTATCTATACCCAATGCCTTAATATTATCCATTTGAAACTGTCCGTATCCGTTTGTAATCATTCCTAAAACAAGATGGTTACTTTTCAATTCTTCCAACATACCAATAAGATTGGGAAAAGGAACACAGTTATTCTTAAATTCGCTAATATAATCTTCGAGTAAATTTTCCCAAGTTATATCAGCAATATTAAATTCATCAACTAATTGCTGATATACTTTATCTTTCCAAACATACCCTCGGTTATCTAATTCTATAAATCGTGACACATACTTCTCTTTGGGAATATGACCTACTAGTTTATATAACCTATCATATTGCCTCTCAATGAACATTTTCACTGACTCATCTCTATTTAATAAAGTTCCATCTAAATCAAATAAAACAGCTTTTATCACTTTTGATGACACTCTCCCCAACTTCAAGCTAATCATATCTTCTATATAGTTAATACAAAATCCTTCTAAATCTAAACTGCCAGTTATTTAACAGCTTCAACATAAACCTCTAATAAAGTTCAGTTCTTCTACATATTGTTTTAATTCATCTAGGTGATGACCGGTATTATACGATGGTAAAATAAGGTAATCAAGAGTCATTCAGATGAATACATTCTAATGGAGGTGTTTACATGCATAGTACTTTTGAACCAGCTGGGTTTTGGATTCGTCTTGGTGCTTCGCTTATTGATGGTTTTGTCATTTTTATTGTTGTTTTTCTATTTTCACTCATTTTTAACTTTCCGATAGATGATGATTCTTGGCAATCTGGCCTTCTTGAACTCTTATATGCTCTTAGCCTACCAGTCTTATGGTACGGGTATACAGTTGGAAAGAAAATATGTGGAATTCGAATTGCGAGGGTTGATGGCGAAAAGTTACACATTGGGAATATGCTACTTCGGATTGTAGTAGCAGGGCTAATATACGCCTTGACTTTAGGAATCGGATTCATTGTAAGTGTAGTAATGGTTGCCGTCCGAGAAGATAAAAGAGCAATTCATGACTTCGTAGCAGGCACATATGTCACCTATAATCCCCCCGAAAGAAATTAACAGGGGAGACCTGCGTCTGTCCCCGTGTCTCCCAAACTGCAAAAGCAAGATAAATAACTCGCATTCTATAATTTGTGACCTTATAAGAAAGGTTTCCATTTTCTTACGCTTTTATTGCCCATAACTTGTCCTCAAATGTAAATTAAACATATAAAAAACTGGACCCCCATTGGTAGTTTTGTAACTAACAATGGGGGTCCAGTTCAAATTTGCCGAGTTTTCTTTGTATCCATTCTGGATCTTCTTTATCAAAACACTCCGTTCGTTAGTACAATCTTAAAAGGTCTTATAAACACCATCTTGATAAACCTTATAATAACCTAAGGTTCCAGTTTTGCCAGATACACGCGTAGATACGGAAACGAGTTGTACCGTATAGTATGAACCGTGATCATCAGTCGCAAGGGTTTCATCAACACCGAATGAAACATCTTCATCTTTTCCCTCAGGAAGTTGCTGTTTTAGATATTGGATCGCTTTTTCCCCACTTGAAACGACTATAACAGGATTTCCTTCGCTGCTATCGGTTTTTGGTGTGCTTTCGGCGGATACATCATTTGATGGAGAAGCATCTGTATTTAGTGAATTACTAGCTAGTTTAGCCTGATCTTGGGTTGATGTATTATTATCAGGATTATTGATTTTATGTGTTTGTTTCTCTTCTTCTCTTTTATCGCCAGATTCGCTACTTTCCGAATTATTAATGCTATTATTAATAGACTTCTCTGTACTGTCAGTAGACAAATCATTTGTACTTTTTGATAGATTATCAGATTCCGAAACTTTATTGATTGACGCAGCATCATCTGATGATTTGCTACAAGCAGACATTCCGACTAATAAAACAATTAATAAAGTTGCCACAGTAAACATTTTGTTTTTTCTCATTTTAAGAGCTCCAATCTATTATCTAAACATACTCCACGTAAGTTATTTTTTTACATGACCAAGGATTTCCCTTTGTATATTTGAATCAGTTCTTATTACAAAAAACTTCCCTATTAAGGTGAATCTTCTTTTCATTCTATAACTTTAATTAACTAGTTAAACGTGGTTAACTCTTCTGAAACAGAATGTAAAAAATCTTTTTCAAATTTAATATAGAATGCCCCATTTATCCTTTCATTTATCATACCATCGGTTAATGATACCGAATGTATCGAGTCAAGTTCCATCTCTAACAATTGCTCAACAGGAGCATTACCTTCTATTTTAATAGCAGATTGTTTTAATAGTGTTTGTGGTACTACGTTTTTCGTTTGATTTATTACTGCATGAATGAGGTTTACTTGGTTTTCTTCACCCAATCTTCCTACTGTAGCAGCCATCATTAATGCCACAACCTCTTCTCCATTCAAACGATTCTTCCCCTTTTTGAATTCAAATGACACTCTAGATATAGCTCTTACTTCAATATCTTCTTGCAAGTCGTAATCTATACCGTTTACTGAATCAATCAACTTTGAAAGGGTTTCTATGTCCATAACAGCGTAATAATCAATAGGTAAATCAAATAGTTTAGAAACTGTTGTTCTTACATTTTCAGCTCCTCCTGAACCGTAAATATAAGCATGTGTCAATTTATCATATAAAGTAGTTCCATTTTTCTTATCCACTATCGGAGAGTAAGTATCACGAGGGATGGATAGAACTTTCATCATCTTTTTATCTTCATTAAAACTAAGTAAAAGGTTAATTGGTATTCTATTATTCTCATCTTTTACCATAAATAGCGTGGTAAAAGACTCGTCTTCTTGAGATTCTACTCCACTTGCATGTATTCCGTTGTTTTCATTCGTAACGTTTCCTTGAAAAATCGATGGAATAAACAATAATATACACAAGCCAATCACTAATAAAGAAGCTGTAGGAATGGCGAGTTGTTTTGAAATAGAAACAAGATTTTTCTTTGGTGTGTTATTATTCTCTATTTTATGTATTTGTTTAAACACTTCATTACGGTCTTCTTTCGTAAATCTTAATTCTTGATCAAACCTAGTAATAAATCTATTTTTTACTCGTTTATCTTCCATAAAATTCTGCCTCCTTTATCACTGACTCTAATCTTTGTTTCCCTCTTCTCAATCGAGATTTGACTGTATTAACTGGAATATCCAAAACGTTAGAAATTTCATCTGTTTTTAAAGACTCATAGTAATACAGATAAATCACTTCCCGATACACTTTCGGAAGAGTAAAAATATTCTCTTTCATTTCTGCGTTATCATATTTATCAATAACTGTTTTCTCTGTTGACGGTATTATTGACCTTGTGGTTTCGTTAATAAAACTTCTAACTTGTACCATTTTGTAATGCCAACTTTTTAAATAGTCTTTGCATTCATTAATTGTTATGCGATAAAGCCAGGTTTTTATTTGTGCATCATATCGAAACGAATCCAGGTTTTTATAGCATTTTATAAACGTATTTTGCACCATATCTTTAGCAATCTCTGGATCTTTCACATAAGAAAATGCCAATCGTACTAACTCATTACCATATTCAATCATCATTTTTTCTAATATAATATCTTTTTCTTCTCTGTCCAATTCTACTACCCTCCCATTCAACCTTCTTCAATGCTATTAGACGATTATCAAATCATATTAGGTTCAATTTTAAAGAACTTTATTTAACAAACGTCATTTTATTGGCTTTTAACTTAAATCCATTTATTATACAAGGATATTTAAGTATCCCATTTAAACTTTCACTAAGCCATCCATTCCGTTGACTAATTTTTACAGAAAAAAGCGATGATCTTTCTTTCTCTGATCATCGCAATCTATCACAGTCTTTCCATTAGATATTAAGTTTTCCTTCAATACAAGTTACTGCATGACCACCGATTAAGATTTTACCATTTTCGGTAAATCGAACTTCAACCTTGCCGTTTCTCCCTACACAAAAACCCTGACTTGCTACATAAGTTTGTTTTCCTATAAGTTCATGTTTTTCAACTAATGCTGCCACGGATCCATTTCCACTACCGCACACTGGGTCCTCATCTATTCCTTCGTTAGGGGCAAATGAACGTACTTCAACATCAGGTTCTGTATTTCCGGAAGTAAGTCCAAATACAGTAACACCTGTTACCCCAGATGGAATTAATGTGGCGAGTTCGGCCATGTCGGGTCGTAAGCTTCTCACTTCATCTGCACTAGATAATTGTAGCGTAATCCATACTGCACCAACATCAATCGTAGCAATAGCTTTAACACTATTTGAACTGACACCCAAAGCAATTGCAAGTCTATCTACATCAGCAGATGGTACGCTTTTAATTTTTGGCTCAGGTAACGTAAGAAACTATTTATTTTCATCAACAAAAATAGTAACTAACCCGCTACCACATTGCTGAACTAAGCGACCTGCTGTCTTTGGTTTAATGCCATGTTGAATCACTGCAAAAGCAGAACCTATCGTTGGGTGTCCCGCGAAAGGAAGTTCACTATTAGGGGTAAAAATACGCAATCTATAATCAGCCTGTGGGTCCGTTGGCTTGCATACAAAAGTAGTTTCAGAAAGGTTCGTCCAGTTTGCGATTGACTGCATCTCTTCAGTAGAGAGTTCATTGCCATCAAGTATTACGGCAACTGGATTCCCTTTGAATGGAATCTCTGTAAATACATCAACTTGTTGGAATGGAACTTGGTGATTCATCATTGTTTCCCCTTTCAAAAGTCGCTAAAATTGTGACCATCATTCTCTAATACAACTTTTGCCTTTTCAATTGAATGACTTTTAACAAGTAGGTAATCGGTATTAAAGGTTGAAATTGCAAAGATACTGATATTATTTTCGGCTAATGGATTCGCTAAAGAAGCTAATATTCCTGTTAAGCTAAAGTCTAAAACTCCCTCTACTTTTATACACTTCCAATCGTTTTCCACGTCACTAAATCCTTCATTCAGAGGTAAACATTCAGAGGTGCAGACGATAGAAAGTTCTTCATCTGTTCGGGTAATAGAAAATACATCGGAGTTTAATGCCCACACCGGTATTTTTTCAGTTGGAGAAAATTTCACAACTGAAAAATTTGAATCTAAAACTTTTAATTTCATATTTTCAGCACTCCTTTTAGGAGTTATTTTACCATATATTCTCTCAAACTATTGTTTCACTAACTTAGATCGTTTGTTCAATAAGGAATTCAAAAAAAAGGTGGTTAATCCTTCTTAGATAACGCACCTTTACTATTACGCCAATCTCTAAATTCCATCATTTTAAAATCCATTTCTTAATCTAATTTTAAAGGGGGAATAAATTCTAATGAGTTTCCATCAGGATCATTAAAATATAAAGCTATGTGAGTTTGCGGTTTGTTTGGAAGGATAATTGGTTGTTGTTCCGGTTCAAAACCATAATCCTTCTTGGACTATTGCACCCAATAGTTTAAGTACATTATTTCACAAACTTTAACACGTTTTTTCATTATTTGCTTTTCCAGTGAGTTAAATATAAACAGGAAAGGTTAAAAGTGAAAAAAATTATGCAGTGATGGGCTAATTTTATCCACCCGTCTACACTTTTCTTCAGTAAAGGTGGTCTAATGAGTTAAAAGTAACAGGCATGTAAGTAGGCGATAAAATAATAATCTACTTGTAAAATAATTGGAAGAAAAGGAAAATTTAGAGTATACTAAAAATAGTTTTGAATTTGGTGGTGATTAAAATTAATAGACTAATTCCTTTTTTCATATTTTCCGTTATTGTTGTATTACTTATCGGTTGTACTAATAAAACAATTGAAGTTGAATCACCTAAGGATCTAAATATTAAGAACCCCTTCATTGTGAAGAATGGCAATCAGGAATTTAGAATTATACCCTTTTATACTCAAGTATTAGATTACATAGAAAGCGTTTCAGAAATTGAACAACACGAGAAGATGGAAGAACATTACTATCAAAAAGTTGTCGAACCATTTCAATTAGATACTTTAGGTAAAGGAGAGGGGTATTGGATAAAGGACCATTGGGCTTTTGCAACTCCTAAAGACATAAAAACTTTGGAGGAATTTGTATATTCTCTAATTAATAATCAAGATGAAATAAATAAAACAATAGAACAAGCCTTAATTAAATCATCTAATACCCTTCCAGGCGGGAATAAGACTGTGTATTTATTTCCTCCTAATCCGGATGACATGTATGGTTTCGTTCTAATGGGTGGCACTGCTGGGAACGCAGTTAGTAAGGATGTAATCATAATACAGATTGAACCATCTTCATTAAAAGAAGATTTGTTGGAGTATGCTGTTGCGCATGAATATCATCATACTATTTATATGGAGAGCGAGAGCGGAAATGTAAACTGGAATAACACTTTATTAGATTCAATTATTCTTGAAGGTAAAGCGGACACTTTTGCCAAAAGTCTGTACCCCGATATTACTATACCGTGGATAGAACCTCTTTCAGCCCAAAAAGAAAAAGAGGTATGGGAGGATTTGGAAGAAGATTTATGGTCAATTGACCTTGACCGATCATTATATCACGATTATCATAATGGAAATCCTAGCAAAGGAATCCCCACTTGGACCAACTACAAAATTGGATACCAAATCATGAATTCCTTTTTGGAAAATAACCCTTCCGTCTCGGTTCATGACTGGACGATATTATCTGCGGAGGAGATTTTATCAAATAGTAAATATGGAGATAGGATCTCAAAATAAAAGTTTATTTAGATTCTTGCAAAGGAAGAGACATTCTGACTTTGCTTTTTTGTTTTGCATTTTCTGTCTACTTAATTATAAAGCTGTTTTTTTCTTCTTCTACTATCCTGCTTCGTTTGTTCAATAAGGAATACAACAGAAAAGGTGCTTAATCCTGCTGGAAACGCACCCGTAAGCTTTAACAATCCAATATTTTTTATTTACCTACCTATTTGTTCAAGTGTATCTGAATAATTATTGTCAATAATTAGCATTGGTTCCTTTATAGAATGTATGATGCCTTCTATGTCAACCAATTTATTGTCTTTTTCTTCACCAATGGTATTAAAAACTCTAATAACGGCTTCCATTTTCTCTTTTTCTTCACTACTTATAGCATACGAATGATTTTCAAGAAACTTATTAGTCATACCAGATATAAATTCATCAACACGAAATAAGCTATATTGTAGTAAATCCCAATCAGATGATGCGTCTCCCATATGTATTGTTGAAATAGCAAATAAATAGGAGTGAATGCTTCTACTCTCTACGTTAACAATTCTCCAATTGTTGTACAAATCGCTTTTCGCATCACTTTTTCCTTCGTTTTCGATAGTTAAATGAACAAACTCCTCCAGCCTGTTAGCCAAATTACTTCCTTTAACAGATATAATAGATAAATTGTCATAATTTCTATCTATACTTTGATTAACATAGTGTTTATACTCTAACTGAACATAAATACTATAAATAACAAAGACTCCAAATAACAAAATAAAAAATCTATTTAAATACTTTTTTAAATTTGCTTTATCCATATAATCCCCCATAGACTATTTTAGTTCTTCAAGTATCCTGCCCCGTTAGTTCAATATGAATTTATAATGATGGAGGACTACAAGACAGACAAATCGATAAATTCTAGTTCCATTTCTGCTTCTGCTTTCGAACGATAAACAGTAATTTTATCATAGGGTTTCAAGTTATCTTGCCATGATCCTATATTACTCAGAAAATTTTCTCCGTTTTCAGAAATTATCAAGCACTCTAAATGCCTATTGATATAACAAATTGGTGCATCACTTTTCAAATCACATTGTTGACCAACAGTTCCGATAAATCCACCTTTACTATCTTTTGCCATAATATCTACATACGGAACCGTATAAAATTCTAAATGTGGAATATCATCGTCAAAGATAAATTGAATATCATAATCGTTAGCATATTTTTGATACTCCTCATTTTTATGGTAAAAACTCATTGGATAAATTGTTGTACCTGCTGGTATAACCTCGATATCTTTTAAATTTACATTTATGGCTCCAGTTAATTCTGTTCTATCTAGATAAACTTTTTGCATCTCAACCACCCTTTAATCTTATTTTAAAGTAAATGCTCATTACTTTAGTGATTTCTTATTGAATTAATCTGCCTCGTTAACTTAATAACTTCAACTAAAATAGGCGATAATCCTTCTTGGATCATCGCTACCCTTTACTTTAAATAGATTACGGGATTAATCCTTCCTGTATCAATGCCTTTACTATTTGAAATTAACTTTACTATTATTTTTTTTAGTTAATATATAGCTTTGTTTTATCATTTCGTAAATTTCTTCCTTTGGAACAGTTCCGTCAAGAATTATCGAATTCCAATGGTCCTTATTTAGGTGAAATGCCGGAACTACCGAATTGTAAATCTGACGCCAATAATCCAAAAAACCGGGTTCACATTTCACATTAATCCAAATAAGGCCATCTTTTTCAAAGATCCACGCAAACACTTTCTTGTTAACTATATGTCGCATTAACGTCCAATTCTTATCGCGAAATGGATAATCTTCATATGTATTACCAAACCCCAAACAGTAACCGATAGCTTCCTCTCTATTTTTCATTGTTAACCTCTTCTCAAACCTACTAAAATAACTTGCTAGTCTTTTAATAAAGCTGCATCCTTAATTATAACCCTTGTACCCTTTCATACACTAACCTACCCCATTAGTACAATTACTTCACAATCGAGTAGGAGGCGCGTTACCGCGCCGACCTCTCACACCACCGTACGTACCGTTCGGTATACGGCGGTTCGAAAGTTTATGTAATAATTTGAATCAATTGTTTTAGTCCTTGTTTCAGCCAGTATTCTTTATTCATAGCTGAATCCAAGACAGGATTATTAGACGTTCTCCAATATCCCTTTCGGGAGTTTGCACATTTCCAAGCAGTAATTGAGTAGATGCCAAGATTCTTTAGGTTTCGGTATTTTGTTCTCGTTTTCTTCCATTCTTTCCATCGGCAGGCTCTCAATCTTCTTCTGATATGTGCGTCTAGTAAATATGTATATCTCTTTATATCAGCGATTTTGAAATAGTTCCCCCACCCTTGAATTAGTTGGTTTATCTTTTGAATGCGATATTCCATACTTACTCCCCAATTGCGGTTTGTGAGTTTCTTTAGCTTACCTTCAAACCTTTGTTTAGATTTCTTTGGCACGTACACCCTGACTTTTCCCTTACTTCGGTAGAAACTCATCCCTAAGAATATACGTGCTATCGGCTTTCCCACCGCACTTTTCTCTTCATTCACCTTGAGTTTTAGCTTCTTTTCTATGAAGTCGGTTATTCCACTTTTAACTCGTTCACCAGCTTTTTGACTTTTCACGTATATGTTGCAGTCGTCGGCGTAACGGACAAATTTATGCCCTCGTTTTTCAAGTTCTTTATCCAACTCATTTAAGATAATATTGCTAAGTAGTGGACTAAGTGGTCCTCCTTGTGGAGTACCTTCTTTATTTACAGACACAACACCATTTTCCAAGACTCCTGCTTGTAAATACCGACGTATAAGTTTTAATGTCGGTTTATCAGTAATGGTCTTAGCTACGATAGACATTAATTTATCGTGTTGTACTTTATCAAAGAATTTTTCTAGGTCCATATCTACAACATATTGGTACCCATCTTCGATGTATAATCTAGCCTGCTCAATAGCCTGATGAGCACTTTTATTAGGCCTAAATCCATAGCTATGAGGACTAAATTGCTTCTCAAAAATTGGGGTTAATACCTGAATAATTGCTTGCTGAATAACTCGATCGGTTACTGTAGGGATTCCTAAATTACGCTTCCCACCGTTAGGTTTTGGGATTTCTACCCTTCTAACTGCTCGAGGTTTATATTGCCCATCCCGTATAAGCCGAATGATTTCTTGTCCGTGTTCTTTCAAATGAAGGCGAGTAGCTTCTATATCTTTCTCATCGACTCCTGCTGCTCCTTTGTTTCTCCTTACCTTCTGGAAGGCTAGATTCATGTTCTCTCGACTTATAATTCTCTCAATTAATTCGTTATTATGTTCCATATCGTTCCCATGTTCTTGATTTTGCACAAAGAGAACTCCACTCTACAAAAGAGTTCGTCGGTTTCCGCCCTTCTAGCTCTATTGTAGTCTTACGATTGGCTGTGTCTTCGTTCCTTTGTAAAGTAGTCTAACATGGTCTCTCCTTTCGTTCCGTCCTTCTCAACCGGAAGGTTGATACTATGACATCGGCTGACTTCTCTTGATTCAGCTACTCATCACTAAGTAGGTTCCTTTCCAGGATATCAAGAGACCTCCCAGGGTAAGTTCATTCACTTTCTCCTCATATATCTGCCACATTTATTTACGGTTCATCTGGGGATATTTTGGACTTTGTTTTGTTTTGCAAACTCGTCCTGAAACGTAAACCTCAAATGTGATTCGTGTACCTCAGACCGAGGATTTGCCTAGGGCTTCCTTCAGATTCCGCGTCGCCACGGACACCCTTGCCTTTGGCTAATGGTTCGCATATCCCAACGCCCATAGCGGACTCTCACCGCCAAGTTAATGAACATGCCTGGCACACAAAATATGCATTAATCCTTTTTGAATTAACGCACCATCCCGTAAATTTAATATGCTCACTCTACATAACTTAATTTTACGAAAATTGCTCACACAAAGTTTCATTTTTCTTCAACTAAACTGCTTCGTGCTTACACAAATCTATTTTTGGTCAGATAATTTTTCGCCAATAAGAACTTTAAAAAGTTCTGCTGACGTATTCCTGTCTAGTTGAACGTACTTATTACCAGCGTCTATTATGAGTTCTACCTTGTCTTTATTTGGACTTATCCAAAGTTCATACAACACGGCTTTTGCTTCATTTTTAAATTGAAATGCAAATCTGTAATCAGCAGGACGTGCCATTTGTACCTTTGCTGTTTCCCAATCAATATTATCGATTATCTCCCTGATCTTTTGAACTTGTTGATGATTCGTAATTAATTTGAAGTCTTCATAATTATTTTCATCACCAATACGTTTCTGAACTTCAACGCTTTGTTCTTGGTTTGAACAACCTGCTATAAACATTGAAATTATTCCTATAAGGGCTATTACATTCATCATTTTCTTCAAGGCATCTCCCCCTTTTTAGTATAAGACGAGGACTTCTGGAAAAAGTTTCAAATTACTCTTCTATATCTATAAACTACAAAACTATACGAAAAGAGAGCCTTGAAGATAAGAAGAATTTTATATTTGTATCTATTAAATTTTTCAATCTCTCTTTGTTGAAGAACACCTTAATGTTTATTCCCCTGCTCTTTTAAAATACCTAAATATTCTTTCCAAGGACCCACGTCGGCCCTGTATCTCTCAGCCATAACCCTTACTATTTGGGCAATGTGTGTTAGATCATGAACAACCCAAGTTGAAAGCAGCTCTCTCATCTTCACTGTACCAAATGCAGGGTGTGAACCTTTCAACTCAAGATGAAGTTCAGGTTCAATAAGGGACTTAAGTTTAGTTATATTTTGCATTCTTATTGCTTTAAATTCCTGCAATTTCTCGTCTATTGACAGTTGAGATTTATTATTTAAGTGTGAATATCGTTCAAATGGAGGAAACGGTTTATTGCAACCTTCCTGAAGAATAAATTCTAATCTTGGTATCCAATTATTTTTCTCAGCCTCAATGAGGTGCTCCATTACTTCAACGGCATTCCAAGTACCTTCACCTTCATTACAGTGAAGCCATCCTTCTGATAAACCAGATAAGAAATACTCCAGCGTTTGTGGTGTACGCTCAAGCACCTCTATAGCTTCTTTCATGTTAAAATTCATACAACTCCTCCTTCTCATCATTAGCAACTTCCATTTACTATGATTATATCTCTTCAAACTCACCTATTATTACAAATAAAATGCTTTACCCCTATTGAAGTAAAGCAACCGAACTATAAGTGTATTTATTCACATTACAAACTGATTATCCTAGACCGATATTAAAAACGGTAAAAAGATACAATCTATATTTTTATCATTCCTCACCAAACTTTACATCAAATAAATAATCAGATGGTTCAGTACCTTCGAAGCTTTCTTCTGTTATATTTCCTTGGTCATTTCTTTTTTCTCCCGTTTTCTTCATTGCGTATGTTGAAATATAAAAGGCTTCAACTGGTAACTGTTCATTATCTAATATTTTTATTTCTCCATTTGACAAGTAAAAATGAGTTCCATTTTCTACTGCATAATTCATTCGTTCTCCTGTACTTCGTATCACATAGGAAGAAAAGTCACCCTTTGCATGAGTAATATCTTTAATACCAAGAAGATTAAGATGTTCAAAGAATTGTTCAGCTATTACTAATCGATTGTATTGGAGCCATGTATCAAGCTGACTATTCGTAACTCGATACCTACCCTCATCAATATCATAACGAATTTGATAAAGATTAAAACGATTGCCATTTTGTCCAAGTAGCTGCCAGCTTAAGTCTGTAATTCTACCATCTTTAACATATTCTACTTTAAAATTCTCAAGCCTTAAATTTTGGTTCTCTAGCTTTAATTCATCCTTAATTAGTTCATATTCATATTGAAAGTTCATCGTATATACTGAACCAAGTTCCCGTTCGATTAATATTGAGCGGCTTTGCCATTCATGAGTGGAAAACGGTAAAATCCAATGGACCAGTATAAATGTAAAAACACCAAAGATAGCTGCCATTCGTTTTACATCTACATTTAACGTTGGTCGAAAAAATAACAGGTACACTATAAACCCAAGAGGAAGTGGAATTTGATTGAAATTAAAGGTAAATGACCCTAATATAAAGTACCCAATTATTTTTAACGGAAAATTGGATTCTACTTCGTCCCTTTTTAAGACTAAAAATATAAAACTAACAATTAATATAACTGTGTACACAATAGATGCCATTTTTACCCCTATCTAGTAGGAAAACTCTTTGTTGGAAATCCGAGCTGAACAACTATTTTTTATCTCTGTGCATTAAGTTCAATTGAAAAAAAATCGCACTTAATAAAGATACTATTATTCCTAACATTACAGCATAGCCGGAAAATACTTCATTCCCCTCAAAAATACTACAAATAGCTATACCACCAATTCCACCAACAACCAAAACAGAATAATTAAAGCTCACCTCTCCAAGTCTAGTAAAACATTCGCATGAGCAAAGCACAAAAGAGATATATCATTAAACGAATATCAAAATAAAACTACTCGAATATATGCTGAGCCAAGTGGTCGTCTTAGGAAGGAGTTTTATCAAAAAAATATCTAACAAAATTAATGGAGCAACTTGTTTAAACAACTAATTGCTCCATTAAACTATTATTACAACCCGTTACCTGAATAAGAATTCACTAACGAATGAAAGCCAATTCTCTATTAACGAGAGCATCCTTTAGCCATTGAGGATGCATTTTCAATAAGTCTTGAGGTAGTTCTTCTGGATAAAAAAATTCTATTTCGAGTGACTCATCAGAATTACACCTAAGTTCCCCACCTGTAATTTCAGCAAGAAAACAAGTTGTTATAAAATGTACTACTTTACCATTGGGATAAGCAAATACCTGTGAATTCGGTTCAGAGTACACACCAATAATTTTTTTAATTTTTATCTCTAAATTGGTTTCCTCTTTTACTTCTCTGATAGCTGCTTCAGAAACCGTTTCCCCAATTTCTATATGTCCTGAAGGAATACCCCATAGTTCTACATCAGCTCTTTTCTGTAACAAAACTTGTTTTTCCTCATTAAAAATAATCACTGCTACTCCTGCCTTTAATTCATCAATATTTTTCATTTAATAAACCTCCCTTAAAATAATAAAAAAAGGTCCAAGGGAGAAAGGATTTCAACGCATATCAAATACGCTGAACCTTTCCCCTCGGACCTTTTATGTCAATAGGTGCCTTTTACGCTATTGTAAAAGATGTAGCCCTCGGTCACAAACCTACTTAGATAGTGGAACCCTAGCTAAAATTTTCCAGTTCATATTTATTTTACAACAATTACTCAGAAGATGAAAGATACTCTTTCACTAAACTGCCCTTGAGTTGAAAAGCCGATGTACTTCGTCTGCATTAGATAATTGTATCGTAATCCATACTGCACCTACATCAATCGTAGCACTAGCTTTAACACTATTTGAAATGACTCCCAAAGCATTCGCAAGTCTATCTACATCAGCAGATGGTACGCTTTTTACTTTTGGTTCGGGTAACGTGAGAAACCGTTTAACTTCATCAACAAAAATAGAAACTAACCCGCTACCACATACCTGAACTTCTATGAAGTGTAAATTCATTATTTACTAGGCTTCGTTCAAATCTAATTTACCCTTTGTGACTGATTCTCATTTAGCCATTTAGTAACTTGATCATGGTTATCCAATAAATCTTCATCTTGAATACTGAAACTTGTGGCAACACTTGCATCCGGTGCGAGTTCCTCAATACGTTCTATCGTATCACCTTCACCATACCCAGCATTGGTTGAAAAGGGATAAATCGTTTTTCCTGACAAATCAGAACCATGATCCATAAAAAAAGAGATCATAGGATTAGATAAAGTCATTGCCCAGGTTTGGTACCCTAAATAGACAGTATCGTATTGGGATAAATCAGGAATGTCTGTATTAATCTCAGGATATTCTTGATTATCTCTTTCTTCGTTAGCTCGTTCTACTGCTTGACTATAATCTGAAGGATATGGATCTGCAACTGTTAATTCCAGCATATCTCCACCGACTTCGTTGTAGATCATTCTCGCAAGATTTTGGGTGTTACCTGACCTTGAAAAGTAGATTATTATACTATTAGCATCATCTGAAATCATTCGTGTGGGCTCTTCTTGTGCATTCGTGTCCTCTCCATCTGATTGTGCTCCACGACCATACTCAGTGTCCTCAATTGGTAATGTGGAATCTTGAGTTCCTAAGGATAACCGAGTTTCAGAATGGTCATTTGTTGAACTTGATGGAGTTTCACTTGGTCCACTATTTTGACAGCCAACTAGAATGAAACTAAAAGCTAAACCAACTGATAAGATTACTTGCTTTATCATACTCACTTCCTTTTTCGGTATCCCTTTTCTAACCTTTTGATTACTTCTTGCTAGTCTTCTCCTTTTTCATCCTTTGTACAAATTTAAGCACATAATGAGTACCACTTATATAAATTCCCATTATGGCTAGATGATCTATTAAAAATCTAAGAGCGGAATCATCAGCACCCCAACCAAATGGATTATAGATCGTTAACTTGGAACTCATCTCTCTTTCAAAAGAAGCCTGCACACCGTAAATTACAATCATAACTGCGATAAAACGTAAGGTAATGGTGCGGATAGGATTAGTGTGTGTGAATCCACCCATCTTTCCTACTGCATTGATAATTGTTGTCCACGACATTCCTATATGTACTGCCATCAAGATAAATGCCCAATAGGATGTCAAAACATGTATTTCTCTCCATACCATGTCGTTATTGACAGGAATAATAGGGAATAAATCACTAGAAATTGGGAAGGAGCTTATCGTTATGGTTACCATAGACATAAGAAAAAGCAAATTGACCGTAATGCTTAAAACACGACGGATATTGTACTTTCCTTTAGCGATTGCCTTATACCATCTTCTATTCAAAATATTATGAACAACAAATAAAAGAAATAGGATAACCCCAACTACTTCATGAATTGTATTCCCAGTAATATGATAAGCCATTGCCACTAACATCAGAATGGTCATGGTTAAATCAATAACCAATCTAATTGCTATATTTTGATTCAAATGTTTCATCCTTTGCTTATTTTTATTAGATACAAGAGTTGTCGTTTAGCTTTCATTAAATAAAAATCTTATTCTACAAATCTATTCGTTTTTCAACTGATTAAGATGAAATGTCAAAAGAACATTTTGTATTATTTCACCTTTTTCCTGACCTTCTAATACAATATTCTCCTTACTATTCACATCGTTGGAAGGCGAGTTATCTAAGTGAGCTGCTACTTCTCTTACCTCCCATTCATCTGTAGGGACACTTGAGATTTGAGATTCTCTATTATCTTCATTTAAACCGGCAAGCTCTTCAAGATCAAAACTCTTCATTTCTTCCAGCTTATATAGAAAATCGTCTCTCTCTTGATTTGCGTGACAAGACATACAGCGACCAAGATCTTCCTGTTCATTTACAGTTCCATTGGGAGTGAAGTTCTGAAAAGCCCATTCTCCATTATGCTGTTCATCCAACAGTTGTGGGTCCAGGTCTGTGGCCTTTTTCATCACAAAGATTCGGTCAAGTTCATCATCCTCGTAAATGACAAGGGTAATTACAGTACCATTTGGAATTGGTTCACCATTCTGCACTGCCTCAATCGTTTCCCGACTCGTGAAAAGTTCCTCGTAAGCGTTTCCTCGTGTCACTGTAGTATAAAGAACTCCCTCTCGATAATCTTCAGGAAATTGGATAAGACTAGAACCGTCTTCCGTAGAATCTTCTTGGGAACCGTCCTCCGATGGCTCTTGTTGGGCATTATCGTTTTGTGAATCATCACCCGTCGATTCCTGTTGGACTGCATTATCATTATTGTTACTGCAAGCAATAAGAGATATAGACATCACCATCAAGATAAAGAGCATAAATAGTATTTTTTTCACACTTTTCCTCCCCCAAGGTTCTATACGACTACAAGACCAACAACTAGGTATTAATCATGGTCTGCAACCAACACCTTTATTTGATATTTTTATAAATAAAAAAATACCATTAAACAACTTATCAATTATTATGCAACAGTATATATAACGTCTGGTATCACAATCGTATCAAATGTTTGCCTAATCTTATCACAATCACTTATATAACAAGTAAATTGGCTTAATAAAACACCCTCGAGAAATAGGACAAATAGCAAATGAGTTCTAAGAAAAAAGTCGATGTTCCAAGTAGGAAATCGACTTTTTCTTGTTTATATGGAAACCGGTACTAAATCTCAAGCTTACGTGTACCAATCCACTTCACCATTTCAGGATCCCTGTGTGAAAAGAATAAGCTCTCTTTCGTATCTAACATGGCGATTTGGGCCATGTCCTCTTGGCTTAATTCAAAGTCGAAGATATTGAAGTTTTCGATGATTCTTTCCTTATGGACAGACTTTGGAATCGCAACGACTCCTCTTTGTGTAAGCCAACGTAAAACCACCTGAGCAACGGATTTATTATACTTTTCGGCTATGGACATCAGCGTTTCGTTCTGGAACATGTTATTTTTCCCTTCAGCAAATGGTCCCCATGACTCTATCTGAACATTGTTCTCTTTCATGAAGGCATGACTTTCTATTTGTTGGTTGAAAACATGTGTTTCAACTTGGTTAACCGCAGGAACAACATCATTATGAATGATTAAATCAATCAGGCGGTCTGGATGGAAGTTACTCACTCCTATAGCCTTAATTTTTCCTTGCGCGTACAGTTCTTCCATTGCTCGCCAAGAACCATGTATATCTCCAAAAGGCTGATGAATTAAATACAAATCCAAATATTCCAATTGAAGCCTTTCCATTGACTTTGCAACTGCCTTCTTTGTGCTCTCATAACCTGTATCCTGAACCCAAAGTTTCGTGGTTATAAACAATTCTTCTCTAGGAACACCACTCCGCTTGATTGCTCGGCCGACTGCTTCTTCATTTAGATAAGAGGCAGCAGTATCGATTAGACGATACCCTGCCATAATCGCATCATAAACAGCTTGTTCACATTCACTTTCATCTTGAATTTGAAAAACCCCAAAGCCTAGAATTGGTATTTCAACACCATTATTTAAAGTTACTTTTTGCATAAAAGTTCCTCCTGTTTGCATTTTAAATTTTTATTTCCCTACCCTATTTGCATATTCCGCTGGATATCGATCTCCCGAGATCTCAATTTTTGATAAGGCAGCATTCAAGTCAATGATTTCCTCAGGTCTCAGTTCAATATCAACTGCCTCAAGATTTTCTTCTAGACGATTCAATTTCCGAGTACCTGGAATTGGAACAACCCAAGGCTTCTGGGCAAGTACCCATGCAAGTGCAATTTGAGCAGGCGTTGCGTCTTTTTCTACAGCCATCTTTCTTACTATGTCGACCAATACCTGATTCGCTTCTATATTCTCTGGTTTAAAGCGAGGAACAACTCTACGGAAATCGGAGCTACTGAACGTTGCATCTTTTTTAATTGTTCCAGTAAGAAATCCCTTGCCCAATGGACTGAAAGGAACAAACCCGATTCCCAACTCTTCAAGGGTAGGAAACAGCTCATTCTCGGGACTTCTCCACATCATCGAAAATTCACTTTGAATAGCAGTAAGTGGGTGAACCGAGTGTGCACGGCGAATCGTCTCCACCCCTGCTTCAGAAAGTCCCCAATGTTTAATTTTACCTTCCTTGATTAGGTCTTGTATTACTCCGGCTACCTCTTCAATCGGAACACTCAGATCCACCCGATGCTGATAGTAAAGATCAATAGTGTCAACCTGAAGCCGTTTAAGCGAACCTTCAATGGATTGTTTAATTCGCTCCGGCTTACTGTCGAGAACCTGTTTGCCATTTTGTATTTGGATACCAAACTTAGTAGCAATAGCCACTTTCCCCTTGAATGGAGCAAGGGCTTCCCCAAGTAATTCCTCATTGACATATGGACCATATACCTCAGCAGTATCGAAGAAAGTAACCCCACGGTCAATTGCCTCGTGTATAAGCGAAATCATCTCTTTCTTTTCCGAAGAAGGACCGTAACCATAACTCATCCCCATGCAGCCAAGTCCGATGGAGGAAACTTGCAAGTCACTTTTTCCTAAGTTCCGTTTTTTCATGTACGATTCAACTCCTTACCCTTTTGTGGAGATGTAAGAATAAAAACTGTGACTCCCTTATTATGCAATAAAAAATAAGAAACCCTTATCCTAATCCTACTAAATCATTGCCTAATTATCTCAAATTGCTTACATTCTGAGAAAATATGTATTAGTATGGAATTAAAAATAAGGACACAAGGAGGCATATTATGACCAAACAAATCGATAAACAGCGAGTTGAATTGACCCAACTCATTGAGAGTCACACAGGTAATGACGGAATTCATCCGACTACTATTCCTTCTTTATCGTTCACTCGTTTCTCTGATTTAATAGGACCAAGTTACGGAGTTTATAAACCTTCATTATGCATAATTGTTCAAGGTAGGAAAGAGGTATTGCTCGCACAGGAGAGCTATGTGTACAGTCCTGCCGATTACCTTGTTGCATCGGTTAACCTCCCAATTACTGGACAAGTTACGGAAGCCTCTCCTGAAGTGCCTTATCTGGCTCTCAAACTGGAATTCACACCAAGTGAAATATTGGAGGTGTTACGTGAATTCGAAATGGGAGTTGACAAGAAGGAAAATGCTAAACGTGGGATGTATGTCAGCAAAATAGAAGCCTCTTTGCTAGATGCGGTAACAAGATTAGTTCGTTTGCTAGATACTCCGAAAGACATAAAGGTAATTGCTCCTCTTATTGTGAAAGAAATCATCTATAGGGTTTTGCAAGGAGAACATGGAGGTATGCTGAAACAAATAGCAATAGAAGGAAGTTCAACCCATCAAATCAGTGGTGCAATCGAACATATTATGAATAACTATGATAAATCATTAAAGATTGAGGAACTTGCGGAAATAGCAAATATGAGTGTTTCTTCCCTACATCGGCACTTTAAAGAAGTAACAGCAATGAGCCCCATTCAATTTCAGAAACAACTGAGACTGCAAGAAGCTCGTGGCTTGTTATTATCTGAGTCAGCAGATGCTGCAGATGTTGCATTTCGGGTAGGTTATGAAAGTCCTTCACAATTCAGCCGTGAATATTCGCGCAAGTTTGGCTTGCCACCAAAAGAAGATATTAAGCGTTTGAGAGGTAATGATGAAACAGCGCTAAACCTATAACCCCATCCAATAAATGGGGTTTTTTTTATGAAGAAGGATAATTCTCAAAAGGAATAGCTTAATAAACAATTTATGAACATTTTTACTTAGATTTTCATAGCACCTGTTTGATTGTTAAATACCCTTTTAAATGAATAGTATAAGTCTAATGACAATCACTCTTATATGACAGTTCTTGTAAAACTAATGCTTCCGTTTTGTTTAAAAACCTGCTCAATGCTATTCATTAAACCAATAAGTTGTTTTCAATGAAACTTTAATAGGAACCAGGATGACTATCGCTGATTCCTACCATAACGATCTAAGCCTATTTTACAAATAACTCTAATAACTCCTTGGCACTATGTACTTCATTATCTGGTTTATAGGTAGCATTAGTCGGTAAATCTTTCTTACGATGATTCATCCAGATCGCTTGCCAGCCTGCTTGTTTTGCTCCGATAATATCTTTTTCGAAATTATCTCCGATATACGCGGTTTTGGTTTGGTCAAGATCCAGTTTCTGTTCAATAAAATCAAATACTTCTCTTTTCGGTTTTGCATGACCAATCGTACCAGAAATAAATGTCATCTCCGCCGGAATCCACCGACTAAGGTTGAGTTGTTTGATTTTCATCGCTTGATGTTTTTCTTCACCATTTGTAAGAATCCCAAGCTGTTTCCCTTCCTTGTAAAGTACATTTAGTAGTTCTTCGACTTCCGGAAACAAGTTAATGTTTTTTTGTTCGTGCACATACGTTTCATGAAAAATAGTCGCTTTTTCCGTATCTATAGGGATGTTAAAATCTTTACAGGCAGCTATGATTCGTCCGGTTTGCCATTCAAATTGAGATATTTCACCTGCTTCACTTTGATCAAATAAAATCTCGCTATACTTACGACTAGCTTTATATAATTGATCGATTTCTTCGTCAGAAAATGGCTCTTGAAAAAGCTTCCTCACCGTTTTATGAAAAGATTGTGCTTGATCATATAGTGTATCATCGACATCAAAAATTATCGTATCCAATCTCATAGCCCTCCTTATATTATGATGATATCACTTACTTATCATCTAGAGAAGGCAGAGAGACACCTAACTACTCCCTTCATCTATAGTATAGGAACATTAAAATAAATAACAAAAAATAATATTATGGGAATAGAAGTGAGTAAGGCTATGATTGGTTTTTTGAAATGCAACCAAAGCATTGGAAAAAGGATTAAATTAAAAAGTACTGACCACCCAATTGTCCAACCATTATGGTGAGAAACTAAATTTAAATATTGTAAATTTATATATTCTATTAGTGAATATAAAGTTACCCAGAATAGAATCCAAATAATACTTTTATAAGTCCCCTTTGGGAATTTACTTAGGTATATCAACACTGTTGCTGGGTAGGCAACAAACATGATTAATAAAGAAATAATGGTATGGTTTGAAAGGAGATTTTCAGCTAATATACTCTCTTTATACTCCCACATTCTATAGTCATGACAAAGAACGTTGTAAAGTAAGTCGCCAAACCATAAAAACAATATTGTAGAATGGTACTCCCTCCAGTTCCTCCAATCACCCCATCTTAGTGACGCACCAAGAAATATTCCGTTAAAAATGAAATGCATGTAATCAGCTCCACATTTTTCTGATTACTATTTTATCCACAAATTGTAAAATGCATTTATCAATATTAATCAAAAGTAAAATCCTTTTCATGAAGACTTATTTGACTCTCATTTATATCTTCATCTTTTGCAGTAGTTAAACCCAACAATAGTCTTACATTTCATAGAAAAACAACATGTGAATTCACTCCCCGCCCCATTCTTTTGGAAAAAACTAGATTTTAGAACAAGGATTCGTTACTATATTTATAGAATATATTTATAGAGACCATTATTTAGGAAGGTGAATTATCCATGACAAAAGATTTAGGTCATAATTATTATAAAGAATTAATTGATTTAAAAGATGTAGAATTGATAGAATCTCAATTTCAAAGTTTACTAGATGTTTCAATCAATTCCGTTTCTGACCTTGAAAAGTGGTTACAAGAGGAAAAGGATTTAAAGATTAAGATCGATGAGGCTATGACAGGTCACCAAGTCGACTTCTACCGGAATACAGAGGATCCAGAAATTAAGTCGACCTATCTTCACGACCAGCAAGTCATTCAACCACTTTTAATGAAATATGAAGCAAAACTAAATGAGAAATGCTGTGAGTCTCCTTATTTTAATCAATTAGATGAAAAACGCTACGGCTTGATGCGACAAGTTCGCGAGTCCAAAGTGAAACTGTTCAGAGAAGAAAACATCCCATTGATGGTTAGAGAACAAGAGCTTTGTACAAAGTATAGTGAAATTATGGGAGGGTTAACGGTTGAATGGGAAGGAGAAGAAAAGCCTTTTCCGTTTATCCAATCTCAACTTGATAATCTCGACAGAGGCGTTCGAGAAAAAGCATATTACAAGATAGGTTCTGCGTTTCGTCAAATTAAGCCGGATATGGATGCCATCATGGACGAGCTCATTCAATTACGCCATCAAATCGCGTTAAATGCCGGTTTTGAAAATTATCGTGATTATATGTTTGTAGCCAAAAATCGTGAGTATAGTGTCCAAGATTGTTATGACTTTCATGAAAATGTAGAAAAACATATTATCCCAGCTTGGAATCGACTTGCAGATGTATTTAAGTCCAAGCTTGGTGTTGATACCTATCGCCCTTGGGACAACACTGCTAAATTGATGAAAAAGCCACCATACGCTGAGGTGTCTTCCCTTATGGATGGTGTTTCTGAAATGTTAGGAAAGACAGATCCCTATTTTTCAGAACGTTTCGATTACATGAGAGAAAATGGGTTATTAGATCTTGGAGATCGAAAAGGAAAAAGCCCAGGTGGTTTCTGTACCTCCCTACCTGTCTCAGGAGATACCTTTGTTTTTGCGAACTTTAGTCCATCCTTTTTCTCACTGATTGCATTAATTCATGAAATGGGACATGCGGTGAATGGATACCTCCAATTTTCTGAACATGGACCTACAGAAGACTACCAGCACCGTATGGAAGTAGCTGAACTGTATTCTCATGGAATGGAATTGCTTTTATTGGATAAATTAGATCAGTTTTATCCAGAGGAAGAGAATTTTCATAGCGCACAGCGAGAAGAGTTAAGACGAGCATTTACCATGTTATATGGACCATTGTCAGGGGACCTCTTCCAGCATTGGATGTATACGAATCCTACCCACACGGCCAAAGAACGTGACGAAAAATACTATGAAATCGCAAAACGTTTTGGTTTAAACCCTGTCGATACTTCTGGACTAGAGGAAGAAATCGGAATGAGCTGGATAGGCACACTTCATTATTTCGAAGTTCCTTTCTATAATATTGAATACTCTATCTCGATGTTAGGTGCTTTAGAATTACTTGAGAATTATCAGAAGAACCCGGAGCAAGCTGTCGAAGCCTTTAAAAAAGGTGCAAGTGCGGATTACAATCAATCCATCGCAGCTATTTATAAAGAAACTGGGGTCAATTTTGATTTTTCAGAGCAGGCAGTTAAACGAATGGGTGAATTCCTAGAAAAAGTCATTCAAGACATCCGTTAATACCGTTGAAGCACGTTGATACGGACAAAAATCACATATTAATCACACCGATTTCACAACACTATTCACAATGCGAAAAGGGCTTAGAGAGAACTTCATCTCTAAACCCTTTTTTATATTATCTTATCGGTGCCAAAAGCTACACGTTAGTAATACATCTTAAACTCTATTTAAATGTGTATCTTTGAAATTAGTTGAATATTTAAGCCCGTAACCAATTGCTCTATCCATCCCTATATGAGCTGACCAAATTAACCCTACTGCCAACACAAATTGATTCGTTAGGAGTAAACCTACTATTACAATAGTAATCGACAAACTATAAGTATGAAAAATATTATAGCATTTTGCTCCAACATTAATGTTAATCAAATACCCTATCATTGAAATGTCAGGTGCTAACAATAATATAAAAAACATCCACCAACTGTACTCATTATACGAATAAAGATATACACTTAACACGAAAACTGCCAACCCTTCAATGTGTAACATAATTTTATTCAATTCTGTTTCCCCTCCCTTTTCAATATAGTGACTTCATGTTTATTACATAAAGTAAATCTCCCTTGTTAAAGATTACTACTCGTTAGCTAAATTATTTCATAAAATTTACAATAGTCTTGAAAATATTTTAACATAAATATCCAAATATATTGATAATAATCATACATTTCACTTGCTAAATCACAACAAAATCGCACGGTGAATTTCATTTGAAAACGCGTGCGATTTTGTTTAAATATGTAATTGTTTGAATCTCTAAAGTAAAGCCGTTAGTGTTTCCCCTCATACACGAGCGAACCTTATTTTAAGGTAATCTTACAACCACCCTTAGTATCTGCACCTATCAGCTTAACCGAATGCTTGTTGCTTTCTGCTTCAAAACTGAATTCACCTGTATCACTGGAAGTAAAGCTTTTCGAAAAAAATTCTCCCTTCATACTTCTTAATTCGATTGTTAAAGTTCCTCTTTCTACAACGACCGAATATGTCAAAGTGAACCGATGTCCTTCGCTCAAATCAAAGTAATAATATTCGATCCCATCAAACTTCTTATAAGATACATCTACATGGTCTTGTGACCGCTTCATCACATATTTGCCGTAAGTATTAATTGTAAAACGAATTAGTCCCTTTTTAGAAAGTACTACAAATATAATAATGAGCACACCGACTACGATAAGTTCTTCCATCTCCGCCATCCACCCATTTCTTTATCTCTTTTGTATCAACACGATGCATTAAGCTAATTCCTTTTTGGTCAATGTTTTAGAGGGCTCCAAGAAAGCAGTACATCAGAGTAAATATAAAAATAAATGTTAAAACTGGTCCTAATACATCTTGTCTATGCGTACTTTTTCCATACTTTAAATTCTTTAAAAAAGTAGTAAAATTAATAAACCACAAAACTCCTAATAACGGTATGACAAGTAAAAGCATAAATAACATAGATTCGTCCTCACTTCCAATTTCCCAAAAACGTATTCTATTAATCTGCACCGAGAGTTTAATAACCTATTATGAATAGACGTTTTTAAATACCCAGTTCTTAAAGGATTGATATGATTGTTCTTGTAATGGCTTCGGGTAAGACATCAATACAAGTGAAACGGGGCTTTGCCCTTTTGCAAGTGCTGGCTGAACATAACCCCACTTACTAAGTTGAATAGAATTTTGAACCTCCCACGACTAAAGTCGCAGGATTCCTACGCTATTCCTCCTATCGGAGAAAGGATTAGTAGGCTATCCCCGTATGTTCCTACGGTTTAGCGTTGTTATGCTGAAAAGAGTCTTTTGCCTTCGGTAAGAAGATTGTAGCTCGCATTTAAGTCCCTTTGATGATGTGCGGAACACGATGGACATATCCATTCACGCAAGTTGAGGTTTTTGACCTCTTTATGTTGATATCCGCAACAAGAACATAGTTGGCTACTGGGGAAATTCTTCGCAACCGTAACTAGTTGCTTGCCGTACCATTTGCATTTGTACTCCAACATCGTGCGGAATTCTGCCCATGATACCTCACTGATCCCTTTTGCTAAATGATGATTTTTGAGCATATTGGAAACTTGCAAATCTTCTAAACAAATCAAGTCGTGGTTTTTGACTAATTCCGTTGAGACTTTTTGCAAGAAATCCTTTCTGGCATTGGCTATTCGCTCATGAATGCCAGCCACTTTGATGCGTTGCTTATTCCACTTGGCAGAACCCTCAATTCTTCTCGATAGGGTGCGTTGTTCCTTATGGAGTTTCCTTTCCATTTTTCGTAAGAAATGTGGATTCTCGTAAATTTTCCCATCGGAGCAAACCGCAAAGTCCTTTAATCCAAGATCCACACCCACTTCCTGATTGGTTTTAGGGAGGGACTGAATATCTACCTTTGCCACAATGGAGATGAAGTATTTTCCTGAAGGGCTTCTTCTAATGGTGGCATTGATAATACGCCCCTCCACCTCACGACTTTTTGCGAATGAAACCAAACCCAACTTAGGCAATTTCAATTTATTTCCTTTGATTTCAATATTTCCATTGGTGTATTTCGTTGTATACGATTGGACAGGGTTCTTTTTACTTTTAAAACGTGGAACCTTGTTTTGCTTTTTATAATAGCGGGTATAGGAATCGCTAAGATTTTCAACAGCTTTTTGTAAAGCAATACTGTCCACTTCTTTCAAGAAGGGGTAATATTGTTTTAGTTGCTTTACAGCTTTAACCGATTCTTTTTTATTAAAGAATTCACCTTTCCACTTATTATGAGGGAACTGTCCGTTTTGAACCATCTCCTCAACGATATACCAGTAGTTGTCTTTGTCCTTTTGCTTTCCTAAAAAATGGTTAAAGACAAAACGGGTACACCCAATCGTTTTATTGATTAACGTAGCTTGCTCTTTGGTTGGATAGATGCGAAATCGATAGGCTTTATGATGATTCAAGATAGTGCACCTCCCATGGAAAGATATACCTTTATTATAGAACATATGTACTGATTTGAAAACAAAAAAAACAGTTCGATTCATCTCATGTCTAAAGACAAAAGTGTTTTCGAACTCCTCATAAAACTAAAACCATTAGTTCATCGTCAAAGTATTTATCTTCAACTCTTAATCCGTTTTTATCAATCCCATAGGTTTTAAATCCTAACGATTTATATAGATTTTTTGCAGGTTCATTACTTGAAGTTACGGTTAAATAAATTTGTTCAACCTCTTTTATTTCTTGAGCTTTTGTAATAGCTGCAGACATTAATTTTTTCCCAATTCCAAATTTACGATTCTCTGGATACACATACATAGCGACAATGTTTGCTCTATGTTTTGTTTTGATTTTTGTTTCTACTAGTAAAGTGACAACCCCGACAAGTTTGTTTTCGATAAAAGCTCCAAACGTAAAGATATGTTCTTGATTCAATCGGTTTATAAAACTTTCAAGAGGATATTCCTTTTCCTCTTCATAACTGGAACTAAATGCTTCTGGGTTTGCTTTTAAAGCGTTTAATCTTACTTCTCTATAAATTACTGCATCTTTGGGTTCGAGTATTTTAATTTCCATATGTAGTCCCCCTTCTCAACTTAAATGAATCTGCCCCGTTTGTTTAAGTAGGGTTATTCCCTTATTTTTTCTGTGGTTCTTAACTCACTGTTTCCAGTAAGATAGATAATTGAAGCACTTTCTAAACCTTTTGCGGTGTTTTTGTCTACTTCAATGACAAAGGTTTTGGGAGTTGCATCAGCAGTACAGTTACCACCCTTTTCTTTTAAATAAAAATTTATTTCTTTTTTATAATCATTTACCGTTGTGTCTTTTAATTTAAAAGGACAGGTTCCTGATTCTGATATACTTACAAAATAATAATCATAACGATCGAATTCTACTTTAGGGAGTTTCTCTTCCATATTAAAGTAATCCCAAGCCTTTTTTAACTGTGTTTCATTAGTGACTCTATAAACCAAAGATTTTATATTTGGGGATTCATTGGGTCTGCTCCCAATCTCATTTATGTCCGAAGGCTCGTTCTTTTCACTTACAATCACTTTTCCAAAATCGCTTGAACAACCTGTTAAAAGTACCATTAATAACGTAAGTACCCCAAGAAAAGACTTGGTTTTTTTCAAGTTTATCCCCCTTTTTAATATCGGTATTTAAGTAGCAGAGAAGACAAAGATTAGAAAAAATAGAATAATAGCAAGAGTAAAATAAATGATTCGTTTTTTACTCATAAGTCACACCCTTTTATTTCACAAATTTTCCATTAATTACATTTTACAACATGATAATTAAGAATCCCATTAAAACTTTAAATGACACCTTATATGCGGGAATCCCCTTTAAGAAGCTTTACATTTACTCCCTTCACAAAATTCTTTATTACAGGATTTAAGGATTTATTACCAAATGTTTCAATCTTGTTATAAAAATTAAGAAACAGTACATAGGTTTCTTTTTCGTACGATTAACTTTATAATGGCGGACAAGATGATTTTTTTAGTTAAAAATTATACTTGTTGCTTAAGGAAGGAGTTTGACAATGAAAAAAATGATGTTTACATTCGTAACCGGTTTAATGGCTGTTGTTTTAGCAGCATGCGGAGGAAATGAAGAAAGTAAAGTTGATGAAAATAATGATAAAGCAAAGACAGAGGTAACTGAACAACAGAAGCAAATGGAAGAAATGCAAAAGAAATTAGCAGCACAACAAATAGATGAAAAGAAAACGGTCGCCATCGTTAATGATACAAAAATTCTAGGAAGCGACTATAATGGCATTTTATCATCTATACAAGGACAAATGCAGCAAATGGGACAAGATCCGACTTCTAAAGAAGCGGCAGATCAAGTGAAAAACCAAACCATTGACAGCTTAGTCGGACAAACACTTCTTCTTCAAGAGGCAGATAAAAAAAGTTATAAAGTTTCAGAGGCAGATATTCAGAAGCGGCTTGACGAAGTAAAAAAACAGTTTAAAACAGAAAAAGAATTCGAATCTGCTCTTAAAAAATCAGGCATGGATATGAAAACTCTTGAAACTCAAATAGCCGACGGACTTAAACTTAACCAGTACGTTGAGAAAGAAATTCCTGCTGGTGAAATAACCGATGAAGAAATTCAAAAAACGTATGATCAATATGCAGAACAAGGAAAGACTACTGGACAAGAAATTCCAAAGCTTGAAGAAGTCAAACCGCAAATCGAAAAATCTCTGCAACAGCAAAAACAGCAAGAAAAACTCGCTCAGCATGTTGAGGAGTTAAAGAAAAACGCAAAGATTGATATTAAGATTTAAGATGTTACACACAAAAACTATACCCCTTCAGAGGAAAAAGAAGATGAACTCTACTACAAACATGTAGTGTTCATCTTCTTTTTTATTTATAGTTCCTCCATTAAACATCAGCAACACTTTACTTTTTCTCTTCGTTCTTACTTTTATCTGTTTAATGAGTGCGAATTATCCACCAATTATTTAACTTTAATTACAATTTTCCCTTTGGCATGATTTGTTTCACTTAACTCATGTGCTTTTTGTAACTCTTCTGCTGAAAAACCAAATACACTCCCCACTTGAGGCTTCAGTATTCCATTCTCAAGTAATTCCCCTAATTCACCTAGTTGTTTACCATTTGGCGTTAACCAATAGGAGCTTGCCGTTACTTGATGCTTTTCTATTAATGCTGGATCGGGTTGTCCGGCAATCGTTACTAGTCTGCCACCAGGTTTTAATATTTTGAAGCTTTTATTTAATATTTCGCCACCCATTGTATCAATGACCACATCATAATCACTTAATTCTTCTTCAAATTGTTGTGAACGGTAATTAATGAATTCATCCGCACCTAGATTTTTTACATATGCTTCATTTTTCTCACTCGCTGTTGTAGCAACATAGGCACCAAGATGTTTTGCCATTTGAATGGCCAAACTACCTACACCACCCGCTCCAGCGTGTATGAGTACTTTATCTCCTTGCTTGACTTTTGTTTTATCCACTAAACACTGCCAAGCGGTTAGACCTGCTAATGGAATAGAGGCAGCCTCTTCAAAGGTTAGGTTACTAGGCTTTTTGGCAAGCAATTCTTCATCCACAACTGTAAATTCCGCATATGTACCTCTAGGGGTTGTATCCGGTCGCGCAAAAACTTCATCCCCGACCTGAAAATCGTTCACGTCATCTCCAACTTCAACTATCTTACCAGCCACATCCCAGCCAAGGATTATAGGGAATGTCCAATCAAGCATTCCCTTCAAATACCCCGCACGAAGTTTCCAATCAATTGGATTAATGGAGGTTGCATAAACCTCAACAAGTACCTGGTTTGCTTTTATTTCTGGTTTCGGTAGCTCCTGCTCTACTAGCACATCTTTACTACCATATTCATTTATAATAACCGCACGCATGGAAAGCACTCCCTTTTTACAAAAATGTATTTAATCATAGTATCTGTTTCTTCCTGCGAAGTCATTCCTTTCTGTCAGAGTCTGATAAGGGAGGTGCCGCTCCCTTCCGTTGTTAAGTTAAAACACCCGTTGATGAAATAAGAAAAGTAATTTATATTAAACCTTCTCAAATTCACCACGAACCACTCGGCTCATATCAATAACTTGAATCATTTCATTATATAATTCTTCAATTCGCATATCCGAGTCTACTTTTTCCATTACTATATCATGATGATGTTTATTATTAAATGTAGAAACTGAGCACATCAACGTTTCATTTTCATGCAACTCTACCGATGCCTCCATCCCTTTACAACCATAGATCGCATCAATAAAGGTGCTCTGGAATGTCTCATCTTCAATAGCACCATATTCCTTATAAATAAGTGCAGCCTGTTTGTTAATTTCTATAAATCTATCCTTTTTATGTTTCAGGACTGGATAAAAATATAATACATTGTACATAAAAATCTCCCTTTCTGCGTTTACCATCTATAACAAAGCTACTTTTTCCTACTTGAAAAATGACACTCAATAACATTTAGTTTCTCAAAGCCCTCAAATAAATAAGCAATGATTGCTATGCACCACATAATACGAACAAATATCCTATTTGACCTTAAGAACAATCTTCCCCTTTGTACGTCCACTTTCAATGTGCCGGTGTGCCTCAACAATCTGTTCCAAAGAAAAACTTTTCTCAATGACAGGTTTTAATTTTTCTTCTTCCACAAGACCACTTAGGAATTCCAAATCTTTATCGTTTGGTTTCGTAAAATGAGTTTTTGCTTTCTTTCGACATAATATTGAACCAATCATCAATTGAAGAGGTTGAGTTCTAGGCGAAAATAAGTGTTCAGTAATATAAATACCATCCTCGGTTAAAGAGTTCATGCAACTGAAATAAGATCGCTTACCAACTGCATCCAGAATAATATCGTACTGAATCCCATTTTTCTTGAAATCTTCCTTGGTATAATCAAGAACATAATCTGCCCCAAGATCTTTAACCCAATCCAGATTGGATGTACTACAAACAGCTGTGACCTCAGCCCCAAAGTATTTCGCAAGTTGAACTGCAAAATGCCCTACTCCGCCAGATGCTCCATATATTAAGACTCTTTGCCCTTGCTTTACCTTTGCTACATCCCGCAACGCTTGTAATGCAGTTTGGGCAGCACACGGTATAGCAGCTGCTTCTTCAAAAGTTATGTTTTTTGGCATATGACTAAGGAAACTTTCACGTGGAGAGACATATTCAGAATGAGAACCGAAGCAACTCCCAAAAACATGATCACCCACCTTAAATTTACGAACACTATCACCAACTGCCTCAATCGTACCCGCAACATCTATGCCGAGTATCGGGTTTTTTGGTTTTGATAGTCCATTATCTATCCTTGTAGGATAATAACCTTTTCGGTATAGATAGTCTAAAGTATTAACAGAAGCACTGTGTACACGAATCAACACCCTATCTTGATCCTTGATAGATGGCTGTTCGACCTCTTTTATACCTATAACTTCAGGAGAGCCAAAAGTACTATATATAGCTGCTTTCACCTACATTACCTCCATAGTTCTATTTAGTTAGAACTTGTTATCTTAAGTCAATTTAATCTCTTTCCCATAAAAAAAGGCGAATGCGTATAAATAACAGCCTAAAATTAAGCAATGGCATCCACCCTACTACTAAAGTCACATTTTGTTATTTTGTTTATTTTCATATATTCTAGTAATCAACTTTTATAACCTTCTGAAAAAATTAAGTTTTTTAAAGGACAGAAGGCCAACGATTACTACTTCCCATTCTATAAAAAGTAAATACTACTTAATGGACTTATCGTCGTTAAATAATAGTTGATCTAACATAGTTGAATATTGTGCCGCAACGAGTGCTGCACCCGTACTATTTAAATGAATGCCGTCTAATGTTAAGTGAAGTCCTCGTTTTTTTGATAACCGGTCAATACTAGTTGGAGTTTTATAGAAGAGAACATCCACCATCACTCTCATAACGTTGATACTGAGGTAATCTGAACTAGTGACGTTAGAAAGGTGTTTCGCGAATACGGAATGCAAGTCTAAGAAACTTACATTTGGATGGTCTCTTGAGAGGGATTCGATGGTGGTAGATATGTTTTTTATTTCATTTTCATTTTGTGTAGTTTCACCCACTAAAGCTGGCGAAACTGTAACTACTTGTTTAGTAGATGAAAGAGCCATTTCTAATACTTTGTTATAAAACTCCCTAAATTCCTCGATATCTTTTGCAACAGGCTGTGCTTGGACTTTCAACAATTTGGAATAAACATCATTGACTCCAATCCAAAGGAAAATAAGATCATAGTTTGTTTCTAATTTTGTTTTGGTTAAACGGGCATGCAAACTTTTAACTGTTTCACCTGGTTTGCCAAGATTATCAAATGAAACACTTGGATAGTTTTCTTTTAAAATCTCCACAAAAGATACTCCAGGTCGACCTTCAGTTAAACTATCACCTATCAGACCAATTTTCATGGTTTAATTCCTCCTTTTCTATAAAACATACATCAGGTATAATTCTATGATTACTTTCGTTCCCTTTTTACCTTCCTCTTCTGCCAATCGGGCACGATTCGATCGCTTGCGTTCCCCATTTACCTGCCTCTACCGCCAATCGGGTATGATTCAAACACTTGCGCGTTTCCCTTTTACCTGCCCCTACCGCCAATCGGGCACGATTCGAACACTTGCGTTTCCCTTTCCTCTGCCTCAGTCGACAATCGGGTATGATTGCTATCAAGAGGCTCAAGTAGAATTTACCTGTTTAGTTAGTTCAAAAACATCATCAAAAGAGAGGGAAATAATGTTGCAACGAACAAAAGTAGAACTAAACCAGTAAACATATAAGTCACATATTTCTTTCTATTTACACCCTCTCTTAATTCCCACAAGCCAATTGTAATTAAATATAAACCTATCATTGAAATAATTACGGGTAGCATAACAAAAATATTCATCTATTGATCCCCTTTTATTATTTGTTTTCTTCACAGCTCATAGTTCATATTAACATAATATTCCAAATTAACATACGATTTTCATGCTTATAAATAAAACAACTGCCTAAAAAAAGGCGCCTTAATCCTTTTTGGATCAACGCACCTGTTAGTTTAACAAATTAAGTTTTTTTACACGGTAGTAGTCTTTAATAGATTCGATTCTCCTTGCCAAAACAATAAAAATCGATTGTACGTTTAAATCGGCTGTCTATCTGTTTTGAGCTTCCATGAGTTCATATATTTTACGAGCAGTGTTGACATTTCTTACAGTTACTTGCTTGTATATCTTTGTTCCAATGATTTTTGACATGCCACTTTTGTTTGCATTTTTCTTTTCAATGGACCATAGAATCGCTCCTGGGACATATTTCACCGTGTCAATCGTTGGTTTCATGACCAAATTCTCAAGTACAGTTTCGTCATCAATTTCATCCCATAAAAACATGACATCACTTTTCATGTCTTTGTCATTTTTCCATGTGTCAGGAATTGCTTGAATGATTCCTCTGACATCATCGATACTTCGAACGACTACTTTAATTCGTAATCCGAAATCATCATGGATGGCTTCTTCCAAAATACGTGATAGCTCTGTTTTTGATTGGTCATTAGATGAAAAAATAATATTACCTGTATTGATGTAGGTCACCACATCCTTCATCCCGACTCGTTCAAAGGTTTGTTTAAGCACCTTCATGTCAATTTTATTGTTTCCCCCCACATTAATTCCACGAAGAAGTGCGATATAAACCATAACAATCTTCCTTTCGACTTTTTACTAATTCATTCTGTTTCTATTTTCTTTACTATTTCTCTAAGCTTTTCCAAGTTTTAACTAGCCAATCTTCAAAAACGATTTTTTCTTCGAATTGTGGATAATGTGCAGATTTTTCAAAGACGATAAAGTCCTTAAAAGGAGCATTTACGTTATCAAAATATGCTTTTGCTGATTTCGTAGATGTCATATAATCATATTTTCCCATAACAAAATACATAGGGATATCTAGACTATTAACAACTGCTGTAATATCATTCTCCTTTTCTTCAGCAAGTAATATCCCTTGCGTGGCTGAGATCCCTTTTATATAACGAATAACATCTAGTAAATTGTATTCGGGATTCGTTAGAAATCCGATGTAATAATCCATATTATCGTTAATTAACCGCGATGCCCCTCCATACTTCCGAACGATATCTCTTGGGGTATGTGCTTCCCCTTTTTTAATAGAATCTTCAAGAAGCTTGAGTTTATCTACATCCTTATGATTTCCAGCTTTATTTGCTTCACTCATTGTATAGTTGAAACTATCTACTTCGCTATTTATATAATTTGAAACTTGACCAATCCCGATATAAGCAGCATATTTATCAGGAGCTTTATCTACAGCCTTCATCCCTATATAGGTACCGAAAGAATGACCAATCAATAGAACCTTTTCTTGAGAAAATTCATCTTTTACAAAGTCTGTTAAAGCCAATAGATCTTCAACATGTTGATCCGAGGAAATAGTAGAATAATCCTCAAAGAATCGATATGATTTTCCACTCCCTCTTTGGTCATAATGAACAATCGTAAAATGCTCTTCGAGTAAATCTTGATACTTTCTCACATAAGGAATTTCAGAGCACCCCGGTCCACCGTGTACGAAAATGATAATTGGATTGTTTCGGTCTACACCTCTTATCATTACTTCAAGTTCTGTTCCGTTTATTTCTATGCTCTCTAATATAGCAATGCTGTTTTCCCCCTCTATCTTAGGTGTCCAAGTAGGAAACAATAGAAGTAGAAGAATGATCAGAGTTATCGATATAAAAAAAGTGGTTACTTTTCTTTTTCTTTTCACCTAGAAAACTCCCTATCTATTTTTGGCCTTAGGTAATCAACAAAACCTGCATCATAAGTCTATTCACCGTTTCTTCACTTTTTCCCAAAAGTAAACCCATCGAACAATCGACCCCCAAAGGGTTGCAAGACAGTATCAACTAATTCGATCACTTGATTTTTCTGACCATCCTTATAAAACATATCAAAAGCTTCTACAAAATGAGTGGCGAACTCTGAATCATAGTTTCTTAATGAACGAATGACCCATTTTGATGCACCAATCCATTGACGGTTTGTTCTCAGAACGAATTCGCTTATTAATTCCGCAAGTGTATTGGCTATAAATAGCTCTTCTGCTCTATCCGAACAACCTATAAAATCATCTAGTGCATCGGTTATAAAATATCGCTTTGTATTTATCGTCTCTTCTGACCATTCTTCTGGACCTTTATTTAATAGATCATTAGCCTCTTTTTTTATAGAATCCATTATTCCAGCATCTTTTATGACGATTCCTTCTGAAACCATCCTTGGCATTGAGGGTCTCGCTCTTATATAATCCATTTCAAAAAAGTGTTGATAAGAAGTTAAGCTATGTACAAACACCTCAATAGCCCAGCCATTGTCTATTAAAGATTCTCTGAACGATGAACTCAGGTTTTTATCGAAAATAACAATATCAAGGTCAGATGTTTCTGTTGCCTCTCCTCTAACCACACTCCCTGCTAATAAGGCTCCTTGACAATTCGGAAAATGCTTATTGATAAATTTATGTGCCGCATCTATATGGGTTAACTTATTCAAATTCCCCATTGGTTCACCTCTATTTAAGTTACTTACTATTTGTTCTACATGAAGGAGAAAAATACCTTTAGAGATTCCATTCTCGTTCAACTAACTTGCAACGTTAATCAAAAAACAGCAACCAAAAAAGCGATAATCCTTCTTAGATCATCGCACCGGTATGCTTAAATGAAATTTTCACAAACGTTACTAAATTACGTTAACCTACTCCATTTGTTCAATAATAATGACAACCCTCTATTTCTCCCATAGCTCAATCAATCTACCTTCAGGATCTTTAATCCAAATAAACGTACCATAATCACTTGCCTCTTTATCCTTTTCAAGAGGGACACCCATTTGTTCAAGATGCTTAATAGACTCGTCTATATTATCGACTTGGAAATTTAACATCACTTGCTGTTCTGTTGGAAAGTAAAGGTCATCCTCAGTAAAAAAAGAAAAAATCGTTTCATTTCCTGATTGGGGTTTTATAATTGTCCCATTCCAACCTTCAAAATCTAAATTCAAGACCTCACTGTACCATTTTTTGATTGCATCTACATCTTTAGTTCTCCAAAAGATTCCCCCGAAACCCTTTATCATCATATAAACTATCTCCCTTCTTTAAACTCCTTCGTTTGCTTATTAACTTCAACATAATGGTGCATTAATCCTTCTCGGAACAGCGAACCACTTCTTGTCAGTACCTAAAAAACCCGTTAACAACAAGGGTTAACGGGTTTACTGATTTAATTTTTTTCTTATTGCGTCTTTGCAATCCAATATTAAACAAGTTATGTGCTTAGGCTTAAGTTTCGGCTATGGGTATAGACACTTTTGGATTTGCCTCTCCTATTTGTGTGGACAAAGTGTGAAATAATTTTAGCTATCGGCCATAATCACGAATTATTAGCCATAAATTTTATTTATTAGCCGTATTTTTGGATTATCAGCCATATTTTTACATTATCAGCCATAAATCGCTACGATGACATGTTTTTCAGGAATCACTCTTTCATTTCCGCTTAGCATCTAAAACAGAGGAATCCTTTGGCAGACGGACCTTAATTAATTCGGCAAAATATTCCGCTCCAGTGGTTAGGATTTTATCATTAAAGTCATAGCGTGAATTATGAAGTGGAATATTGCCGATTCCGTCTGAATCATCACCATTCCCAATAAAGACAAAACAACCAGGTACCTTTTCTAAAAATGCTCCGAAGTCTTCAGAAGCCATCCACGGTTGACAATTTCCATCCACATTCTTTTCGCCAACGACATTTTTGGCTACTTGAACTGCAATCTCAACACATTCTTCCCAGTTCACGGTTGGTGCGAATTCGTGCGTATATTCAAATTGACACTCCGCTCCATTTATTTTGCAAATTCCCTCACTAATCGTTCTCATTCGTTCCTCTAGTAACTCTTGTACCTCTGGAGTATAACTTCTCGTATCCCCTTTAATCACTACATTTGTTGGTATGGCATTGCGTATCCCATCTGTGATAAATTCAGTACACGAAATGACAGCCGGAACATTTGGATTCATATTACGGGATATAATCGTTTGCAAAGCAAGAACAATTTCAGATGCAATAACAATGGGATCTTTCCCCACATGAGGACTTGATGCATGTGAGCCTTGACCCTTAATATGGATCACAAAATTATCCTCACATGCCATAATTCCTCCTGCTCGAGTTGAGATGGAACCCGCTGGCATTCCTGGCATATTATGCATGCCATAAATCTCATCTACTGGAAACCGATCGAATAGTCCATCCTTCATCATGGCAAAAGCACCTTTACCTGTTTCTTCTGCAGGTTGAAAAATTAATCGAACGGTCCCATTAAAATTTTTGCGCTCCGTTAATAGCTTTGCTGCCCCCAATACTGTAGCCATATGTCCATCATGACCACACGCATGCATTTTACCTGGATTCTGTGAGGCGTATGGATGTACTCCCACTTCTGTTAGATTAATAGCATCTATGTCTGATCGAATCCCAATGATTCCTTTCCCATCACCCACTGTCAGATTAGCTACGATTCCAGTACCACCAATATTTCTGTGAACCTCTAATCCCATATCTGTTAGGACTTTAGCTAAAAAATCAGAAGTATTTCTTTCTTCAAATGCACTTTCTGGATGCGAATGAAGATAGTGCCTCCACTCCATAAGCTGTTTTTCAAAATCCTCGCTTTTCATCGTAATCGCACTCCTTTTATAAATCTATTAGACAGATGGATAGGCCCCGTCCCATACAACTTTTCGATAATTATCGGGATCCGTGTCACCTTCAGTGCTGATAATAAGAATTTTCGAATCTTGATTAAGGTTCAATGCATTTTTCAGGTCAATAAGCCTACTATTTTCAACTACTAAACTTACTAATCCTATACCAACTGCTGCACCAGATTCTCCGGATACAATACGAGGGTCAAAGCCTAATGGGTTGGCAAGAATTCGCATACCTCGTGATGCCGCATAGTCTGGGCAAGAAACAAAAACTTGAGCATAATCTTTTAAAATATCCCAAGAAGTTTTACTTGGTTCTCCACATGCTAAACCTGCCATAATCGTATCCAATGCACCCGTTACGGCATGTGGCTTCCCGTCGCCAACTCTCATAGATTGGTATAAACAATCCGCTTTATCTGGCTCTACGATAATTGTCATTGGACGTTCTTCTCCAAATTTCTCGACTAGATATCCGAGCATACTGCCTGCAAAAGAACCTACTCCAGCTTGTAAAAATACATGTGTCGGTCGATCATCAACTTCAGTAATCTGCTCCAATGCTTCATCTATGATTGTGAGATAACCCTGCATAATCCAAGCAGGAATCTCTTCATATCCATCCCAGGCCGTATCCTGTACCAAAACCCAGCCATTTTCTTTAGCCCTTTGGCTTGCCAACCTAACCGTATCATCATAGTTTAAATCTGTGATTGAAGCCTCTGCTCCTTCTTTGCGAATATTCGTTAATCTGATTTCCGAAGAGCCTTTTGGCATATATACAACAGATTTTTGACCTAGCTGGTTTGCAGCCCATGCAATCCCTCTTCCATGATTTCCATCTGTAGCTGTAACAAAAGTAATATCGCCCAATTTCTCTTTTACGTCTTTACTTCTTAATTGTTCAAAAGATAGTTCTGAAATATCGACGTTTAATCGTTCTGCTAGATATTTACCAACAGCGTAGGAACCACCCAATACTTTAAAAGCATTCAGTCCAAATCGATATGATTCATCTTTAACCCAAATATTGCGAACTCCAAATTGTTTAGATAACTCAGCTAAGCTGTGAAGTGGCGTTACTTTATATTCTGGAAAGCTTTTATGAAAATTTCTAACCTTTTCAACTACTTCCCTGTTCATAAATGCTGCAGATGCTTTCTCTGAATCTGTCTTTCTTGTATTGTCATTTAAAAAATATTGAATTTCTGTTTTTAGATCTGTTAAATTGGCCATTTTTAATCTCCTTTTATCTTGTTAGTTGCAAGTTTACATACTACGTCAAGTAATACATTGGCTCCCGCTGCCAAGTCTGTATCTTTTGTATATTCATTTGGATTGTGACTAATACCATCAACACTTGGTACGAAAATCATAGCAGCAGGACAAACACTGGCCATCATTTGAGCATCGTGCCCCGCTCCAGATGTCATTCGTTTTGCTTGGAGTCCGCGTCCTATCGAAGCCTCCTCAATCAGTTTAACAATTGTTTCATCGAAAATAACTGGCTGAAAACGAACTAGTTGTTCAGATGTAATGGATACTTCTTCAGATGCTGCTAGTTCTTTAAGATAATTTGCAAGTGCTTGCTCTTCCGCCTCCAGTCTATGTTTGTTCGGATCACGTAAATCAACAGTGAATGTCGCAAGTGATGGAATAACGTTCACAGCATTGGGCTTAAATTCAATGGTTCCAACAGTGGCAACCGTTTGCCCATTAGAAGCGTCCGCACGCTCACGTAGATAGGTTATTACTCGTGCTGCCGCAAGCCCTGCATCACGTCGCATATTTGTTGGTGTAGTACCCGCGTGATTTGCCACACCTTCAATCGTAATTCGCTGCCAAGATATGCCTTGAAGATTCTCAACCGCACCAATTGGAATACCCATTTTATCCAGAATTGGACCTTGTTCAACATGTAGCTCTATGTATGTGTGCGGCTTCAAAAAGCCAGGTTCCTCTGCACCGGCATATCCAATACGTTCAAGCTCCTCTCCCAAAAGGGTGCCATCCGTACCTACCGATTTAAGCGCATCATCAATTGACAGCCCACCAGAATAGACAAGGGATCCCATCATATCAGGTTGATAGCGCACTCCCTCCTCATTGGTAAATGCTGCGACTGCAATTGGACGGGCCGGAACAAAACCATTCTCCTGTAACGTTTTTATGACTTCAAGTCCTGATAGGACTCCATAACATCCGTCGTACATACCCACATTAATAACGGTGTCGATGTGCGACCCTAGCAAAATCGGTGCTTCATCCCTATTTTCTGAACCACACCAAATTCCAAAGATATTACCGATTCTGTCGATTTTAATTTCCAATCCTGCTTCCTTCATCCAATTCACTAATTGATCACGTCCAGCCTTATCTGCATCTGAAGCAGCTAGTCTTGTTCGTCTGTTATCATTATCCAGACCAATTTGGCTAAGTTCTTGAAGTTGGTTAAGCAGGCGTTCCGTGTTGATTGACAGATTTATGTTCGTAATCATGTTCATTTCCCCTTTCAATATGTTTAGTAGAATAAAAGTAATCAGTTGATTTTTGGCTAATCACATTTAAAGATGTAAGTATAATGTTATAATAATTAAAAAATTACTAGAAAAATACCATTATTGGATAAAAAAATATAACTATATTGAGGTGTTCGGTATGCAAGTGAAAAACTTCATGATTGATGAAAGTTTAAAAGAACTAACCAAACATCATACAGTCGTTATGCCAATTGCATGTTATCAAACGACCATTACTCAAAATATACATGGCTATATTCCACTACATTGGCATGATGAAATTCAATTTGTGTTGATTGTAAAAGGAGAGGCAAACTTTCAAATTAATGAAGAGTTGATCGTCGTTCGAGAAGGTGATGGACTGTTTATAAATAGCGGATGCCTGCACATGGCAGAGGATAAAAATCAGTCGGGTTGTGTCTATATTTGCTTAAATGTTTCTCCTTCTTTTGTTTTATCACAAGAACTCTATACGACATATGTAAAACCTTATATTCAAGCGACTAATTTACATTACTTATACGTAAGTGCAAGTAAGCAATGGGGGAAGAACATTTTAGATGCCATTTTAAAAATCTATCAGAGTATTGAGCAAAAGACCCCATACTATGAAATCGATATTACCACGCAACTAGCATTCATTTGGAAAAACCTAATTGATAGCGGTTTTAGTCTAGAATATGTTCAGACAGAAATCGTAAAGAGTCAAAGAATGAAGCAAATGTTAAGTTGGATTCATCAGCATTATGTAGAAAAAATGTTGTTAGAGGATATTGCAAGAGCTGGTCAGCTGAGCCGTTCTGAATGCTGCCGATTTTTCAAGCGATATTTAAAATGTACCCCCTTAAATTATGTGATCGATTATCGTATTCATAAAAGCTTATATCTCCTCCATCAAGGTGATTCTACGATTACCGAAGTGGCTTACCAAGTTGGTTTTAATAGTACAAGTTATTTCATTACGAAATTCAGAGAAGCGATGAACATGACGCCTTTAGCGTATAAAAATAAAACAAAGTAAGACGGTATGTCTATTAAACTCTTTTTAGAAAATTTAACCCACCTGCAAAAATAATCCTTACTTCCTGCTTCGAAGTAAGGATTATAGTGAAGTTAGCCCTCAAGTAATTGCATATAATATAAAATTTCACCATTCTCCGTTTCTACTATTATAATTCCAGTATCCCCGTCATTCGAATCATACAGGGTTGTTCCCTTAGGTAACTTGGTTGCTGAGAAATTAGTAAAGAACAGCGAAAAATTTGTTACTTTTTTGATTTCCCCAATTTCTTTTCCTTTTTGAAATTTACTCTTATCTTTCTTAAACCACTCAAGATCAGTGATATTATTGTACATAAAACCATTATATTTTAGGACATCCGCATCATGATTCTGTTTTAGAACATCTCTAGAAGTCACTTTACCACCATCCGCACTACAACTAACAAGCAAAATGCAAGACACAAACGTAAATAAGAAAAATATAACTGATTTACTCATGACCTCTCCCTTTTTTATGTAGACGGAAATGGTCCATCAAAAGTTACCTCTTCAATTAACCTATTGGCTTATGCCCCCTTATTTACTTTTTAAATTGATTTTTTAAGTATATCATTTACCCAAATAATTCCCTCGTTGACAAATGCTTCTGTAGGATTTGTATGTGGTGTATGTTCAAATATAAAATACACACCCGAACTTTTCGACAGCTTATAAATTAAATCCTCTACCTTAAAATGTGTATTGTCAGTTTCATGTGATGGGTGAACAGGTACCCATATGTATTTATTATTATGAAACTCTACATTATGTAAATGAACGACCTTTATATGCTTTCTCCACTTCTCTATATAATCTAACACCTTATCACCAGTCGCTAGTAAGTAATCCCCTATATCTATGCAAAGTTTGATTCCATATTTGTCCCAAACCTCAATCGGAAAATGATCAAGGGCTTTTATTCCAAACGCTGATCTATTAAAACCTAGTTTCGGTTCACAAACAATAGGTATCGAATATCTTTCCTGAAGAATATGTAATCTTTTTAATCCATTTTCGATCATTTCAGTCGTATCTTTGTCTGTTTCTTCTTTAAAATAAGGGAAGTGAACTAAAATATATTCAGCCTCTAATTGGGACATATATTTAACGTCAGATTCAAACTGTTTCCAAGCCTGTTCCGGTTCATAATGAACTTTTTCCAGCAAATCATATTTACTTTGATTTCTATACAAAGGGGAGTGTAGACCAAATGTAACATTATTCTTATGTAAAAGTTCCAAGAAATGATGAAAAGACTCTTCGCTCGGAAACTCACCAATCTCAATATGCCTTACGTTCTCATTCGTAAATAACATAGGGAATTTTTCGGTTTCTGTCATTATTACACTTCCAGAAAATCCTATACAGTTATTCATTTTTTACTGTTCTCTCCTCCGTAGTTAATGCATATTTAATTTTGTTTTAGAATCTTTTGATACTTACTATGTCCATCGGTTATACCAACTAGTTCAAAGTCATTGTTCTTATAAAAGTTATTTAGTTTACTATTATCCGCAACACAGTCTAACTTAAGATATTTTTTATCGTTTACACTGTCTTGTATCCAAGTCAATATACTTTTCCCTACACCTTTCTTCATATAATTAGGTATAATTGCAATTCTATGTAGATAAAGAGATTCTGTAGAATTATCACTTCCCCAGATATGCCTATCCCATTCGCTTTGTTTAGATAATAGTGTGAAGGTAGCCACTAATTCCTTATTTTTCAATACAATGTATGTTTCTTGATCATGAATACCTTGTTTAATCTCTTCATCTTCACCACCATCTAATAAATACCTCCATTGGTTTATTTCGTTCTCTTTCATCCATTGAGCTATCTGCTTTAACATTTTAATAATTTCACTACTTTCGTCATTTGTAGCAATTTTTATTGTAAAACCTTCAACGTTATCCAATCTCATTGTTACCTCCGTTTAAATTACTTTTTTATTCCTTATAAAACCAACAAACTTGCCCGTCTTTTTAGTAGATTTTTGAATTGTACTTTTTACACATGAATTGGTAAATAAATCTGTACTTCTTCTTCACCTTCCCCCATAGGGTGATATGTCTCGATAATATAGGAATTGAGGTCTCTTTGATAACCTTGTTCTGCTGCCCAATTTAATAAATTCAAATGAAGTTCTCCCAATTTTGAGATATTCGCTCGTGTAGTTATGTAATGATTAGTTGTCTCTATATAATCCATTCTTGTTGGTACGGCATTTGATTTCTCACTCACAACTAACCCTACATAATAATGGCCTATCTTATGATCTTCATCCTTTTTAGGCTCAAATAATGCGATTTCTGTCTCCGTTCGATTTTGAATTTCGTTTGATCGACTCAATAGTTTTTTTGCAAGTAAGGGTACTTCATTACCATAGTTAGCAAACTCCCCTCTACCTTTTAATCCAACAAGCTTAAACTCTTTCTTAACCACCATAAACGACATCTTAGCCCCTCCTATCCCAAATTAATTTCCAATTTGTTCTAATTTTACTTATTCAATAAAAACTCGTTACTTCCTGCATTGAAGTAACGAGTTCATACTGATTTATGAAACTGTTATTCAATGAAACTGTGCTAACTAATGAAAGTGATGGTGGTCCAGGTGGCTCGAAAGCTTACTACTTTCCTGTTATTAGGAGGTTCGTGATACTCCAGACGCTTTGGAATAACGTCACTTTCCTGTTATTAGGAGGTTCGTGATACTCCAGACGCTTTGGAATAACGTCACTTTCCTGTTTTTAGTAGGTTGATGATACTCCAGATGCTTTGGAATAACATCACTTCCTCTTTTTAGGAGGTTGGTGGTACTCCAGATGCGTTGGAATAACATCACTTTCCTGTTTCTAGGAGGTTGATGATACTCCAGGTGCTTTGGAACAACGTCACTTTCCTGTTTTTAGGAGGTTGATGATACTCCAGCTGCTTTGGAGTAACGTCGATTTCCTGTTTTTAGGAGGTTGATGATACTCCAGGCGTTTTATTAAGCAATCTCACATCCATTTCCTAATCACAAAAAAAAATCACAGGTCTCACTCACCTGTGATTTTTCTCTAATCTAATCAAATTATAAGTCAGAAATCATTCCACCATCTACTACAAATTGAGCTCCTGTTGAGTAGCTGGAATCATCCGATGCAAGGTATACAACTAAATTAGATACTTCCACTACTTCTGCTCTTCGTCTTAATGGAATATCTTGTTCTAGTTGCTTTAGATATTCTTCTACATCTGGTTGATCCGCCATAGGTGTTTTGATAATTCCTGGATGTACAGAATTTACACGGATGTTATATTGGCCAAGCTCAGCAGCTGCACCTTTTGTCATACCTGTTACAGCATGTTTAGAAGCACTATATGCAATAGCCGTTGGTGCACTAACTAAACCATCGACAGATGAAATATTAACAATGGAACCTACGCCTGCTTTTTTCATTGAAGGTAAAACTTTTTGCATTCCTAAAAATACACCAAGCTCGTCTACTTTAAATGTTAATTCAAAGTCTTTTACAGTTAGTTCTTCTAATGTTTTGAAGATACCAATACCTGCGTTGTTTACTAACACGTTGATTGGACCAAATGATTCTTCTGTTTTTGCGACAACTTCAATCCAATTCTCTTCACTTGCCACATCTAGTTTAAGAGCAATTGCGTTTTCCCCTAATTCATCGGCAAGTTTTTGAGCACCCTCCAAGTTAAGGTCAGTAATTGCTACTTTTGCTCCTTCTTCCACGAATTTACGAGCATGCATAGCACCCATACCTTGTGCTGCACCTGTAATGATTGCAACTTTACCATCTAATTTAGCCATTATGTACCACTCCATTTTCATAATATATTAAAAATCAACTTTTCTTTCCAAGTCACATCTATAATTTGATGACGAACTTTTTTTACTCTTATTAATTTTTATCAAGTATTGAGCCTGTCCAAAATGTATTTTTACGTATTAAGGACAGACCCTGAATTTCAAATTTGCTTTTTAACAGTTTTTAATATCTCAATCCGTGCCCCAGTTTATAAACATTGCCGTCACTGTCTTTATACGCATAAGTCATTCCGGCTGGCATGTATTTGTCTTTGTCATACCCTGGTACGTCATTAGGAGATACACAATCGCCATTTTGGTAAACAGCAATGACTTCTTCACTAGCCGGTAAGGTTAATGGTAAGACACCTGATGGCTTGTGGTTCCCTGCAATCACTTCAAGTTGTGCATTGTAGAATGTATCGTATCCTGCAACTAATGCGTCTGCCATTGGTTCAACATTCCCTAAAATCCAAGGAAGGATAATATTGACACTCATCACAACTTTACCACCGCGGCCATGCACACTGTCCACTACTTCTTTTAGATGGTCTAAGCCACTTAAAGTAGTCTCTTGATACAATGTACCATCGATCGCTGAGTTTACTTTATCCTCACAAATATCAAGCTCAAGTAAGCCTGGTGTTGCATTAAAGTATGAACCCGATTTTGGTTGTAGGAACAGAATCGCTGTATCAGCTTCCTCATGGTTGTCTGTTAACGTAAAGAGGCCGAGTTCTTTCGCTTCATTTCTTGCTTTTTCCGTAAAAGAAGTCGCTCTTTCTTGTTCCTTATGGAAAACTTCAATGTACACTTTTTTGCCATCCAGCTTGTCCGCTGTAAGTGGCAAGGTTTCATTTGTATTTTTCAATACTGTCACTGACTTTTTATGTGCTTCGTATGCAGCATCCCAATGTGCCTTTGTGCTAACAACCTCAGTTGCATTTGCTGGGTCATTGTATGTGCGGTCATCAAATAGACCTAAAGCGAACATTTCTGTTAACAGACGTACATTTGACTCATTGATTCGTTTTTCACTGATCCAGCCTTTACTAATCGCTAATTTCAGATTTTCAATATCATTCGTATCCGCAATCAAATCGGTACCCGCATTGATCGCTTTTGCAAAGCGTTCACCTTCACTGCTCTTTTCCATTCCCCAGCTCATGTTATTAATAATGCCGCTATCACTGTTCACATAGCCCTTAAATCCAAGCTTTCCACGAAGGATATGGTCGATGAAATAACGATTAAACGTAAATCCAACCTCTTCGAATGGGATTTCTTCCCCTTCAAACTCCTGAACCACACTCTTCTTGATACTTGGAATTGAGTAGTACGGCATGATAGATGATGTTCCATGTTCTGCAGCTGCTCTAAATGGTGGTAGATGGTATTTTTCTAAGCTGCCCGGAGTTGGGTATAGATTCCATTTTCCTTCCTCATAGTGAGGGTCAAAGCCATTTTCTCTCGCTCCCCCACCAGGGAAATGCTTCGTTGTCATCGCAATACTATCTTTTCCTAATGTTTCTCCTTGGAACTCGTCAAGGATACGACCGATTACATCGGCGATAAACTCTGGATCTTCTCCAAACGTTCCATACGTACGCTGCCATCTTGGATCTGTCACCACATCTGCCATATACATATAGCCTTTTCTTAAGCCAGTGGCATTCCACTCTTTTCGGGCAATACTCGCAAATTCACTAATTAAAGAAGCATCGCCACCATTTTGGATATCGCCCTTTGCGGCTGCCGCCAACCCTAATGTTCCTGGCCAAGTAGAGAATATTCCGATTGCATCGTTCATACCGAATACGGCTTCACCATTCTCATTTCTCGAGTTCGACGCAACAAGTACAGGAATCCCTAAGCGTGTTCCTTCCGCTACTTCATTCATCGCATTAACCCATTCCGCCATTTCAGCTGGAGTAAAGTTATCTCTTAAAATGAAGTGTCGTAGATGTCGGTTTGCAATCGTATGAGTCGTTCCGTATACCTTGCTTGTAGCGAAAATCGTTTCTCCTCTTTCGATAATACTTTCATCTAGAACACCGTCATGGCTTGTCTTGCTTTTATCTTCCTGTGCAAGTCCCATTTTCCTGGAATTGATCAGCATCATACCGATTTTTTCATCGACATTCATCAAGGAAACAAGATTTTCTGCACGTTCTTTCGGACTTAAACGCCAATCTTCATAAGGGTCCAGCTTGCCATTATTATTTAAATCTTTAAATTTCAAACCTTCATGTTCAATCAGTTTCTTCGTTCTTACTTGTAATTCTGGTTGCTTTTGCATGTAACTTCCTCCTCATAGGGTTCATTAAGTTTCAACCATCGGTTTTTGCTATGCATCAAGTCTCATAACTTCATCATCATTTGCCTCAACCTTACCCGATTTCGTTGGTTTCACTTCTACATACTCTTCTGTATTGGTAATCACGATTGGTGTTTTCAGATCATATCCAGCTGCTTTAATTTTTTCGATGTCAAATTCAATAAGGATGTCGCCTTTTTTCACTTCATCCCACTGTTTTACATGGGAAGTGAAATATTTGCCTTTCAACTGAACCGTATTTTCACCAATATAGATTAAAATCTCAGCCCCACCATTCGATGTAATTCCAATCGCGTGTTTACTTGCGAATAATGTGGTTACGACTCCATCCACTGGAGAAATAATGGCCCCTTTTGTTGGTTCTATGGCAATCCCTTTTCCTACAACTTCTGTTGAAAAAAGTGGATCTGCTAATTGATTTAATGGAACGATTTTACCCGTTAATGGACTTGCAATGATTTCTTTTTTTACATTTTTTAACCCAAATACTTTATTTGTCTTTTCAACAACTGCTAGGTCATGCTTGCCTTCATATCCAAATACCATCGTTAGCATCATTGCGATTAATAAGGAAGCGAAAACACCTATTGCGAAAATTCCGATTGGTGAAAATACAGGAATCGACAAGAAACTCGGGAGTGCAAATGCGGTTGCTGATACTCCTAGTGCTCCGTTGATTGCTCCACCAACAGCTCCAGCGATCCCAACGTATAACATAGTTCGTTTATAACGGACGAGAATACCATATGTGATAATTTCGGTTGTTCCTGCTAAGGCACTTGGTAGAAGCCCTGACCCAGCAAGTGTTTTCAATTTTTTATCTTTCGTTTTAAAGAAAACGCCAAGCCCCATACCGATTTGGGCAAATGGTGCCGCGGCTGCCATCGCGATAATTGGATCAAGTCCCGTTGCACCAAGATTAGCAATGGCGATTGGAATAACTGCCCAATGAAGACCTAATATCGTAAGGAAAGACCATGCCGCTCCTAAAACAGCTCCAGTAACTAATCCACTTTGACTACTTAAAAACTGAATAATGAATGCTAAGCCTTGACCCACATACGTCCCAAATGGACCAAAGATAAGGATTGTCAATGGTACGATAATCAGTAAAGAAATCATCGGATTGATAAACATCTGTAATTCTTTATAAATCACTTTTTTCAAAAACTTATCTAAAAACGCATAAATCGATGCTGCGATTAAAATCGGAAACACGGTCGATGAATAACTTGCCAATAAAACCGGAATTCCTAAGAATGAAACATCCTGAGCCTGTGAAGTGACTAAACTCACATAATTTGGTTCTAATAATGCTGCCCCAATTGCTGCTCCTACAAATCCATTGGCTCCAAGTTTGTTTGCCATGGTAAAACCGAGAAAGATAGGAAAAAAGTAAAAAACAGCATGTCCAGCAGCAGAAAGAATCGCGTAGGTACCGCTTTCAGCGGAAACCCAACCTAATGACTTTAAGATGGACAATAAAGCTGAGATTAAGCCAGATCCGGCAAGAACTCCTAAAATGGGTGCAAAACTTCCACTAATTGCGCCTAATAGTTTATTTACGACTGTTTCCTTTTTCTCTACAGTAGTATCATTGTTTTTCAAGGTCATGTCCTCCTAGTTGTGATTTCTTTGCTGAATACTATTTCAAATTCATCATAGAGGAATAAAAAGACATAAGTTCAGACTAACTAAACATGATTTATAATACCTCTATTAAAATCTCCCAAAGACAGGGCTTTCATTTACAAAAAAATTCTGCCTAGATAAGGCTTTCATTTCCTCTAAGACTTCTTTTTTCTTAGATTATAGTGATATAATAACAAGGAATTACATGAAATAAATTGTTATTTTTGCTGATAATATTGTATATCTTGCTATTGTAAAAGGAGCATATTATGAAAGAATCGACATTTATGCCAGTTTTAAATGAGAATTTTGAGGTTTATTATTGGAGTAATAAATATAAATCCCATGATTGGGGCAGAAAGCCTGACAAATCTTTAGAAAATTATTCTGATATCGAGCCTTTATTCCGCTTGCATAGTCATGACGCAATGGAAATTCTCGTATTTTTAGGGGGTGAATGTGAATTTTTTTGTGAGGGGCAAATTTACTCACTTACCAAAGGGGATGTTGTCATCATTCCCCCGTATGCTGTACATAAAGCAGAAGTAAGTGATTTTGACAATTATGAAAGAATCGTATCGACCATCAGCAAATCGTTATTGGCTGATTTCTTATCGATTTCTCCCTTCATGAGTGATAGCATCATCCATCATAAAACGCAGGGTTCTTATGTTGTCCATCTCCACTCTAAAAATTTGAAGGAAATCCTCTCGCTATTCCAAGAAATCAGTAATCGTATAAAAGGGAATATTGCCCCTTATTCATTTGCATCCCATTATTTATTATTTCGCGCGATGGATATTATCTTAAACCCTGCTAGTAGTGAGCCCATGAGTAGTCTAAACAGTGAGGCAGATCAACGTCTACATGCCATTATCAAATACATTGAAGAACATTTGACAGATTCAGAAATGAATTTAGACAACGTCTCAAGTCATTTTCATTTAAACAAGTATTATTTTTCTCATTATTTTAAAGAAAACATGAAAGTACCCTTTTATCGTTATGTATTATTGAAACGACTTGCTACGGCCGTTGCCTTGATCAAACAAAATCAGCTCTCAATCGAAGAAATTGCCACCAAATGCGGTTTTCAAGACTACTCTAGCTTTTATCGACTTTTTAAAAAGGAATATAATGTATCCCCAAAAAACTTACAAAAGGAGTTTAGGAAGTAGTCGTAATCCACTTGTTTAGTGAAAAGCAAAACGCTCAGAAATCTGAGCGTTTTTGTATAGAGACTTAATTTTAAGAAATATTATCGATAATTACATGAAAAATACAAAGCTTGGCATGATAATAATGCATTTGAAATGGAGGTGGAAATGATGACAAAGCGTGTTAATAAAGGCAGTCAAAATCAAAATTCACCGAGAAACGGCGGGAAATTAGAAACAGAGTTTGGCCAAGATATGGCTAGCGGTGATAATAATAAAGGTACTGAATATAACTCCAATCGTGGAAGTAAATCTAAACTAAAAAACCCAAATAATCATTAATTTTACAGGAACCTCCTTGGTTCCTTTTTTAATCCTTCTTAGACTTTTACCTCCGGAGACTTATGATAAAAATAGCCCTTCTTAGGTAAAAACATGTCTATGCTTTCATATGTAACCTATCCACCAACTGGTACAACGATATAAAAAAGTCCTCATGCTTATTTGCAAAAGGACGCTACATGTATTTTTATAAATGATTCTTTTTCCTAATTAATTCATCTCGATCGTAAGCCATTGGGGGCTGTTCTAACCACCCTTTTTTTATCATGATATTAGCTCCATCCTCAGCATACATCTGAACTTCTAAGGAAAGCCGGTTATACATGGTACTAAGATCACCTCTAGGGCTTTGACTTACAGCTGTACCGTAATACCCTACACTCAAAGTAATTAACCCAGATGTGAAAAACATCATAAGTTTATCAGAAAATGTATGAGCTGTACTATTTGTTATTTCAGAATCCCACCCCATGGGTGCAGGAAGTTTACTTTCCTCTAACTTACTTCTAAATAATTTAATATGCTTATTCCCAATTTCTAATCCTTTTAGGAAGAATTGTTTTACGTCCTTATTCTGTGCAACCTGACTAAATCCAGTAAGTGTCGCGACTCCCAAAGCGTTTCTTTGGAGATTTGAGAATAAATTAGCTACTTCGGCAGCGGTTAATGGTCTTTTCTCACCAACTACATCTAACATAAACCATTGCTTTTTCACGAATTCAACTTTCTCCAAATTAGGCAAGCTTGGGGGCCTTACAAACAATCCTTTTGACAATAATAAATCAGTTGATTTTTTATATAACTGCATGGTTTCACTAAGGCATTCCATGTAATAGTTTTTAATGTCATCTCTAACAGAAGCTGACACACTAGCAGCATAGGATGTAAGTCCAACCTTAGACATTTGGTTTATAAAATTTAGTACAAAACTGTCTGAATAAAGCCTAGGAGCGGTTACGTCCACATCTTCTTTTAGACTAAAACCACTTGGAACCACATTTTTTTCCTCTGTTAAAATGGCGGTGATTTTTTTTATATGTGATTGAGATAACTCTAAAGCAAATTTAATGATTGGCTTAATCTCATCATCTTCAGCTTTTTCTAAAAAATACGAAAGGACACACACACTTGCGCTATCATTTAAGTATTGCATCCAAAGTTGAGCAATCTCGCCTGCTGTTAGCCTGATCTGGCTTTCCTTTCCTTCCATACGTAACCTCCAAAAAAGTTATACTAAAAAATACCTTGCCCATAAATTACTAATCGTATGTATTCCTTACATAAATAACAAACGTTTGAATTTTGCCTACTAAGTGCACTGCTTCACAAGATTTTATTACATAAAATACTTCTTGAATAATTATTCATGCGATTACAAACATTATTGTAAATAAGTTTGAAAGGAGGGAAACCATGTCTAAAAAATTTCTATTTTCATTTGGTACTTTTCTAATTACCGCAATGCTGTTAGGTATGTCAACTGTCCAAGCAACAGATTTCAGCGATAACGCTGGTAGCGAAGTCACTCATTTTGCACAAAATGGCAATGACACGGCTAACGCTGATAATGACGACGACGATACGGATTGGGGCTGGATTGGATTACTTGGGTTAGCTGGTCTTTTAGGATTAAGAAGAAAAGACAACAACCAAGGAAATAACAGATAATCCATTTCACCTTTGACGCTTAAATTGAGCTATTATTAATATCTAATACAAGAATAGGGTCTCAACAGGGATCCTTTTCTTTATTCTCTCTTTTAGGCTTATCTGGATTGATTTAGCCTTTTTTATTTTGCTCTTTCCTCCTACTTCGATGTTTTCTTTCCACTATCCTGCACCGTTAGCATAAGAAAGTGTATGAATCTATCGGCATATAAAAATATAAAAAAGAATATAGTCTACTAGAATGATGGAGGAGTGATGGCTAATGGCGAAGATGATTATTATGTATGAGGAACCAAAGGATAAGGAAAAGTTTGATCAGCATTATTTAAAAGTTCATGTTCCACTCGGGCGGAAAATACCAAATATCATTAAAGATTCTGTTCATCGTGTAGTGAATTCCCAAGGGAGTGACTTAAACCTCTATCTGGTTACCATACTAGAATTCGAAGACATGGAAAAATTAATGGAGGCCTTTAATAGCCCGGAAGCAAAACAAGCAGAACAAGACGGTGCAAACTTCTTCCACTACCTACACAAACCACCCATTATCACTATCGTAGAATAGGGACGAAGGGACAGGTCCCGCGTCCCAGTCTATTCGTAATCCGACCTTTAAGTACTTTTCTTCTTTTTGATACAAAAAAGAGCCCACAGTGGGAAATCAAATTCCATCTGTGGGCGCAACAAAGATTGTTTTTCGTTCTCAAATCAAGCATGGATCGACTACTAAAAACACATCATTAAATACAAGCTTTGTATTCATCCATAATATTATGAATGATTGTTTGGACGGGAAGGATTTCGTTTATTTCATGCACTCTTGCTCCCGCAAATACAAGACCATTCTCGCAATCGCCCTCCATTGAAGTAATCAATGAATCCATTGTACAAAAGCGATAGGAGCAGTCTTTCAAACAATCAATACACTTTTTGATTTTTACTTTTTTATCATCAGATATGAGTTCAGTAAAATGATTTTTTATTGCACGACCTTCTAATCCCACGGTTGTTTTCACCATAACCGTATCTTCCTTTTTCGCTTGTACATATTTTTCTTTAAACGATAGTGGTGCGTCACATTCGTTACTTGCAACAAATCTTGTTCCCATCTGAACTCCGGAAGCCCCTATTCGGATGGCACGAGCGAGATCATCACCAGTCATAATCCCTCCAGCAGCAATTACGGGAATCTTAACCGCTTCCACCACTTCTGGCAAAATATCGAACAATGGTCTTTCGGTACCCAGGTGCCCACCGGCTTCATTTCCTTCTACAACAACAGCAGAAGCACCAAGACGTTCCGATATTTTTGCTAGCCTTGCTGAAGACACAATGGAAATCACCGGTATTCCAGCTTCTCTGCCCCAACTATACATATCTCTTGAAATGCCAGCCCCTGAAATAATGAAATCAACTTTTTCCTCAATCGCTACTTTCATTTTTTCAGCAAAATCATTCATCGCAAAAAGAACATTAACACCTATATAGCTGCCATCCTGAATGGATTCTCTCGCCTTCCTGATGTGAAATCGCAATTCATCAAAACTAATTCCAGTCCCTGAAATAATTCCGATACCTCCAGCATTTGCCACAGCGGAAGCAAGTCCGCTTAAGGAAATACCTACTCCCATTCCTCCTTGCATGATTGGAACCTTTGGTGCCATATGACCTATTTTTAATTGTGGAAAACTCAAAAGAATACCCCATTTCGTCATTATTGTTATCCTTCACGCTTATTGTAACGACTGGGTTTCAAATGAATAGTTACAAATATAATACCTTGTCCTAAAAGCAGATCATAATTTCATCGTTTTCACAAAATGTTCAAGAATCGTTGCTTACAATAGACCTAGGACTAGTCTTAAACGTCCCTATATTAACTTCACCATGTTATACCAGCTCACTCCACCATGTTTTGATTCGGATAAGCCATGGTTAACAAACCCTAGATTTTCATAGAAAGGAACTAATTCCTGTTTACATGTCAAGGTGATTCCTTCTCTTTCATTTTCTTTTACCAGCTCTTGCATTTTATCTAGTAAACTCCTTGCAACCCCTTGCTTCCTATTCTTTTTGGATACTGCTAATCCCAGAACACTCTGATATCCTCCTCTTTTTGGGTTCGGCTTGATTTCCGTAAAAAGATCATCGGTTATGTACGGTTGATTAATAACAGGTCCATTAATATAACCAAGTATCTCCCCTTCCTTTTCGGCCACAATAAAGCTATCCGCTATCAACTGAATTCTCTCTATAAACGCTTCTTTAGTTGCTGCCTCCTCAACCGAAAAGCCTTCATTTTCAATATGTAGCAACTGATCTAAATCTGATGCCTGAACATTCCTCATAGTAAACATCTTGTCTAATTCCCCTCTAATCCATTGAAGATTCCTACTTTTATATATTTTATAACATTCTTCAAATATTTCCTTAACAACTCAAGTAAACTATATAAATTATTATTTTTTCACTATGTCATCAAGAATCGCTACGTACATATGATGTGGAGTGCATATTTTTATTAGATGGGGGTTATTTGATGAAAGTATCCGAAAAGGTCATTGTTGTTACGGGTGCAGGGGGTGGGATTGGACGTGAGCTGGTTCGACAGCTGCTGGAAAAAGGAGCAAAAGTCGCAGCAATCATTCACAAAAATGGGCTCGATAAAATGCAGGCATTCAAAGAAGTTTATGGCGACAGAATTTCAATTCACACCGCAAATATCGCGAACAACGAGGATGTGCAAAGGCTTCCTGATGAAGTCATTGTCAGTCACGGTTGCGTTGACGGAATTATCAATAATGCAGGCATCATTCAACCTTTTATAAGTGTAAATGATCTTGAGTACGAACAAATTCAGTGGGTAATGGATGTCAATTTCTATGGAACGCTTTATATGTGTAAATCGTTTTTACCACATCTGTTAACTAGACAGGAAGCGCATATTGCAAATGTAGCAAGTATGGGTGGGTCCCTACCGATACCGAAACAAACAATCTACTGTGCTTCAAAAGCAGCTGTTAAGATGTTAACCGAATCCCTTCACTCCGAGCTTAGAACAACCAATGTAGGTGTGACCCTTGTGATACCTGGCGCGGTCGAAACAGACCTCGTGGAAAAAGCCAAAGTGGAAAAAGAAGGTGCTGAAAGTTCTACCTATAAGCTACTTAGCCCCATCGTTGCAGCTGCCATCATTATTGAAGGAATAGAAACTAAAAAATATCGAGTCTTAGCCGGAAACGATTCGAAAATTATGGACATTTTATATCGCCTTAATCCGAAAAAGGCAACCGAACTCATAGCTAAAAGGATTAAATAATATCTCAGCACTTAATTTTAGCTAGCATACGCACCTTCAACCTCAAACCAATCTTCCCTAAGATTTGGTATTAACTATTTGATTTTTTATGAAAAAGACTCCACTTATTTGATTTACTTAAGAACGTAAATAGATCTGTTAACCATTTTGCTATCAGTCCCACGATTACGTAAAAAATAAATAAAAGGAAAAAATTCTCCTTTCCTCCAAAACGAAACAAACCAATCCCAAGCAATAGAGGTTTAATGAAAAATGCAAAAACAAGGCAAAGAAGAAGTAACCAAAGATAATAATTTTTATTTCGATTAAGGGTAAATTGGTAAAGAAGGATATACGCTACTGGAACAAAAGATGAATCTAGCGCTAAGTTAGACGGAAGACCCGGTAGTAATTTATATGGATAGATCCACCACCCTTTTGATACTCCAATTACATCCGAAATTGCAAAAAAGATATGTACCCCATATCCGTAAAAACCAAGACGAAAGATTTTTCTTCGGTCTATAAAAATAAGTAAAGCAATGAGTGGAATAATTAACATTGCCAAAACAACCCAAAACTGCCATGTATGAAAATTGGAGTAATCGTTCCAATAATTGAGCCATCTTTCACTTTGTTGAACTTCTGCTTTTCTTATTTTCTCTATCAAATCCAATTGGTCTTTGTTCACAAAGAAGCCTCCTGTTTTTTGATAGTATTTTGCTATATATAGTCGTTTATTCCATCTCGCCTTTAATAAAATGATGCATTTTTATTTTCGAAAAACATAGAAAACACCCGTTATCCTCTATAGGAATTGACGGGTGTAATTTGAATATTAAAAGTCGTGTGGTTTCAAGAAATCACTTTATACTACTGGATATAAACATGGAGGCATCTTGTTTCATAAAAATACCCTGTCCGTGATAGAATGTCTTCATTTCAATTGAAGTAAATCCAATCTCGGATAATATTCTATTCAGCTCTTCATGTGAAAAGCCGTTATGTACTTTCGGATGAGAGATTTGATCGTTTTTGTCAAAATCTATAATAATGAGCTTGCCACCCTTGTTTAGGACGTTGAACAATTCTTGTAAGATTTTTTTCGTATCAGGAATATGAAGAAGGACTAGTGACATTAACACGATGTCTGCCTTCAGGTCAAGTGTTTCTTGAGTTAAATCAGCATACTGTACTTTTGCATTGGACATTCCTTGTTGAAAAATTTTAGCTTCAGCCACATCCAACATTTGTTTTGATGAATCAACCAACAAAATCGAATCCACTAAGTCTGATAGTTCTAAACTAACTAACCCCGTGCCACTCCCATAGTCGATTAATGATTTTCCTTGGCTATTGTCCAGTGCCGTTCTTACTTCCTTCACGATTACCTTCGCTAATGCTTTTCTTTCCTCTGTATCATATCTTTTTGCTATTTCTTCGAAAACGTTATGTTCCATTTGTGACACCTCTATTCATAAAAATGAAAACTACATCGTGCTCATTATAGCAAAACCAATACCTTAGGACACGATACTGCCCCGCTTTTAAAAATAATAGAACTCAATATTTGTTTTTCTCTGCAAGAGATCAGTTTGAATTTAAGCTACCTATGTTCTCTCAATAATGAGGGTATCGTTTACGTTTTAATCTCTAGAACAAAAATAAGCGATAATCCTTCTTGAACTATCGCGCCACTACTGAAAACAGACCATTTAATTTTTATTTAACCTCTTTCGTCGTTCAATCCGATTAAAAATCGAATACGAAATACTTAAAATCATCCCTATTAGTAGAGCAATAAAGAAACCAAACATGCCTTGAAAACCAACCCAACCAGTTGTAAATGTCAGAAAAAATAATACGTAACAAAAACCAACCAGGATGATTGCAATTGGAACGTTAAATGGAAACAAACGATTCCACCCTCTTGCTAATAAAACAGAACTGATTAGTAAAGCAATCGCGGTGAACATTTGTATGGATCCCCATCGGAACTCTGCACGAGACTGCGCATCCTCACCAAAGGCCGGTATATTTAGAAGATTATACATAGTGATAGATGCCGTAATAATTGCTGTCAAAACAACAAGTATGAAAATCGTCCAGTTTATTGCCTTGAGATAACCTTTGCTGCTCATTTAATCCCTCCTCATTTATTTTATTCGACATTGCAGGAAAAATATTAGTTTATGTATTAATGAAGGATGAATGCTCTAATCGTTTTTTGAAATACCGTGCTGTTCATTTAATAACTTCTACAAAAAAACCCGTAATCCTTCAAAAGTCAAAACTCCCTTCGTGTAATTGAAAATCTTCATAATGAATTTGGAGATAAAATACATAATTGTGGTGTAAATAAAATAAAAAAATGGTTTCCTAGTCTGGAAACCATTTTTGTAGTTGACCATACGGTGTTACCAATTCGTTTTTCTCTTTTACGATAGAAGAGAAACGATTACTATTCACATACCTAAAACAATGAAAGCCCTACCTCTCTTTCATCCTTACGGCTCCTTGTCCGCGCCAGTGTGAATCAGGATCGCAAAAAAATCAAGTGACTGTATTATCGAGTTTATTTGTTGAAACTCCAATGTCGTAAAAGAAATTTAAATAATAAAAATGGATTAAATTGTAGAAATAACAAAAGAGGTGAATGCTCTATAGGTGAGTTGGAGAAGTTGAATGTCTTTAAAAAGGTTTATTTTTAAGAAAGAAACATATTCCCAAAAAAACAGGATATTTTCGGGAGATGTAATAGATGAGTTTAAATGATCATTAACAGAAACTTTTTATTTGGTTTTCAGTAATTCCTTTAATTAACTCCAGTTCACTCATCAAAAATCCATGTGCGTTTACTAACATTTTTTTTTCGCTTGTATTAAGTTCTTTTTCTTTCTTCATACGCATTAAATCACGCACAACTTCGGCACATTCTTGTATTTTACCCGTTTTTATTTTGTCCGTGTTCACTTTATACCTTTGTTTCCACAGTAGAAATCTATCTGATTCTCCATGCTGAAAAATGTGTATGATGTGTTTTAATGCAATTATGTCAGTAACAGGGCGTATATTTAAATTCAATATTTTACCTGTAGGAATCATGACTTGCATATTACCGATTAACATTTTTATGACATAATACTGTTGTTTTTCCCCTGAGATTTCTTTTTCTTCTATGGCTTTAATTATACCTACTCCGTGCATTGGATAAACAATGTTATCGCCAATTTGAAACAAATAACCCACCTCCATATATGGTAACCTTCTTAACCTTAACACACTTGATATTTTTTATCAAATTTTTAATAATATCATAATTTTATTTTACTTGTCAACTGATTTTCCTTTAAAAATCAAAAAATCAAAGACAATAGGAATCATGTCGGATTGCCAAAAAAGGGACGGTGAATTTTCTCGTCTATATTCTGAAACCTCTCCTAACCTTGATATTCTTAATCTATATAAAATCTTACTGCGCAAGTAACAGAAAAAGCGATTGCCTTATTCAGCAATCGCAACCATTAGTATAAGAACATTTATTTTTCAAAATGCATAAATGACGAAGGATTTAATTCATCACTTTCAATAACAATAGCGGTTAATCCTGTATCCGTTTTGGTTTCATGCCATTCATCTTTCTCCCAAAAAACAGCATCTCCCACTTGAACTCTGATATATTCTTCTTTTTCACCTCGAACATAACCTTCTCCATTTAAGATTAATAAAAGTTGTGGTACTACTGCTTGATGAAAACCTATAATTCCGTTTTCTTCTAAGTACATGCAACCTATATGAGTTTCCTTTTCAGTTTGAATAACACGGGACATCACAAAATCTGAATTGAATTTTGTGATCTGCTTACCGCTTTCTTTACTAAACTTATAAATTTTCATTTTGCACCTCCAAGGACCTTATGTTATATATTTCTCAGTCAAGAATGTTCTATCATTTAATCGATTAGTCAAATTGCAGATACTCTAAAACATTACCAAATGGGTCTCTAAAGCTAATAAATTTTCCTGGAGGGCATTTTGTTGGTTCTTCAATAATGAAATCAACTTTATGTTCTTTTAATAGATCAACTGTGTGATAAATGTCTTCCGTTTTTAATCCTAAGACTACTCCTGAAGTTTTGGTAGTATCAATATATGATGTATTTTCCGATTCTTCTAATACGATAGGTACATCCCCGTGGACTAATGTTACAATTTTGGGACCATATTTTTTATTTACTTCGAACCCTAAAACTGTGGTATAAAAGTCAATTGCCTCCTGAATATTTGGTACATAAATTCCAATAACACAAACTTGGCTCATAATTACTCCTCCATTTATTTTTGATGTATTATCCATTAACAACATTTCCACTTAATACCATAAATCACCTGCTAAATCGCTTATATTTCTTCTTTAAACTCTCACCGGTTTGTTCAAGATGTCCGACGAAAACTTCAACAAAATAGTGCGTTAATCCTGCTTGGATCAACGCACCAGTTTGAAAAACAGATAATAATAAAGTCCTAAATATTATATTTTATATTTTTTTCAGTGGTATCCAGAAACGACTCCTCGGATTACACATAATCCCAAATATTTTAATCCCTGTCATACGCTTTTGGTGGTGATTCCACCCAGGATTTATCAATTAAGATATTCATGCCGTCGTCAACAAATAAACCAATGTTCACAAGGGTTCTTCCATATAAGGCATTTATATCTCTTCTAGCCGTTACTGCCATTGAGTTTCCGAATGACCTTATCTTCATTGCGAACATGTCCACTTTATGAAACAGCATTATCTTATCGGAAAAAGGTGGAAATGTTGATGGTTTAACCAGGTGATCTAAGTACGCAGGTGATTGAATATGTTCAACATGCAGTTTTTCTTTATACTGCTTTACCGCTTTATCAGTCATATCTAATCCACGTTTAAACAATGACTTTATCTTTTCATCTTGGACGCTTTGGTGAAAACCTAATAATAACGCCTTACTTGTTACGTTATTCTCAATATTGTCCCATAGATGTATAATCTCTAGTGCCTGCAATGGTCGGAGATCTCCAAAAAAACCGTTTAAGTAACTTTGTTTACTAACTTTTTCAACGTTTTCTGGCGTTGGGATCATGGGAGGATCTGCAATTAATCTTTTTTTCACTAGAATATTATTAATTTGCCCTATAAAGACAGTGGTACATTGATTACAATAAATAAAAAACTCCCTTATATCCTCCCTCATCATCAATGGAACTGCAACGGCGTAAAGACTCATACCTGCCTTAGCAGCATATTTTAAATAGTGAACATAAAATTCATCTTCGTATAAACGAGGGGCACCTAGATTTACATCATCCTTAGAAAATCCACATGGGATAGGAAAATTTTCTATTTTAAAAAACCCTTCTATTCTCTTTATAAAATCCCTTGATAGGGCTAACCCATTTTCTAATAGCTTTTTAATATCTTCATCCTCACAATGCTCAAGAAAATAACTTAAGATTTGTATAGACATACTGTTTCCCATATAGGTAGCCCAAAGTTTACCCATTTCAAAAGATGTGAAAGGGTTGGTCTCATCTGAAGATTTTGGATCTATATTTAATGGTTTCAACACATTCATTGGATTTAAATCTTTATCGGTGGTCATAAACAATCTCCTTTTCCCAATCTTTGGCTTATGATTTCCATTTGGAAAAAAATTAATTCAAATAAAGCCGGCATTTTACTTATCTATTAATGCTCCTCATGTACCTATCACTTTAACAACTGCAACATCAATTATTCCTTGTTCCACTACTCTCAGTTATTTCCATTAAAAAAGCCACCAAAAGGCAGCTCGATCTTCAATATTTGTTCCGGTTAATTAAGGGACAATCAACCAATAAATTGTCTTAATACTTCATTAAACTTTTCACGTTCTTCCCAAAAAGCACCATGACCACTGTAATGAAACGGAACCAGCTGTGAGTTTTTTATTTTTTGATTTAATTCCTGAGCTTGTGCAAATGGAATCACTTTGTCGTGAACACCATGAACAATTAAGGTAGGGACAAGTATCTTTTGCAAATCTGCATAAAGTTTCTCGTCTCTTAATGTAATGATGATTGCTGCTGTTGACCAGCCTGCTGCTTCTAATCCCATTTGAAAAAACCACTCAGAGAATGGACTTGTTATATATTGAAAGAAAAAGTTTTCAGTCACTTCTCTCATCATCTTAGGACGGTCATTTAATGCTTGAGTAAGGAATCTAGTCGCAGTTTCTGTGGTAAAACCTACAGGAGCTGCAGCATCCACTAGGACAAGCTTAGAAACACCATTACCATTATGTCGGGACATATACCGAATCGCGATTGCTCCACCTGTAGAGTGACCCACAAGAGTGAAATTGTCTAATTGAAGGACATCAACCACTGCACGTATGTCATCCGCCAATCTGTCAAAATTGTATCCACTTATTGGCTTATCCGACTTTCCGAATCCTCTCCAGTCAATTCCGATACAGCGGTAACCCATGAATGGCAGAACAGCAAATTGATACTCAAACTGTTTATGGCTTAACGGCCAACCATGTAGAAATACGATTGTCTTACTGCCCTCGGGATTAATATCTTCTACTAATAATTTTACACCTGATTCAACAGTAACGTAGTAACCCACACCGATTCCCCCTAAAAAAGCTTTACGAATAAGATATTCATCTAGGTAAACATAGGTGATTACCTATTACTTATACGCTATCTGAGATAATCGAGTACTAATTGGAACACAAAAAAGCGATAATCCTTCTCTTGGACTATCGCTACCTAAGTATTATTGTTACCTACGTTGCTTTCGTAATTTTATAATTTTTATGATTGACTATAGTTGAAATAGGTTCGTCTTTTTCTTTATTGTATCCATACTCAACAATCACAGAATTTTCTCTTACAACCGTAACTGTTCCTTTATAGTTTTCCCCATCACGCTTAAATGAAATGTTATCCCCGATTTTAGCAGTCGCCATTTTAACACCTCCGAACTTATTATTTTCAGTAAGGATAAAAAAATGCAGCTACAATTAAGAATAAGCTGTATTTATTACAGCAATACCCTGATTTCACAATTCTTAGCTTCATTAAAACAAAAATCTAATAGTAGCCATACAGACAATGCCTACTATAACTGTAACAGACAAACTCTTTGTCCAAATGGCTACAATAAGAGTTGGAATAATAGCAGCAAGAACTCTCCAGTCTATTGAAAGTAATGATTCATCTTGTATGATAAAACTATCAACGATCAGTGCGGTAAAAATACAAATGGGGATAAATGAAAGCCATTTAATTACAATTTTCGGAAGCCCTATTTTTCTTATCACAATAAATGGAATAACTCTCGGAATAAAAGTTACAATAGCACTCCCTAATATGATTAATAATATAGATAAATTCAAACTCATTTGTCTTTCACCACCCCAATCGTTGCAACAATCATGGTTGATAAGAGAATCGCAATATATGAAGGAACAAACATACATAGAATCAACATCGATAGGATGACATATGCAATTAGGGATAGGTAAAACTTCAATTTACCACGTTCCATACTTTCTAATTGCAAAACAAGTAATGCAAGAAACATTGCCGTTAAAGAAAAATCCAATCCTAAAACTTCTGGATTGGAAATCCATTTTCCGAAAATGGCACCTAATGTACAAGACAAAATCCAGAAAATATAAGCTGTTAGATTCAACCCATTCATCCAACTTGCATTAATCATTTCTCTTTTTGCAATCTTATTAGCGGCTACTCCGAATGATTCATCTGTTACTAGAGTCCCAATCCCAATATTTTTTAATAGGGAATAATCTTTAAAACTCGGGGCTAAAGTCATGCATAATAAAAAATGACGTAAATTTACAATAAAAGTTGTAAATACAATGACTGAAAAAGGACTTCCTGATACTAGTAAGGCACAAATGATAAATTGAGCTGCACCAGCGTAAACTAAGATTGATAATAAAGCAACTTCTAATATACTTAGATTGGACGCTGCACCAACTATCCCCATGGCAATTCCAATACTGATGTAGCCAATTAAAGTTGGAACGCAGTCTTTTACTCCTTGAGTAAAAGTAGGCAAATTTTTTTCGATTGTTATTTCGTGTGCTAATTGGTTCAACGTTACACCACCTTTTGTATGCTATATTAAACACGCGTCTGTTATGATGTTTAAATGTATGTTATAATGAATAGAAAAAAGAGTCAAGGAGTTTTTTAATGGAATTCATTCAAGAGGTTATAGCGAATAATCTTGCCAATTTGAGAAAAAAGCGAGGATTGAGCTTAGATAACGTGTCAGAACTAACTGGAGTTAGTAAAGCAATGCTTGCCCAGATTGAAAATGGAAAATCAAATCCAACTGTCACCACTCTTTGGAAAATTGCCAACGGATTGCAAGTCTCTTTCTCAGGATTTTTAAAGGAAAATGATAAGCCACAAATTGAAAAAATAAATATGAATGAACTGAATCCAGTAATTGATGATGATGGAAATTATTTTGTGTATCCTCTCTTCCCTTTTCATCCAGAAAAAAAGTTTGAAATTTTCACAGTAGACTTAAAACCTGGCTTTAGACATGTAGCTGAAAAGCATACAGGTGAGGAATATGTACTACTACAACGTGGAACACTTACTCTCGAAATTCAAGGAGAGAAGTTTGAATTAAATCCTGACGAAACGATTAAATTTAATGCGAATACTGAACACATTTATATCAACTCTTCAGACGAACTGGTTCGTTTCTACACGATTATCTATTATCCGGACTGACTTTTATGCTGACTTTTATGTCTATTTTCTAAGTTAGTTTAATAACTTCAACAAAATAGGGTACATCTCCTTCTTAAAGGATCGTACCCGGTAGCTTTAGATGGCCGTTACAAAAGAAATTAATTAAAATAGTTTTTTCTTTTTCAATAAACCTTTTAAAGTTGTATGGTAAAATATATCAACTAATGGTTCAAAGAAACTTGAAAGGTGTTTTATTCTTAATGGAACTTTGAATTTAATAATAAAAAAAGCAGTTGAAAACAATGATAGGAACACCGATAATATAGGTCGTGTCGTAAATAAATGACTGTACAAATACATTTTAACATATAAGATTCCTGACCAAAAAATATTCCAGCCGTGCCCATAAAGAATTAGGTGCTTCTTATGAATCAAGTATTCAACAGCAAAACTTAGTGTAACCCATCGTAAATAGTAAATAAATTGCTCAAACCGCCCACTTGGCATCTTGCTCAAGAATACAAGTACTACTAACGGAGTTACAATAATTATATGTACTATTCTTATTAAGAACCAGTTTATTCCATTAGGAATGAACTCCCAAACAAGATGTCTTTTACATAGGAAATAATAAAATGCATTAATTGAACTAACATATAGCATATTTTTATAGTACTTTGGAATATCTCGCCAAGATTTACTAAAGATAGTTAACAATATTATGCTAAACACCAAAATGACGTGCATATTTGTATTTTTTTGTTTCTTTCGCATTTTACCCCTCACTCAATGATTAACTTAGTAAGAGTTTCTCCTAGAAATTTACATTTTATTTGTTATTTATAAATATAATGGATTTGGCAACTCCTTAATTTTAAAAAAAGTGCCGGTCACCACGACCGACACGTTCTTCGTAAACATATTAATTTAAACCTTGTATCACAAGGGCTTTTGCTGGTAAAAATTCTTCACCTGTATCAAGGTACGTCACATTCACTGTATCATCTGCCTGTAAATATATTGCCTTTGGGCTATTCTCAGATGAGATCATGTAACTTTTGTTATTATCTAACAAAAAGTAAACCATCGTAGCATTTTCTGCTTTTTCTTTATAAACACGGATGACTTTCCCGCTCACTTGTTTTTCTACTGCTTCCGACTTTCCGTCAACCGTTCCTCCACCACGTTGCAACGCCGTCTTGTATAGCTTTAACGCTTCATTTGGAGTATTACCGTATACGGAAATTTCCGGATTAGCAGCTGAGACGATAAAATAGTTTTGCAAAAATCCATTCGCATCCAATACTGGCGTTAACCAGCTTGCCTCTCCATAAAAGTTATAGAGAATCGGCATTTCGCCATCCCATTTCTTTTCAATGAATTTCTTTTCAATAATTTGAAGAGCCCCTTGTGAATCCATATACGATTCTTGTAAGTTACCCGTAAAATAAGTAGCCTCCCCAGTTCTTGAATTAGTTAGGGAATAGCCGAGCATCGAGTCGACGCCTTCTTTCGGACTGGTAAAATCAGTAAAATAATACATATCTCCATTTTCATCAAAAATCGGACTCACATTTGCTTCCGTTCCTTCATCCGATGGAAGTTTTACATCAGATTTTCCAAACTTACTGTTCCAGAAACCATTCACATAATTCCCATAGTAGCTATTTTGCAGGCTAACCACTTCTGGGGATACAGCTCCATCAATAAATGAAGGAACATCAGCTAAAGCATACATCTTTGTTTTCCCTGACAATGGGTCAACAAGGACCATTCCGCCTACTTCAAAACCATTTCGTGCTGAAATAAATTCCCCGAATGAGCGAATATAAAAGGGCTTTCCTTCCTCATCGATTTCCAATTGAGATTCCCCGTAATAGATCATATTTGGGTATTTCATGCGCATATGCCGTTCTAAATCTTTTTGAAAATAAGAGGATGGCGTATAAGACATTTCTGTCTTCACAAACTTTGGATTATCTGTTGAATCCGTAGCACTAATCGTGAAGTATCCTGGTGTCGTTTTCCCATTCCACCATTTGAAAAAACCAGAAAATTCGATAGGCGCTATATACACGTAATCGTTTTTTACCTTTTGGATTTGCAAGTTTCCTAGCTCATAATAACTCGTATCAGGAACTTGACCAAAGGCCTTTTTCATTTTATTACGCGCAAACTGTGGAGGTACACTGGCTGGTGTTTTCGTTTCATCAAACACTTCAATCTCCGTTTCTTGCGCCATGCTGGCAATTTCAAATTTTTCATCAGCATTAAAGAGGAAAGCCGTTCCTAAATAAATACAAAAGAGAAGACTTCCTACAAATAATGCACCTTTGACCATTCTTTCAATCCCTGTTGCAAAGAATGCACCAGCAGCAGTAACAAAAAGGGCTAATAGCCAAACCGAAGAAAAGTTACGATCTAGATTCGTCAGATAGAAAAAAATAAATACGAGAGTAGTAAATAGAACCGCACTTAATAGGAGGAGTCCTGTTTGGGGCTTAGCTTTCTTTTCCTTTTCCTTTTTGTTATTATTTCGTAAAAACGGAAAGAGGATGAGAGTAGAAGCCAATCCAATAATAACTGAAAATAATAATATTGATTCCATATAGTCTCCTTTCAACTTTCATACTATCTATACGGATAACTATAAAAAAAGTTTCTTTTGCAAAGAAAAATTAGGGTAGCCCCCTCACTTGGCTACCCTATTATTTTTTTATTTTTATACCTACTGCCCAAAATCTCATAATGCCCAATCAACTACAATTCTTTTTGAGTAATATGTTTGTGCAATCGCAGAGCATCATGACAATCCTGACAAATTTTCACGCTATCACCTCTATGCTAAGGACTATATATTAGGGTATTAGTCCTTTAAACTTGAAATACGCGATAATTCTTCATGAATTATCGCATCCAATTTTTTCCTTCCTTATATTTGCTGTACTTTTGCAACACCTAACGCAAAGTGATCCCATAGAAGATTCTCTATAAACTCAGCTTGTGATTCTTCACAATCAATAATGAGAATTATTTCAGAATGTTTTCCTTTTAACAGGCGTCTCTTTTTCTTTACAACCTTTTCTGTAAAAAGGCGAATGGCGAATCCAAGAAGAAAGCCGATAAACGCGCCTATTAGCCCCCAATAAATAGGACCCCAAGATAGTTTGAATCCAATACTCGCTCCAATAACAGAAAAAGCTGTGGAAAGTGCTACTCCTATATCAATTAGGCTTGTACCATCCGAACGATGAAGGGAATCAAAAACCTTACGTTCCTCTGTTCGATTATCTAATGGTACAGCAAAGATCCTTTCTTTTTGGATTCCCTTTTTTTCTAATGTCGATATTGCCAATTCTAAATAGAGGGTCGTTTCAAAGGTCGAAAATATCTGCATATTCATTTTGTCAATATCTGTCCTTTTCGTATACTAAATCTAGTAGATTGGTAATGGTTTTTCAAATGTTGTCGTAATTCTTTTTCAAAAAGTTTATTATTTTCAACTGTATTAATGTAAGAGTCATATATGGCAAATCCATAATGTGAAGGTAAAAATAAAAACCACTCTGGTTTTAACACAGAGGTTGCTTCTTTTACCTTACCTAAAAACAATAGCGAAACTGCCTCTAGTGCATGCGAATAATAAAAAAAGATGACTGTCCCAACAATAACAAACAATGCTGTTAAAATTCGATGTATATAAAGTTGTCCTAGACCTGGAATAAATAAGGACCAGATGATGGAGAGAACTGGGTTTCTTTTATCCAGATAGTTAATTTCTAAAGCTCCTAAAGTAAAACTGTTAAAACGGTGTTCCTCTCTTTCGGCTAAAAGATAAACCCGGTTCATATCTACTGTTGTTCGATAGCTATCCCATATACCAAAAAGGTAAACTGGAATATACATAAGTAGCCACCTAGTGTCTAGTATTTCTATAGCCATGTCTATATTACCTTGAAATGAATAGATCATTGAAAGATTGACATGTGCACCTAAATTAACTATCACTTCCCAAATAAACAATGCATAACCTCTTAGATATTTTGATAATATCAAATGTCCAAATCCTGGAAAGGCCGCCGACCACCAAGCAATAATGTATGGGTTTCGTAAATGAAGTTGAGTTGTTCCAAGTATGCTTACATGAGCTGTATAACGTCTAGCGGTGTTATCATTGGTATAGTTATTCAATTTAGAGCCACCTTGCAAAATAACATATTTTTCCTAGTTTGCTGCAAATACGTTTTTTTATCCTTTGTGGCCTTGGAATTAGTCGGACCCCATTAAATATATCCTACTACTTCTCCCAAAGCTCTATAAGTCTTACTTCTAGATCTTCAATCCGAATAAACTTTCCATATTCCTTCTCTCCTCACGCACCAGCTTCGTTCGCTTAATAAACTTCTACAAAAATAAGCGATAATCCTTCATGGATAGATTTAATCAACCCCTCACATATTAAATGTTGAGGAGGAATGATATGAACTTCGACTATTTTATACTCATTTTATTATGGATAACTTTTCCGGCTATTCTTTGGAAAGTCATTCCTAGAGTTCGACTTCGCGAATCCATTGCAGTTTTTTTGTTCATTCAAATGTTAACATGGCTATTTAGTATTGGTCTTACATATGCAGGATTACTTGAAGCACCCATTCGATTTTTTAAACATGCGACAACTATTAATTTCACGATGGAATTCTTAATATTTCCTACCATAGGAGTACTATTTCAATTGAACTTCCCGCTAAAGGCTAATTTTATGAAGAGGATGTTTCATTATTTGTTTTGGGTGGGTATTATTCTTTCTTTTATGTTTTTATTAGGAACTTTCACAAACATCATGGTTGTAAAATGGGATAATTTAATTAGGAGTTTTTTTAATTTTTTGATAGAATTATGGCTCTGTCGTAGATACGTTTTGTGGATCACAAGGCATCCAGTTTTTAAAGGGGCTATATCCTCATGAAAATGGAACATATGATTTTATACATTATTTATGCTTGTACGATCATCTCATTAGCTTTTATTCCAAAAAACAAATGGAAAGAAGCTAGTCTGGCCTTTTTGTTTCAGCAATGCGTTACGTGGTTTCTTGGATTGCTTGTAGTAGAACTGCATTTACTTAAATATCCTGTTATGGAATTCCCTAACGTCAATGGTACTAGTTTTTTATTTGAATTCTTAGCATATCCCATTATCTGTGCCTTCTTTTGTATCTATTATCCACGAAAAAGTACGAGTTGGAGAAAGGTCTTTTATATAAGCACATTTTGTACAATCATGACGATTTCCGAAATCATATTTGTAAAGTACACGGATCTTATTATTTACGTACATTGGGATTGGTATATTACCTGGTTATCGTTATATGCTAGTTTATTTTTATTGTGGAGTTTTTACAAATGGTATTTTAAACTGAACTAATCATTTACTTCATCTTTTATACAATATCTGAACCCTCCTTTTTCGTAATCTCAAATTCTCTTTTCTAAAAATAGTATGAAAATAAATCAATAATCATGGTCAAATAGCAAAACTCCCACTACTGGCAACAGTATTGTGGGAGTTTTTATGAGCTATCCACTAAGATACGGATTCAACTTCTTTATGATCTGTTCCATTTCCTTGGATTGGCTAAAATACATCTTCTTTGCATTATTATCCTTCGTTTTAAAAGCAGTCTGTTCTAATTCCACTTGTATTTTTCTCAACTTAATGGCTAGGTTTGGCTTTTGTTTTTCTTGCTTTTCTGGATTCTTATCCTGAGCATTTTTCTTATCATTATATAAATCAACATAGACACTGCCATCGGAATTGATTTGTGCCAAAAAGACATCCTCCGTGTTGGATGCCCCTTGTTTTTTTATCTCTTGTAAAAGCCACTCTTTGGAATACCCCAGATAATTCAAATGTTTCTCTAATACCATACCATCAATAATTGCTAGGGAAGGACCATGATCTTCTTCGACACTCAAGCCTATATCATTAGGAGTGATCGCCTGGTATTTCGGCTTTTTCAATACACTAATCTCTCCATTTGTTTCAAGCATTGCCAGTTCAACCTCCGAAAGATTAAAAGCGCCTTTTATCCGCAAGCCATTCAAGAGATCATCGAAAGTCATTCTTTCTTTTAAAAGAGATTTCTCCATCACTTTTCCGTCCTTCACCAGTATAGTTGGACTACTTTCTACTATTTCTCTGAACCTAAACGATTTAACAGCACCAAACCCAATCAACAATGATAAAATCGTAAAGACAACTAGTCCAATTATGCCATTTAGAATTTTGACAGACTTATCGATGACGATGGTACTCGCCATATCCCCAATCGCAATCCCAACCACATAATCAAAGAAAGTAAGCTGATAAATTTGTTTTTTCCCAAGAATTCGAGCAAGAAGAAATAATATTAAAAACGATAACAAGGCTCTACCTGCTACTAATAGATATTCAGACATAGCAACCTCCGGTGTATATTGGTACAATCTAATATATCTTACCCTTTAAAAAACGGAATATTATCTAAAGTAATGTACCTCCCTCTTTAATTAAATTCATCCCTAAAACAAAGGAATGGATCTGTTATGCTTTTATTAAACAAAAAAAGCAACTGCCTTTTTCAGCAATTGCGAGTTTAGTTTTCTAATATAGATGCTTACTAATATGACTTTACTAATTATTTCTTCAAAAGCCTATCTGTATTTCCTTTTTTTGGTATATAATGTAATAAAGGAGTTGATCAAATGGAATTGCTCTTTGGAATTTTACGTGCAATTGGCGATTTCTCATCGGCTGTCGCAACTGCTGCTATAAGCAAATTTTATGATAAATCTGAAAAATAATAATTCTTCTTTTGGGCGATCTGTATAGATTAAGCCTTTTTTATTTCGCTCTTTTTTATACTCCAACATAAAGGTAAGTTTTTTTCTATTCAAAGATCCTGCACCGTTATCCAAGTTCACATTGATCTTCCCCCTATTAATAACTCTTTTAAAACTATCAGCATATTATGTTGGGTGAATATCTAAAAAAGGGAGTGAATTTAATTGGCTTTTTTTCCAACTCAAGGTTCAATGAGACAACAACCACAATCCCCACCCCCTCCATACGCTCCACCTAAACCGTTTCCTTCACATTATTTAGTTGACTGTTTATCTAACTACACATATGTTTGGTTAGTAAATGGAGAGGAATTCTGGTTTTATCCGACGTACCTCCAATATGGTGAGGTTGCTGGATATAGGTGGACTGGTACATTCTGGACGTTCTATGGATTTGATGAAAGACTAATTGAAACGGTTGCCTGTTATCCTATCCCTACTTTATACTAAATAAAATCACCTTGTGGAAATGAAACCACAAGGCTTTTTTGTTTTTTAGTTATCTATAGAAGTAATACACTAGTTTTATTAGATCTCCTCATGTATCATTTTTTACTAACCTAGCCTCTAATAGTGAATCAAAAATACACAAGGTTAATCTCATTAAGACTTCCTACTCTTACATGAATCATCAACAATGCACAATTTCACACTTTAGAATCCTTTTAACATTACTAATCGAAATATTTTCTTAACCTTATGTCACATAGGTATTAACCTGCATAAGGTACACTAAGCCATTGTCAAATGTTTATTGGAGGGAGTTTATTTGTACATGCAATTTCGAGAACAAACAGATGCACCCTATATTTATTCCGGAAACGTAGTGTTGCTTGATATGAAGCAAGGTGATATTACAGGAGACGGAATAGTTGATTACGTATATTTATTTGGTAAAAAAAACGTTGAAACAGATATCTTCGCTGATCATATTACACTTGTACTTCAAGATGGGCGTTCTAACCAAGCTACAACAATTAATCTTCAAAATAATGCTGGATACAATGCTAAGCTCTTCCTTGGGGATTTTTCTAAAGATAACATAGTTGATATCTTGGTAAGTATCGAGTCTGGAGGAAGTGGCGGGTACGGTTTTTTCTACATTTACTCCTTCAAAAACAATATTCCAAGACAATTATTTGATATTGAAAAATATAATAATAGCTATACTTTCGAAGTCAATTATGAAGATTTTTATAAAGTAAGTGTTGCAAGTCTACCATTAGGCCCGCTTTTCACTCTTGATATCAACTACAAAGGTTATGATTATCTATCACAGCTTTACGATGGAAATGGCAAATTAAAACAGCCAGTCAAAGGCGAGGTTCTTGCTGCTGGGGCTTTAAATCCAATTATTATGAATCCAAAGAATACGAGTTATGATTTACTTATTTCAAGAAGGATCATCGGTATTTCAAATTCGGATACTCTAGGTTACGTCGAAGACCTTCTTACATGGAATGGCACTCAGTTTACATCCCTGAGATTGGCAATAGCGATACTTGGAACAAAGGTCATGAGCCTCTACTAATTTCGAAAGAACAAGCCCGCTTTATCGTTTAATTTACTATCTATAAAAAGGAATGAAGGTACTGTATGACAAATTTCTATTCGTTTCAGGGAACTGTTACAGTGATTAGTGATTTTTTTACAGGTCAAAATGGTGAAGGTTGTTTTAAATTATTTACTGTAGAGAACGGATTAGGAGAAATAGTAAACTTCGTGGTGTCGCCTGCCACATACTTTGTAGACCATGTAATGGTGACAGTAGGAGATCGAGTGACTGGATATTATGATGGAGATGCCCCTGCTCTTCTTATTTACCCTCCACAATATCAAGCACTTGTTATGGTGAAAGAAAGCCCAAATCAGAATGTAAAAGTAGATTATTTGAATAGTCAGTTGGTGAGTAGCGATGGACAATTACGCTTAAATATTTCACCTTATACTAGAATCGTATTAACAAATGGGCAGTCTTTTACAATGAATCCAGTGAACCGGGATCTAATTGTGGTCTATGGACCCACCACACAAAGTATCCCCGCCCAAACCACACCCTATAGAATCATTGTTTTGTGTTAGGATTTATCAATAACAGGAGTATGTGTTGTCTAAAGGTCGCACAATTTGAACATCTAATATGGCATTTATATAAAAAAGACAATATAAATTAAACCTTGAGGATGAATGTTCTCAAGGTTTATTAATGTATTTTTCCTTTAGTATGTTCCACGATTGCACCGCGGGCGCATCCATTACACCTTTTAAAATACCCAATCATATTAGATTGCGAGTTCAATAATAAATGCATTCAAATTCGAATATTTCTTTTATAATAAAAAGCAAGGAAAGGAGATTTAGATGTTATACATATTATTTGCATTCATGGCGATATGGTTTTTGACAGCATTTTTTTCTTATTATCTGTTCTATTTTCTAACCATTTCCGTTTGCTCGATTGGGATACTTACGATATTTTTCTGGAAAATTGTCTGGGAAGGCTTATATAATCAATACCGATTACGAAAAGATCCTGCCTATCGAAAGAATATGGCCTTTTACAAAGAAAAGAAACGAAATGAGAAAGCAAAACGTCTGCGGAAACTTACTCCATTTCAAAAATGGAAGACAACAACGAATGAAATACTTTTCTCCGTTTTTTCATGGATTCTGATCCCTTGTATTTTTTTAGGTATTCCAGCATGCGCATTGGCCATTGGAGGGAGCTTTTTGCTTGACTTCCCGTCCTATCTCTTTGGAAAAACGGAAACGGCGACCGGATATGTATCTTATTATGAAGAGGTTTCAGGCAGAAAATCACTTTCTCACACGACTGTAGAAATAGAAAATGAGGACTATGTTTTAACACACCCTGAAACGTTTTATATAGGTGATAAGGTAAAAATCAACTATTTGCCACATACAAAAATCATCAGGGATTTCGAAATAGTGGAAGAACGGAAAATTCAATCAGAGTTATCGGTCCCAACAACAGATCCATCAATAAAAGACCATCCAGCAATCGGATCGTGGGAAAATACGGATGATGATGAATATATTTCAGTCTTACTCTCCGAAACTGGTTCAGCGACTCTAGGAGAAATTGAGGGTGATGAAGGAATATTTTATAATGGCCGATGGAAGTATGACGAAAAAGAAATGATCATTACAATTGAAGTGGATGGTGCGGAAAATCTATCATGGCAACCGGTAGACCATCCAGTTAAAATCGATATCAAGGTTCTTTCGATTATGGATGACTCATTGGAAATTGAGTACCATCAGAAGAAAGTCCGCTTAATAAGATTATGGTAGTTTAAAAAAACTTCAGACAAAAAGTGCAATGCCAGAGCAATGGAACACAAATTCATTTGCTGCCCTGGCACCGAAATTTTAATTCTATCCCTTTTTATTCCTACTCTCGAAAGTGCCCCTCGTTAAAATTTTTCTATGCGATTGGTGTTCCATTTTTCACATGTTCATCCGGCCTTAAAAGGACTACGTCACCTTCTTCAGGAATTCCTCCAATTACCAGTACCTCCGACTTAAAACCTGCGATTCGTCTCGGAGGGAAATTTACTACCGCAACCACTTGATTACCTATAAGTTGTTCTGGTTTATATCTTCGAGTAAGTTGGGCTGATGTCTGTTTCAATCCAATTTCTCCAAAATCAATTTCTAATTTTATTGCAGGTTTTCTAGCCTCTGGAAAAGGTTCTGCTTTAACAACAGTTCCAATTCGGATATCCAATTTTAAAAAATCCTCTATCGTCGCCATGAACGCACCTCTTTTTTTACATTTTTTTCTAATTTTAACTTATTCCTAGAAAAAAATAAATAATATAGAAGAACAAAACTACATCTCAACTTCAGACATATAGGAGTGCTGTCTTCTTGAAGAAACAGAATTTACTCTTTTATTTTTTATTACGATTGGTGGTTTTGTATTTTTCACCTTTGCTATCATAGGTGACCCATTCACCAACTGGTTCACCTTTTTCAAAATACCCTGAACGCTTTATTGTTCCATCGGAACGATACCATTCCCAATAACCTTCAGGCGTATCTTCAATCATTTTCCCCTTTGACCATATTGTTTTTCCGTTTGCATGGTACTTTATTGTGTATCCATCAATTACTTCCAGTTTCTTTTCCTTGACACCATTTGGTTTTTTCAAATCACAATCTTCATTTTTCATGACTTACCTCCGATAATATAAAAGCCTTTTTCGTTTGTTGTTAGTGTAAAACAATAGGAAGGACATAACCCCTATTACAAATAATTGCGTAAAAAAGGTATTCAACTCTATCATATCAAAGCTAAGTATTACCCATACCATATTTAATAGAACTGACATACCAAACCCTAACATAAGAATGTAGATTTTCGTTCTTTTATAATGATCTCTCCCCCACAAATACTTGATATAAATAAAAGTGAGTATGCCTACAATAGAGACTGGTAGAAACCATTCTGAAGGTTTTAATATAATGGTTTCGTCTGGAATCCCTTCGAATATGAGGCTACCTAACGATAACAGATGGAAAAGTAAGATATAAAATACTAATAGTAAAATAGCTATTATGTCACCAATGAATAAAACAAGATTAAAAAATTTATTTTTGATAAAAGCCCCTCCTGTATAAATAACTCTTCGTTCGCACTTAATATTCAATTGATAAAATTACCCCGCGTGGCTTGATCATTACACAAGTGCCCAGCTTAAAGAAAAAAACGTTGCACCATATTATGATGCAACGCTTAATTGTATTTTATTTCTAAACAAATCCTTGAATAAATCACCTAATTTAACTTAGCAAATGCTACCAAAGATCCATTATCGCAAGATTGGAAACCATTCTTTTCATAAAAATGTCTGACATCAGGGGCTTCCTCTGTTAATAAAACTTTTTGACGAACATTTTTATATTTCTTCAACACCTGCTGCATCAGTTGAGTAGCAATTCCTTGATTTTGATAAGCATTTAATACAAGAATATCTTGAATGTAGATAATTGTTAATCCATCCCCAATTATACGAATTAACCCAACTAATTCTTCACCATCCCAAGCAGATACAACCTCTAACGATTGTTCAAGTGCCTGTTGAAGAACTTCTAGATCTTGTGTATAAGCATACCATTCCACATCATTATATAATCTTTCTAAATGTTCTCTATTTATATTTTTACTACTTTTAAATTTTATCGCCATTATTTTTTCCTCCTCAAAATAATTTATTTTGAAGAGTTGATCCATAATTTATCCACTGTCTTATGCCTCCTTATTGTAAATTTCCGTAAGTTGTTAGAATACTATTTCGACATTACTCACTATATTCCTTCTTCCTTTTTACGTTGAAACAGTAATTGAAGACCGATCCTGTTCCTATTCTGGCGCCACAAGTTCTACTTTTATTCGATCAGGGTCTTCAAAATAAACAGCATAATGCTCCTCTCCTCCAGCAAGAGGATGCTTTTCAGGATAAAGGATACTTACCCCTTTTTCTTTTAATTTGTTTGTCATTTCGTCTACGTGTTGACGAGAACTTGCATGAAATGCTAAATGATTAAGACCTACTCGGCAACGATGATACGGAATATCTAAAAACCTGTCCTCAGCCTGGACAAAAACAATGTATGTATCATCCATTTTCCAGCTGCGTCCTTCTCCCCACTCTTGATAGGTTTCATATCCCAATTCTTCAAGAAACCAACCCCAAAAATCTACTGTCCTCCTTAAATCTGAAACATATATTTCAATATGATGAAGCAACCCTCTGGACAATGAAAACTCCCCCTTTCTTACTGTCCTAAACTTCACTCATGCGTTTCAGTCAAATTATTTACATTCATCAAATAGCCATTTTTTCAAAGTCTTGCTTTAATATTGCATACATCAACAAATCATCAAATTTTCCGCAAGTAAATTCATAATTTCTCAAGAGTCCTTCTTTAATAAACCCCTTTCTTTCTACTAATCTTTGTGACGAAATATTCGGAGGTTCAATTAAAGCTTGTATACGTTGCAAATTCAATTGTTCAAATCCATATGTAATGACTGCTTCTAACGCTTCACTTGCAATGCCTTTTCCCCAATATTCTTTACTTAACTCAAAACCAACTTCAGAACGGTAATGTTGTGGAACTATGTTCAAAAAACCACAACTTCCTATAACTCTTCCTTGCCCTTTCAACGTAATTCCCCATCTAATCCCTGTTTTCTTTTCAAATATTGATTGATACCATGAAATTTCATCTAAAGCTTCATCAGTGGAAGTAAATGGTTCTAGCCCGTAATGTTTCATTACATCTTTATCAGACAAATATACTAGAATGCTTTCTGCATCATCTTTGGTTACTTGCCTTAATATCAATCGATTGGTTTCAATTACAGGAAATATATTTTCTTGTATCATATTAACCTCCTAAAATCGTTATTCTTTTTAAAACTCGTTAATAGCAAAAATGACACTTTTTAGTATCTCAATTGATTTAATTGGTTCTTTATCAAGTTCTAAAGCGTGATTTCCACCCTCCACCACTTTTAATCTAAGATCTTGATTATTTTTCAATTTTTCAAAGCGTTCCTCAATGAAACAACTATCTTTATCACCAATGATACAAAGTCCTTTATTTTCACTGTTAGCCATTGCCTTAAATACGTCATCTCTTTGTAATAAAGGTGTCAACCATATTACCTTTGCGTCTTTAAGTATTGGATGAGCAAGCATATAACTCAAAGCGATTGTTCCAATTGATTTCGCTACTATATAATAATTACTGTATTTCTTGTTACTAGTTGCGTTGTCAATCGCTAGTTGTACATCTCTTGCGAAATCCCTTTCATTTAGAGCAGACATTTCTTCTCTACTAAACTTATAGTTAATATGTAATACGTCAAAACCTTCCGAGTAAAATACCCCTGTTGTATAGTGCAATAATGGAGCTTGTGTTGTGTAACCAGCCCCTGGTAAGACAATAACTAAACGATTTGTTTCATCATTTTGTTTTATTAATCTATAAGGAATACTTTTAGAACTAATAATTTTATCAACAGTCACCTTTTACACTCTCCCTAAGGTTTTATTTTAATTTTTGTAGATTTTCCTTCATAAGTGATGCTATTTGCATTTGATCATGTTGTGAACTGTTTTCTAAATGCTTTATAACTAACTCTTGTCGTTCAGTAGGATGATTTTGACTCAATTTCGCTTTTCCTTCAATCTTTGTAATGTTGATTCTGAACGCTGCAATTCCTTTACTCATTCCTTCTATATAACTCTGATCAACACCACTTAGATTGTATGTACTGTCAGGGCTTTCATATTTATTGACCAAGTCATTTAACGAGTCATACATCACTTTCTTATCCTCAATAATCTCAAGCTTTCCATATACATGGATAGATACATAGTTCCAGGTAGGCACTGCCTTCGTTGTTTCGTACCAAGAAGGTGAAATATAGCAATGAGGACCTTGGAAAATCGCAAGTACTTGTTGGTTCTCAACATCCTTCCATTGTTCGTTCGGACGTGCAAAATGACCATATAAAGCATGTTCAGATTTATAAAACATCAATGGAAGATGGGTAGCATAGGGCTCCCCATTATGTTGGGAAACTAAAGTTGCGAAGCTATACTCCTCAATTAAATCATAGATCACTTCTTCATCATCAATCCTAAAATATTTAGGTATATACATGAAAATCCACCCTTCAATAATGTCCCACCAATTAATTAAGCCAAGAAACTTCTACCTACTGTTCGAATGTTTTTGTCATAATATAGTCCGTTTGTTCCTCATCACCCATGTAAAAAGAGTGAGCTCCGGTTTGAACAAACCCCAATTTCTTATAAAAAGCAATGGCATTTTCATTCTTTTCCCATACGCCTAGCCAGATTTTCTTTTTATTCAATTCCTGCGCTATTTCAATCGCTTTATTAAATAGATATTTACCAAGTCCGTGTTTTTGAAATTTGTTCTTTATATAAATCCTCTCGATTTCAAGTGAGTCATTCCCCATTTCTTCCGACTGGGCATCATTGGTATTGACCTTTAAATATCCAGCAAGTTCATCCTGGAAGTAAACAAAAAAGAATTGCGATGACATATTGGATAATTCTTGTTCCAATTGTTCTAAGTTAAATGCCTTGTCCAAATAAGCACTCATATTTTCGGGTGAATTTTGATCCTTAAAAGTCTCATTAAATGTTTCGTAACTAATTTCTTGAAGTATGTGTAAATCCTCTAGGTTACATTGTTTAAAATTTATAGTCATTACGATATTTCGCCCCTTAAATAAACTCAATCACTCTTCCATACTAACATAATATTCCAACAACACTAATAAAAATTACCAGTTAAAAAGACGACCAGATTAGATCGTCTTGTGCTCCTATTTCACTATTTAGTTAGCCATACCTCTACAAATAGATGGTTTCAAAAGCTCTGATTCACAGTTCTCATTTTTTCTATAACAATAGTTGCTCCAATAAGAATAAGAGTGAAAATAAATAAAAATATTGGAAATAGATTCATACTGAAACCTTGAAAAATAGTTCCTACTAATGGCGGTAATACAGTGATTCCAACATAACCTGCAGCTACCTGATACCCTATAATTGCACTCGAATTTCTTTCACCAAATCTTCTCGGTGTTTCGTGTATCATGGTTGGAAAAATAGCAGCACACCCAAGACCTACTAGGATAAAACCACCATATAAAACGCTGCCTGAACCAAAAGCAACAATAAGAATCCCTACGAGAAGCGATACTTCGCTAAACAACAACAGCTTTTGATTGGATAACCAAAAAGTAATGAATCCTGAAATAATCCTTCCCCCTGTTACACTTGCAAAAAAAATAGATATGATGAAACTTGCATTTACTACTGATACTGATTTCACTTCAATTAAGTAGCTACTCCCCCACAAAAAAATGGTTCCTTCTAAACCAACATAAAATACGAAAGATAATATAGAAAAAATTACTCCCTTTTGTTTTAAAACGTTTCGAGGAGAACTTGTACGATCCTCAGTTTCTTTGGATACCTGTTTTTCATTTTGCTTCCAAAGAGGGAGCGAAAGAAATAGAATGATAGCAAGTACAAATTGAATGCTACCAATAATCATATAGCCGTTTCTCCACGAAAAATGATTATTTAATATCACACCCAAAATAATGGGTCCAGACGTTGCACCTATCCCCCAAAAAGCATGCAACCAATTCATGTGATGTGCTTTGAAGTTCACAGCCACATAGTCATTTACAGATGCATCAATCGCTCCAGCTCCAAAACCTAAAGGTAACGCTGCAAGTATTAATAAATAAAAATTGTGTGTAAACGCAAAACCTAGCAAACCTATTACACTCAGCAGAACGCTTCCAAATACTAGCTTTCCGGTTCCTATTTTTGCAGTAATTCGAATCGCCTGTAAACTAGATATAACCGTACAAATGGCAATTGTCATTGAGATGACGCCAGCTGCACTGTATGTAACACGAAACTCTCCCACCATTTCTGGCCAAGCTACTCCTAAAAGTGAATCCGGTAATCCTAAACTGATATAGGTAGAATAGATGATGAAGATAAAAATGTAATTACGCACTTAAATTGCCTCCGTTATTTCCCTTTGTCTTACATTAATTTACTGTTTCTATTGCAAACTACAGTATAACAAAAAAGCAATATAAGAGCCTTTAATAATATGAAAATATGACAAATGACTTTAAAATTTTTGAAAATATAAAATGCCTTGCCCTTGTTGGAGAAAAGCTACCGTTACCTAAACAGCATTACTCAACCTAAAATCGTGGATTTAAATAAACATTCGATAATCTTTTAGTGTTTTGCTGTCTTGTGTTATATCGTTTGGCCATTTGCGGTATAGCATTATCGTTTCTCGGTCTCATGATATACCGTTTTGACTCTTTGGGATATACCTTTTATCGTTTCTCGGTCTTTTCATATACCGTTTAGGCCATTTGCGGTATAGCATTTATCGTTTCTCGGTCTTTTCATATACCGTTTAGGCCATTTGCGGTATAGCATTTATCGTTTCTCGGTCTTGTGATATACCGTTTAGGCTCTTTGTGGTATAGCATTTATCGTTTCTCGGTCTTGTGATATACCGTTTAGTCCATTTGCGGTATAGCATTTATCGTTTCTCGGTCTTGTCATATACCGTTTAGACTCTTTGCGGTATAGCATTTATCGTTTCTCGATCTTGTGATATACCGTTTAGACTCTTTGATAGATGATTTGCACAACTCCAGATGAGAACGCTCTTGTTTGAACCAATTTTAAATTTATCCTCTTTTTCAAATCAATAAACAATGGTTTTCCTTCTCCCAAAACAACAGGGTGAATAGATAATCTAAATTCATCAACAAGTCCTAAATTAATAAAAGTTGTAATTAGACTTGCTCCACCATATAGCCAGATGTCTTTTCCGTTTTTTTTCTTTAGTTTATTTATTTCTTCAACAATCTTTTCATTGATAAATATCGCTTGATGATCATTCTTTTTTGTTCGAGAAAACACGTATTTCTCTTTACTATGAACCAATTTCCAAATTTCCTTTTCAGAATCAGACTCTTCATTTTTCGGAGTATATTGCCCCCATAAATCGTAACTTTTTCTACCATATAAAATAGTATCAATTTGGTTTAAGAAATCAGTGAATTTCATATCAGGGTCCATAATGCACCAATCCACTTCTCCGTTTTTCCCTTCAATAAAACCATCTAACGTAACTGCTAAATCTAAAATGATTCTTCTCTGTTTAACGTGATTTGTCATGCTCTCGATCCTTTCGTTTCAAATAGACATATCCCTGATTATTTACATATCATAAGGCTTTTCATATTTAACTAGCACATGCCACAAAAGTTTTTATTCCTGAAGTACCTCCTTGAAACTACCACTGACAATCCAATTTTGAGAATTACGGTGAATACTAATCCCCTCTTTTAACTGTTCGCGTAAATTTAGTTGTTTCCCTTCTTTTTTTAGGGAACAATACACTTGAGGTGGTTCAAATGGTAAAAAAGGTATTTGTATTTCTCTTTATTTTTCAATTACTATCAACAAGTGGTATTGCTCAAACGACCCAGCAAATACAAATATTCGATATAGATCAAGACAAAGTTATAAAATATGTACAACTAAACACGGATGTACAAAAAGAAGTAGAGAAATTTCTAGAGGGAATATCAGGCGTATATGCAAAATATAATCCCATTCCGAATAAAGGAACTATGATAAGAATTCCACTAGAACCAAATATTATGGTAAGAAATAAATGGTTTGATGACCTTGTAGATGAAGTAACCATTATTCTTCCTAGTCAAGAGGCTCCATATCTAATGCTGTTTGACGACGAAAACAAACCATTTTTCTTAACCTTCGAAGGCAACACAGAAAAATTATTGGATTTATTGGACTTTAAACCATAACAGTAGTTCCGCTTTAATCATGTAAATTATAAAAACACCATACTCTGGGAAAGATTAGCAAGAGGTGATTGGGATGAATAAAGAAGAATTAAAACTCACGTCAGCTGAAATAGGAACGCTATGGGGAGAATATGTAAACGGAACTGCTGTTGATACAGTAAATAAATATATGTTTTCCATTATAGAAGATGAGAAAATAAAGAAGCTATTCGAAGATGCCATTAAGATATTTGCTTCTCAAAAAAAGCAGGTAAAAACATTCATTGAAAGTCAGGAATTCCCAATTCCAATAGGATTTAGCGAGTCTGATTTGAATAAGACGACCAAAAGGTTGTTCACTGACATCTTTTGTTTGCACTATCTACATATAATGACCCTTCATGGTATATTAGGACATTCTACAGCCCTTAGTTCTTCCATAAGAAAAGACCTAAGACACTTTTATCAATCATGTTGTAATGACGGAATGAATATGTACCATAGAACAATTGAATTACTATTGGAAAAGGGACATTTTCAAAGAGATCCCTACTTTTATCCGGCAAAAGGTCCAGAATATGTATCAGGTCAACAATTTTTAGGTGACTTTTTCGGAGATCAACGGCCGTTAGCTGCTACAGAAATTATCGCTCTATCACTAAATATAAAAAAGAAAATATTGGAAAAATCACTTTCTATAGGATTTAGCCAAGTAACTCAATCACAGGAAGTTAGAAAATTTTTAGAGAAAGCAGAAAGTGCATCAAATCAACAAATTCAAGCACTGAGTAAATTACTTAAAGCAGATAATTTACCTGTTCCCATGTCTTGGGAAACAGAGGTCACTAACTCTCAAGATTCACCTTTTTCCGATAAGTTAATGATGTTTCATATTGGTTTCTTATTACAGTCAGCACAGTCCTATCACGGTGCAGGTCTAGCTTCTGCCATGAGAATGGACCTCGTAGCAACTTATGAGAAGATCATATTAAAGAACCTAATGATTACCAAAGAATGGTTTAATATAATGACTAAAAATAAATGGTTAGAACAACCGCCACTTGCTCCAAATAGAAAAGAGATCTCTAAAAATAAGTAAAGATGTCTCTGTGCTGGGACATCTTATTTTTTATGGTTCATTGTTAATAACTTTAAGGTCCCTCCAATAATATGTAACAAATAGATGATTATTGAATATATCACTATCCCGAGTGTGTAATTTATTGGTCTTGTTTGCGAATTAATTCCATGCATTGCGTTATATAATTCCGCTTGTTGTTGAGACCACGAAGTTACAAATATGGTAACTACTATTAAAGTTAATGCTAGAATTGCCTTTTTATGAAAGGTTACGTTAACAAAACTGTACTTTAACGCATCAACAAAATTTAGCTTTCCATGGGTTCTTGTTGCCGGATTTCTTTGTGTAGGAGCTAAAAAGTAAAATAACAAACCTCCCCATACAATAGCCATCATAATCAAACTTGTATAATCCATGTTATTTTAAACTCCTTCCTTTAAGCCCCACTTCTCCTGTAATTTGTCTAGCTTTTTCAACTCAGAAGACAGCGTTAGATAGATATCTTCAACAAAAAAAGCGATAATCCTTCTAGAACTATCGCATTCTTCTTCTGTACTATTTCACAATCTCTATGCTGTGAAACAACTGAAATTATTAATCCCCCAACAAACACCGATCTCCAACATTGTTTCCTACTCCCAATCCATCCCAGTCCGCCGTATTGTATAATCGAATGTAACTTTTATCTCCATTTCTTTGTAGATTTCAGACCATTTTTCATCGGTCTTCACTTCCTCATCCCAATACGTACCGAATTTGGCTCTGATTCTGGCGCCTAGACCTAGAACATCAGACCCATTCTCCTGTAGTTGCTTTATTAATTTACTGCTAACTTCTTCCATCTTTTTATTGGCTGCTTTTTCAATTTTGTTGATTTTTTTGCCATTCACGGTTACGCCAATGGCTTCCTCAAGAATTGCATCTATTTCTACATTGATTGTTGCACTCGGTGCTCCATTTTTTACATCAACTTTTATTTTTGAGTTTCGATCTTGAGCTTGAATCATAAAAACACTCTTATTATCTAACGATACGGTAACAGGGTAACCGCCCGAAGCCTTCTCCTTCATATCCATAAACGCACCAATTTCCATTGGTGATGTTAGTCCAACCATTTTTCCACCTCGAAAATAGGCGATTCCATCCACCATAATTCGATCCTTGTTAATGACTTTTATCCCTGGGAGAATTGGGTCAATCCCTTTATCTGAAACATCTATCCAAAAGTTTCCGAGATATTCACTTGGTAGCTTTCCAAAGCGGACCGCATTATCAAGTGTATCGCCCAAATAAAGTGCAGGTACTGTTTCAAGAGGCGGCGCTGTTCTTAACACTTTTGCTGCGTTCTTTTTATTTATTGCCATCCAGGCTGTTCTTCGGACCTCATAATCGCGTTTTAAAAATTCACTTATATCCGATATCCCTTTCTTAGCGATTTCATCAGATACGACAATAATCTGTAAATGACCAAGATATAATTTTTCAGCGAGCTGTTGCTGGAGATTGGACATGGCATCTTTTATTGTATGCCCATATGTTTCTAATAACCACGCAGTTTTTTCAGAGCCTTCCCCACCACCACCTTCAGGGCCAAGCTTGATTTTTCCAGGTAATGCGATTTGAGCAGTAACCTTATATAAAATATCTTTTTGTCCTCCTGGAAAGTTTCCTTCGAGATGTGTTACTTCAGTTTCATCATCCCCCTCGGCAAGATCGATCGCAAGTGCCAGTATATTAGCACGATCCTCCAGTTCATACCTATCCCAGCACCCAGATAAAACTAGAGTAAATAGAAGAGGCATAAAAACTCGGAACATTTTCATGCTGAGACACATCCTTTTTTACGAAGTTTAGCAATTCCTAAAAGGATTACAGGAAATACAATCGTAAAGGGAAGGCTCGAAAATGTAACTAGCATTAATAATTCATACATGTGATAAATATTTCTTGGAAAAATGGCTATACAAAAGACAATCGGAAAACCTGCTAATGCTATCACTCGATAATTGTAGTACCGAAAAAGTTCCCCTATACCTCGAACAATTAGAAAATAATAGGATAAAAGTGTTGTAAAAACACCATATATCCAAGAAATCACCAAAATCGCATCCACCCTAGCTAAAATTTCGCCTGGAACGTTTATCATTCTTCCTAGAATTAATGTTGGCCAAATCGTTTGAAGAATTTCCTCATCTCCAAATACACCAACAGTCATGAATACAATAAAGATAACAATAACGCTAGCTATCAGAAGCCCCCAGACTCCACCCTTTACACATTTTTCTGGTTGTTTCATATAAGGAATGACCATTGTAATTATGAAAAAACTTAACATCGACTGTGTGACCACGATACTCCCTTTTAAAAATTCTCCCCATGTTGGGTCATTTCCTAGAATTGGAGTAATGTGATACACCTCAACATTTCCAAAGGCTGGAAGTAGAACAAGTGCAAATGGAAAAATGATCAACGGCATATAGAAAAAATGAATATAGGCAAAGGTTGAAACATTTTGAAACCCCGTTGTTGCACATAAAAAAATCATCATAAAAATGGCTATGTGAATGGGTGTAGTCGGCAGAAGTACACCTGCGACAACTTCAGCGAATTGTCGGGTTTCAAGGCCCATGTTAAACGTGAATAATAGAATGATCACTACACTAAAAAAGCGACCAATTAATCTACCTAAGATGATTTCATTGTATGTAATGAAGGTATGCTTCGGAAATCTTTTTCCCAAATACACGACTGCTAAAAGACCAATGAAAGTAATCCCAACTCCAATTATGCTCGCAAATGGAGCACCAATTCCCGCTCCCTTGACAACAAATCTCGGAAAGGCGAGCATTGCAACACCAAGGATAGAGCTTATAACTATGAATGCAACTTGCACCGCTGTAATTTTTTCGCGCTGCTTATCCATTGGTATCACCATCCTTTTGACCATTCAATGACGACTTCGGAATCCTTTCACTTTTAAGGTCCATCCGTTTTATATCCTGTGGCTTTAACTCTGCAGGACGATTCTTTAACCATCTTAGTGGAGCACGAAAGAATGAATCTTTAATACCTGTAAAGTTTCCAGGGGCAACAGGAGTCATATATGGAAGACCAAAGGAACGCAATGATAGCATATGATTGAGAACGAAAATAACCCCAAACGCTAATCCCAATAATCCAAAGTTCCCAGCGAGAAGGATTAAGGGGAAACGCAACATTCGAAAAGCTGTTGCTGCATTATACGAAGGGGTTGCGAATGATCCAATCGTTGATAATGCAATAATAACAACTGTAATTGGACTAACAAATCCAGCCAAAACTGCTGCTTGTCCAATAACAAGCACACCTACAATTGAGAGTGCCCCACCCACCTGCTGAGGCATACGGACAGTTGCTTCACGTAATATTTCCATCGCTACCTCCATCAGTAGCACCTCAATAAACACGGGAAAGGGAACCCCAGCACGACCGCTAGAAGCAGCGACAACAAATTTCGCTGGAATCATTTCTGGATGATATGAAAGAACCGTTACATAAAAGGAGGAAAACGTTAATGAAAATATGAGAGACATAAACCGAATCAAACGGACTGCACTCGTAATCATGAATCTCTCATTATAATCCTCACTCGTTTGATAAAATTGATTAAAAACTGCCGGTACAATCAATACAAACGGCGAACCATCTACTAGGAGTACGACTCTACCTTCTAGTAAATTTCCTACCGCTTTATCTGGCCGTTCCGTATTTTGAACCTGTGGAAACGGAGACCTGGGATTATCTTCAATAAACTGCTCAATATATCCAGCATCCAATATACGGTCAATATCAATCCTATCTAAACGCTTTTTCACCTCATACAATAACTCTTTATTAACAATACCCTCTATATAACTAATCCCCACTCTTGTTTTTGTACGACTTCCAACTTCCATTTGCTCTATTCTGAACTCAGGTACAGGTAATCGATAACGTAATAGGGATACATTGGTCATGATTTGTTCAATAAACCCATCACGAGGACCTCGAACCACTCTCTCAGTCTCAGGTTGTGTAAGACCCCGCTTTTCAGACTTGAAGGCATCAAGAAGAAGAGCACGCTCGGAACCATCTATTAGAACAACACATTTCCCTCTTAATAAACCAGACAATAAAGATGATAATTTTGACTCGGATGTTCCTGAACAATGATAGAGCACATCTTCAAGGAGTGTGGACGTAAGACAATTTGTGTTGAGTTTGGATTGAAGGTATGACTCGCCAAGTCTATTCTCTTGGAGAGGCTTGATAATATCTCGATCAATTTTTTCTTGATCAACTAAGCTACTCATATACAGGACGACAGTTAAGGTTTCACCAAATAAATGAAACCTTCTAGTTGAAAAATCGATATCCTTTTCGAAAATTTGTTTAACCTCTTCTACTGTTTGATCTACGTGACCACTAATACTCTCTTGCTTTGACTCCAAGACTTGACTCTCAGGTAAGGAGACTTCTTGTTGGTGTTTTTCTTTCGTTTTAAAAAATGACGGCATCTTTCTCCCTCCTTCAATACGGTATTTTGTATCAAAGATACTTAAAAATGTATAATTTTGGATAAATATTACTTTTTTAGTACTTTTGAATTAGAGCAACAAAAAAAGGCGATAACCCTTCATGGATTATCGCACCGTTCGTTCAAATATTACTAATGTTAGAAGAAAATGAGAAGTAATGCTCCCACTAAGAAACAATAATATGTAAAATAAGATAGCTTCCCACTTTTCATAATTCCCATAAACCACTTCAAGGCAATATAGGTCATGAAAAGTGTTGCGATAAATGCAGCTAAATACGGGATGGCTAAGTCTGCTTTATTGGGTTCATTTAGAAAATCAGAAAGACCTAGAATAACTCCACCGAGACTCACGGGAATATACAACATAAATGAAAATCGAAGCGCCGTATCTGGTTTCATTCCAACAGCAACGGCTGAAATAATGGTTGCACCTGAACGACTGATACCTGGTGTTAATGCGACAGCCTGCCCCAATCCCACAATGAAAGCATCCTTGATTGTAAGATCACTTTCTCCTTTATTACCTTTCATATTGCGAATTAACCATAAGGCAATCCCTGTAACGAAAAGCATCAGCGCAATCGTCGTCATACTAACATTTTCTGCTATAAAGTCACTTAATAATATCCCAAGAACACCTGCTGGAATAGTGCCAATGACGATAAAGAACACAAACTGAAAGTCACTCTTATAACGAAAATCTTTCGTTTTCAGATAAAGTAATGAATTTACTGCAAGTCTTGCAATATCTTTTCGATAAATAAAAAGTATCGCAAATAGTGAAGCTGTATTTGTTAAGATAGCAAAAGTAAATCCTTGTTCACCTAGCCCCAAGATTTCACTAGCAATCATGACGTGCCCACTAGATGACACCGGAATTGGTTCTGTAAAACCTTGAACTAGCCCAACAATAATCATTTTGATAATTAATATGATATCCAGTTCCCCCATTGTTACCTCCTTATAAAACGGTTAATAGTCCGACGTGTCTGAACCTATTCTTAAATATATTATACTTAGATGAGAAAAACCATCGACTAATCTTACAATTTGGCGGACTAATCTAACATTTTTGACACGTTAGTTATTGGATTGAAATTAACCCTCTCCACTACTCTATCAACCGATTGAAAATATTTCATTATGTAAAGAGATAGTGATATTTTTCACAACTTTGTCACAAACTTTTTTATCTTCTTTTGACTTATTTTGTCGAAGGTCTTTTCTTTGTGTAAAAAAATTTGCATAATAGTGTTTGTATTTGTTTTAAAACGCGTTAAATGAATAAAGAGGTGTAAAAATTGTTACAGGAAAATACACAGTTTAATCGGGAATCTATTATTATATCAATCGTTCGAAAAAGGGATGAAATGATACGACTAGCTAGTTCAAATGGCCTGTTAAATAGAGATACAATTAAATGTAGTCAAGAACTTGATAAACTATTAAATGCTTTTAATAATTATAAAAATTAATATCCACGAAGGTGTCCTACGTCAGCTAACAAATGTCATTCAATTGCGACACCAGGTCTTTCCCTCAACTAATCATTATTAGCAAAAAGTTCTCTTCAATTATAAAACTCCAATTCTCCCTCTGCTATAATTACTCAAATAAGAAAAAGAGTTGCCGATCATCTTGAATCTACAACTCTTTTACTATTAGTATTAATAAATTGTTCCTCTGCGTTTCGCATGATTTAACGTGGGACAAGGGACCTGTCCCCTTGACCCATTTCAGGACCGGAAGCGGCTTAGGAATTGTTGAAGGCGTTCGCTTTCTGTGTTTTCTAGTACTTCTTTGGGAGTTCCTTGTTCGGCGATTACGCCGTTTTCTAAGAAAATAATACGGTCAGCGACGTCTCGTGCGAAGTCCATTTCATGTGTGACCAGGACCATTGCCATTTCTCCTTCTTTGGCGATTTCACGGATCACTTCTAGTACTTCACCTACTAGCTCTGGGTCAAGGGCTGAAGTTACTTCATCAAAAAGCATCACTTTCGGACGCATGACGAGCGCTCGTGCCATCGCTACCCGTTGTTTTTGACCACCTGAAAGCTGATTTGGATAGTTTTCTAACTTATCACCTAGGCCAACTTTTTCTAACATTTCGATTGAATTCTTCTTGGCTTCCTCCTTTGATTGGCCCTTCACATTAATGGGACCTGTCATACAATTTTCTAAGATAGTCATATGCGGAAACAAATTAAAGTGCTGGAATACCATCCCGATATCCCCTCTTATCTGCCTTAAGTGCTTTTCATTAGCTCTGACTAATTCACCTTTTTTCTCCATTTGCCAGAGGTTTTGGCCATTCACCTCGATGACCCCTGAAGTTGGTTCCTCCAATGTCATTAATAACCGAATAATGGTCGTTTTACCAGACCCACTCGGTCCGATTAGTGCGATCTTTTCAGCCGGTGCGATATCTAAATTAATTCCTTTTAAGACATCTACCTCATCGAAAGATTTTGTCACATTTTTATATGATACAATCGGCTCAGCCATCAATTGCCACTCCCTTTTTTACATTCTTAGCTCCTGTTGGATCTTTCTTATCAAATCGTCGGTTCATCTTGTTTTCTAATTTTTTGATTAAGATTGCTGATGGATAACTTAATAGTAGGAAGAATATAGCCACTAATGTATATGGTTCTAAATAAGCCCAATTTCTCGCACCGAATTTATCCGCCATAAGCAACATACCTGCAACCCCAACGGTCGATGTCAAAGGGACCTCCTTAAACATGATGATTAAATAATTCCCTAGCATCGGGATAGTCGGAGGAATCGCCTGCGGAAGGATGACTTTTGTCCATCTATCTTTCACAGACATATTTAAAGCGATCGAGGCTTCCCATTGCCCTTTATCGACAGATTGAATACCAGAACGATAGATTTCAGATATGTATGTACTATAGTGAACACCAAGACCTAGCACCGCAACCGTGAATGGACTTAAGCTCACGCCAACATATGGAACCATTGGTAACCCAAAAAACAAGAAAAACAATTGCACAAGTGGCGGTGTCGAGCGAATAAACTCAAGTACAAATGACACAACCCACTTAAAGGGTTTAAATGGGATTCGTTTTAGAACAACCCAGACAAAACCAAACACCATCGCAAAAAGATAACAAGCAATTGTTACCCCAAGGGTCACCCATAGCCCTTTAAAGATCATCGGAAGTGATCCAAAAAACATACTCCAATCCCACATTATTCACTTGCCACTCCCTTCGATGATTGTTTTTCCGCCCATTTAGTTAAACCAATTAAAGGTAAGGCGATAATAAAGTAGAATACAAGAATTAGTAAGTAAACAGTAGGCGTAGAAGAAAGATTCGTGTTTGTATAAAGTTGGCCTTTATACACAATATCAGCCAAGCCTACGAGCGAAATTAGTGAAGTTGCCTTTAACATTTGAATCAAATAATTACCGAATTCCGGAAGCATCATCCGTACAGCTTGCGGCAAGATCACAATTCTCATCCGCTGAAAGCGTGACATATTAAGGGCGATTGCTGCCTCTGTTTGTCCGTGTGCAACGGATAGAATTGAACCACGGACGGTTTCTGACATATAGGCACCATAGTTCATTGAAATGGCAATCACACAAGCCCAAAATTCGGAACCTAATTCGATCCCAAACAAAATTGGCAGTGCATAGAAAAACCAAAACAATTGAATGATTAAAGAAGTGCCACGGAAAATTTCGACGAAAAAACCCGTAAATTTTCGGATAAAGATATTCTTCGATAAACGTCCAAACCCCGCTAAAAAAGCAACTAGAAAGGAAAAAAATGCCGATGTAACTAAAATTGTAATCGTAATATTTAGACCTTGAAGTAAAATTGAGAAGATCTCACCTATTTGACTAATTGGAATCACCTCTTTTTTAATTAAACCGGTGGAATTGCGCTTTATTTTGTGGAATTGCGTTATAATCATCAGAATTACGTTTTATTTCACGGAATTGCGTGTTAACCTTCGGAATTGCGTTTTACTTCGCATAATTGCGCTATAAGCACAGAATTGTGTATTATTATTCAAAATCCCGCTTTAACTCTCCAAATCTTGATTTAAACCACAAAATCCACTAAAAAACAGATCCCCCAATTGGGAGACCTGTCTATCTTTTCCCCGTGTTATTTTAAACTTTCGATCACTTGCTCCGTTGTTAAATCGTTTGGAACAAGGTTGCCTTCACCAAAACCAGATGGGGTAATGAGATCAAGAATCTCTCCGTTTTCTTTAAGTTTCTTTAGCTCTGCATTGTAAGCTTCCCTGAGTTCGTCGCTATCTTGAGCAAAAGCTGCTGCACCAAAACTTGGTACACCTTTTATATCTGGTTGTTCAAAATCCTCAACAAATTCTAACGCCGATTGGTCAGAAGATTGCAGGGCCATTTTCACTGTCATTTCGGTCCCTGTTGTCGCTTGTGCTCGACCTGATTGGACGGCAGAGAATGTAGCTGGAATGTCAGCAACCTCTAAAATTTGATCCTCGCTAACACCCATTTCCTTTAAGAATTCTATTTCCGTTGCCCCAGACATAACGGCTACGATTACATCAGGATTGTCTGCAATATCAGTGTAGCTATGTAAATCTAATGGATTCCCTTTTTCAACAATCAAGCCTTCACCATATTGAATTTCTGGTTCACCAAAGTCTACTTGTTTAGCACGTTCAGGTAGAATTGCCATTCCCGCTGTAATAACATCAAATTTACCTGCTTTTACACCTGGAATCAGCTGATTCCATTCAGCGATTTGCCCCTCAACATTTTCAATTCCCATATTGTTAAATACCTTTGTCGCAATCTCGACGGCTGCTCCTTTTAATTCACCTGTTTTGGGATCCTGATACGCATATGGAGCTTCGTTTGAAAAGCCAATTGTAACGGTACCTTTTTCTTTCAGCTCATCTAGTAAACTTGAAGAATCACTACTAGACTTCCCTCCGTCAGTTGACCCACCTGTTTCCTGACCTGTTCCACAAGCTGTCATAATTCCCATGATGAGTACTAAAAATAATATTGATAGTCGTTTTTTCATGTACTTAAATACCCCCTGAGTTTTTTATTCTAGAAAAGATTGTAATTGGTAATACTTTTTTCAAAATGATTTTTGAAACGAAAGTACCACGAACAATGATGTCATATAAAATTGTATATCTTTTTTGAATAATTGCTCAAATGCCATATTTTTGGATAATTCGGGATATATTGGGATTATACATGTTAAGGCCCGCTGACTAGGTGATTATGTAAACATGCTCCTTTAAAATCATAAATGGTAACAAATGCTCCAAAATTGGAAACCACTGGGATAGGTCACGTGTACCAACCTCTATAAAATAGTAGAAAAGGTTATGACTCTCCTATTCTTGAAGAAGTTAGATACCACTCCAAAAATTTATCTTGAAAGTTTTTATTTTCTATCGTAATATTGTTTAAGTAAAACGAAATCATTACGATTTATTTAAATCAAAGAGACTAAAAAATGCATCAAGTACATGAATTTTTTTTGGTTTCATAATCGGAATGATTACGATATACATTTTACATATACCGAGTAAATCAGAATGATTATGATTGAGAGGGATATTGATGAAAATTAAACACGTCATTGCATTTTTCGTTTTATTGGCAACCACATTGTTGTTTGGGTGTGTTTCAGACAACAAAACGAGTACAACTGAAGCTAAGAACACCCCGACACCATCTGAACGTCTTAAAATCTATACTACAGTTTTTCCATTACATGATTTCACAGAAAAAATTGGTGGTGAACATGTAGAAGTTGTAAGTGTGTTCCCTACAGGTGCTGACGCACACACATTCGAACCTACTACCAAAACAATGGTAGGTATAGCGGAAGCAGATGCTCTTATTTATGTGGGTGCAGGAGTAGAAGGCTTCATTGATGCAGCCATTAAAACATTGCAAAATGAAAAGGTGCAGCTGGTGAAGGCTACAGGAGATATGGAACTTGCGAAAACACAGGGAGAACACGAATTACATCATGATGAGGACATAACTAAAACTGAACAAGACCACCATCAATCTGATTCTAATAACGAGGAAAGCCACAGCCATGATGAACACGAAGGACAAGTTGATAGTGAATCAGGTACGGAAGACCACCATCATCATGGGGACGTTGATCCACATGTTTGGTTAGATCCTCTTTTAGCTGTAGAGTTGGCTGAAAATATTCTTCATACTCTTGAGGAATTAAAACCAGAGGCTAAAAAAGACTTTGAAAAAAATTTTGATGAACTAGTTAAAAACTTGCATGCATTAGATCAAGAATTCATGGATGTTGTGAACGAGTCTTCTAGGAAAGAAATAGTAGTATCTCATGCAGCTTACGGATATTGGGAAACTAGGTATGGTATTAAACAAATAAGTGTTTCCGGATTATCACCAACAAATGAGCCTACCCAAAAGGACTTAACACACATTATCAAACTAGCAAAAGAACATAACATCAAGTTTGTACTGTTTGAGCAAAACCTTACTTCAAAAGTAGCTGAAATGGTAAAAAATGAAATCAACGCTGAAGCTCTAACTCTTCATAACCTGGAATCAGCTACAGAAGAGGATATTAAAAACAATGCTGATTATTTTAGCATTATGAGACAAAATCTTGAAACATTGAAAAAAGCTTTACATTAATCAAAAATAGCATAGGTCCTAAGGGACTTATGCTATTTTTTAATAAACCATTTCCATATCCCGAACGATATATATAAAGTAATAAACATTGAAATCCAACTCCAGTACCATCTCCAATGTACATATTCAATGTTATCTGTGTATCTTTCAAGTATCACCTCTATACCTGTTAATAAAGAAACGATTATACTTGTATATAAAAGTCCTCCTAACTTGGATTTTCGTGGATAATATAAATTATACATAGCACTAACGATTGGGAACGCAAAGTATTCAAATGTAAAACTAGTTCGAGCCGCATCATCAAAAAATCGAACTGGGTAGCTGATTAAATTAAATTCGGAGACAAAAAAACCTAACGGCCAAGTAATCGCTTGCATAATAAGCAAGCCTAAAATGGCTAAGCGAATTTTTGAAACGGGTACCAATAAAAAGAATAATAAGATTCCTATTATCCATGAAGATAAAAGAATAATTATTTCTAACATGTATACCTCACCCTTTTCCAGAGCAAGATCATTAAAGGTGTTCCTATACCAGTTGTTTTTACTCAAATAATCTCAATCTTCTTTATATTCCAAGATTTATATTAGCTATACTTTTAGTACTTGTCTATAGAAACTAGGCAAAATTACTATATAAAATATAACTTTTTTACTATATTCATATAAAAAGGGAATATATGGGACTTTACTCCTAATTTATGTAATAAAGAAAAGCATTACCTTTGTTCCAGTAATGCCCTTTAAGTATTTGACTATCTCTTCTATTAACATATATAGAGGGACTATCTTATGCTTTTTCTATAACTGTAATGAATCCTCGTTTCACTTCACTTTTAACAAAATTAAGCTTTCGATCCAATTTGATAATAGCCACATAAGGTTCATCCAATCTAGACTGATAGCGAAGATCATACCAATGTACCTCATACCCATCCATTTTTTCGATAATGTTGGCATGAACGTACTCGGAATGTTTTCTTAAAAAATGAACAAAGGTATCTTTATGTGTTGCAGAGATAATTTTATTTTTTTCATCCGCCTTCACTAGATCTTTTGACCAAGTAATACGATTATTTTCATATTTTCCAAGCTTATAGCGATCATCAAAACTGGCAATAATCCCCCAGTGATTGATGCGGAACATTGGGATTAGCGTATAGGATACGCCGGAACTACTATAGGATAGCAGTTGTTTTTTCAACTTTTGTTGTATGACGTAACGGAGCAAAATATAGAACAACACAAGAATATAAACAGATAAAAATATAATTCCAGGTGGTAATCCAATGATCCATAAAACCGTACCAAGTATATGAAGGAGCATAATAAAAGGATCAAAGATAGGTAGAATATTTAACGCAATCCATTTGTTATTCCATGGTCGTAAGGCTTGTGTTCCATAAATATTACAGATATCGGATAATACATGTAGTAGGACGGCTAAAAAGGACCAAAACAAAAAGGTGGAAAAGTAGAATCCCCCATTAGCAATCGTGGCAACACCTGCAATACCAAGGATCAGAAAACCTTGGGCAGGGATCGAATGACTATAGCCTCGATGCTTTTGAACATAGATCTCATTCCCTCTAAATTTATGAATGACATCTACGTCAGGAGCATTCGATCCTACAACCGTACAAAAAACGATAGATGAGAGTATTTCTGGATGGTGAGCAACGGTCGGATCAAGAAAGGACAAACCCGCTAATCCCACGCCCGTCATAATATGTGTCGCAGTATCCAAAATGGTTTCCTCCCTTTATTATTGCTGATAGTGAAAATGGTGTTAGTACTGACTGCCTCCTGTTGTGTAGCATTTTACATATAATTTTTTCTTATATTCATGAATGTGGATTTTTGTCTCTTGATAGATGTCTCTTATGACAGCATTGGGGTGGCTTTCAAATTGAATTTGTTCGTTGATTGCTTCAGCAATTTGTATAAGTTCATTACTAAAATTCGTGTTTAAGATTACAAACTTTGGCATTTCCTTATCCTCCTTTTCGTTTTAGGGTATTTTTATTTCACAATAAAAGCCCCTTCATATTCACTTATCTACCTCATTGTAGTAAGTGAATATTAAGGGACTGTTAAAATGGTTTGAAAGAAATATTTCATTTTTTATGGTTTAATGGTGCGAGTATTAAAAGTTCAATAATGTCCAGTTTCTCTTTTGGAAAAAGAACCAGCCCACGAGTGCGGTAAAGCTTTTGCATACTCGGGGCTGGTCCTTTTAACATCATCTATACAGGATAAAAATTTAAAAGTATTTTCGTATCGCCGTCAATACTCTGTCTAAATCATGTTCATGTAATTTTCCAATTTTAAATAGTAATTCTTTAAAATGCACTGTGTTTAGTTTAGAACATCTGACAATGGAAGGTTTAGCCAAGCCCGCTTCTTCCCAGTATTCAATCACAACATCAAATTCATTTCTTGCCATTTGGCTTGTAATTGTAGCAATTAACTGGTCTAATTCTACAATTACATTATCATTACTTACGATCACTACCGGTCTTCTTTTTCCATTTAATTCAATTATCCAAACCTCTCCACGTTTGCCTGCCTTACTCATCTTCTTTACCCCAAAAAATTTCCTCTTTCTCTTTTATAATTTGATCTTTTGAGGGTCTGCTGTCAAAAAAATTATCAAATAACATATTAAGTAATTTTATCCGTTCACCATTATCCATTTCTTGAATTGCTTTCATTATTTCATCAGCAGTCATTCATAACCACCTCATTATATAATAGATTTATTTAAATTTATTATACAATAGAATTAATTTTAAATAAAACACTGGTTAGAAGTAAATATAATATAAGGATTAAAGACGAACTCTTTGTGCGTCATTTATTAAAGAAGATGAAAAAATTCTCGTATCTATATAGATATGTGTGTTCTATTTTAGGATCTTTCCCCCTTTTTCTACATAGGAATCCATGATTTCTTTTGGAACCATGCTGCCTCCCGTTCCCCATGATATATGAACGGCATCCTTCATTTTTTCTGTTAAGTTATTTTGATTGATATAATGTCTACCCTCTGGTTCAGTAAATAATCGAGCTGGGCCAGCAATTCCTGCAAGTGCAGACGGTTCTAAGTAGATATTTTCTGTTTGAGCCAACATACTAAGATAAGCAAATAGCTGATCATCTTCAACCGTATAGACCCCACTTATTAGCTGCTCCAATGTTTTGCCAACAAAGCCCGATGGCCGACCAACAGCTAAGCCATCCGCTGCCGTTTTGTTATCAATCCCAAAATCTTGGACTGAAACCTTATCATGCTGCTCGGTTAATAAGCCAAGTAACATACAAGGGGAATGCGTCGGTTCGGCAAAAAAACAGTGGACATGGTCTTTGAAAAGTAGCTTTAGACCAAAAGCCACTCCTCCAGGACCGCCTCCAACCCCACACGGAAGGTACACAAACAATGGATGCTTTTCATTGATTGTGATATTCATCGCTTCCAATTGTTTTTTTAGCCTGGATGCTGCAACGGCATACCCTAAGAATAAATGGGTCGAATTTTCATCATCAATAAAATAGCTATTAGGATCTTCCTGAGATTGTTTTCTACCCTGTTCAACTGCAACACTATAGTCCAATTCATGTTCGACTACTGTTACTCCCTTACTCCGGAGCAGGTCTTTTTTCCACTGCTTTGCATCTACTGACATATGAACCGTTACGTTAAATCCTAGCTTAGCACTCATAATTCCAATACTTAACCCTAAATTCCCGGTAGAACCCACAACGATCGAATACTTGGAAAAGAAATGTCTGAATGCATCACTTTCGAGTTTGCTATAATCATCATCCTTTGATAATAGTTTATTTTGTATGGCTAAATCTTCAGCATGCTTCAAAACTTCATAAATACCGCCTCTTGCTTTAATCGACCCAGAAATCGGTAGATGGCTATCGCATTTTAGAAGCAGTTTTCCTACTATCTTTTCAGTAAACAAACTCTCAAGGGAGCGCTGCATCTCAGGAATTTCTTTTAAAGGCGATTCAATAATTCCATTCATATCCATTGTTTCTGGAAAAGCACTTGCAAGATAAGGTGCAAACCTCATTAGCCTCTCTTCCGCATCACGGACATCCTCGATTCCTAAAGAAACATGTTGAATCGCTCTTTCAAAATCTATGTACTTCGGATTGTTCCAAAAAACCTCCTCAGTTAACATGAGTTTTTCTAGTAATGGATAGTTCTGTATCCATTCATCTTTTGTTTTGCCTAAAATCGTATCCATCTCAGCACCCCTTTGATATTGGTATTTATGTATAGAGTAACAGAATGTATTTACTTTACTTTAGAAGAGGGTGAACAAATCGTCAATGAATAAATAAAGCCGATTTCTCATTATTGAAAAATCGGCATTTATTATTAGTACCAAATTTTTTTACTACACATCCCGCTTTTTAAAACTATAAATCGAAATTAACACAATAAGTACTCCATATAACAACGCATACCCAATCATCAGGTTACTAGGATTTGAGATACTTGTGAACATCCCACCTTGTGCAAGTGACAATGGGCTATCCGACGTGTCAAATAATAAAATTGTCATTTTACGATAGATTGAATCAATTGGAAATACGAGGCTCATCACGATCCCAATATTTACGAGAGTCGTTTTTTCAATTACGGCTCCAAATTGTTCAATAAAACCTCCTATAAACGCCGCGCCATATAAGATAATGGAAACAATGCCTGCATTCAAGGTGGTCATTCGTGTACTTAAAAATAACCCAAATGCGATCAAAACAAATGGCTGAATGGCAAATACACTTACAGCTTTCAATATCTGCATTGGTTTAATGTCCAATGCCATCCATTCCGCACCTATCCCTTGATGAATGAGGATAATACTAAAAAAGAGTCCGATAGCATAAGAGATTAAGAGTAAAGCTAATCCGATAAACTTGCCCAAAACAAATCGGGCTCTAGAAATTGGGCGCATCAACCAAGTATCAATTTGGTGACTTGACACTTCCCCTGAAATAGTACTAACGCTAGACAATATCGCAAGTAGAGCAATGATAAAAGATGAAAAATAAAGGCCGACCCCCATAAGTTGTGATGCGACAAACTGCTGCATTAAAATTACTTGTGTTCCAGCATTCGCCCCCGGTGTATCCTTACCAGCAAAATAAATAGCCGTACCGTAAAGAGCCAGAAATACGAGAGTCATCATAATCGTAATTAAAAAAATTCGCTTTGATACCATTTCTTTAAAGGTTAATTTACTGATTGTCCACATAAGCGTTCTCCTTTTTCTGGTTCACCCAATACAAGAAAACATCCTCTAAATGAGGGATTATGGGTTTCACTTCAAAGATTGAAACTTGGTTTGAAGCTAAGAATTGAATGAGTCTTGGTATATCGGCTTCATGCTCAAGCTGTAACACCCACCTTGTTCGACCCTCTTCCTCTTTTACCTTCTGATTACGTGTCACAAATGAAGGCAGTGCAACTATCGGCTTATCCGTTACAACCTCCACTTTTGCTTCCGTCATCATTAACTCACGCCACGGTCCCTGTGCAACCATTTCGCCTTGATGAACAATCGAAACATGATCACACACTGACTCTACTTCATACAACAAATGACTATTTAAAAAAACGGTTTTACCTTGGTCGCGAAGATACACCATGAGGTCTCGCACATCTTTGCGTCCTATTGGGTCAAGTGCAGATGTTGGCTCATCAAGAAAGACTACTTTCGGATCATTTAAAATAGCACAAGCAAGACCAATTCGTTGGGACATTCCCTTTGAAAAGCCACTTATCCTACCATTTTCTCTTCCTGTCATTCCAACTAACTCGATTACTTCATCAATTCGTTTGTTCCGCTCGCGAACTGGTATCCTACATAATTCAGCATGACTTAGTAACAATTGCCTACCTGTTAACCAATCTGGGTAACGAAATAACTCCGGAAGATATCCTACTTGTTCCCTTGATTTTGTCGTTCCAATCGGTTCTCCGAGAATATAACCTTCACCACTTGTAGGCTGCAGTAATCCAAGAAGTGTACGAACAAACGTGCTTTTCCCGGAACCATTCGGTCCTAAAAAGCCGTATACCATTCCTTCCCCTACCGACAAAGTTACATCAGATATTCCACCTTTTCCATTGTACGTTTTCGTTAATGAATTCGTTTGAATAACGTTCATTCTCTTCCTCCATGATGTTTTATTAAGAAAAGTTCAGAGTGCATTTTTAGCGAGCTCTGAACTTTTCATTTCTTTTACTTCATTTGCTTACCTAATTCAATTAGTTCATCTGCTCCCATTTTACTTTGCGTATAAATCACATGAATATTTCCATCTTCTTGCCAAACCATATAGGAATCCTCGTCACTTTCTACGACAAACCCAGGAGCATCTCCTACACGAACTTCCGTCACGGTAGAACCTTCTCTTTCTACATGAGGAATAGGTAAGCTGGTTTCAATATGATCGATATCTGCAAGCTGTGTCTTCACATTCTCAGGTAAAAATGGTAGAGAAAGCAATGTAGCTTTTACTTCATTGATCGATACTCCTTCAGGAACTTTGATTTCTGGAGATTTTGTTCGCATATATCTGATGTGTTGCTCATTCAGCCTGTAATCCGTTTGAATCGCATCATATGTTGATACGGAAAACGGTTGTTCATCTAAAGCAGCTTCAAATTGTTGTTCTGAACCTAATTGAGATAATAATTGATTTGCTTTTTCGATATTTAAAGTAAAGGTAATGGTTGTTGCTGGAGTCACACTTACTCCTTCAATCTCATATTCTCCTAATTTAGGCACGGAGTAGCCAGCTTCTGCAGCTGATTGGTCCGTTTCATAGAAAGTTGGCTCCCCTGCTGTCTCTGACATTTCCAATTTTCCAATTCCCGCTAAGTCTAACGAACCTTCTTTATTTTCACGGACCCAATTCTCAATTTCACTGATATCACTTTGCGTCAACTTCACCATCTCAAGTTGGTTAACACGGAATAATGATAAAAATTCATTTGCTTCTACTCGAAATTGAGGGATTGCAAATGAGCTAAAGACAGCGGCTGCTGTAACCCCAGTAATAAGTAGACGTTTTGTTTTAGTTTTCAATGTACTCCATTCCTTTCAAACATAGCATTTAATTCGTTATATTGATTATAAGATATTATTTATCGTTTTTCAATAAATTTTTAGTTCTCTTTAATATATTATTATTGATTCACCAAAAAAACTCCAAAGAAAAAAGACTAGGTTTTTATATTTCCCTAGTCATTTACTGTATTTAAAATATACTTCATTGTTCAATTATTGCTTCTTTTAATTATTCGGATTGTTCTGCTGAGCGATTTGAATAAGGTTTCCGCAAGTGTCATCGAAGACAGCTATTGTTACTTGACCAGCATTTGTCGGTTTCATCGTAAATTTCACGCCAAGCTCCATTAATCGTTCGTATTCATTTTGGATATTTTCTACCCCAAACATCGTTGCTGGGATATTTCCAGCATATAACTTCTGTTGATATTCTTTGGCAGTGGGATTGTTATTTGGTTCGAGCACAAGCTCAGTACCTTGCTGATCTTCGGGAGATACAAGTGTAATCCATCTAAATTCTCCCATGGGAACATCATGCTTTTTTACAAAGCCAAGAGTTTCAGAATAAAACTTCAGCGCCTTATCCTGATCTTCTACAAATAAACTAGTAACAATGATTTTCATACTGTATTCCTCCATCGATATTTCCTATGAATAGTACTTGGTAATTGGCAACAATCATAGAATCCTGTTTCCATATTTATCATATCATTTTATCAGTAGGGTCATACTTAGGTAAATAAATAACGGCCTTAAATAAATCTCCATCAACGTGAATATTGAATTTGCCTTTTTGGAGTTCAATGAGGTTTCTTGCGATTGAAAGTCCTAAGCCACTGCCTTGACTGTTTCTGGATTCATCGCCTCGTTTAAATCGTTCCATTAGTTCTTCAGCAGAGATATTTAACTCATAGGCTGAGATGTTTTTAAAAGATATTCGTATTTCGTTGTCTAACTCCTCTATATCTATATAGACTCTTGAACGTTCAAGTGCATATTTAAATATATTCGATAAGACGTTCTCGATGGACCTCCATAATAGTTTCCCATCGGCTGTAACATAGACTTTATTGTCAGGATGATTCAGCTTCATATCCAAGCCCATTGCTTCTATCTTATCATTCACTTCCCCTAGACCCTGGGTAATTAATGACACGATATCAATCTTATCTACTTGTACTGGAATATTTCCGCTAGATGCTTTCGATGCTTCAAATAAATCATCTGTTAGCAGTTTGAGCCTTTGTGCTTTTTGATCAAGTACTTCAATATATTCACTTGCTTTTGTTTGATCCTTTTCATGTTTCAATAAATCAACATACGTGATAATCGAAGTTAACGGATTCCTGATATCATGTGAGACATTGGTGATAAGTTCCGTTTTTAACCGCTCACTTTTCAACTCACTATCTACTGCTTTTTTCAACCCATCTGTAATGCTATTTACATTTGAAGAAAGTTTTGCGAATTCGCCATTTCCTTCAACCTCTATTCGATGATGAAGATTGCCATCCTTAACAATCTCGATTCCTTTTTGAATGTTCTGGAAGGCCTTGACCTTTTTATAAGCAAACCAAGCGGCGATCCCTATCGTAATTGGAAACATGAAAAATGTAATAGCAATCAATAGAGGGTAGCCAATTACAAGTAATACTGTCTTTACAGCAATGCTTCCGCTTTTATAGACATCGCCAATAAATTTCACTAATTTGTAGATGATTGTATAGATCAATGTGTGTTTGAAAAGCGTTTTATTTTTTACATGCTTCACAAGTAGCAGTATCAACAATAATTCCAAAATCGCAATCGGGATTGTGATAATGGTGAACATATTCGTCATATTTTCAAACACATCATCCACTAACGTTATCCATAGTGGAAAAAGAAGAATGCACATAACAATATTTATATCATTATAAAGTCTTTCAACTGGTCGGAAGGTTACCTCTTTATCGCGAAATGACTTTCTACCAACTACAAGCACTAAATAAATAAATGTAAGAATGAATCCTGCTAAGTATCCTAATAATTGATATAAGCTTGAAGTAGCAACTGCTTTTCCTTCTTCCCACGCTTCCGCTTTTTCATTTAAAAATTGATTCGAAAACCCTACAAAAATCACGATGTTTTCCATATCGATTTCATCGATTTGTTCTGTAACACGATATAGATGTTCATTTTTCTCTGTTTCGTTTGGATAAAACTCTTGTTTGTATCCCTCAAATATCATATATGCAGGTGACGTTTCAAACTGTTCTTTTTTCGTTCTCGAACTATTTGCAAACACATTGGTACCATCACTTGCATAAAAGGTTGGCTCGTAATCTTCAAGATTTTGCACAAGCATATGAAACTCTTTCAAATCATCTTTAATCATCTGATCTTTAGCCTCAGTTAGTTTATTTGCATATTCTTCTATAAACTTTTCAAAGTTATTCTCTTCACCTAACTCAGGATTATAAGATCTTGAATGTTGAAACTCTGTGTAATATAAGTTTTCTTCTACTTGCTTCCATTCATCCTGGCGAATGGTTTTGCCACTTAAAATATGTTCCTCACTTTTATATTCACCTAAGAGCCTTGTAAGGTCACCTATCAACCTTTCACTTTCCCTTACATAGGCCATGCTCTCTATGTAATGCTCTTCGGTTACGCTACTAAAATTCCCATCATTTACAATCTCCACTTCAACAACTGCTCGAGCCATTCCTGTAAAACACAAGATCGCAATGATAAAAACAATGATTTTTGTTAAAATCGAGTGGCTATATTTTTTCCACCTTATATCCAACTCCCCACACCACCTTCAAATATTTTGGTTCTTTCGGATTGATTTCGATTTTCTCTCTAATTTTTCGAATATGAACGGTAACGGTATTTTCCGGGTTAAAGGACGGTTCGTTCCATACCTTCTCATATATCTCTTCAATTGAGAATACTCTTCCCGCGTTTTCTGTCAGAAGCCTTACGATCTTATATTGAACTGGTGTAAGATGGACTTCCTCGCCATCAACAGTGACCGTTTTACTCTCATCATCGATAATCAATCCCCCTGTCTGAAATACATTGGCTCTCATATCAAGGCTACCTAATGATGTATATCTTCTCAGCTGAGACTTAACCCTTGCAATCAATTCCAACGGATTAAAAGGCTTCGTCATGTAATCATCTGCGCCAATATTTAAGCCTAATATTTTGTCATGATCCTCCGATTTTGCAGAAAGCATGATTAAAGGAATATTATTCTCTTTCCGAATTTCCATTGTCGCCCTCATTCCGTCCATCTTTGGCATCATAAGATCCATGATAATAAGGTGGATTTCCTGACTTTTAATGACCTCAATCGCTTCTAGTCCATTGGAAGCTTTACATACGGTATAGCCTTCATTCTCTAAGTAAATTCCGATCGCATCGACGATGGCTTGATCGTCATCACAAACCAATATATTCATTACGTTCACTCCTACTTGTGGTGTTCACCATTTCTATCAACTCCTTAGAATTTACTATAAGGAAAGGATATCAATCAAATCTTAACAAACACTGCATGCAATTCTTAAGATTTTCTTATGATTTTAGTTACTGTTCCTATCTAGATATGTGAAAATAAGGGGCAAACAAAAAAGAACACAGACCTTTGGGTTTGTGTTCTCTTTTAATATAATTATTTGATTAAGTGTCAATTACTTCTCATCATACGCATTAAGCGCATTTACACTGTGTGCCAAAGCAGATCCTGCTTTTAATGCGGTCGCAACAAAAATTGCTTCTGTGATTTCTTCTAAATCAGCACCCGCTTTTTTGGCATTTTTCGTATGTAAGTTAATGCAATATGCGCAACCTGTTGTGTGTGCACATGCAACCGCGATTAACTCTTTCTCTTTTTCTGTTAAGTTTTTCGCCTTTAAAGACTTCGTGTCAAAATCAATAAATGCTTTAAATGCCTCACCATTTAAATCAGCAAATTCTTTTAATCTTGCAAAATAAGCCTCTTTATATAGATCCTCATCCCCATTTCCATCATAGGCATTGAGTGCATTCACTCCATGCGCTAAAGCGGATCCAGCCTTCAATGCTGTTGCAACAAAAATAGCCTCTGCCACTTCTTCTCTGCTAGATTCGTTTTTCTTTGCATTCCCAACATGTAAATCAATGCAGTATGGACAACCCGTAATGTGAGCTACCGCCACAGCAATCAATTCCTTTTGCTTCACGGAAAGTTTACCCGCGGCTAATGCTGCGCTATCAAATTTAATAAATGATTGAAATGCTTCAGGTGCATATTTTTTCAATTCTGGTAGTCTTCCGAAATATTCCTTTTTGTACAAACTCATCGTCAATCTCTCCCTTAGCTATTTTTACTAAATAAAATACGACATTTCCCATAAGTTTACTCACCTTATAAATAGGGAAATGCTTCATTTCAGACCGATGAAATTCAAAAGCCCCTTCCGATGAGGAAGAGGCAATATGTATCCCACACTCATCTTTCAAGCAAATGCTTGCTGGAATTAGCACCTAGTTACATTTATTGTAACGGTTGCTGCGGGATCTGCGGACCAGGTTCCTCCCCCGACTCTCGATAAGAGACGTCGTATTTATTTTTGTAATATTTAACAATATTAGCGTACATGAAGTCACATGAGGTTGTCAACTTAAATATCAAATTATTTCGAAAACGACTCTTTTTTGAGAGTACTAAAAAAGGATATAGAAAAAACGACATATACATGTCGTTTAAGATGAATCTTAGATGCTAGAATTGAGGAAAGTCTTATCTATCATAGATTTTATATAAGGTATTCGATTTCTTTGCGTGATACATGGCCAGATCAGCATGGCGAAGAAGTAACTCCATGTCTACCCCATGTTCAGGATAAAAGACAACTCCAATACTTGTAGAAATTTCGGCAATTGAATTTGCAACGTAGATGGGCTGTTGAATGGCCCTCGCGATACTTTTTGCGGTCTCTCTTATTTCTTCTTCGTTTTTTCGTCCATGAAGTACAATCGCGAATTCATCCCCACCTAAACGGTAGACGAGACCAACTGAACCAAGGACTCCAGTTAAACGAGCTGTTACTTTGACTAGTACCATATCACCAGCTTGATGACCATACGAATCATTAACCGTTTTGAGGCCATGTAAATCTAGGTACATAATGGTAAACATTGAATCCTTTTCAATCTCTTCCATTAAATCCATATTGAATTTTAGTCGGTTTGGTAAATCTGTTAATGTATCATGGTAGGCGCGGTACCTTATTAAATCCTCTTCCTTCTTTTTCTCGGTTACATCCCAAAATACGACCTGGACTGCTGATTCTCCGTTCAATTGAATTGGAATTCCACTAACTTCAACATCGATTTCCTGACCATCTAACCGAATGAATTTTTCATATATGGTAGGCTCAAACCGACCATTTTCTTCAATATTTCTAATCCTTCTTGAAACGACAAGACGAAAATCCGGGTGGACAATATTACTTATTTGGATTCCTTCCATCAATTTTGCATGTGTGATACCTAATAATTCTAACGCTGTCGGGTTTGCATATTTGATTATACCTTTTTGATGGACTAAAATACCCAACGGAGAATACTCGACTAGTTGACGATAACGATCTTCACTTTCTTTCAATGCTTGTTCCATCTTTTTCCGTTCCGTGATATCACGATAACTAACTAAAATTGCCTTTTTTTCCATATAAGAGATTGGAACCGCAGAAAAAACTGCATCAACAATACGACCATTTTTACTACGTATTTTCACATCAAAATCAAGAAGATGCTCATTATGATTTAATATTTCTTGGCTACGAATTTGAAACAAATCATGCATAGACGGATCAATAAATTTCCTAATGTTCCCCCCAACCATATCTTCAACGGATGTGTCAACTAGTTTGGCTGCAGACTCATTCGTGTATAAAATAATCTCTCCATCAAATACCAAGATAGGGTCTGGTGAATAGGTTAGGAGGTTGCGAAACCTTTCTTCACTTTCGAGTAAACTAAGCTGTAATTTCTTTTTTTCAGTTATATCTAAAATTTGGGAAATTAAATAGAACGTTTTATCATCTTGTTGAAAAATCGAAACTGAAAGAAAAACCCATACAATGTCTCCATTTTTATGAAAGTATCTCTTTTCCATTTCATAGGAGCCTTTTTTACCCTCTATTAGTTCCTGCACATGTCTTAGGTCTTCCTCTAAATCATCCGGGTGGGTAATCTCTTGAAAAGTAAGAGATAATAATTCCTCTTCCAAATAGCCTGTAATCTTTGATAGTGCTGGATTTGTTTTTAAACACAACCCATCTAGTGAAAACAAGGCCATGCCTATAGGTGAATAATGAAAAGCTTGTTCAAATCGATTAATAAATTGCATTAAAGTACCTCTACTATATAATTTCTCTCTTAACGTATAATACCATCAAATTCATATTATCGTTAGTTTTAATTATTATTATGCTTTAATTTGCCACTTTTATAGTCACTACCTCAACTAACTCCGGAAGTTACAGATTATCGTTCTGCTTTAGTATCCTAAATTGATTCGGGGACATACCTGTATTCCTCTTAAATACTCGCCAAAAATGAACATGATTGGAATAACCCACTTTTCCTGCAATTTGATTCACTTTCAAGGTTGTATGTATTAAATACCTTTTAGCTTCATTTATACGGATCGCATTCAAGTATTCAATAAAACTGCATCCTGTGTATTTTTTAAATAACCTACTAATATACTGCTCATTCACATGAAAATGGTGGGATAGAACACTAAGCTTAATGTCATTTGTAAAATTATTATTAATAAATGTAATCATCTTTTCGATTTCATTTTTACCAGTCTTATCCTGTTGGCTCGAAACTTTCATCGATTCTTTAGGTCTCGCTCCCTCTAACAATCTATTACTTTCAATTAATAGTTGTGATAACAAAGATTTAAGGTATAGATCCCTTTCTTTTAGGTTCTTCTGGTACTCCTCGAATAACCTCATTATGATCGTGTTGATTAAATCTCTTTTATTTTGGGGAATCGATATAATGTACGGACCATTTTCAAAAAGTTGCTTCAAAATATGTTGTTCGCCTAAACCCAAGAAGCACTCCCTAAAATTTATCACCATCCGTTCATACACCTGATTGCTATTCTTTACCGTTTTATGGATCACATTTTTATCAATAAAAACGAGATGCTGATTCTTTACTAGGTACTCTTCCCCATTGATGAGGTAAATCCGTTCTCCTTTGGCTAAATAATAAATTTCGTAATCTTGGTGCAGATGATGTGTTGCCATCGACGGATGGTAACCACTAAAACGATTTATATAAAAAGGCTGTTCACGAAGAGAAACACTTATTTTTTGCACCATAATTCCACTCCTCTGCAAATGAGCCAACAAAGTCCTTAATTTGTTCTTCCATTTGTACTCGATTTTAAACTATTACTCTATTTATGTTCTTTTTATTACATGTTCATCTGCCCATATCCTTCATTTTTTTAGAAATTACAACTTTCCTCCTATTTAATATAAAAGAAACTAGGAAAAAGGCACCCCTCACCTGTGTACAGGCCTTAAACATCTTCGAAAATGTAAACAATAACGTCTTCATCTCACAAAATATGTAATGAGAAGCTTGCTAAACTAATATAGAAGTTTTTGATTTTATTCTAATGAAAGGGTTTACAAACTAATCTGATGGTTACCGTTAGAGGAACGCTAGGAGGTGAAATTTAAAGGTTTGTTAGCATTGGGTTTACATCGAGACTTAATTAAAAAAATTGCAAAGGTGGTATAATATGAAATTTAGAAAAGCATTAGTTTGGATCCTGGTTTTATCCTTATTTGCACCATTTTTCTTAACCGGAAACGGTACGGCTCACGCGGCAGAAATCGATAAGATTCCCAACACTACTAGATCTATAAAAGAGTATGACAATAGTTTTCTAACTGTATCTGGTTATGCTTCATTAGGGGTAAATGACCGAAGTGAATACATTGATACCCCATATTATCGACAGGTTAAAACAGAAAGAGAGTTCTTGCAGGCCATTTTGGATGCACAAGCTGGAAGTGTGAAAGTAATTGAAATCGCCAAGGATTTAAATTTTGGGTGGAAACATTTAAATCTGAGTTCTGAGGAAACAAAGAAGTATCGTTTCATTACGAAATACCGGGATCCTATGAACGGATTTACCAATCCAAAAATAGCAGCTTCTGGTGTTTCACAACTAAATATTGATAATGTTGACGGACTCACGATTTTCTCAAAAAAAGGAAAAACGATTAGATCAGTCGAGTTTAAATTACAACGGTCAACAAATGATATCGTCATTCGGAATCTAAACTTTGATGGCATGTGGCAATGGGATGATACGGGAAAACATAAGGAAGTAGGCTGGACTTTTATTAAAATAAATAGTGCCAATAATGTATGGATCGACCATAGTAAATTTCCGATTGCAGCGGATGGATTAATTGATACAGAGAACGGTGGTTCGAATATCACTATTTCCTGGTCTGAGTTTGGATTACCCGCGGATGAAAATCCTTCAACAGATAGTGATATTTATCAAACGATTCAGTTTATGGAAGAGAAATATGCTTCAAATGAACTGAATTCCGATAGTGTGTATTACAACATGCGTAAGGAAGGTGCCACTAAAGAACAAATCATGGCCTATGCAGCCTATCATAGCAAGGTCCATTTATCAGGTTCAGGTGACAAAGATTATGTGAACTATGTGTCTAGTAGTGGTAATGAGATAAAGGATGGCAATCAAAGAATACGTTTAACACTCGCGTATAATACGTATACCAATGTTGGGCAGAGAATCCCTATGATACGCCAAGGTTCTGGTCATGCGTACAACTTGTATTTGGACAATTCCTCTCATCATGCGATTTTAGAGAATGTTACCGCAATTGCTGAATTCGGTACAGATACACTTTCACGAGCACTAAATGCTAGAAATGGTGCCTCAATTGCAGCAGATACATCTGTATTCAATGACATTAACGAGCCAATCACAGGTGCGGAAATTCAGGGATTAGATACTAAAAATATGGATGCCCAATGGGCTGATTTATTCCAAGCAGCTTATAATAGAAACTTAATTGTAAACTCAAAAATCTCAAATCAATATGGAACGTATACAGGAAGCAGTTGGGACAACAATGGGGAAAATCTATTTACAAAAGGATTTACATGGCATGATAAATCTACGATTGGAAATTGGGCATGGTCTTCTCATATTGTAGGAAGTGAAAATATGAGTAAAATGAACCCACCAACTGACCCATTTATCTTTGAGTATAACTATGACGAGAAACTCCCTTATACGTATAACGTGGTTCCTTTAGACAGCGTTGTTCCAACACTTACAAAATATGCTGGTGCGAACAAAGTAAATATGAGCCCAATCGCCTGGTTAAAAACTGACTACAGTACTAACAGTAAAGGACAGTAATAATAGAGGTTCCGTTCCCAGTTGGGTCACGGAACCTTTGCTTGTCCTATAGATTAATCGGCCACTCCTCAAGATTTTCGGCCATATCCCAGAACATATATTCAAACATACTCGTTTTGACGACGATTTCTTCAAGTACTGCTAAATCTCGCTCTGGTTTTCCACTTGCGATTTCATTGATTAGCGTCTTACAATCTTCAGCCAACGCTGAAAACTCATCGGATGAATACATTTTCACCCATTCCCCATAGAATTCATGATCAACTGCTCCAGGCCATGTTACGAGCTCTTTTCCAATAAAGTTATAGCTCCATGCACAGGCAAGGACTGCTGCGACTACATTTTCTACACCTCCGAGCTGTGCAACGTTCAACATGTAACTTGTGTAAGAAGTTGTAGTTGATGCAGGCTTAGTCGCCTCAAGCTCTTCTGCTGATATTTCAAATTTTGCGGCATATTGACGGTGAAGATCCATCTCCATCTCCAACGTGCCATGTAAAAGGTTTGCAAATATAGACATCGTTTTTAAATCGGGAGCCTTAGCACTCCCTAACGCAAATAGTCGGCAATATTCAATCAGGTACACATAATCCTGCTTCATATAATGCTTAAACTTCTCCTTTTCCAACCACCCCTCGCCAATCCCTTTCACGAAAGGATGCTCCAAATACGAATTCCAAATAGGCTCCACTCGATTCCATAAACGATCAGTAAAAAGACTACTCATATCCATTTTCCCCTTTCTCCTATCTGACTTCGGGGGAGATAAAAAAACCCATAACTAGTGACTAGAAATGGGTTCGGCAATATATAATCGTTTAGTTTACACGTAAACGCGCCAACTCCACTTCCCTACGCTAGTGTTACCTAGATCAGGTTCAAAGGGTCGATATCTCTATCTCTCAGCACAAACATGCTCCCCTAGTCGAATTGTTAGATTATTAAGTTACTAGATACTAGTTAACCATAGCAGATATGAAAAGGCAAGTAAGACAGGTCTATTTGTCCCGCTTGAGTCAATGGACCTGGTCCGAGCATCACGAATAAAAAAACGAGTTGGCATTTATCGCCAACTCATTTTTATCTTAATCATCAAACGCTTAATTCATATACTTTGCAACCAGCGCATAGCATCTTTCCCTTGTCATAGTTGCTTGGGTAGCTACATATTCTAAGGTTTCCGTCGAGCCACCTTTATATTTCAATGATGATTCTTTTGCGGTTTCATCTCTATGTTTAATCCAATTTCGTTGTTCTTCTCGTAATTGATTCATTTGTTCAGAGTCAAGCTGTTCATTTAACATTCCATAAATCTCGTTCAATTTTTCATCCCACTTTTTATACCTTGCCGCCTCTTGTTCTTCCAATTCTGCCATTGTTGCTGTATCTTCGGCGTTTCTATCTGCTTCTTCCATTTTATTTAATTCTTTAAGATATGCATCCTTCATACCTTCGGTTATTTCATTGTTGTTACTAGATTTCGATGTCTCGTCATGTTCAGTCGTAGATGGTTCTTTAGATGTCTCTTCTTTGTTTTTAATCTGAGTATTTTCAGGACTCTCAGATTTATTTGTTTCACCAGACTTCTCATTGGTAGCTGGTTTTTCCTCTGTTTTTAAATTCGTGCTAGTTTCTGATTCTTCGTTTTCTGGTTTAGCATTTGCCTCATCCGTTGAGTTATTACAAGCAACCAACGAGAAAAATGCTATGATGGTCATTACAGTTAGTAATCGCTGTTTATTTTTCATTACACTGCCTCCTCTACTAAATCAGTATATCATAAAATTTTCCAGTAGTTTTTAAGAAAGTTCAAATTATTTATTAAGCAACTCTCACCTAACCCAAACAAAAAACACTCACATTTGTAAGTGTCCTAAAAACTATATTGTATTCCCTTTTTTCTTAGCATCTGCATCCAAGCCAGCACCAAGCGCAATTCCCATGCTCATACCAAACGATATACCTAACGCAAAATTATCAATTATTGTTAATCCAAACACTACACCTATACTCATACCAATAGACATGTATAATGATAGGTAAAATCCTTCTGGCACCAATTTATGCCCCTTCTGGAGATGAGCAACAATTCCTTGGATCACTTGTTTATGATACTTACTGTCCTTATCAATTTCATCAACTTTCGCAACCAGTTTATTAAAATGATTCTTTAGATCCAGTAGATGTTGCTGACATTCTACGCAACCTTCCGAAAAAGACCCCAGTTTATCAACCACTCGTTCACATTTATTTAAATCAAGCTTTTTGGAAAGTTCTTTACTTATGGTACTCCTTAGTTTCTCTATATTTGTTTTAATGTCATCTACATGATTTTCCACTATACCACCGCCTAATGGGATCTTAATTTAGCCAAGGTTCATTTATTTCTTATACCTTATTTACGAATGAAACATGATTTAGTTTCGTTTTTTACTGATAACCACATCCGTAAGAACAGACACAAAATAAAAGAGAGGATTCATTATTATCCTCCCTGTACCATATTTTGCTAAACTACTCCATATATAATTGAATCTTACACACAAATTTAGATCATTATTCTACCATATTTGCGAATGGCCTCTTTCTATGTACCTTTTTAAAACCCTTAATCAGTTGATTTTTTACATCATTAGGATCCTCGACAGGTAGTTCCTTCCAACAAACTATCAAATGATTGATATCCTCAATTTGCCACATAACCCTTCCACCGTAGTGGCTCGCGTTTCTTCCACTACCGAATTTTAATAATTGCTTTATTCTTGAATTCAGAGTAGCAGAGCTTTTTCCACCACCGGCTTTCCCTATATAGATTACTTTCGTATCCTGTACCCAACTTTCATTTAACTTTCCTACTGGAACATTAGGATCTTTCCCTTTAAAATAACCACCTGTACCTTTTCTCAAAAACTCTGGTGAATGATCAGGGGTATAGAGCACCATATAAACCCCTTTAGTATGCGGAACGATCGAATGATTTTGCATCAATTCAGTAATCGGAATATAACCTTCAAAGCCATACTCTTTAATTGATTTAAAATTATTGTAATCCATTTGATCACCTCAATTTATGAGTATGAGTAGACTGAACATTTATTCAAACTAATTCTACGATTATCCATTAAATTTCCATAAATGGTTATGCAAGGAGCATGTTCTTAACAAAAGAAGCCTTTTGGACAATGGTCTGTACTTCGTTCTTAATTGAAAAAAGTGCCTGAACCCTTGACTATGTAATGTACATTAGGGTTTAGACACTTATTTTCTTTAAATATACTTTGCTGTTATAGATCGTTCACAAGCCTTTACCCCTGAAGGTGGGCCTTCATATAAAATTTCTCCACCACCCGTACCTCCGTCTGGGCCTAAATCAATAATCCAATCACTGTTTCGGATGACGTCCAGGTTATGTTCAATGACAATGACTGTATTACCCTTTTCAACTAATTTTTCGATAATCACTAGAATATTGGATACATCGGATAGATGCAGTCCAGTTGTCGGTTCATCTAGAATATAGATATTCCCCTTCTTATTTATCTCTTTTGCGAGTTTCAATCTTTGACTCTCCCCACCAGATAATGTGTTTAGTGGTTGGCCTAAAGACAAATATCCAAGTCCAACAGTAGCCATGCTTGTAAGTTGTCGCTTGATATCTTTTGCTTCAAAAAACTCCACAGCTTCTGCGACAGACATATCCATGACCTCTACAATATTTTTTCCTTTGTACAGGTATTGCAGGACTTCCTGTTTGTAACGGTCTCCTTGACATTCACTGCATTCCATTTCCATTTTATCCATGAAAGATAAGTTAAGCTCTACCGAACCAGTGCCCCCACATGTTTCACAGGCACCTTTTGAATTATAGCTAAAAAGTCCACTTTCCACATTATTCGCTTCTGAAAAAGCTTTCCGAATCGAATTCATAATACCGGAGAAGGTTGCAGGATTGGAACGAATGTTACCATGAACTTGGCTTTGATCTATTCGAATGGAATCTGGAAAATCCTTTGCAAAGACTTCATTCACAAGCGTACTTTTTCCAGAACCTGCTACCCCCGTAACAACTGTAAAAACCCCGATTGGTACACGTATGCTCACATTTTTCAAATTATGGAGGCTACTTTTTCTACTTTCCAAGAATTCATTCACAGGTCTTGGGTTCATTTTAATTTCCAGTTTCTTGTTTAAAAACTGAGCCGTTAATGTATCAGAAGACAATAGACCCTGGTAACTTCCACTATACATAATTTTTCCTCCACCAGTACCCGCATTCGGACCAACATCGATGACATGGTCTGCAATTTGGATAACATCAGGGTCATGCTCTACCACTAATACCGTATTGCCCTTATCACGTAATCTAACAAGTAATTCATTTAATCGGTAGACATCGCGAGGATGAAGTCCAGTGCTTGGCTCATCAAATATGTACATTAATCCAGTTAAGTTACTAGATAAATATTTCACCATTTTAACCCGCTGCGACTCACCACCAGATAAAGTCGGCGTTTCCCTTGTTAAGGTCAAATAATTTAATCCAATGTCACAAAGATTTTTAACTCGTTCTAGTATCCCATCCACAATTGGTTTCGCACTTGGTTCATCAAAGCGTTGAAGTACATCCATTAATTCATCGAGTTGCATTGATGTCAGGTCATAAATGGAATAGCCTCTGAATGTTGAAGACAAGACTTTCTCATTGTACCGTGTCCCTTGGCAGCTAGGGCATGTACCAGTTGTCGTAAATTCTTTGAGCTTTTTCTCGGCAGCTTTCGATGTATCTTTATCTCTATTCACATTTTGTCTCATAAATTTAACGGCCAAGCCTTCATACGTTGTGTTGATTTCGCCATTCATATAATTAACGACGATTTTTTCCTCCCCGGCATAAACCAGCTTTTCATATTCTTCTTTTGTAAAATCTTTTATTTTCTTATCATTGTCGAAGAATCCAGACTCAGCATATGCTTTCCATTGCCATGTCCCTGGACCAAACCCCGGAAGTAAAATCGCTCCTTCATTTAAAGATTTCTCCTTATCTAACGCAGCATCAAGGTTTAATGTTATTGTTCTACCAATTCCTTCACAATGTGGGCACATCCCAGATGGATCATTAAAGGAATATGCATTACTCCAACCAATGCTTGGTTGTGCAAATCGTGAAAATAGAACTCGTAACAGAGGCTGAATGTCAGTAACCGTCCCAAGTGTAGATCGTGCATTACCACCAAGTCGTTTCTGATCAACTATAATCGCAGTGGATAGATTATTAATTTCATCGGCCTCAGGTCGGCCGTATTTCGGCAGAAACTGACGGGCGAAACTACTAAAGGTCTCATTTAACTGACGACCGGCTTCCTGTGCAATCGTATCAAAAACAATCGATGACTTTCCTGAACCAGACACCCCTGTAAAAATAGTAATTTTCCCCTTCGGAATCTGAACATGAACATTTTTCAAATTGTTCTCCCGCCCATTAATCACTTCAATAAACTCCTGCTTCATCCAACCATCATCTCCCTATATTTCGTACAATTTAGCTTGTCCATCTTACCATAACTTGGGACAGAGGGACAGGTCCCGCGTCCCAAACTAGGATACTAAGTAATAGAATTTGTCGTTTTATTTAATAACAGTATTTTCATTTCCTTAAATATACTTTAATTGAATGTTTCTTTTAGAGAATATCATGTTCGTTGTAGCAGTACTACTAATAAATTTTGAGGAGGTTTTAGGATGGGATTGAAAAAAGTTAAGATTGTCGTACTATCTCTTCTTTTAACATTCAGTGCAGTTTCAGTTGTTAGTGCTTCTACATCTACGGTAGAACCGTTAGCACCCGGTACCACAATGATCAAATGGGATGATTTCTCAAATGGTTTTGCTCAAGAAAAATGGTTTTATTTCTCTGCAGGCGATTATGTTGGCAATGATGGAATTGTATCAACCTCCAATCAGGGACTAAAAGTTGTTTCAAGTGGTATTAATCCTACTTCTGGCGAGCCCGCATTTACAAACACCTTAGCACAAGAACACAAAAACGGTGGTCTTCCTGGGGCAATCGACCATGTGAAATGGTTAGCCTATATAAATCATACAGCCTCAACGGGAGTTCCTGGCTTCGATGCTGTTTCTGGGAAGGTGCTTTCATTTGAAACTTGGATTTCTGGAAGAACATTCGGTACTCAATATCACCCTTTTGGAGATGCAGTTGAAGATCCTAATGACATTCGTTTAGCAAGCTTTGCATTTAATACCATGGATATGCAGTCATTTATGGTCTTTGATTTTTTCATTACAAATAATCAAATTTATGCCTTTTATGAGCGTCTTCCACTAGGTAGAGACACATTGGGGAACTATGCAGCATTTTCTTACAAAATCCCAGTTATGAAACGTAATCCTGAAGATGTCCATCGTCTTAAAATTTCCTATGATAAAGACAAAGGAACAATCAGTTGGTATGTAGATAATAGTAGGGTCTTCCAAGTTGATAGAATCGGCCATCACATTGATCGGAAATACATGATATTAGATCATGGAGGGGAAGAAGAACTTGTAAAACCTAATCAATTGGTAGCTGGACTAGGATTATTTACGTTAATGGACGCATTCGCGAACGGAAAAGGCTTAATAAAACTGTCAACTGAAAAAGATTTCTATTTTAATCCAATACATGGAGATCCTACCCCTTTAGAATTTGTAGATAACAAAAGTCTAATAAAGAATCGAATTTTTGGTCAAGGCGCTCAGCTTGAGGTAAAACAAGTGAATGTGCTGTATACACCTTCGAAATAGGACATCATAAAGAATTACAGTTGGCAGAAAAGGGCATAAAGACAGGTTCATCGTCAACTTGGCACCAGATGAAATACACACAATTGACCAGATTTTTAAGTAGTATTTTCTTTCAAATATGACCCCTGTATATGGTAAAATAAAATTCCTTGGCAGGGGCATTTCAAAAAACGAGTTGGCATCTACATGGCCAGCTCGTTTTTTATACGCATCTAAAAAAGTGCACCAATTCCGCCCAATTATCCCCTCTCCTGATCCCATATAAGCAGAATGCTTTAAATTGTTTCCTATAGAATGTATCATTATTTTTGCACGCTAATAAAGTACCACTGATTAGCTAAGTATATAATGGTACTGTTTTTCAGATAACAATCAACTATTAAGGAGGTTACAAACTATGAATGCAGACAATCAATTTATGCTATCAACTTTCACTCTCCCTAATGGAGTTGAATTAAAAAACAGACTGGTCATGGCACCAATGACTAACTTCTCATCTAATCCAGATGGAACTGTTTCAGATGCTGAAGTATCTTACTATGCACGCCGTTCTAGTGGAGTGAGCATGGTGATTACGGCTTGTACATATGTTACACCAAATGGAAAAGGATTCCATGGTGAATTTGCTGGTGACAAAGATGAGATGATTCCGAGCTTATCTCAAATAGCCAAAACCATTAAAGAACAAGGTGCGAAAGCGATCCTACAAATCTTTCATGGCGGAAGAATGTGTCCTCCTGATTTAGTTCCAAATGGAGAAATTGTGAGCGCAAGTGATGTTCCTGCCGTAAGAGGAGGAGCATCAACCGAGGAACCTGATGTAAAACCAAGACCTTTAACTGAAAATGAAGTTGAAGAAATCATAAAAGCATTCGGAGAAACAACTCGTCGTGCCATTGAAGCAGGCTATGATGGGGTTGAAATACATGGAGCTAACGGCTATCTAATTCAACAGTTCTTCTCTCCTCATTCAAATCGTCGTGAGGACCAGTATGGAGGCAGTCTTGAAAAACGTATGACCTTCCCTCTTGCAATTGTAGATGAAGTGCAAAGGGTTGTTAAAGAACATGCGACTCCTGAATTTATTGTTGGATATCGTTTTTCACCAGAAGAACCTGAAACACCTGGAATTACAATGGGCGATACACTCAAACTGGTTGATACATTAGCGAATAAAGGCTTAACTTATTTACATGTCTCATTAGGAGAATTCTTTTCAACAGCAAGAAGAGGCGTTGAAGACACCAACAAAACTCGTATCAAATACTTGCTAGAAACGATTAATAATCGTGTTCCATTGATTGGAGTTGGATCCATTTATTCAGCTGATGATGCTCGCAAAGCCTTTGCAACAGGTGTCCCTTTACTTGCATTAGGTAGAGAACTAATCATTGACCCGGATTGGGTACAAAAAATAGCAGAAGATAAAGAAAACGAGATCATCACAAAAATAGACAAAACCAAACAAAAAGAACTAGTCATTCCAGATCCACTATGGAATGCAATCATTCACACCCCTGGCTGGTTCCCAGGAGTCTAAGTGGTACCGAGTGACAGGTCGATTGTCCTACCCTTTTTTTTAAAAAAAAGGGACACTGAACTGCCAGTGTCCCTTTTGCATTACTAATAAACCTTATCCCCCTCTAACTAAGCCTAAGCTTAATCCTCAATTAACTCTATTTTAATCTTTTATAGCTGGGTATTCGATATAGGTATCAGCAACTTTTGGAAGGTTTAATGAAGTGAAATTTTCCCAATTTATTTTATCTGCGGTAGACTTCGATAAGATAATTGTTACAATCGGTCCGATTTTAGCATTTCCATATGCATCTTGTAATGGAAAGACCCAATCGAGTGTAACTTCAGAAACGTCATCCCTGTTTGTATAAATCTCTTCAAAGATATCGGTACTATCCCGTTGTATACTTTTGCGAATTGTATTTTTTGTAAAGTTATCGTCAGCTACAGCCTGTACCCACACGACATCTCCATCAACAGAAACCTTATATACTCGATTTTTCAGCTCTTCATCATCGTGATTCGATGTTTCGCCTGCTTCCTTCTTAACTGCGTATTCAACAAAGCCACTTAAATCTTCAGGTACTTTTTCTTCTTCAGCCGTCTGTTCTTCATTAGGTTGATCTTCTTTTTCCGCAACATCATTTTTGCTTTCCTCTACTGGTTCTTCTTTTTCCGTTGCCATATCATCCGTTTGATTTTGCCCCTCTTGTGGTGCAGGAGGAGCTTGATCTTCCTCATCCCCACCTAATATGGCAGCACAAGAGCCAATAATGATAATAAGAATTAATAACCCAAGACAGCCAAGACAACCTTTCTTTTTCTTATTACTTTTCTCTTCAGCCAATATAAACACCACCTTATAAATTTTGTTCCCTTATTTTTTGAAGACGAACTGTTTTTATACAGTTGTTCAATAAAGAAGCTAAGTATAAAGGTTATCTGAAGTGGAAACATAACAACATCTAAAGGTGACTTCAAATTTGGAGGTGAAAAAACATGTTAAGGGATTCAAAAGTGGATGCGAAGGGGCATATAAAAAACAAACAAGATTCTAATAAGCAAACAAAAAATAAACCTGAAACGAAGTAGGGACAGAGGGACAGGTTTAGAAATAAAAAAGACCAACCATAATGGTTGATCTTTTTTGTCTTGCCTAGCGACGTCCTACTCTCACA
>NZ_NSEA01000020.1 GCF_002734285.1 Fredinandcohnia onubensis | reverse complement strand
TTCATAGAACTTTTGACACTACCCTTTGCTAAACGATCTAACACTTTTACTATGTCATTTTCTAAATAAAAACCCCGATATGTATGAGTCACACTCTTAGGTGATTATCCTTAAATAATGCGTCCAAAGCATCTAAATTAGCAATATTCAAAGTGGAATCCATTTTGTTATTCTTTCTAGTATCGCTAACACTACTTGTTTTAACTTCAACATTATTATTAAAAGTAATATTTTTATCAATATCACTATCATTAGCACTATTAATATTTTTATTGCTAGCAATATCTATGTTATTATCGTCGTCAGTACTACTATTGCTATCTTTTTGTTTCATAGATTCTAACATTGTATCAGCCGCCGTTTTCTTCTTATTTTTATTTATTAGCACCCTATACCAAGCGGCTCAGGCATCTTGAATTTCAAACAATCGTTTGTTTAAACGAAATTCTGTCATGCAAAAAATGGCTGTTATATATCGTAATACAGCCATTTTATTATTCTACTCTATTTCTTTTCCAACGCGAGCCTGCGAATGACCTCCTCATGCTGCGGATACTCTTTTAGTAATTCCTCTTGTGAAAATAATTCAAAATCCTCGAATTCAAATCCCGGAGAAACCATGCAGCCAACAAGTGAAAATGTATTTGCTTCTTTAACTGAAGACCCAAATATCGAATTTTTTGGCACAAGAACTTGTGGAACCTCTCCCTCCTCAAGCTTTAGGCCAAGGTTTACTTCCTTGTATTCTCCTTGTTCGTCAATTATATGTACGGTTAAGGAACTTCCCCCATGGTAATACCAGAGCTCATCTGATTGCAATCTATGTAAATGAGAGATGTCTTCAGATCTCAGTAGAAAATAAATACTTGTATATAGTTTTCTTTGTTTATCTTGCTCCGTATGAGTCTTCACATCCGAAGCAAAGATTTGTTTGTAGAACCCGCCCTCTGGATGTGGCTCAAGCCCGAGATGTGATATATAGAATTGTGCATCATTTGTGTTCATTAAAATACTCCCTTCACCTAAACTCTTTGATATTTGAAACATCATTCCTCGTACAATGAATAATACCTCTATTTGGTAAAAAACTATATATATTCACTTCTCATAAGGAGGATATCTATGTCTTTTACCAACATATTTTTAAAAATTCGTTCAAACTTCATGTATCTTCCTACCTTGTATGGCATTGTTGCATTTTTAATGGCACTTCTTAGTATAAAGCTAGAATCAATTTTTATGAAACAAAGCCGCCCTTCAACACATCATTCCAAGCGCGCTCTTTACAGATATTAGCTTAGCTCGTACCATTTTAAGTACCATTTCCGCTTCACTATTGACCATTACAACCATAACATTTTCAACAATCCTAGTCGTATTAACGACCTATCTATCTAACTTTTCTCCACGGACACTTCAGAACTTTATTACAAATCATAGCACTCAACGTGTTTTAGGAACGTTTGTAGGTGGCTTTATTTATTCCATTGTATTATTACTTGTCTTAGAGGATGCTGGTCCTGGTACGAGGTATATTGTTCCTTCATTGGCGATTGCGATTTCAATCATTTGCTTATTTGTATTTGTTTTCTTCATCCATCATGTAACAAGTTGGATTCAAGTGAGTAATCTTATTTACAATATTACGCAAAGTACAACAAAAAGAATTGAGAATGATCTATCTGACTTGAAGGATGTTAATGAAGATCCTCCTTGGGATGATTGGGAAGGTGAGGAAATCAAGCATATTAATCCTCAACCAATTTTTTTAGACAAAGTAGGGTATATTCAATTTATTGACACTAATGGGATTATTGAACAAGCTTATCAACATGACTGTATTATTCGAGTTGAAAGAAACATCAATGATTTTGTGGATGAGGAGACGGTTGTCCTATCAATCTGGGGTAAAAAAGAAGAAACGTCATTAATGGTTTATGAAAAGTTTATCACTATCGGTTCAAAGCAATCACCTTTTCCCAACATCGAGCTCGGTATGACAAAAATTGTAGAAATCGCAGTACGAGCACTTTCACCCGCAATAAATGATCCCAATACAGCTATTAACTGCATTGATAATTTAGGTCGAATTTTAATAAAACTGAGCAAAAAGCACTTACCTAAATCCTATTTTAATGATAAGAATAGGAACCTTCGTGTTATTTTTGATCAACCAACATATTCTGATTATTTATATAAAAGTTTTTCTCAAATACTCAGTTATGGTGTCCATGATGTTACGATTCTATTGGCAGTATTTCGTGTCCTTACTTCTATCGCCAATTCCTCCCAACAATCTAGAAAGACAATATGGGATTTTGCTCAGTTTGTGGTTGAGAGAATTAATAAAGGGGAATTGCTATCACTTGATCGACAATATCTTAACAAACAACTTAAAAGACTTGCGAATGCTACAGGACATAGCAAAGAATATCAATCACTATAGTAAGTGGTATTTGAAAAAAAATTGAGGGAGAGCTATTCTTCTCCCCCAATTACTCACCTATATTTTAACCTGAGTGCCTACCCCTGTCCGCAATGCTTTCTCATAGACAGCAGCTGCTACGGCGAGATCAAAATAGGCGATTCCAACGGATTTAAAAAATGTAATCTCTTCATTGTCTTCACGACCTATAATCTTTCCAGAAGCAAGTTCTCCTAGTTCGCCATGTAAGTCCGAGAAACTCCATAGCCCTTTCTCCGCTGGAATAATCAAGTCACCTGCCTCATCTTTAACCCCTTCAATCGTATCCGCAACGATCTTCGAACACCTCAAGACCGTCTCTTTACCGACTTCTTGCATATGCGGAAGATAAGAGCCAACCCCGTTTATATGGGTTCCAGGCTGTAATGATTTCCCTGAAAAAACAGGTGTATCAGATCGAGTTGCACAGATAACAATATCTGCTTTAGAAACCGCTTCATCAGGATGATCCATGATTGTAATCGAACCTGTATATCCCGGGCTTAATTCTGCAATTCTTTTTTCAAACATTATAGCCTTTTCCTTTGTACGGTTATATAGCATGATTTCCTTTACTTCACGTACCTCTATAACCGCTTGTAGCTGCTCCTCTGCCATCGCACCAGTTCCAATTACAGCAACAGATGAAGCGTCTTTTTTCGCTAAATGCTTTGTTGCAATTCCACTAACAGCCCCGGTCCGCAAACGAGTTAAATATGAAGCATTGATACAGGCGAGATGCTCTCCATTTTCAGTATCACTTAGTAAAATGACACCTTGTGTCGTTTTCTTGCCAACGGAAGGATTATGCGGAAAAATGGTCACAACCTTGACGGCCGATTTTCCAACCGGTTCCATTGAGCTTGGCATGTATAAAGCAGATGCTTCTTTTTCAGGAAAGACCAGAACCGTTCGGTGAGGATTCATTACCTTACCATCATGATTGTGTATAAGTGCAGCTTCTAAATCTTGAATTGCATCCGACATAGAATATAAGGATCGAATTTGAGATTCTGATAAAATGAGCACTGTATCCCTTCTTTCTATTTTATTTTTTTACCATCATATCATTAAAAGGAAAAAGGAACCGCCACTTGCGATCCCCTTAAACACCTACGCGGTTTCATCATTATCTAAGTCCTCATTCTTTCGATCACGTACGGTGGCAACTGCAATAAGTGATATAGCAGCGGTTAAAATGATATATAACGCAACTGGTACATAGGAATCATTAAAGGCTGCGAGTAATGCCGTTGCAACAAGCGGAGCCGTGCCACCAGCAACTGCAGCCCCGATTTGATACCCCAACGTAATTCCTGTGTAGCGGACATTTGATTTAAAAATCTCTGAAAACATGGTCCCCAGTACGGCTGTAATTGGTGCCCAAATGATTCCTAACCCCAAAATAGTTGCAACAATTAATAATGCAACAGACCCTTGGTGTAGCAGCCAAAAGTAAGGAAAAGCATAAAACATCATTAAAATCGTTCCGCCGACATAAAGTTTTTTACGTCCAACTTTATCGGATAGTCGACCCATGATAGGAATTAATATAGTCGTCACAATCGTTGCAATGGTTACGGCATTTAAGGTTGCTGTGCGAGAGAAACCCAGCTGTGAAGTTGCATAAGAGACGATAAATGTACCGAAAATATAAAATGGTGCCGTTTCAACAACCTTTGCTCCCACAGCAATTAAAACCTCTTTCCAGTGCGTACGCATTGTTTCAATAAAAGGAATTTTAGCTACCTCACCCTTCTCCTGTACTTTTTTGAAAGAAGGCGTTTCCTCTATACCTTTACGAATCCACAAACCGAAAATAACTAAAAATGCACTTAGAATGAACGGAACACGCCAGCCCCATGACATGAACGCAGCCTCTGGCAGTAATGTCATTAATGATAAAGCTAAAGTTCCAAGTAATAATCCTACCGTAACACCCATTTGTGGAATACTTCCGAAGAGTCCACGCTTTTCTTTTGGTGCATATTCGACAGCTAATAAAAGTGCTCCACCCCACTCACCGCCTAGTCCAATTCCTTGAATAAGACGTAGTAAAATAAGTAGAATCGGTGCAATTACCCCGATTTGATCATAGGTAGGAAGAAATCCCATGAGAACAGTTGCCCCACCCATAAGTGAAAGAGTTAGGACAAGTGTTTTCTTTCTCCCAATTTTATCGCCAATATGACTGAAAATGACCCCACCAAGCGGTCGGATGAAAAATGACAAAGCAAATGAAGCGTACGCTAGCATTAATCCAACCGTTGGATCATCACTATGAAAGAATGCTGTATTAAAGACGAGCGCCGCAACAGTCCCATATAAAAAGTAATCAAACCATTCAATCGAACTACCTACAAGGCTTGCAACAAGAACCTTCTTCTCCACTTTCGTTTGCATCTTGTTTCCCCCTTTTTCCTAGTTAAGAAAAATAAAATATTCCAATACCGTATATATTTCGAAACATGGACAACTATTCGCATATTACAAATATTAGGAGGTAAGCCCTGCTTTCCGCGATTTACCAAATAATCCGGAATACATACAAAACTCACGAATGCAAAAACTACGAAAGATAGCATCTGAAAGGAGAAATGAATATGGGTCGTGGAAAAAGTTTTAACCACAAAGAAAAAGGCCATCCTGGCAACTTTCCAAAGAACAGCATAAGTGAAGAAAAAGACCATAGTCGCCAATTTGAGCAAATGGAAGGCATTGTCTCTCATGAAGCTTTTAAGAACCGAGTGAAAGAAGACGAAATGCCTTAAACTAAGTATCTTAAAAGTAAGAACCCCCATGATGGAACCAAGGGGGTTCTTTAGATTTAAGACTAGAGTAAAGCAGGTTATCCTTATGAATAATAAAAAGCTGAATTTTTCAAGAAAGCTTGTACAGGAACCCTTTCATGACAATACACTTATTAAAAAAGTTTGGGGCGAAGCTTGGGGTATTACAAGTGATATCGGGCAGCTAAGAAAAGTATTAATGCATCGGCCTGGAAAGGAAGTTCTAAAACTTCATCAAAATCAAAAGGAAATTGAAGCAGGTCCATTGTTAGGAAAGTATATAAAGGGCACACAACCTGAAGATCTCGAAAACAAATCAAAACCTAATTTACAGGGGGAGGAATACACTGCTTAACACTTCCGCTTATTCGTGAACCCATAAACCAATAAAAAAGGAGCAAGCGCAAAAGTCTTGATCCTTTTTTTCAAATACATGATTATCCTAGAACCTTCGCAATTCGTTCGATTGCCCAATCCAACTCTTCTTTCGTTACGATTAAAGGAGGAGCAAATCGGATGACCGTGTCATGGGTTTCCTTACAGAGGAGCCCCTCCTGCTTTAATGCCTCACAATACGGGCGTGCAGCTTCTATTAGTTCAACTCCGATAAACAAGCCACGACCTCTAACTTCTTTAATGATCGTATTTTTTATCCCTTTTAATTGATTTAAGAAATATTCACCAAGTTCAAGAGATCGCTTTGCTAAATTTTCCTCAATTAATACGTTTAGTGAAGCAATGGAAACTGCACAAGCCATTGGGTTTCCACCAAATGTAGAACCGTGAGAACCTGGGTTAAATACACCTAAGACGTCTTTATTGGCAACGACACAGGATATTGGAAATACCCCGCCTCCTAGAGCTTTACCTAAAATATACATATCAGGTTCTACATCATCCCATTCACATGCGAACATCTTTCCAGAACGACAAAGCCCAGCTTGTATTTCATCCGCAATAAACAGGACATTGTTTTGTTTACATGTTTCAAAAGCTTTCTTAAGATAACCTTCTGGTGGAATAATAATTCCAGCCTCTCCTTGAATGGGTTCAAAGAGAAATGCTGCTGTATTTTCAGTTATCGCATTTTCTAGTGCTTCAATGTCACCATAAGGAACTAGCTTAATTCCCGGTAGCATTGGACCGAATCCACGCTTATATTCTTCTTCAGAAGATAATGAAACGGCCGTCATTGTACGCCCATGGAAATTTCCAATACACGCGATGATTTCAGCTTGATTATCCTTTACTCCCTTAACATCATATGCCCATCTACGTGCCGCTTTAATAGCTGTTTCAACTGCTTCTGCCCCTGTGTTCATCGGTAGTGCCATTTCTTTATTTGTCATTTTACAAATTAATTCATACCATGGACCAAGCTGGTCATTATGAAATGCTCGTGATGTTAGTGTAACGCGATCCGCCTGATCCTTTAAAGCTTGAATGATTTTGGGATGACGGTGACCTTGGTTAACTGCAGAATATGCACTTAACATATCCATATATCTATTTCCTTCAGGATCCTCCACCCATACGCCTTCTGCATTTGAAATGACAATGGGTAGTGGATGATAGTTATTTGCACCAAACTTTTCCGTTTGATTAATAATTGTTTTTGAGTCGCCTTTAATTTGAGCCATCTATTTAACCTCCAGTTGCTATAGTTCTAATGAGAATTTCTTCTTGTCTACTATTTTATGCAAGAATCATGCCAAACTTCTCATATAGGAGCATTTTTCATTACTTTCTTTAAAATGAGAGCATAATATTCAATTTTTCACGCAAATGACCATCTTAAGAAACAACCAAATTTTAAATCTCCATTAGTGAGTGCATGTTTTCTTTGCACCTACTATATTTTTTGCGCAAAAATCCTTTTCGGTTTTCCTCGGTTCATGCAAATATAATTTGCCCCTACTTTTATTTCTCTTATAATAGAAATGAAGGAAAGAGGTGGGGATAACATGAATCAGGTTGAGTTATTAAAAAACAAAGCAACTGAGCAGTTAGTTAATGAAGTGGACGTTGGTATACACGTTGTTGATTCTCAAGGCACAACGATTATATACAATCAAAAGATGGCTCAGATTGAGGGGATGAACCATGGCGATGTTCTAAACAAAAAGCTTGTTGATGTATTTTCATTTCACAAAAACGAGGATAGTACATTGCTTCAAGTACTTAAAACTGGTGTTTCCATAAATAATGCTAAACAGACCTATTTCAACAATCGCGGTCAGGAAATCACCACCATCAATAACACAATCCCGATTATGGATGGCAAACAACGAATTGGAGCGATGGAAATTGCCCGTGATGTTACAAAAGTTGAGAAATTATTACGTGAAAATATGAATCGGAGAAGTGATGCTCATTATACATTTGATAGCATCATGGGAAAAAGCGCTGCAATTTTAGAAGTAATTGAAGCTAGTAAACGTGCTACCAGGACAAGTTCCTCCGTTCTCATTATTGGGGATACGGGTACAGGAAAAGAGCTTTTTGCTCAAAGTATCCACAATGAAAGCAGCAGATCATCCGCTCCTTTTATCTCTCAAAATTGCGCTGCTTTACCGGACAATCTAATTGAAGGTCTCCTTTTCGGTACCAAAAAAGGAGCTTTTACAGGTGCAATTGATCGCCCCGGTTTATTTGAACAAGCAGAAGGTGGCACTTTGCTTTTAGATGAGATTAATTCATTGAATCCTGCTCTACAAGCAAAGCTTCTTCGAGTTATTCAAGAAAAAATGGTACGAAGAGTCGGTGACACGAAGGATAAAAAAATTGATGTGAGGATCCTGGCTACGATGAACGAGGACCCTATTGATGCCATTTCAGAGGGTAGACTTCGAAAGGATTTATATTACAGATTAGGTGTTGTAACCCTTTTTATTCCACCATTACGAAATCGGAAAGAAGACATTAAGGAACTCGCTTTTGCTTTTATGGAAAAATATAATCATCTGTTTGGTTTGCAAGTAACCAACATAGCTAATGAGGTTTTACAGACATTGATTCAATATGATTGGCCAGGGAATGTTCGGGAGTTAGAGCATATTATTGAGGGAGCATTAAATATCATTACCTATGAGGATACGATTTCTTATAACCATCTCCCCATGCATTTTCGAAAAAAAACACACATTAAACCTGTACCTGCAAAAACAAATCCAAAACCATCTGTGATCACAGAGGTTCAACCGTTAGACAATTACATGGAGGAAGCAGAAACCTTATACCTAAAGCAGGTACTTGATCACTATCATTTTAATATCACAAAGACTGCTGAAGCACTTCGCATGAGTCGTCAAAATCTCCAATATCGGTTAAAAAAATATGGAATCAAAAAGCCAAGGTGAGATATCCTTGGCTTTACATCTTTTTATAAAAATCACGCACTTTACTCGTTATCTAAGATCCAACAAATATCATCATATTCCCTCTTTTTTGTACAAATATTGCTCGGGAAATGAGTTGAAATACGTCGAATGAGTAATATGTTCTTGATTCTAGCTTTTGTAAGGTACAATTAAAGAAAGGGATTTTGACGTAGATTATTATTTAAAGGCGAGTGATTTCAGGTGAAACAATATGTCTGGTATGCGAGCTATGGCTCAAATATTAACAGGGATCGATTTCTTTGTTATATAAAAGGTGGGAGACCTAAAGGTTCTACTGAAACTGAGGTTGGGTGTAAAGATACATCCTCTCCAATTGATGAAGGAATTTTTACCATCCCATATCCATTATATTTTGCGAAGGAAGCTCGGAGATGGGACTCAAAGGGTGTTGCTTTTATTGATGGCTCCCCAAATGAGGATACAGCTACCTATAGTAAGAAGTATTTAATTACATCTGAGCAGTTTATTGATGTGTTAAAACAAGAGAATAGCGGTTTGCAATTTGATATCGATTTGCAAAAAGTGAAAGAATCAGGTTCGATGATATTCCGTAAAAAGGCATGGTATGGGAGAATTCTGTATCTTGGTGATGATGGCGGTTATCCGATTTTTACGTTTACCGCCCCTTGGGATATAGAAACTGTTGCATTTAATAAACCGTCCTATGAATATTTGGATACCATTATTTCAGGTCTTAAAGAGTATTATTCTAAAGAGGAAATCATTCAGTATCTAGAAAACAAACCGGGTATAAAGGGAAATTACTCAACCGAGGAGCTTGGAAGATTTTTTTAGGGGAAAAGACTGCTTAACAAGTGACAAAAGCATACGTAGCATAGAATTGCGTATACTTTCTTAAACATTGCTGGATTAAAAACATTCACAAAATCTATAAAATGGTATAAAAGTTTTCGAAAGAATTGAAAAATGTGAAAATAATCCACTTGCGTATCATTTTTAAGAAAAAAAACAACAAATGCATACGTAAAATAGAATTGCGTATGCTTTCTTAAACATTGCTAGATTAAAACCATTCACAAAATCCATATAAAGGTATAAATGATTCTAAAAGAATTGAAAAATGTAAAAATAATCCACTTGCGTATCATTTTCAAGAAAAAAAGCAACGAATGCATACGTAAAATAGAATTGCGTATGCTTTCTTAAACATTGCTAGATTAAATCATTCACAAAATCCATAAAATGGTATAAATGATTATAAAAGAATTAAAAAATGTAAAAACAATCCACTTGCGTATCATTTTTAAGAAAAAACAACAACAAATGCATACGTAAAATAGAATTGCGTATGCTTTCTTAAACATTGCTAGATTAAAACCATTCGCAAAATCATAAACGACTAAAAAGTTCTCCAAGAATTAATAAGCAAACAAAAAGCACCCTTATTCGCACGACGACAGTAGCTTTCGTCAAGTTGCAAATAAGGGTGCTATAACATATTTATTTTTGTGTCTATTAATTTCTATGGATACTCGTTTTGTTTATCTCAATGAATTTTCGATAGCTTGTTCAAATACAGAAATGATATCTTCGGAATGTTCGATTCCCACAGAGATTCGCACAAGTTCGTTTGTAATTCCTAATGATTCCTGTGCCTCTGGCGGTAGTGCACGATGGGAAGTCTTTAGAGGATGAGACACAGTTGTCTCAACTCCAGCTAATGTAGGAACTAGCTTCACCCAGCCTATCGATTTGAAAAATTGGTTCACATCAGCAGTTTTTGCAAGTTCGATAGATACCATTGCTCCATATCCTGTAGCTTCTGCCTCAAACGGATAGTACACTCTTGCTATATTAGGATTGTTACGTAAAGCGTCCGCCAGTTTTCGAGCATTTGAAGACTGTACCTGCATGCGAACGGCCAATGTTTTTAAGCCCCGAGTTGTAAGCCAAGCTTCAAAAGGACTTACATTTGCACCTATATTCACAACCTTTGCACGTGCTTTTGAAACCAAGTCCTCTCTCCCCACAACAACTCCTGCTGTTACATCGCTATGTCCACCAATATATTTTGTCGCACTGTGAACAACTACCTCTACCCCAAGCTCATATGGGTTGCAGTGATATGGTGTCGCGAATGTGTTGTCTACGACAGTGACTAAGTTATTTCGTTTCGCAAGTTCGACCACTGCTGGTAGGTTTTCTACTCGTAAAAGTGGATTTGTGATTGATTCAGTATAAAGCAGTTTTGTATTTGGTTGGATGGCTTTTTCTACTTGTTCAAGGTCTGCGAAGGAAACAAAGGTTGTTTCAACGCCTAGATTACGCAACTCTTCGTGTAGAAGATGAAAGCTTCCCCCATATACGTCCTCTGCTGCGACGATATGGTCTCCACTTTTTGCAACAGACAGAATTCCAGCTAAAATTGCAGATAGTCCTGAAGATGTAGCGATACCGGCTGGTGCTCCTTCAATTGCTGCTACCATTTGGCCAAGTTCGTCCGTATTTGGATTTCCAGTTCGCGAATATAAGTAATTTCCTTCTCCTTGGTAATAACCCTCTAAATCTTCAAGGTTATCAAAGATAAAAGCCGATGTTTGATAAATTGGTGTTACCTTGCTTCGAATAGGTAATTTCGCTTTTTCTATACTATGTATTAACTTGGTCTCAAACCGTTTTACCATCTTTGTCACCCTTTTTTAGTTATTTATTGCTATTATTCTGAACCTTATTTTAAAGCATGTCAATCAGAATAGTATAAAAAAGAAGAAGCTGCACCTGCAGCTTCTCTCACCTATTCTTTATAGATTGATTGGTCCGTATAATTGTTATAAACCAAATAAATGACAATACAAATCGCGGTTGTAATAAAGCCCCAGCCCAGAGTGATTTGATCGATTACGAGGTAATTATTACATAGTTGCATATTTGTATTTATATATAACACGCCCATACCCAAGTATTTCAATGTAAAAAAGATAAAGACCAGATTTTTTGCACGTTCACTTAGTTTCTTCCAGCTATCTCGTAACGGAACTCCCGCTAAAAAAGATAAACTAAGAAATTTAAAGACTTCCATGCTAGTAATCGTTAATGTCTCGTCCATTGTTTTTGGTATTGTCCAATACACCATAATTACAGTAAATAACAAAATCCCTGGTATTCCGTTTTGATTCCATTTTTCAAAAAACTGCGGAAACCTTTGTTGAAACAGTTTACCCATAAAAAATCCAGCAATTACGATAGAAGGCATTTGCATGTGCATATGGATGATCATGATTGACTCTAGTAAATTAGCAACAGGAGGAAGCGCTAATACGAATAACAGTCCTAGTCCGATTAAAAATTGTTTCATAGCCCTATTCCCCCTTATGATTTTCTAAAATACTAGTCACCTTTGTAGCGGCTTGATCAATTTCCTGATAATCCATTACTTCAATCAGCAAACCATTGGGATCCACTAAATAAAAGGCTGAATTATGTGCAAAGTTTCCTTTTCCATCAGGGATTACGATTACACCAAATGTATCAAGTAAGGTTTGTAATTCCGTTGCGTTCGAAATCCTAGCCATTCTCCATGTTTCTCCATCAGATCCAAAGAAGGTGCGATATTTACTTAAAGTTGTTGGATCGTCCCTTGTGGGATCGAAGCTTATACTTAAAAAGACGATATCTTTACCGATGTATTCTTGAGGAATCTGCTCATAAACTTGCGCCATATTCATTTCCAATTGTGGACAAACTGTTGTACAGGCTGTGTAAATAAAGGTGATGAATACATATTTATCTTCAAACTCAGAAATAGGATATGTCCGCCCCTCGCTATCCTCAAATGTTACATTTGGAAATGCTGGCTTATCCTCAAGTAGTTGGTTTACTCTCGCTGTTTCTGCAGTAAAAGCCTGTAACCCATCGGTTCCTGTATAGAACAGCACACATCCAAATAATAAAATTATTATACTAGCGAATGTCGTTCGATTTTTTTTGATCACGGAGATCACATCCTATTTCTAGTTTTTCCATTACTAATTTTAGAAAGAGATAGCAGAAGTTTCGCTATCTCTCTATTAAGAACCCTCCACTTTCATTTTACCAAGTCTTAAATGGTGGTGATCCTGGAGGTGCATTTACAATCATTTCAGTTAATGGTAATACATATGCCATTGCAATTACTAGAATCATAAGCACAACCCATAGTCCCCAACGCTCTGTCCAGAATGGAGTTTTTGAAGCTGTTTCTTCTACTTCAGCAATTGGGAATTCTGTTTCCCCTTTTGGTGCAAAGAACATCATATTGAATACTGCATATACTTGGATGATGACACCGATTAGTAACAATGTTGCACCGATACCAATTAACATCATAAATGGTTCCCATCCTGCAGCTTGTGCACTTCCAAAGTAGTCTGTGAAAGATGTTCTTCTTGGTGAACCAAGAAGTCCAACCCAGTGCATTGTGATCGCCATGATAACCATACCAATTGTCCAGATGATGGTTTGAATAACACCAAGTCTATTCATTCCTTTAGTTAATACACGACCAGAAATATGTGGAATTAACCAGTACATAATTCCGAAGAATGTCATTACGACTGCCATGCCTAGTGTTAAGTGGAAGTGTCCAACAACCCACATTGTGTTGTGTATAACTTGGTCAAGTTGGTTCGTTGTTTGTGCAATACCACCAGCTCCTGCTGGGATGAAAGCAGCCATTGCGATAAATGGTGATAAGAAGCGAACGTCTCCCCAAGGTAACTTTTTAAACCAACCTAAGGCACCTTTACCACCTTTTGCTCTTCCAGTACGTTCAAATACTGCGAACATTGCCCATGCTGTCATTAATGATGGGAAACCAATTGCTAAACTCATGAATACGTGTAGGAATTTTACTGATAAATTAATTCCTGGGTCAATAATTTGATGGTGGAATCCACCAGTAATGTTCATGATAACTAAGGCAATAACAACTACACGAGTGAGTGTGTCACTCCAACGTTTTCCGCCAATGATCTTTGGTATAATGACATACCAAGCAGATACAGCTGTTAAGTACCAGATATTAACTGCTGTGTGTCCGAATGCCCAGAAAAGTGTACGAGAGACCATTACGTTAATTGTATCTACCCAGCCAAGTGTCCATGGTAGAATCAAGAATAATACTTCAACTGCGACAAATGCTGTTGCACCAACTAGTAGAATAAATACACCTGTTGCAAAGAAAGAAAGGATTGGTAAATGCTGACCTTTATGATTCTTTCTCCAGTTTGCTACTTGAATAAATGCACCAGCTGCTAAAATCCAAATACCTACTACAACCAATGCTAACCCGATATAGAACACTGAGTGTGCTGCCATTGGTGGATAAAAAGTGTACATGACAGATGCTTCATTCATTAGGACAGGAATGACGACTAATACGATACCAAGAATTTTCGTCCAAAAGCCAACCCATGCCATCCTTCTTACTTTAGGTAATAATCCACCTAGATCATGTGAAAGACCTGCGTAAAAGTAACCGATTGTAACAAATGCTGAAAATACCACTACTAATAATAGACCATGTGCTGTTAATACTTGATAATAGTTAAGCCAACTTGGTAATTCTAGAAGACCTGCACGATTTAATCCTTGGAATAATCCAAAAAGTCCACCTAATAATAATGCGATAAATGCTACTGATAAATAGGATTTAGAAATTTTTGCATCCTCTAGATTTACCCCTAAAACTTTATTTGTTTTTTCTTTAAATGTCAGATCTGAATTTTTTAATATAGTTGCCAATGGTCTCCCCTCCTTTATTTAACCGTAATTGTTGTAGACATTAATTGGTGACCAGAACCACAATATTCATTACATAGAATTAAATACTCGCCAGGCTCATCGAACGTTTGAGTGATTTTTTGTATATGTCCTGGCATTACCATTGCGTTTAAGTTTGTACCTGCAACTTGGAATCCGTGAACTACGTCTTTAGATGTCATGATAAAGTGAACCTTTGCACCCGCAGGTACTTCGATTTTTGCTGGGGTAAAGCTAAATATTTGTAACGTCATAACTACTTCATATTCATTTTCTCCGATTTGGTAAACACCTGGTTTATCAAATGGAGCTGTTTCATCAACTTTCTGAGGATCGATTGTTTCCATATGGCTTGGTGGTCCCATTTCTAATGCAAATGTTTGGTATCCTGTGATAAGCATGAATCCAATGATAAGACCGAAACTTATTGTAAGCCATATTTTTTCATCACGATGCATTTTCATTTTTTTCCCTCCTAGAATCTAGCCATAAATAGGCCGAATAGTAATAGATACGTAGCAAGAATGACTGCTCCAACAACACCAACTGAAATCCAGGTTCCAACTAATCTTTCCGAATTTCCCCCGTTTGTATTTTTATTGCGGTTAACTTTTGAAGCTCCCATCCAACTCAACCTCCTTATGTTCTTCTTACTTACATCATAATTAGGAACGGTTCTCAATGTTGTGAACTGAATCACACATCAAGTGTAATTTTTAATACACTCATTAAAAAAAGACGAGAAAAAAAGCTATTTCTCGTCCTTCAACCCCTAATAAAAACACAATAAAACCGCTCTAATTCGCCATTTTGCAGACGTTTCCTTCCCTGTTCTCTTCCTAGAAATTCAAAAATGACAAATTGGTGAACTAACCCCTACACAAAAAAAGCAGCTTCCGAATTTGGAAGCTACTTAATCAAGGTGATAAACTAAAAATCTCTCATATGTGTTTTTCTCAAACAATCCGGGAATGATGATCTCCTTCTTCATTAGAAAAGGTGTATTGGTTTCAATAAAATAGGTGTACTCGGTTGATCCATAATAAAGAATGATTTCTATGTTTCGTGGATTCTGTTCATATGAACGAAGGATATTGGACAATGTATGCTTAAAAACCTGAATAGAAAAAGGATTAAAAAAGTAAAAACGATTATCAAGGGAGTCGATCTCATATTCCTGTGCGGCACAATGGTGAAGCTCAATTTCACCTTCTTGATAACCTGACTTTTTTAAATAACGTACTCTGTTTTCATTAGCTTCATTATAGAGACTTTTGTCAATTTCAACCCCCACAACAGTAGTCCCAAAATGGTGATGAATATAAAAAAGAAGTCTACCCTTGCCACATCCAAAATCCACCACTCGGTCTGTTTCCTTCAATTGATAATGCAAAAATAGTGCATCGAGCCCATCATATGGTGTCGGTTCATAACGGTGATAATGAATGGATGGGCTAAATCCCTTTTGTCCTCCACTTGTTTTTACATGTAAAAGTGCATCGTAATACTTATCATCCATTGATAGTCTCCTAGCCATGATCTGATTAAAATAGTATCCCTCTCAAAGCAAATGTGAGCTTTTCAGGATTACGAATGGAAAAGATATGTTTGATTTGATTTTTTTCTATTTCAAAGCATACCACATTTTCTGGTCTTTTATCTCGTTTAATCAAGTACAAAAAGATTTGAATTTGGTTGTAAAATATTATTGGCACAAAAAACCCCCGCTACATGAAAGTAACGAGGTTCGGATCAAGCCTATCCAAAATACTTCGGTAATGTAACAACAACCATTAATAGGAAGATGATCAAAATATAATTCACGGAATACAGAAAGTTCCAGCGAGCCCATTTCATATCATCCTTAACCGTAAATCCTTTGACACTCAATATAATCCAACCAATATTAAGCAATGTCGAGAGTACGACGAAAGCCATTCCAAGGTCCCCTAAAAAGAATGGCATGGGAAACAAACAGATGACCCAGAACAGAAAATGCTTTTTCGTTACCTCAAACCCATGAACGACTGGAAGCATCGCAACCTTAGCAGCTTTATACTCTTCATACTTTCTCATCGCAATCGCATACGTATGAGGCATTTGAAATACAAACAAGATTAAGAAGAGCATAATTGGAACGATATGATCGATAGGTGCAACCGCGGCCCACCCCATTAAAGGAGATACCGCGCCAGAAACACTTCCAATCACAGTATTAATTGTAAATCTGCGCTTTGACCACATCGTGTACAACACAACATATGTGAACCAGCCTATAAATGTAAAAAAGATAGCTTCAAATGTTGTGAAAAATAGAAATATGAATCCTAAAACAGTACAAATGATTCCTAATACCAGAACAAATTTCAATGAAAAATTGCCTGTTACAGTTGGTCGCTTTTTTGTTCGATCCATGACTGTATCAATGTCAACATCATACCAGTTGTTTATAATAAGAGCCCCCGCCATAACGAGAGTACTTCCGATCATCGTATATATAAACAATCCCAGGTTGTCCTGAAAAGATGCGCCCGTAAAGTAAATAGCTAACCAAAATCCTGAGAACACGGGTAGAACATTAGCTAATAAAACCCCTGCCTTAAAAAGCGATTTAAGGTCAGCTATGAGGGATGTTTTTTGTATTTGAATTTCTGTTTGCATGGATATCCTCTCTCCTACAGTTCTATTAGAAGAACATTATGCTTCAAATATACTATACCATTTTTATCGCCCTTAGGATAAGAAAACCACTTTTTACCTACCTCTATAGTGAATTTCCCTAGTCATTATTTACCAATCCCATTTTTTCTTAAAAAGCGAAACCAAAACTCGCTTTCATCGTATATAAGGGAGAAAGTATAAGAGGAGGTATTACGAAGGGCATTAGATTGAATAATAAGGTATACTATTATAAATAAAACAACTAACTTATGGAGGTATTTCTATCATATGAAAAAAGTATTATCAGCATTAGTAGCACTTACTCTGATTTTTTCTCCGCTTGGGAGCTTTGTTTTCCAAGACCAACCAACATCTGTCGAAGCAAAGGGTTACAAATCAGGTAAAAGAGGATTCAATAATAATATTGGGAACACAAATAAATCAAACTTCCAGCAGCAACAGAAAAAACAAGACAACAATGTTACAAACAAATCTACTAGCCCAACCACTCCTAAAGGTGGATTCATGTCTGGTGGATTAATGAAAGGTCTTATGCTTGGTGGACTTGCTGGATTCCTATTCGGTGGTTTGTTAGGTGGAATGGGTATGCTTGGTTCATTTCTAGGATTAATGATTAACGTTCTTGCAATTTATGTTCTGATCGTAATCATTCGAAAAATCTTCGTCATGATTAAAGATAGAAAGAAAAACGAGACTGATCCATGGCAACGCTAATACTTTCTGAACAAGAAGTTATAAATGCGGTTTGTGTTTATATCGGCTTAAAAAAGCAAGTAAAACCTGAAGAGGTTGAAGTGGAACTGATGTATGATGATGATTACGGATTCTCCGCAGAAGTATATGTAAACGATCGAAAACAGGTTCTCATTATGGCGAACTTAATCGAAGCAATACGTTTATGGCTTGGCGAATTTCTTAACCGTGACCCATATGCCGGAATCAAACTTGTCTTAGACGACGAAGAAGGCATCATTGCCCATATCAACTAAGAAAAGCGCAAGGCGCTCGTCTATCGGCGACAAGCACAAGACGAGCGCTGACAGAAGGTGATTTTTATCTTCTGAAGCGATTGGCTTGTGACCTCGAGCCGATGGCGCCTGGAGCTGGACAACGAGTAAAAAGCCCATCCATTTGGATGAGCTTTTTTATTTCGCAACTACGATGCGTTTTTTTCCACTTTCTTTTGCAGCATATAGCGCTTGGTCTGCTGCTTTTTTCAAAGAATCAACGGTCGTTCCATGGTGTGGATATATCCCGACACCTACACTGATAGAAACAATGATTTCTTCATTCTCGATGATGATTGGGTTTTCATTGTAATACTCATTTAAAGTCGCGTAAATTTCCTTTACACACGTGTCGCTGCTATTTTTAATAAGAATCATGAACTCATCTCCGGCATAACGATAACCCTCAAGCTTATCATTACATACCGTTTTCATTCCGTCTGCTAGTACTTGTAAATATAAATCACCAGCATCATGCCCAAAGCGATCATTGACCTGTTTTAAATCATCAGAATCAATCATCAGAACCGTTATTTCATCGTTCTCATTTTTGATTAATTTAGCCAAATCCTCATGGAAGGCACGGTGGTTTTTTAAACCTGTTAATTCATCCGTACGAGACATCGTGTAAATTTTTTCATATAATCGGGCTGTTTCAATCGAATTAATCACTTGCGCACCGATCATTTGCAAAAGTTCTTCATGCTCTTTCCGGTAAGCAAAGTCTTTAAAGCTCTGAGTTGAGATGACACCTTTGACCTGGTCATCAATGACAACAGGTACGAAAAGACAGGAGCTTGTGTCTGCGTCCCCTTCACCCATTTTCGTATCATATTCTATGTTCTGGTTTTGATGTTTGAGGTGGACGATTTCCCTTGTTTTGATGACCTTTGATGTGTAATTTTCGCCAAAGTCAACGATACTTGGAGGAGCTGGTTCGCCATTATCCATAATAAAGACTAAATGAATATGTTTGTCACCAGGATTATGCAATGCAATGTAAAATGCATCAGTTGGCATAACACGTGATACCATCTCATATGACTTTTGGAGAAGAACGGATTCATTTAATGTTTTACTGCAGACTTGAGCAAAATCATGTAGGATTCGGTAATGCTTATTCATCCAATGCATGTTTTCCATTTGTTCGTTTATTTCTTGGAGCTGTGTTAAAAGCGTACTGGTAATCTCTTGTTCTTCTTTTTCCTGACATGTTAGATTAAACAAAGTACGAACCTCGTCAGAAATCAGAGTCTTCTCGGAACCAATCTTCTCAATTAATTCGCTTAGTTTTTTAAGTATGTTAAGATTCTGGATTGTTTTCTCCATGTAATCACTTCCAAATTTTTTTAGAGGATGTTCCAAAAGTCGTTTGAACAGTTCCAATTCCAAAAATCTAGTAATATAGTAGTAACGTATTGTTGATAAATTTGTATAAAAAAAAGACTAATCATATACCGATTAATCTGCGTTCTTTCGATACGAGCTGTACTCGGTAACTGGCTGGCATGTCCATTTGGACTTTAGCCCCTATAGTTTTGCGTCTTCATCTTTCAATGAATTTGCCCTCACTTTATTCAATTAACTCATTAAAGAAAGAGTATTTTAAATTGTACTATAATTATATTTCTATTTTCCTCTTTGGTCAATGAAATCGATATAACCTTTTACTAAAAATGTGAAATTTTTCCTAATCGGAATGTCCTATACATGTCTTTTATTCCAATAAAAAATAGTTTTCCATACATTTCTGACTTGACAATATAATTATTATTGAATTTTTTGCCGATTCGTGTATAATTATGCCGGATTGCGTTATGAATCTTATCTTCTATTAATAGAAAGAAGGGGGTTGCTATGAACAGTATACCTATTATCCAATTTAAAAATGTCACAAAACAGTATGACAATGATCCAGCTGTTCTCAACAATGTTAGCTTTGAAATAGAAAGAGGAAAGTTTTATACCCTTCTCGGTCCTTCTGGTTGTGGAAAAACTACAATACTACGGTTGATTGCAGGATTTATTGAACCATCAAGTGGCGAGGTTTATTTTAATGGTAAAAAAGTAAATACGACACCTGCCAATAAACGTCAAGTAAATACAGTGTTTCAAGATTACGCCCTATTCCCACATCTTAATGTATTTGAAAATATTGCTTTTGGGTTACGTATAAAGAAATTAAAGCAATCTGAAATAGATAAAAAGGTAAAAGAAGCTTTAAGCTTCGTCAATCTTGCAGGCTATGAAAATCGTGAAATTCAAGAAATGTCTGGTGGTCAGAGACAACGTGTTGCAATTGCACGTGCAATTGTTAATGAACCTGAGATTATATTGTTGGATGAGCCTTTATCCGCTCTTGATTTGAAGCTTCGTACCGAAATGCAATACGAGCTTCGCGACCTTCAGAAGCGTCTTGGTATTACTTTTATCTTCGTTACACACGACCAAGAGGAAGCTCTTGCCATGTCTGATGAGATATTTGTACTTAATGAAGGAAAAATTCAACAAAGTGGCACCCCTATTGATATATATGATGAACCAATCAATCGTTTTGTTGCTGATTTTATCGGTGAATCTAATATCGTAAAAGGAAAAATGCATCGAGACTTTCTCGTTGAATTCGTTGGTAAAACATTTGACTGCGTTGACCAAGGTTTTTCAGACAATGAATTAGTCGAAATTGTCATCCGTCCAGAAGATTTAGAAATTACTTCTGTTGAAAAAGGCAAACTACAAGTTGTAGTGGATTCCCAGTTATTTAGAGGGGTACACTATGAAATTTGTGGTTTGGATAAGGATGGAAACGAGTGGCTTGTGCATTCAACAAAGAAGGCTAAAGTTGGCGAAGAAATTGGACTTTATTTTGACCCAGAGGCAATCCATGTTATGCGTCTTGGTGAAACAGAAGAAGAATATGATCGTCGCTTAGAGGCATATGTGGACGGGGAAAGCCATGGAAAATAAGGTATCCCGTAATCTTGTTTTTATTCCTTATGCTTTATGGATTCTCATATTTGTTATCGCTCCAGTTACACTTGTTCTCTATTATTCTTTTTTTGATATTGAGGGAAATTTATCTTTAGTAAACTATAAAACATTTTTTACACCCGTTTACTTAAAAATGACGCTAAGTTCTTTTTGGTATGCGTTCTTAATTACAGCTGTAACTCTATTGGTTGCATATCCTACAGCATATCTAATTACAAGAACAAAGCATAAACATCTTTGGTTATTATTAATCATTGCTCCATCTTGGATTAATCTACTCTTAAAAGCCTATGCTTTTATCGGGATTTTTGGAACGTATGGAACAGCAAACGCTATTCTTGAAGTGTTTGGTATTGGCTCTAAACAATTATTATTTACAGATTTTAGCTTTGTGTTTGTATCTGTTTATATTTTTATTCCGTTTATGATTTTACCCATCTTCAACTCACTAAATGAATTGAATCCTAGTCTGCTAGATGCTTCTCGCGACCTTGGGGCATCTAAATGGACTACGTTTCGTCGTGTAATTTTTCCACTTACGATTCAAGGGGTAAAATCAGGCTGTCAGGTTGTATTTATTCCTGCTCTATCACTATTCATGCTGACACGACTAATTGCAGGAAACAAAGTGATTACACTTGGTACTGCTATTGAACAGCAGTTTCTAGTCACTCAGGATTGGGGCATGGGTTCTACAATAGCTGTCTTCCTGATTATTTTTATGGTATTAATTATGGTCGCAACAGGAAACCGCAAGAAACGAGGTGCTAAAAATGAGAGATAAACTGGCTATTTCTTCTAAGGCGTATCTATTTATTATTTTCTTCATTTTATATGCACCGATTTTCTATCTCGTGTATTACTCATTCAATAGTGGTGGCACGATGAGCAATTTTGAGGGCTTTACCTTGGATTGGTATAAGGAGCTATTCGGGGATACTAGGCTTCTAATCATCGTGTTAAATACAATTGTGATTGCCTTGCTTTCAGCTCTTGTTTCAACCATTATTGGTGTGCTCGGAGCCATTTGGATTCATTCTATTAAACAAAGACGGACTCAAAATACTTTACTATCTTTAAATAACGTCTTGATTGTAAGTCCTGATGTCATTATCGGTGCTTCCTTTTTGATTTTATTAACAATGGCTGGAATTAAATTAGGTTTTTATTCTGTGCTACTCTCACATATTGCCTTCAGTATTCCAATCGTTGTACTTATGGTACTGCCAAAATTAAAAGAGATGAGTCCTTCTCTAATTGATGCAGCGAAAGATCTTGGAGCAAGCCACTGGCAGGTTCTAACAAAGGTAATTATTCCTTACATCACACCTGGAATCTTTGCTGGATTTTTCATGGCCCTTACGTATTCCTTCGATGATTTCGCTGTTACATTTTTCGTAACAGGAAATGGATTCTCAACCCTATCTGTTGAAATCTACTCCCTTGCACGGCGCGGAATCTCGTTAAATATTAATGCATTGTCAACTCTACTCTTTATCTTTACAATGCTGCTTGTTGTCGGTTATTACTTTATCGCACAACGAGGAAACACACGTGGATTGGGGGTTCGAAAATGACGAAACTCATCCGTGCCTTTATCGCAATTGCACTAGTATCAGGTGGGTTACTCTACCTTATCCACCATTTAAATTCATCTCAGGGTCTCGCTGGTGGGAACACCTTAACGATTTACAACTGGGGCGACTATATTGACGAAGAACTGATCGGTCGTTTTGAAGAAGAAACTGGAATCAAGGTTATTTATGAAACCTTCGACTCGAATGAAGCGATGATGACAAAAATCGAACAAGGTGGAACCACCTACGATATCGCAGTTCCATCTGAATATATGATTGATAAAATGCGCCAAGAGGACCTACTCATCCCTCTTGACCATTCAAAACTATCAAATTTAAAAAACATTGATGAACGATTTATGGATCTTCCTTTTGATCCAGGTAATCAATACTCTGTCCCCTATTTTTGGGGAACAGTTGGCATTGTCTATAATCCAACTATGCTTGATGGAAGAGAATTTACAAGTTGGAACGATCTCTGGGATCCTTCCCTAAAAAATGAAATCATCTTGGTTGATGGCGCTAGAGAAATCATTGGAATGGGGCTTAACTCTCTTGGTTATTCTTTGAATGATACCAATCTTGACCACTTAATCGAAGCAAAGGAAAAACTGATTAAGCTTACACCTAATGTAAAAGCCATAGTTGGCGACGAGGGAAAAGTACTTATTCAAAATCGCGAGGCTGCAATTGGAATTGTTTGGTCTGGTGATGCAGCCGATATCATGTGGGAAAATGAGGATTTAAACTATGTGGTGCCAAGCGAAGGCTCTAACCTCTGGTTTGATAATATGGTCATTCCGAAGACAGCCAAAAATGTTGATGGCGCACATCAGTTTATTAATTTTATGTTGGATGCGGAAGTAGCAGCGCAAAACACAGAATACGTCAGCTACTCCACTCCAAACAAAGAGGCTCTTCAATATATGCCTGAAGATATGGTGTCAGATGAGCGTTTCTATCCATCTCCGGAGCTAACCGAAAAGCTTGAGGTGTATGAAAACCTAGGGAAAAAGAACCTCGCCATTTATAACCAGCTTTTCCTAGAATTTAAGATGGGCCAGAACTAACAGTAAAGCTCAAGGTGCCCTTAATTCAACTGAAGACAGGCGTTATTGTGCCTAACTCCGGCATCCCTAGCCGTCCTGTCGTGGTAAGAACAACACTGAAAGAAGGTGTGTTTTGCCTTCAGGAGCGATTGGCTACAAGGTCCGTATCATAACCGATACGGGCCTTTTTTTACGTTGAGCAGTTTTTTCCTTTTGTTGGATGTTGCGAATGGTTTTGTGTTGCCAATCCTCAAAAAAGCATTCGTATCCCCTTTTTGCGTATGCCTTTTTGTGCTTCTCGCTTAAAAACGATACGGAAGTGGAATTTAATTACAGTTCTAATCGATTCTAAAGTGACTTTTTCCTTTTATTGGATCTTGCGAATGGTTTTCTGTTATCTATCCTCAAAAAGGCATTCGTATTCCTGATTTGCGTATGCTTTTTTATCATTTTCGCTTTAAAACCATACGGAAGTGGAACTTAATTACAATTCCAATCGATTCTAAAGTGACTTATTCCCTTTTATTGGATTTTACGAATGATTTTGTTTCACCCTTCCTCAAAAAAGCATTCGTATTCCTGATTTGCGTATGCTTTTTTATCATTTTCGCTTTAAAAGCATACAGAAGTGGAATTTAATTACAATTAATTCCGATTCTAAAGTTACCTTTTCCTTTTATTGGATTTTGCGAATGGTTTTGTGTTGCCCATCCTCAAAAAAGCATTCGTATTCCTGATTTACGTATGCTTTTTTATCATTTTCGCTTTAAAACCATACGGAAGTGGAACTTAATTACAATACCGATCGATTCTAAAGTGACCTTTTCCTTTTATTGGATCTTGTGAATGGTTTTCTGTTATCTATCCTCAAAAAAGCATTCGTATTCCTGATTTGCGTATGCTTTTTTATCATTTTCGCTTTAAAAGTATACAGAAGTGGAATTTAATTACAATTCCAACCGAATCCAAAGTGACTTTTTCCTTTTATTGGATTTTGCGAATGGCTTTCTGTCATCTATCCGCAAAAAGCATTCGCATCCCATACTTCCGTATGCTTTTTAAGCATTTTCGCTTTAAAACCATTCGGAAGTGGAATTTAATTACAAATAATACCTATTCTAAAGTGACTTTTTCCTTTTCCTGGATCTTGCGAATGCATTTTTCTAGCCTATCCTCAAAAAAGCATTCGTACCCCATATTTACGAATGCTTTTTTTATCCTTCTCGCTTAAAAATAATACGGTAGCGGAATTCCACTACTACTTTACTTAAAACGGTAATACGTTGATTTTCCTCCCTCAACCATTACAAGATGCTCCTTCAATATTTTCTGCATTCTAAGTCTATTTATATCAAGCCCACACCAATCATTGGCCTCAGAAACGGTTAGTAACCTATTTGGAAAGAGCACTCTATATTCTTCAAGTGTTCTTATAATACCTATATGTAAATCTTCCTTTGCCTCGCATCTCTCACACATTAGGCATCTTCCATTCAAACGAACCGATAGTGACCCACAATCAACGCAAGCGATTCCCTTTTTCACAGATTCATAGGTATATTCAGGGATAAGCCTATCATTGAATGGAGAAGTTTCACTGTGAAGTAAGGCTAGTTCTTTTGCCGAACCTATTAAAGATCCACTAGTCTTCATAGAAACCGAACCTAACTTCTTTAACAGAGAATTAATTTGAGTGGGTAGGATGATTGGAAGGTGTCTATCTGCCTGAAATAGAGTAAAGTCGGGATTAACAAAAATGATATTCGCTTCAATGGGAAGATTAATACCTAATGATTGCATGAGTGGTCTTAGAAGAGCTTCAGAGCGCTCAAGTTGAGGAATTGGGTTCTTTATTTCATAACCAGACGAAAAGTACCATCGGTTACCCTCAATATAAAATTCTCCTTCAAAGTTTTTAACTTCGAAAAGATAAATTTTGTATGGACATATTAGGAGTGAGTCAATTTGAAAAGTTGCGTTTCGCCATTCAAGGAGGAGGTCATTGAGTTGAAGATAGGTGGATGCAGGGGATTTAGCTATTAGTTCATCGAAATTGCATTCGCCTTCGAAACCTTTTTCGTCAGTTAGTAACTTTTTTAATTGCCCATCAGTAAACACGATTCGGGGCTTTAAGAATCGCCGTATTTGAAGGTGAAGAGGAATCTTTCTTGCTTTAAGTATCATCTTTTAGCCTTCCTTTTCTAAATTTTTTCAATTTAATAGTTTCATAATTCAAAAATCTTGTCAACCACCTTTTCGAGTGTGCGATACCATATACTATTTACAAAGGCCTGTATCAAAAACGATACAGGCCCTTTTCTATCACTAATTTTCTTTACTTACCGCCTTATCCTTCTCTAAAAGTACAATTAACCCAGGTAACAATACTCCGCGGATTAAGAATGTGTCTAACAAAATTCCTACTGCTACAATAAAGCCGAAGACAAATAATAATTGAACCGGCTGTGTCATGAGAACCGCAAATGTGGCAGCTAAAATGACACCAGCAGATGAGATGACTCCGCCTGTTTTTGCGACAGCAATTTGTACCGCTTCTTTTACTGAATGGTTTCTTCTTTCTTCCTGGAATCTTGAGATAAGCATAATATTATAATCAATTCCAAGTGCAACTAGGAACACAAATGCGTACAATGGAACACGATTCGCGATCGTGTCGATATCAAAGAATAAGTTTGTTAAAAACATACCTAATCCTAATGCTGCTAAAAATGAAACTAAGATTGTACCCATCATATAAATTGGCATTTTAAATGATTTTGTAAGGACAATTAGCATAGCAAAAATTAAAATCGTTTCAAGTATGACGATCAAAATAACATCTCGATTATTTGTTGATCGATCATCCACTTTAGTTGCCGTTTCACCTGCAAAGTAGAGTTCCCCATCTATATTTGCATCTGTCAAAATTGTTTCAGAGTTCGAAATCATCTTCTCCATTGCGTCAATTGTTTTAATATCATATGGTCCTTCCTCAAACGTTAAAGAGAAGTTTAGAACCCGATTTTCTTCAGCAGTTCCGTTGATTCTAACTTCACTTACAAGATTTTGAGCTAGTAATTCATCGCGTAGTGCATCCTGCTCTTCCTTTGTAACAGCCTCTTTCCCTTCAAACAAGACTGTTGAAGGTGCAAGCTCACCTTTTGCAAATTTCTCCTCGATGAGTTCATATCCTTGTCGTGATGGCATATCCTCTGGAAATGACTTCATCGTATCGAATTCGTAATTTAAGTTAAACATATTGGCTGCAGAAATAAGAAGAAAAATCCCTACAATTGCGACATACAAACCTGGTTTTTTAACAACCATTCTTCCGATTTTGCTCCAGATGGAGTTATCTTTTACTTTCGCTTCACCTACTTTTGGTACTTTTGGCCAGAATGACTTTCTACCGAAAAGTGTAAATAGTGCTGGCACGAGTGTAACAGATGCAATCATGATGATCACCATTGTTGTGCCGAAGGTTGGTGCAAAGTTACGATAATCCCCAAGGTCTGCGAAGAATAAGACTAGCATCGCTGCTAATACAGTCCCACCTGAGAAAAAGACAGGCATGCCTACCTCTTTCATGGCAGCTCTCATCGCATCATATTTATTTTCATAATTCTTAAGCTCCTCACGAAATCGAGAGAATACAAATAACGAATAATCAATAACAGCCGCAAATAAAAGAATCGACATAATCGAGATTGTCTGATTGCTTAATTGTAAACCAGCTTTTCCTAGTATACCTAATGATTGCATAGTTACTTCATAGACAAAAACTGCTGCTAATAACGGTATTAATGCTAACAATGGTGAACGATAAATCACAATTAATAAGATAAGGATTAACCCTACCGTAGAGAGTATTAACACTAGATCTGCCCTTGAAAATAAATCCAGTGAATCTGTTGCAATTCCCGCTGGACCCGTTACATACAAAGTTAAATCTGAGTTATCTTCAACAACCTTTAAAATCTCATCCTTGGAATCGCGGATTTCTGTTGTTTCTAACGATGAATCAAACATGATTGGGAGGATAGCAGTTGATTGATCTTCTGAAAAGAATCCTGCAGCAGCCTGCGGTGGTAAGGTTGATAAAGGAACTACCTGCTCTACCCCAGGAATTTCCGCATTCTGAATTTGGCTAGATACATCTACAAGATCTTGAAATGAGAATTGTTCTTCATTTGATTGAAAGACCAAGATTGCTGGAGTCCCATTACTATCCTTGAAATACTCATCCACCTTACTTTGGGCAATTACCGACTGTGCATCATCAGGAAGTGAGTCAATCCTCGAGACCTCATAATCCTTTGCGTTTGGCGCAAAAACTGCTAATAATATCGTGATAATAAGCCAAGTTACTAATGTAATCCACATTCCTTTTTTTGTGGTGACTCTATCTGTAATGGCTTGTAACATGTTTTTCAAATTTTATCCCACCTCTTCTTTCAAAAGTAACACTCGTGTCACTTTCCTCAAAAAAAATTGACACTGTTGTCACGATAATTATCTTTTAAAGTGACACCCGTGTCAATTATAAGTCTTTGACGATTCCGTGACAAATCATTTCTTTAATCGACTGAACCCACTTATCATGAGGAATGCCAAAATGATTTGGAATCGCGACTGATTGAAAAATATAACCTAAAACGACAGGGTCAGGGATATTCGGATTCAATTGTTGTTCCCTTTTACCCGATTCAATTAAGCCCTGCACACAACGGTACATCTCAATGTGGTAGTTTCCAAGTTTTTCCTTGTTTTCTTTTACCTTTTCATTTATATGGACCGGAACACGCTTCCCAATTTCTATAAGTTGATAAAGTTCCGGATTCTTAAACATGAGGTTTAGAAGAAAATCAAATTGAGCATGAAAGCCTTCAATTGAATTAATTTCCTTTAGCTCATGGAGAAATTGCTCCATTTTAAAAAGCATATATTCCGTAATCAATTCTTCCTTGTTTTCAAAGTACTTATAGATTGCTCCTCGAGAAACATGCAAATGATCCGCAACCAAACTAAACTGGAACCCTTCATAATGATGTGTTAGAAGTAGTTCCTCAGTTGTCCTATATAATTCCTCAGTTGTAAATTTACGTTCACGCGCCATGTCTTTCACCCCACCACCATTATAGAACAAGATATTAGGAAAGAGAAAGAGTTGACTTCGAATTGACACATTACTATTAATAATGGACTAGTACAGCCCACCTTTTAACCTGCTCAACAATACGAAATACATTCAAACAAACGTTTAATTGAATTCGCAAGTTATTGATACAAAAGGAAAAACCCATTAAACAAACGATTGTTTGAAAATGGGTTTTCTCGAAAATAGCCGATTAGTACAGATTGTTTCGTATCCATTACTTACTTGTTTCTCTTACAACGATTGGAGCAACCTCCGTTGCTAACAATTCAATCCCTTTTGCTACATTTTTAAAAGGTTGTCCACCTATATCTAACTGGGCAAGAAATCGTTTGTGCCCAAAGAGCTCGTATTGTGTGAGGATTTTTTCAGCGACTTGCTGTGGACTTCCTACGAACAAAGCTGTGTCTGGACTAGCCATATGTTCAAAGTCATTCCTTGACATCCTTGTTCCCATTCCACGCTGACGGTTTACATATTCCCAGTAATTGGAGTAATAAGGGTAAAACTCATCCTTTGCTTGCTGAGTTGTTTCAGCTAGATACGCATGGCCTGTTACACCAACCTTCAAGTCATGAGGGTTATGTCCAGCCTCTACTCCTGCTTGACGATAAAGATCGACAAGTGGCTTAAATCGTTTTGGATGACCTCCTAAAATTGCTAAAGCCATCCCCACCCCAAATCTTCCAGCACGAACAGCACTTTCAGGTGTACCACCCACTCCAATCCAAACCGGTAGATTTTCCTGCACTGGTCTTGGGGAAATTTCAGCATTCCTTAAAGAAGAACGAAACTTTCCCGACCAAGTGACAGTCTCACTTTGAGTTAGTTGTAATAATAAGTCCATATGTTCTTCAAACAACTCATCATAATCATTTGTGCTATAACCGAAAAGAGGAAATGATTCGATAAAGGCTCCTCTACCGGCCAGTATTTCTGCACGACCATCCGAAAGTAAGTCCAATGTGGCAAAATCCTCAAATAGTCGAACAGGATCAAGCGTACTTAATACACTCGTTGTACTCGTTAATCTAATTTGTTTAGTGCCTTGTGCAATAGCAGCCAATATAACCGCAGGAGATGAAGAAGCATAGTCTAGACGATGATGTTCTCCTATTCCAAAAACATCAAGTCCTGCCTCATCCGCAAGTTTTGCAGCTTGTATAATTTCTTTCACTCTTTCTTTAGCGGTAATGGTCTTACCGGTAAGGGGATCTGGCCCAATATCAGCAAGAGTATAAATCCCAATTTCAAAATCACTTTTCTTGTCTTGAGTCATTAAGATATCCTCCCTTCACTAGATAGCTAGCTCAATTTGATTTCCAGAAGGATCAAACGTGATAACCGTATTGTTCTCTTCGACCACATCTGCACCAATCTTTTTCAAATTATCAACGATTCCATCACGGGCTTCTTCAGTTGGCAAAATGAGTGTATATGATTCAAGCCCAACACCATTTTTAGGTGGCTTGGGTGCCCCTACTCCATTCCATGTATTAACCCCAATATGGTGGTGGTACTTTCCGGACGAAAGGAATAAAGCCTGTGTACCGTAACGATTTACAACATCCAATCCAAGTCCTTTCACATAAAACTCTTCGGTCCTTTGTAACTCAGCTACATGTAAGTGAATATGCCCCATTAGCGTTTCCTCTGGCATCTCTTTCCATGTCTTACCTGGTACAATGTTTTTTAATAATCTTTCAAAATCTAGCGGATCAACAGCCATATCCACTTCTTCACCCTTCCAATCCCATTCAGAAGGATCACGGTCAATATAAATTTCAATTTGGTTGCCATCAGGATCATTAAGATATAAAGCTTCACTAACTAGATGGTCAGAAGAGCCAAAGCGAATTCCTTTTTCACTTAGATGAACAACGATATTAGCCAAATCTTTTTTTGTGGGTAAAAGAAGAGCAAAATGATAGAGTCCAGTTGTTCTTCCTTGCTTTGGTACAACATTTTCAGGTTGTTCAAGTGATAGAATACTTGTTTTTCCATTAGTCGTTAATTTTGCTGATGAGTCTGATCGTTCCAAAATATCAAATCCAAGTATATCCTTATAAAACTGTAATGAACGTTCTAGCTTTTCAACCTTTATTTTGACATGTCCCACAAATGTGGTTGGTTTTGTGTGATATCCCATCATTATCCTCCTTGATAATCCATACTCTTTTTTATAACTTTCCCTTTTACATATCATTTCATATTTAAAATTAAGTTACTTTATGTAAGTAAGTTTATTTAGATAATTAGTTATTGTCAAGTAATTAAATTTCCAATTGTAATTAATTTTTCATTTTAGTACAATGATGATTAAGAGAGGTGCATTTAAAAAAATGAAACAACCTACAATCTGCCCGAAATTTGAAAAAGCGATGTCTCTATTAAGTCAAAGATGGACAGCTTTGGTTATCTATCAATTATTAGTAGGGCCACAAAGGTTTAATGAGATACAATCTTCAATTGGTATAAGTGGAAAGGTATTATCAGATCGTTTAAAAGACCTGGAGCACCAAGGATTGGTTAAACGTGAGGTTATACCGGAAACGCCTGTTATTATTGAGTATTCACTAACAGAAAGAGGGCAAAGTATCGAACCCATTTTAAGGGAAATTGAAAAATGGTCGCAAGAATGGGTAAAAATTGAATAAGGCAAAGAAGATAATAAAGGGTTGCCCCACAAGTCATTTCTTGACTAGTGAGAACAACCCTGTTTTTTTATATTATTATTTGATTATTCGTTTCGATGGTTTCTATAAACTTTTCCATCGTTGAGGTTAAGTACGTATCGGCTCTTCTTATAAAAACGGTTTTGATTTTGCTGTATTGATCTGGAAGGGTATAACATCTGATCAGTCCACTTTGCTCCAAATGGGTAACTGCTGACTTCGGGACGAATGCCACACCAAGTCCAACGACTACGCTACGCAAAATCGTTTCTAATGTACCAAATTCCATCACTTTTCGTGGTGTGAGATTTTGGTCTTTATACCATGCTTTAAATCTCGCTCGGTATCCGCAGCCTTCACTAAAGCAAAGAATGGTCTCTTCTTTCGACTCTTCTAATGAGGTTGTACGAATATCCGATATTAACACAAGCTCCTCTTGCAATACGTCATGCGACACAAGGTCAGGATGAAAGTCTAATTCTGAAACGAATGCTCCATCCAACTTATGATTTAACACACGTTCCTCTAAATCTTCGGTGACACCCGTAAATAATGACAGATCCACATTTTTATATTTTTTAGTATAGGTAGATAATATTTTTGGTAAATGAATGACCGTCTCAACTGTTCCAATTTCTAACTTACCAGACGGCTCATTTTTATTTTGAACAGCTTTTTTCATTTCGTCTGTTAACAATAATATTTTTTTACTATAAGTTAATAGTTTCTTCCCCTCAGGTGTCAATGTCATCCCCCGACGATGTCGGTTAAACAAAGGTGTATTCAGCTCAGCCTCGAGCTTCTGGATACGAGAGGTAATATTGGATTGAACGTAGCTCAACTCTTTTGCCACTTCTGTAATCGTTCCTTTTTCTGCTACCATCTGAAAAATCTCTAAGTCTTTGAATTCCACGGTTTTCCCCTCCTGTACGTACATTTATCTCTATATCTATGATATCAATAAAAATGATATTAATCATTGTTTTTATTCATTTTACAGGATACCCGAACAGTTTTATTATAATGATTATCGTAACTTTTTGAAAGAGGTAGAGGAAAGTGAAAAATAGTGTACTACTCGGAGCGATTTTATGTTTTATTGCTGCAGTATCATGGGGAGCAATGTTTCCTGTAGCTCATGCAGCATTTAAACATCTTGATCCTTTTTATTTTACAATCATTCGTTATGGCGCTGTAACGATTATCTTGGTGGCCATCTTATTATGGAAAGAAGGAAAACAAGCTTTCCGCTTTGAGGGAAAAGGACTTCAATTATGGTTTTTCGGCACGATGGCTTTCACCGTCTATAACCTTTTTATCTTCTGGGGCGAAGATCTATTAGGAGCTTCCGGAGTAATGGTCGCATCCATTATGGAATCCCTAATGCCGATGATTTCCGTTGTAATTGTATGGATGATTTTTAGGAAACGCCCGCATCTATTCACATTAGGATGTGTAATCGTGTCATTCATTGGCGCAATGCTGGTAATTACAAAAGGTGATGTTAAAGCTTTTCTTGGGGCAACTGATGACTTTATACCTTCAATACTAATCTTTATCGCCGTGATTGGATGGGTCATTTACACGATGGGCGGTAGTGAATTCAGCGGTTGGTCTGCTTTGCGTTATTCAACTTTAAGTTGTTTGCTTGGAACAATTACTGCTATTGTAATTACATTTGGTGCAACTTTGTTCGGATATTTATCCGTCCCAACAGTAGAAAATATGATGGCTGTAAGCCCTCATTTATTATTTATGATCATTTTCCCTGGAGTGATTGCATTACTCGGTTGGAATATTGGTGTGAGCATATTATCACCGCTAAACGGGTTACTGTTCATTAACTTTGTTCCCGTTACAACGCTCTTAATTTCGATTTTTCAAGGTAATCAAGTAACGATGTTCGATCTTCTTGGTACGATTTTAATCATCGTTTCACTTTTATCTAACAATATCTATTTAAGAATGTCACAAAAGAAAAAATCAGTTCAACAGGTTCGTACAAAACTAAGAGAAATGCCTTTATCGTAAATAGGTTAAAGCCCATCCAACATACCACTTGTTGAATGGGCTTTGTTTTGAATAAGTACCTTAATCTAACTCATAAAATCCACAAACGACAGTTCCCACTGCTTTTGCAGCGACAAGGAGGGCATCTTCATCAATATCAAATTTAGGATGATGATTGAAATAAGGATCCTTTTCCCCCTTTGGCGTACATGCAATATAGAAGAAACAAGAAGGAAATTTTTCCGCATAATAAGCAAAATCTTCAGATGGTGCCATTGCCGGGAACTCCTTCACTTCTTTAATGTCTTTGTCATTTGCATTGTTTAGATACTCCGCAACTTTTGCTGTTAATTCAGGATCATTGTATAGAGGCGGATAATCCGTTTCGTATGTTAGCTCACATGTTACTCCGAATTCTTCTTCAAGTCCACCAGCAAGTCGTTTCACTTCTTTTTCTATTTTTTCCTTTGTTTCATCCGTCATATAACGAATGTCACCTTCAAGCTCAACGCTATCTTTGATAACATTAAATGTGCCTTTTCCATCAAATGAACCTATCGTAATAACACCATTTTCAAACGGGCTTAATCGACGGCTAATGATTGTTTGAACGGCTGTTACAAAATGTGCCCCTGCCACAATCGCATCATTTGCCAAATGTGGTGATGAGCCATGTCCACCCCTACCTTGAACTTTTAATTTCATATACGCTCTTCCGTTGAATGAATATCCTGCATGATACCCTACTGTCCCTGTCGGACCTAATGGAAGTAGATGGATGCCGAATACATGATCTAAATCATCAAGAATACCAGATTCTACAATGCTTTTTGCCCCACCCGGTGGAACCTCTTCGGCATGCTGGTGGATAATCTTGATTGTACCCGGTATTTCATTTTTTAATTGAATTAAACAATCCGCTAATACTAACAAATATGCAGTATGACCATCATGACCACATGCATGCATCACACCTTCAGTCTTTGATTTAAACGGTACATCTGTTTCTTCGACAATAGGAAGCGCATCAAAGTCTGCACGCAGGCCAATGTTTTTTCCTGATTTACCGCCCTTTATTGTCACGACAATTCCATAACCATTCCCAACATTGGATTGAACCTCTACATCTTTTCCTTTATAAAACTCTAGAATATACTGAGCGGTTTTTTCTTCCTTAAAGGATAGTTCAGGATTTTCATGTAAATGTCTGCGAATCTCAATGATTTCATCCTTTCGCGATTCTAACATATCCATTAATTGATCTTTCATAATTTTGCACTCCATTTCGTATGTATGAAAACACTACGTTTTAGTGCTTTTCAAAACATATTTATTCGGTAACAGGGTCATTCGCTGTTCTTTTTTTAGACGCATTCTTTGGTTTAACTGCTTGAGTAGTTTTTCCTGCATCTTTTGGTACTAGAATAATGATCGATAGGATCGATAAAACACCGAAAATGACGTTAACAATGATTCCCACTGTAGCTGCAAATTCAAGATTTCCATTTGCTGCTATTGCCGCGTAAGCTGATGCTGAGATCGCAACACCAAATGCACTGCCAAGTGAACTTGCCATTTTATAAACACCAGCTGCTTCGCCCACTTTTTCCGCTGGTGCATTCGATACAGAAGTATCTGTTGAAGGCGTGGCGTAAATTCCCAGCCCTAGTCCAAATAATGCAAATCCAATAAACACAACAGTCGTATAAGCAAGGTCTGGTAAGAATGTTAAACCCATAATTCCTACACCAACTGTTGTAATTGCGGCACCCCACATCATCGGTGATTTTGCACCTACTCTTTGTAGGATTTTTTCACCAACGCGAATCATTGCCAGTACTGCTACTAAATAACCGAGGGACAACATTCCTGATTGAAATGAGTTAAAGCCTCTACCTACTTGCACATACGTATTTGCAACAACTAAAGTACCAGCAATCGCATTGAGTAAAAAGTTCGAAACAGTAGCACCTGTATATGGTGCATTTTTAAATACGTCAAAATCAATAAGAACGATTTTCTTACTCTTCTCTACTTTAATAAAAACCAGTATACCTATAATCGTTACAGCAATAAGACCAAGTGAAATCGGGCTTGTCCATCCAATATCTGCTCCATATGTAATAAACACATTCAGGGCAATCATCGTTACAATAAAGATCGCTAATCCAGCGTAATCGAATTTAAAAGCACCAGAAGAGGGTTGTTTGCTTTCTGGTGTATCCTTTAGTAAAAACATACCGACAATTGCAAAGACAATCGAAAATACGAAAATCCATCGCCACCCTAATGAAGTCGCGATTGTTCCACCTGCAAAAGAAGCAACCCCTGATCCTCCCCAAGAGCCAATCGACCAAAAACTGAGTGCACGTTGACGTTCTGCCCCTTCAAAATAAGCTTTCATTAACGCAATTGTTGAAGGCATAATACATGCTGCCGATATACCTTGAATAATACGTCCAATAATTAGCAATACAGAGCCTTGAGCTAGTACCAGACAAAGCGAGCCGGCAATACTTAAAATAAATCCAAAATAGGCAATCTTTTTACGTCCTATTTTATCGGCTAGACCACCCGCAGCCACGATAAACAATCCTGAAAATAAAGCTGTTAAACTTATAGCGATGTTCAGCGTCCCAAGTGAAATCCCTAAATCTTCTTGTACAGCAGGGACTATATTGACCATTGCTTGCGCAAATAACCAAAATGTAATTACACCAAAAACAATTCCAATTATCATTTTGTTTGTACCTTTATACGCTGATTCCATTGATTGACCCCCTTTTAATACTATAGTTCCCTTACGTAGTGACATCATGCTGTAATTGAGCCATACTTTATTCCAAAAATTTTCGACTAGTACAGTTCGTATTTCTACTTGCTCAACGCGATCAACTCCGTTCAAACAAACGTTTATTTGAAATGGTAAGTCGTTGATATAACTGAGGTAATCCGTTAAACAAACGATTGATTGAAAATGGGTTTTTACGAAAATGGTCGATTAGTACAGATTGTTTATGACGGGTAAGAAGCTTGGCATCAAAAAAAACCCGCAATAAACAAGATAGTTTAATGGGGGCTTTCGGAAAAATTTCTTTCATTTTATCAGGGACAGAACCCTACTGAAGCATACTTAATTTTTCTGCATAACGCTTTTCATTAAAAGGAACTTGGTTTTTCAAAAGTTCGTACATTTCTTCAATAAGCACTCTGCCGATCATTTCTTTAGACTCTATTTCTGAGAAACCTGAGTTGACCAATCGCTCCAAAGTTTCTTTCGTACACTTCGGGTCATTGATGTTAATCTGATTATCCACAATTTCGAGAATTTTAGCTTTTAATTTTTCTTTTACCATCAGCCTTGTCCTCCCACTTCCATGTTTATTTACTAAGCATTTATTTTAAAATTAGCTTTGCGACTGCTTCACAGTGAACAGTGTGCGGAAACATATCTACAGGTTGTACCTCCGCTGTTTCATACCCACCATCTTCTAAAATCCGAAGGTCTCTTGCAAGAGTTGCTGGATTACAAGAAACATAGACAACTTTCTTCGGCTTCATTTTTAAAATCGTTTGTAATAACGCCTCATCACAACCCTTACGAGGAGGGTCAACGACAATGACATCCGCTCTAACTCCGTCTTTATACCAATTTGGGATGACCACCTCTGCCTCTCCAACTGCAAATTCTGCATTATCGATCTGATTTAGGGCTGCGTTTCGCTTCGCATCCTCAATCGCTTCAGGAACAATTTCAACTCCATACACTCTCTTTGCTTTCTGGGCTAAAAACAACGAAATGGTTCCAATTCCACAATAGGCATCAATAACCGTCTCTTCCCCTGTTAACCCTGTATACTCCAACGCTTTATCATACAGTACCTTTGTTTGTTCAGGGTTAACTTGATAAAACGACCTTGCTGAAATCGCAAACCTGATATCACCAATATTATCGTAAATATATTCTTCACCCCAAAGGACATTTGTTTCATTTCCAAAAATCACATTCGTCTGTTTGGAGTTAATGTTTTGTACAATCGATTTAACACCTGGTAGGTTATCAGTAATCTCTAAGATGATTTTATTCTTATGTGGAAGCTCCCTCGTTCTAGTGACAAGTACGACCATAATTTCTCCAGAAACCAAGCCATAACGTGCCATAATGTGACGAAGCGTACCTTTATTATTTTTCTCATCATAGGCTTGAATTCCATATTTCTCACAGATTGTCTTCACTGTTTGTACAACCAGATCATTCTTCTCTTGCTGGATGAGACAAGCTTCCATATCAATGATTTCATGACTTCGCTGTTGATAAAACCCTGCAACTAGTCCGCCTTCTCGGTCCGCTACTGGAACCTGTGCCTTATTCCGATATCTCCATGGGTTTTCCATTCCAAGTACAGGATGAACCTTGATATTTTGTAGCTTACCGATGCGTGTTAACACTTCCTGAACCTGTTTTTGTTTCGCAACTAACTGACCTTCGTAACTGAGATGTTGAAGCTGACAGCCTCCGCATTCTTTATATATCGGACACGGGGCATCGACGCGGTATTGGCTTTTTTCGTAAAGCTCTATTAGACGGCCAAAGCCGTAGCCTTTATTGACCTTGGTAACTTTGATTTTTGCTTTCTCATCTGGTAGACCGTTTGGAACAAAGATTGGAAAGCCTTCAATTTTAGCCACACCCGCTCCATCATGGGTAAGATCTTCAAATGTGACATCATAGTATGTATTTTTTTCAACTGGCGGTTTCAATTTTGTCATTGTGTCTTCTTCCTTTGCGTTCAAAATGCTGAACTGATTGTAACATATCGGGGGGAGGTTATGCCAATGTCGGTGGAGGATAGGTTCGGGTTATTAGTAATGGGTGGTAGTTAGCAAAACGTATTCAAGCTGAGCATCGTCCATGCCCAATTCGATTAGGCAGGCTTCTTCTGCTTGCGTTCCCTTTTTCCTTCCTCAACCGCGGGATCGGGCCTGATTCACTAGCTTTCGTTCCCCTTTTATCTTCCTCTACCGCGAATCGGGCACGATTTACTCGCTTGCGTATCCTTTTTGCCTTCCTCTACCGCAAATCGGGCACGATTCCCACGTTAGCCCTATTGCAAACAAAAAAATCTGGCTCTCGCCAGATTTTACTCCATCTTTTCTGCTTTTTCTTTCGATACTAGCACATTAATATGTTTGTACAAATTTACGAATTCACCTGGTAGTAAGCCACCGTATTCACCATCTAGATTGATTTGCATCTTTTCAGTTGGATTTACTTTTACGCGATTTGCTTTTGTGTAAAGAACATGTGGGTCGTTAATATGCTCTCCACGAATTGCCAAAGTCGCGACCTTAATAAAATCGGCAAGGTTTGCCTTTTTTAAAATTAACAAATCAAACAAGCCGTCATTCATTGAGGAGTCTGGTGCCAGCTTTTCAAAGCCTCCGACAGAGTTTGTTAAGGAAACGAGGAATAACATGATCTCGCCCTCAAACAGTTTCCCATCATACTCAATACTCACTTCAGTTGGACGGATTGATGGCAGCATCTCCATCCCTTTTAAATAATAAGCAAGCTGCCCAAGCATCGTTTTCAGCTTACTTGGCACCTCATAGGTTAGCTCGGTTAGCCTTCCTCCACCTGCAATATTAACGAAATATTTATCTTTTATACGGCCAATATCAATTGGAACAGAGTTTCCTTCTACAATCACGTCACAAGCACCATCAATATTTCGAGGAACCCCTATTGCGCGTGCAAAATCATTCGTTGTTCCAACAGGAATGATTCCAAGTGTTGGACGATACTCCTGCTCAGCCAACCCATTTACAACCTCATTAATGGTTCCATCTCCACCTGCAGCCACTACTAGGTCATATTTTCTCTCGACCGCAATTCGGGCTGCATTTGTTGCATCGCCAGCACCAGTTGTTGCATGACATGAGGTTTCATACCCTGCTTTTTCTAGCTTCTCTAACACCTCGGGCAGATGTCTCTTAAACAATTCTCTACCAGAGGTTGGATTATATATAATACGAGCTCTTTTCATTTTCATCATCCTAAAAAAAGATAATCTTAACATTTCATTTACATCATAGCTTATCCATTCGATTTAATCAATTTGAACTATTAGCAAAATAATCCAATTCCGTCGCACCTATTTAATATATCATTTATATTCAAAAAACACTATTATGTTGCCCATCTTAGCTTACGCCTATTACTCAAAAAATGCGCTTAGCCGAAGCTAAAGCGCACAACTCATCCTTACATTTTTTCAACTAGATTCACTGTTACAAGATCACTATTAAAAATAGATAACTTATAGGTACCTTCGCCCAACTTTTTTGTACCTTTGTATAATTTTTCGGTTGTACTCTCCTCGTAAACCTCTTCAATTCCACCACGTTCGGTTGTATCGATTTTATCCCATGCCATATTTCCATTCTCAAGCACATTATTAGAAACAGCTGATAGTAAAATGTCACTCTTATCATTCATATTAACCGATACATTTGACGCTCCATCTACAACCCAGTTATTTTCAAGGGAGCCCGGATAAAGTGATACATGATTATGCTCACCTCGCACCTCTAATCTAATCGAACTTGGCACAATAATCGTGGGTTCAATTGTTGCATATGTAGAAAATGGTCCCGTTTGATCTGCAGGTTCCTTTAATGTCACGTACATAGTATCCCCGACAACCTTCGTAAATACATAATCCTTGGCTTTTGCAATGATTGGGTCTGCCTTCGGGTGAACCGTTGCACGGTACACGCCAAATACATGAAGTTCATTCGCAGTTGATCCTTCGATTTTACTTGTTACTCCGTTCGTTTCAAGGACCACACGCTTGACGTCACTTGCCAACTTTTCCTCAATTGCTGGCAAATCCATCGTACGGTGCTCCGCCCCAATCACGCCTTGAACCTCATCAACAAGCCCAACAGATGATAACAAGGTAAACCCGATTCCAATTGTTCCGATAATCCCAACAAAAAGAAGACTTAAGAAGTCATATTTAACAACTGGATTTTCCTGCTTTGACATAAATAGATATACGACAATTTCAATTCCCAACACAATCAGAATGATTGGCCACCACACAAGCAGTGGCTCCATCATTTGCATTCCTTTTAGCTGTGATAGGAAAAGAAGAACACCCAGCAAGACTAAAGACAACCCCATCGAAACTGAACCAACCCGCCATTTTCTCATTACGCATTCTCCTTCCGTTTTTTACTTCCTACCATCAACTTCAAGCCACCGCCAATGAGTAAGATACAAATGATCGTGCCTTGGAAGTAATTGTAGTAAAAATATTGAAGATCAAAATTAAAAACTCTCATAATCGTAGGACCAACCGTAGGAAGGACAACATTTACTAGTAAATAGTAAATCCCTAATGCAATTAGCCCAAATCCGACCCACTTTTGGTGATTGACAATATAGGAAACGACCGGAACATCCTCAAGGTCCTCTTCTCCATGCTTTGACACCTTTTGAAGGGCATCAAAAAAGCTGTAAAACCAAATAATTGGGATTAAAAACAGGAATAATGACAACCTGAGAACGTCTAAAATATAAATTGCGAATAAAAAGGCAGCCATTAGCTGTATGCCGCGTTTTTGTAGGCCAAGATACAAATGCCCCGCTCCTGGGAAAATCGCCAAAATTGTGGCTAGCGTTTTGCTTTTACGCCCTTGCTCACGTCTTGTTTCTTCAAAATCCTCGATAATGGTCTTATCGACTAACTCTTCTCCTCTATGTTTTTTCCCTATCAATTGAATCGCATCAAACATGTTATATACCCAAAGAATCGGTAGAATCCCTAAAAACACCAAGAATGCTCCTTGATCTGTAAAAATGGAAATAAACACAACCATGGTTCCCAATCCGAAAAATCCGATTAGAAAGGTTAATCCACGGTTCAACAAGCCTAGTTGAAAATGCCCTAACCCCGGGATAAACGATAGAATAATGGTATAGAAACGTTCTGAGTCATCCGTTCGTGTAACAATTACTTGCTCATCTCCCGTTTGAATCACCTGTTCCTTTTGATTGTGCTTATTATTTCGTAATAGAAAGATAACCATATCGAATACATTAATAACCGTTACAAAAAATGCAATGATGAACCCAACTAATAATGGATCTTCAAAACCCGTCATCATCCATCCAAAGATTCCAATTAATATAGATCCAACTGCTCCCACTCCATAAATAAACCCTCTTATCTTTCGATTTATATAAAAATGGCCAACACCTGGAATAAATGATAGGAAAAATGCTAGCACTGGATTATAATTCATTTTTCTCCCTCCTCATGATCTGTATTGATTATGTCAAAAACCGATAATGCTTTTTCCATCAAACTAGTTGAAACAGATTGTTTTTGCTTTGAAAAGCTGGATGCCTCCACCGTACCCACTATACCCGTCATACTTTGGAAGACCCCAGTTGACATTAGTGTTAAAGTCACAACCGCTGCAATTCCATAATGGAAAATCGGACTGTGTAAAATCGACTTCTTTTGTTTTTCCTTTTTCACCCGAAGCTTCATTACTACCTCGTCAGTAAAATGATCATTTTCAAGATCTGGGAGCTCCTCGGCTTGGTCCTCTACTAGATTCATATATATTTCTAAACATTGGTCACAGGAATACAGGTGATCTTCGAGTTCTTCCCGCCTTGATTCTGCTAATTCATCCTTCACGTACATGAACCATTCTTCGTCTCTGTAATGTCTCACCTAAAATCATCCTCCTTCCAATGTTTTTTCATCCAATTTCGGGCTCGGTATAGCTTTGTTTCGACCGTCTTTACTTCAACCTGCTGTTCCTCTGCAATTTGTTTATAGCTTTTTTCTGCTATGTAATAAGCTTCAATCACTTGACGATAATTCGCAGGCATATCGTGTAACCGACTTTTGACCAGTTCTCTTTGTTCTTTTTGTAAAAGTGGCAATACGACGTTTTCTTCTGGGGAAGAGAGTGTCGGGATATCATCCGGTTCAAGTACCATTTCTTGCTGCCGCTGTTTCTTCCGCTTCACATCAATTGCATGGTTCACCGCAATTCGTGTTAGCCAAGCTTTCATGCCCTGTGAACTGTATTGGGGGAGGGCATAATAGATTTTCAGAAACACTTCCTGTGTCGCATCCTCGGCATCCTTTTCATGACGCAAAACTGAATAAATCGCCTTGAATACTAGATTCTTATATTTCTCAATAAATAACCGAAAGGCATGCTCATCGCCCGCTTTTGCCTTTTCAATCAGAATCTCATCCTCCAATCGTGCTCTCCCCCCTTCTCTCTTCTCTACCCTATTAGACGAACTTACCCCTACTATACCCTACAGTTTTTATAAAAAAATAATAAAAAAATTTTAAATCACGAAAAAAGACCCTCAAAACTTGAAGGTCTCAAAAACAATTATTTATCTCGATGACGTAATTTATAGATTAATGTTGCGATTAATGTTGATGGTAGATTTAACAAATTCCCTTGGAGGTTATACTGTAATTGTTGCTCCTCGAAGGACATGTCTTCATACGTTTCATTATGTGTCTTTTTCGTTTTCTTTAATTCTTCCTTCGTTGCCGCTATATTTCGATATTGGAACGGAATCATTATTAAAATATAAAGAACTACAACCGCTCCAAGTATCATCCATATTAAATCCATCTTCGCACCCCCTTGAGAGAAAACGCTTATATTTAGTTTACGATTAAGCCCTTAAGAAAGTTTCATGTGTTTTGTAAAAATATATATTTTTTTATGTTCGACCAATGGTGTATCAATAAACACCGATTGCGGTACATGCCTCGAACTATTTCTGCCAAAGCGTGTACCGGTAAAACTCGCTTGCAGTACATGTTTCGCGTTATTTTTCCCCAGTGTGTACCAGTAAAGCTCTCTTGCGGTACATGCCACGCACTATTTCTGACGAGCGTGTACGAGTAAAGCCCTCTTGCGGTACATGCCACACACTATTTCTATCCAGCGTGTACCGGTAAAACTCGCTTGCAGTACATGTTTCGCGCTATTTTTCCCGAGTGTGTACCAGTAAAGCTCTCTTGCGGTACATGCCACGCACTATTTCTGACGAGCGTGTACGATTAAAGCCCTCTTGCGGTACATGCCACGCACTATTTCTGACGAGCGTGTACGAGTAAAGCCCTCTTACGGTACATGCCACGCACTATTTCTGACGAGCGTGTACGAGTAAAGCCCTCTTGCGGTACATGCCACGCACTATTTCTATCCAGCGTGTGCCGGTAGAACTCACCCTTGCTTGGTGAACGAAAAAAAGACCTACTTTTTATTATAAGTAGGCCTTCATCTTTTATAATTTATTCATTTCTTCAGCAAGAATTTTGTTTACCATTTGTGGGTTGGCTTGTCCTTTTGTTTGTTTCATTACTTGGCCAACTAGGAAACCAATTGCTTTCCCTTTTCCACTTTTAAAATCTTCTACGGATTGAGGGTTGTTACCGATAACTTCAACGATAATCTTTGTTAGGGCACCCTCATCAGAGATTTGAACAAGCCCTTTTTCCTTCACGATTGTTTCCGCATCTCCGCCTTTTTCAATTAGCTCTTTAAAGACGGTTTTAGCAATTTTAGAAGAAATCGTTCCGTTTTCGATTAGCTTGATCATACCTGCAAGTCCTGCTGGAGTTAAGGCAATTTCATGTAATTCCTTCTGCTCGGCATTTAGGTACCCTGAAACTTCACCCATAATCCAGTTTGAGGCTTGTTTTGCATCCGCGCCATTTGCTACTGTTTCTTCAAAGAAATCAGATGTTTCCTTCGTTACAGTTAGAACAGATGCATCATATTCAGGTAGACCGAGTTCTTCAATATATCGTTTTTTACGAGCATCTGGAAGCTCAGGGATTTCTGCACGAACTCTTTCCATCCACTCATCGTCAATATAAAGTTCGACTAAGTCTGGCTCTGGGAAGTAGCGGTAGTCGTCTGAACCTTCTTTTACACGCATTAGAATAGTTGATTTTGAAGATTCATCATAGCGACGTGTTTCTTGTTCGATTACGCCCCCTGCAGATAGAACTTCTGCCTGACGAATCTCTTCATACTCAAGACCATTTTTAACAAAGGCAAATGAGTTTAAGTTCTTAAGTTCGGTTTTTGTACCGAACTCTTCTTGACCGATTGGACGTAACGAGATATTGGCATCACAACGAAGTGAGCCCTCCTCCATTTTACAGTCAGACACACCTGTATATTGAACAATTGATTTTAATTTTTCCAAGTAGGCGTACGCTTCCTCAGGTGTACGTATGTCTGGCTCAGATACGATTTCAATCAATGGTGTTCCTTGACGATTCAAGTCAACCAATGAATAACCTCGACCAGAGTGAGTAAGTTTACCCGCATCTTCCTCTAGGTGAAGACGAGTAATCCCAATCTTTTTCTTTTCGCCGTTTACTTCAATTTCGATCCAGCCATTCTCACCAATTGGCTTATCAAATTGAGAGATTTGGTAGGCCTTTGGGTTATCCGGATAAAAATAGTTTTTACGGTCAAACTTTGTTTCCTGGTTAATCTCACAGTTTAAAGCCATGGCAGCCTTCATAGCCCACTCAACAGCTTTTTTATTTACAACCGGAAGAACACCTGGGTACCCTAATTCAACGACACTTGTTAATGTATTTGGTGCAGCCCCGAATTCATTCGGTGCGCTTGAAAATATTTTTGATTCGGTTTTAAGTTCAACGTGAACCTCCAACCCGATAACTGTTTCAAACTTCATCTCTGTTTTCACCCCTTACAATTGTGGTTTTTGTTTATGATGTTCGGTTGCTTTTTCAAACGCATCTGCAACGCGATAAATTGTACTTTCATCAAAATGCTTACCAATAATTTGGAGACCAAGCGGTAATCCATTTGAGAATCCGCATGGAACTGATATTCCTGGTACACCCGCAAGGTTCACTGGGATAGTAAGAATATCATTCGCATACATTGTAAGTGGGTCTTCCATGTTTTCACCAATTTTGAATGCTGGTGTTGGTGTAGTAGGTCCAATGATAACATCATATTTTTCAAATACATCTTCAAAGTCTTTCTTGATTAATGTACGAACTTTTTGTGCCTTTTTATAGTAAGCATCGTAGTATCCTGAGCTTAATGCAAAGGTTCCGAGCATAATACGACGTTTTACTTCATCGCCAAAGCCCTCGCTTCTCGATTGCTTGTACATCTCAATGAGATTTTCTGCATTATCTGTGCGGTATCCATAACGAACGCCGTCAAAGCGAGCAAGGTTTGCTGATGCTTCTGAAGATGATAATAAGTAATAAGTTGCTAATGCATATTTTGAATGTGGAAGTGAAACCTCTTCCCATGTCGCGCCAAGTCCCTCAAGAACCTTAAGCGAGTCAAGAACAGATTGACGAACTTCCTCATCTACACCTTCACCTAGGTATTCCTTAGGCACAGCAATTTTCAAGCCTTTAACATCACCTGTTAAAGCAGATACGTAGTTTGGTACGTCGACATTCGCAGAAGTTGCATCCATTGGATCAACACCAGAAATGGCCTGTAATAGGAAAGCATTGTCCTCAACAGTGCGAGTAACTGGTCCGATCTGATCTAATGACGATGCAAAAGCAATTAAACCAAAACGTGAAACTCTTCCGTACGTAGGCTTTAATCCAACCACACCACAAAAAGCTGCTGGTTGACGAATGGAACCACCGGTATCGGAACCAAGTGAGAATAATACTTCTCCAGCCGCAACTGCTGCTGCAGAACCACCACTAGATCCTCCTGGAACACGTTCTAAATCCCATGGATTTTTCGTTACTTTAAAGCTTGAGTTTTCATTTGAAGAACCCATTGCAAATTCATCCATGTTTAACTTACCAATCGTAACTGTTTGAGCTTTCTGGAGCTTTTGAACGACCGTTGCATCATAAATTGGATCAAAGTTTTCTAGTATTTTACTTGCTGCCGTTGTACGAACACCTTTGGTTACAATATTATCTTTGACACCGATTGGCATACCGAATAATAGACCTAAGTCATCATTGCTTTCAAGTGCTTCATCTAATTGTTTAGCGTATTCTTTTGCATTTTCTTCATTCAATGTTAAAAAAGCTTGTACCTTATCATCAACCGCGTTGATACGCTTGAATGATTCATCTACAAGATCTGATACTGAAATTTCTTTTTTATGTAAGAGTGAATGTAATTCTGAAATTTTGTGATCAAAAAGTGACAAGTTTTCTCCCCCCTTTATTCAATGATAGATGGTACACGGAACTGACCATCTTTCGCATCTGGTGCGTTTTTCAATACTTCTTCAACCGGTAATCCTTCTTTTGCAACATCTTCACGCATTACATTTTTCACGGAAAGAACATGTGAAGTTGGCTTCACATTATCTGTATCTAGTTCATTTAATTGTTCAGCAAATGAAATAATCGCATCTAACTGTTGTTGGAACATCTTCGCTTCGTCCTCTGTCACGGCTAAACGCGCTAAGTTAGCAACATGTTTAACTTCTTCAATCGAAATCCTCGACATTTTTCCTTCACCTCCACCGTCCATACCCTAAATGTGTGTTCAAAAAGGAGGATGAAGAGGACCGAGAATTTCGAGGCGGCGCAGCTTTGAGTACCGGAACGTATGCACTTAATACGTGAGGAACGGAAAAGCAAGTCAACGAAGAAACTCGATGCTTCATATTCACCGGACTTTTTGAACATCATCCTATAGGTAATATACTGATAATATCAAAATTTTCACCGTTTCGGCAATAGTTCCTCTCTCATTCTTCCCGATTTCGACAAGAACCAACGCGAAACATCTAGTTGGGCAGATTATTTCTCTTTTAGATGGGGAATTTGATATAGTAGGATTGATAAATTACAGGATGTGGAGTGATTGGAATGGAAAGGATTACTTCTGTTGAACAATTTAATGAGATTATTCAATCTGAAGGTGCAATTGTTAAATTTGATACAACTTGGTGCCCTGATTGCCGACGACTTGAAGCGTTCATTGGTGAGATTCTTGAAACTCACAATAGTGTTCCTTGGTACAGCATGGACAAGGACGAGTTCCCAGAGATCGCTGAAAAGTATAATGTAATGGGAATCCCAAGTCTCCTATATTATAAAGGTGGAGAAAAGCTAGGTCACTTACACAGTGCGAACGCAAAAACACCTGACCAAGTCAATGAATACCTTGAAGGGTTAGGAATCTAATATTGCCAAAGAAATGCCGTTAATTGTTTATACAAGCAACTAACGGCATTCTTTGTCTAGTTTAGATTTAATTCTAAAATAATCTCTGTTCCATCTAACACCTCACCCGTATTTACAAATCCGATGGATTCATAAAATCGTAAAGCTACTATGTTGTCTGGCTCTGTTGATAGACGGATACACTCACAATCTTCATTTGTTCTTAATTGATCAATAATCTTTTTCATCGCGGATTTTCCATAGCCTTTTCCTTGATATCGAACATCAATCATCAACCTCGGAACCCAATATTTATTTCTGGGCTCAAGTGATGGATCATAATCCGTCATGACAAATCCAATTACAACTTCATCCAAATAAATCGCATACGGTGTATAACAAGGATTTACCTTAGACTCTGCAATTGAAAGTACATTAGGCGCAATTTTCCTATCCTGCCCTTCGCCCAATTTTAAGCTAATGCACTCATAAAAATTTTCGATTGTAATTTCTTTAATCTTTATTGGTGACATATCCTGGCCCCTCGCAACTTATTATCCTATTAAAATATTATGGGTGACCTCGCTTACTTAGGCAACAAAAGAAATGTCCTTCATTTTATCCGAATCCATCTTAATCGGACTCACTTCAGGCTCTTCCCTGTCAGCTTGTCCAAATCTGTACCGTTTTCCGACTCATTTTTGGATTTCACTACTTGGCCTGTCAGAATCTTATTACGAATTACATTTTAATTTCTAACATCCCAAGTATGATATAAGGAATTAGAAATCTAATAAAGTAGGCCGTTATTTGCTACAATGCAAATAACGGCCTCTCATTTTCAATCTATAAAAATACTTTTCTATGCTTTTTTCAATTTCTCTTTTACCGCGTCAAATTCATCCTGGATTTCTTGGGATGGTGCCTTTGTAACTAAGCTGACAACGATAATCGTAATTGTGGCAAGTAGGAAACCTGGAACAATTTCATACAAGCTAAATGGAATGACAGCTTCTTTTATAACCTCGCCGGCATCATTCAATTTAGGTGTAGAAAGAATACTCCAGACAACAACTGTAACTGCTCCTACGATCATTCCGGCTAGCGCTCCCCAACGATTCATCCGTTTCCAGAACAGGGAGAGAATGATAACAGGACCAAATGCAGCTCCAAATCCTGCCCATGCATAACCTACAAGGTCTAATACCTTACTTTCACGGTCATACCCTAGGAAAATAGCAATTACTGCAATGACAAGCACCGCAATTCTACCAACCCACATTTCCTCTTTTTGACTAGCTTCCTTTCTAAAGATAGCTTTATAGAAATCTTGTGTCAATGCACTTGAAGAAACAAGTAGCTGGGAATCAACCGTACTCATAATAGCTGCTAAAATCGCGGCTAGTAAGAATCCTGCAACCCATGGGTTAAATAATACTTGTGAAAATACGATAAATACTGTTTCCGAGTTAGCTAAAGGTGCGTCAGCGAAATAGGCAATACCCGTAAATCCGATAAAGATGGCTCCAAATAGTGATAATACCATCCAAGTCATCCCGATAAAACGTGCTTTCGGAATTTCTTTTGTTGATTTAATTCCCATAAATCGAACAATGATATGTGGCTGACCAAAATAACCTAGCCCCCACGCTAATAATGATATGATTCCAAGTGTAGTAGCACCAGACATGACATCTAGATAAGATGGGTCAATTGCACCGATTTGATTGACTGCATCACCCCATCCACCAAGCTCATAAATCACGACGATTGGAATAATGATTAATGCTAGGAACATCAGAATTCCTTGAACAAAATCAGTCCAACTTGCTGCTAAGAAACCACCAAAGAAAGTATAGGAAAGTATGACGGCAGCTCCAACCCAAAGGGCGAGTTCATAGTCCATTTTAAATGAGCTTTCTAAAAGAATGGCTCCACCTACAAGACTTGCAGAAGTATAGAAGGTAAAAAATACCAAGATAACAACCGCGGAAATAACACGTAGAAGCTTTGATCCATCACGGAATCGATTTTCAAAATAGTCAGGAACCGTTATTGAATCATTTGAAACCTCTGTATACACACGGAAAGGCTTCGCAATGAATTGCCAGTTCAGATAAGCACCTATTGCCAAACCAACTGCAATCCATATTTCACCCATTCCACCCGCATACATCGCACCAGGTAAACCGAGCATGAGCCAACTACTCATATCAGACGATCCAGCACTAAGGGCTGCAACCCCTGCACCTAGTCTTCTTCCACCCAGTACATAGTCTGTTAAATTTTTTGTCATTCTTGCAGCCAGGATGCCGATGACCAGCATTCCTACAAGATAGATAATAATTGCTGTTAACGTTTGTACGTTAATATCCATGTTTAGACATCCTCTCCTTTGTCAGTAAATAATGTGATAGCTGATAGAACAATTAACGAAATCATTGGCACGAATAGCCAAAAATATGTGGTACCTGTTAAACTATATTCCACACCTTCACCCCCTCAAAGTTTTCGTTATTCCTATCCCTATGCAGTCATATACAATTTCATGATAATTCCCATTTTTCGATAATAGCTGCATCTCAAGATAAACACTTATAAATCTTAACATATGATAATGTACAGAACAGATTGAATATTATAAAAATAGTTACGCAATGTATATTTATTCATTATTTCGGTGTAAATTTGCAATATGAATCTAATAATCTAATAACTATTCATCAAAACTAATAAAATTAAGTCGAACTTTTTTCAGAAAAAGGCTATATATTTGTTATTTTTCAGAAATACTGAGAAAATAAGTAGTATAAAACTTTAATAAAAAACAGGAGAATCGACATGAATGTAAAAATTAATCGTAATGCTGCAAAAACAATGAAGAAAATGCTCGAAAGTGATGAATCAGAAGGCAAAATGCTTCGCGTTGTGATCACAGAAATGCACGGTGACCACGCCCATTACGCTCTTCAATTTGATAACCCAACTGAGCATGACGAAATTGTTAAAACGGATAAAGATATTGAAGTCCTTCTTGATACGAGAGATGCAGAATATTTAGATGGTGTATGGATTCAATTCTTCTACGTTCCAGAAGAGCAATTTGTAATAACAAACCCGAAAAAAGGACATCATCATCATTAATAAAAGCGTGGAGAAAACTCCACGCTTTTTATATGCCTTTTTTTCAACTTCATTACTTTTTCTAGTTAGTGTAAAGAATCTGTTTGTTTACTGTAAATCAAGTCTTTAAGCGATTTATCTGTTGTATATTGTTACTAGATTGGATGCTTAGACAACCAATCAATCCACAAAATATCTGGAGGTATAGTAACAATGAAAAAGAATTTATTGTTTAAAATTGGAGCATCTTTACTTGCCATTTTCTTGATGACAGCATGCAGCAGTGAAGATACTGATCAACAGCCAGATACCGAAGAAACAGAAACAGATACAGATTCAACAGAAACAGAGGATGGAGCAGAAGAGGAAACAGAATAAGCATCTATCAACAACAAAAAAGTCTAAACGCCCTCTCATTTGATGAAAGGGCGTTTATTTTTATAGCATTTCAGATATTGTTTTAGCCTGCATGTGAAGAGTGAGATAGTCTGGGCCACCTGCTTTTGAATCTGTTCCAGACATATTAAAGCCACCAAATGGTTGATAGCCTACAATTGCTCCTGTACATCCACGGTTAAAATAAAGATTACCCACGTGGAAGTCTTCCTTTGCTTTTTCGATATTTGCACGGTTGTTTGAAATAACTGCACCTGTTAATCCATACTCTGTGTTATTTGCGATGTCAATTGCGTGGTTAAAATCGCGCGCCTTAGAGAATGCCACTACAGGACCAAATATCTCCTCTTTCATGATGCGTGCCTCTTCATTCACATCAGCGAAGATTGTTGGTTGGATGAACCAGCCTTTGGAATCATCACCTTCTCCACCATGAAGAAGTTTCCCTTCCTTCTTCCCAATCTCAACATAGCTCATAATCTTGTCATAAGCACCTTGGTCATTAACTGGACCCATATATGTTGATTGTTGAGTAGGGTCACCCACTGTTAGTTCTTTTGTTAATTCAACAGCACGACTTAGAACCTCATCATATACATCTTCCACAATAACTGCACGCGAACACGCTGAACATTTTTGACCAGAGAATCCAAATGCTGATGCAACGATTGATTTAGCTGCTAATTCTAGATCAGCTTCTTTATCAACGACGATTGTATCTTTACCGCCCATCTCAGCGATAACACGTTTTAACCAGATTTGGCCATCATTCAATTTGGAAGCACGCTCATAAATACGTAAACCTACGTCACGTGATCCAGTAAAGCTGATAAAGCGAGTTTTTGAGTGATCTACAAGGTAGTCACCCACTTCAGAGCCACTTCCAGGGATGTAATTGACAACTCCTGCAGGTAATCCTGCTTCTTCAAGAACTTCCATGAATTTCGCAGCAATTACTGGAGTTGTACTAGCTGGTTTTAGTAACACAGTATTACCTGAAACCAATGCAGCCGTTGTCATACCAGCCATTATCGCAAAAGCGAAGTTCCAAGGAGAAATGATAACCCCAACACCTAATGGGATATAAGTAAAACGATTATGTTCAATTGGACGGCTTTCGACCGGAATTCCATTCTTTATTTTTAACATTTGTCGTCCGTAGTACTCCATAAAGTCGATAGCTTCTGCTGTATCTGCATCTGCTTCATTCCAAGGTTTACCCGCTTCTTTTACGAGTATGGCAGAAAACTCATGCTTGCGACGACGAACGATTGCTGCTGCTCTAAAAAGAATATCAGCTCGCATTTCCGGGCTTGATTTTCTCCACGTTTGGAATGTTTTATCTGCAACTTGCATAGCCTTTTCAGCTAGCTCTCGGTTTGCTTTTGATACACGGCCAACTACTTCCTCTTTGTTAGCAGGGTTTACAGAGACGATTTTGTCTTCGGTTGAGATGCGTTCACCACCTATGATCAGGTCGTAATCATTGCCTAAATATGATTCTACAGTCTTCAGACCGGCCTCAAACGCTTTCTTATTTTCCTCAATTGAAAAATCCGTAAATGGTTCATGTTTGTAAGGTACTACCATTCTACTTCGCCTCCCTTTGTAATCTTAAAAGATAACAATTCCATTCTACTAAATTAAAGCGCTTTCGTGAACCCGAAAGACTTATATCACAATATTCTATCTTTTATAAAATTCGACAATAATTGTACGTTTGCGTGATAAACAATAAAAAAAACAAGACCTAACTTTAATGGTTAGATCTTGTTTTCATCGTTAATTATAGACGTGTACAGATGGTTCGTTTTCACCTGCATCCCGTATGATAACACTCTCAGCTCCACTTTCAGATTCGATATATACCTGAAGCGAAATATAGTTATCAAAATGCTCCATTATTAGACCCGTAACGTATTGTGTAAAACCAATAACCTCTGCTTTTCCATAGAATTGCATCGGGATTGTAAGAGTTAACTCCTGTAGTTCATCGTCCTTATAAAAGCCTTTTCCGACGACTGCTGTAAAATTAGGGAAGAAATCCGCAATGGCATCAGAAAAATTTTGTACCATTAATGAATCCTCACGATAATTATTTTTTGCCTCGTTTGATGGAAAGAAGTAATACTTTTCATTAATTGTTTCCCATTTTCCGATATTGGATGAGTTCGCATCCACTTTTGCCTTCATGATAAAATTCCCTGGGGCAACTGCACTTACGGCTTGCTGTTTAAACAAAGCTACGACAATTGGAATATCACGTATACTTGCATACTCTTTTTCGGTTCGAATTCGATTAATGATTTCCTCTGCTGCTTTTTTGCCTTCTCTTTCGATTTCAGCATCTGAAATCTCAACGTCCCTTGGATAGCCACCCATTTTAGCCGGAAGATTGTAATAGTGATGGGAGTTCATGCCTATCCCAATGACAATTCCTCCAATTTCTAATTTGTCTTCATTATTTTTAATTAAATAGTTCTGTTCCGTAATCGCAGCAACATACATTGGACTCTTCTCCATAGCCGCCTCATAGCCCGGGTCTTCATTTGATGTATCAAAAATCGGATTTAATCCTTCGTTTGGTAGATTCTTTTTCTCTAATGCCTTTTCATATGCTTGCTGCTGGGCAGATGACCTTTTCCGCTTTAACCAGTCTTGAACCGTCTCTTTTTCTAGATGCTGGCCTTCCTGGAAAAAATATTTGTCAGATGGAAATGAATCCTGAGCGATTCGCATTAATCCCGTTTCGAATTCATCGATATCTAATCGATTGTTAATATATGACGCAACAATCCCCCGCGCTTTTCCTGTCTTATAAGGGAGGACCGCTTTATAATAGGAATCTGAAATATTATATCTAGGAATAATCGCTTTCTCCGCTTTCTTATCTGAATCCTGAACGACCTCTGTCTCTTGTTCAAATTTAGGGGCACACCCAGATAAAAGAAGCAAAATCGCTAAGCCTAGAAGATATAGGTTTCTCAAGTTCGAACACCTCTTACTTCCTTAGTTCTTGTACCAGTCTTTCCTCATCCCAAATCTCAATTTTTAAATCCTGTGCTTTTGTAAGCTTCGAGCCAGCTGCTTCACCTGCAATCAGAAGATCCGTGCTTTTACTTACACTTCCTGTAACCTTTCCTCCAAGTGCCTCAATCTCAGCTTTTGCTTCATTTCTTGACAATTGCTCAAGCTTACCCGTAAGAACAATGGTCTTCCCAGCAAAATAGGAATCACTATCTTCTACAGATACAAGCTTAGGACCTTTATATTCTAAATTTACTCCATACTCACGTAGTTCATTTAGAAGTTCATGAACCTCTGAGAGCTCAAAATAAGTGACAACTGCATCAGCCATTTTTTCACCTATTTCATTGATCGCCGTAAGTTCTTCCCTTGTAGCAACCTGTAGCTTCTCCATCGTTTCAAAATGCTGGGCCAAAGTCTTTGCTGCCTTCGCTCCAACATGTCGGATTCCTAAACCAAATAGTAGCTTTTCTAAGGAGTTAGATTTTGAATTTTCAATTGCTGCAAGGAGATTATCTGCTGATTTCTCACCCATACGTTCAAGGCTAATCAGCTGTTCCTTTGTTAATGTGTATAGATCTGCAACATCTGAAATCAGTTTTTCGTCAAATAATTGTGAAATAACCTTTTCTCCAAGCCCATCTATATTCATCGCATTTCTAGAAACGAAATGGATCAACCCTTCCCTTATCTGAGCTGGGCATTTCGGGTTAATACAACGTAATGCAACCTCTCCGTCTAAACGGACCAATTCACTTTCACATTCCGGACAATGTGTCGGCATGTAGAACTCTGGTTCATCACCAGTTCGTTTTTCAACAAGGACATTCACAACCTCTGGAATGATATCTCCTGCTTTTTTTACGACAACAGTGTCCCCAATCCGAATGTCCTTTTCACGAATTAAATCTTCATTATGAAGAGATGCGCGCTGCACGGTTGTCCCTGCCACACGAACAGGTTCAAGGATAGCCGTAGGCGTGATTACTCCTGTTCGGCCGACACTTAACTCGATATCAATCAACTTAGTTGTAACCTCTTCTGCTGGAAACTTATAGGCGATCGCCCAACGCGGACTTTTTGCAGTAAATCCAAGCTCGTCCTGCTGGTCAAATGAATCTACTTTTATAACAATCCCATCAATATCATACGCAAGGGCTGGACGCTTTTCTGTCCATTCCGTAATATAATCGAGAATTTCCTCTACACTAGCACATCTTCTGCGTTCTGGGTTTGTTTTAAAGCCTACTTCATCAAGCATATCCAGGCCTTCACTATGCGAATCGACACCTAAATTCGTTGAATCCGCAATAGCATACAAGAAGATATCGAGATTGCGACTTGCTGCAATTTTCGGGTCAAGCTGTCGCAATGAACCAGCAGCTGCATTCCTTGGATTCGCAAAAGGTTCTTCTTCATTTTCGAGTCGAGCCGCATTTAGCTTTTCGAATGATTTTCTCGGCATAAATGCCTCTCCGCGAACCTCAACATCAATCGCCTTCTTTAAACGAAGAGGAATAGAACGAATCGTCTTTAGGTTAACAGTGATGTCTTCTCCAATCGTCCCGTCACCGCGAGTAGAGCCTTGAACAAAACGACCTTGCTCATAACGTAAAGACACGGCAAGACCATCAATCTTTAACTCGCATACATAAGAGATAGAATCACCAACAGCTTGGCGTGCACGGCGGTCAAAATCACGCAAATCCTGCTCATTAAATGCATTACCGAGACTTAGCATTGGAATTCGATGCTCTACTTTGTGAAAGGATTCGAGAACCTGCCCACCAACGCGGACAGTAGGAGAATCTCCTGTTTGTAACTCCGGAAACTCCTCCTCAAGCTGAATCAACTCCCGCATTAACCGGTCATACTCCGCATCTGGTACAGAAGGTTTATCCAGTACATGATATTCATAATTGTACTGGTTTAAAAGTTCATGAAGCTCCTGAACTCTTTCTTGTGCTGCCACTTTATCCATACACCAAACCTCTCTTTCCTAATTTGCCTTCGTGATTGGTGCAAACTTTGCAAGCAATCGTTTGATTCCAGTTGGGCTAGGGAATGCAATATCCAATTCCTTCGATTCCCCTTCTCCCTTTACACTTACAACCGTTCCAATTCCCCACTTTTTATGCTCAGCCTTGTCGCCAACCTTCCAACCAATTTCATCTCCGCCAGTGGATTGTGCAACTGGTCTTGAGAAGACCCTTCTTTCTGGCTGTTTCGCAGGTGAAGGTGAGGATGACGATGAAAATGGAGTACGCATTTGCTGTCTACGTTGTTGACCCAAATCTTCAAGAAGTTCCTCTGGGATCTCAGCAATAAAACGTGAAACTGGATTCATTGATGTTCGTCCATACAAGGTCCTCATTTGTGCATTCGATAGATACAACTCTTCTTCCGCTCTTGTAATCCCTACATAAGCAAGGCGGCGTTCTTCCTCCATCTCCGCTTCTTCCATAAGAGAACGACTATGTGGAAAGACTCCTTCTTCCATTCCCATCAAAAACACTACCGGGAACTCAAGTCCTTTCGCAGAGTGAAGTGTCATTAGGACAACTGCATTGTTTTTATCATTTTCATCTTCTTCTAGTTTATCAATATCCGCCACTAGTGCTAAATCTGTTAAAAAGGCTACAAGACTTTTGTCATCGTTTGTTTTCTCAAAGTTTTGTGTAACAGATAAAAATTCTTCGATGTTTTCAATTCGGCTTTGAGATTCAAGTGTTTTTTCAGCCTTTAATATTTCAACGTATTCCGTCTTCTCTAAAACATTCTCAACCAATTCAGTGACCGATAAATAGTCCTGCATTTGGACCCAATTATTAATTAGATCTCTAAATTCGCGTAAAGAATTTGTGATTTTTGCACTTAAACCAATCTGTTCAACTTCTTGCAACGCTTGGAAAATGGAAAGGTCTTGTGCAATCGCATAGTTTGCAATTTTATCAATAGAAGTCGCACCAATTCCACGTTTCGGTACATTGATAATTCTCGTTATGCTAATATCATCATCTGGATTCGCAATCGTGCGCAAGTACGCCAAAATATCCTTAATTTCTTTCCTATCGTAGAACTTAATTCCGCCAACAATTTGGTAGTTGATATTGGATTTAAGTAATACTTCCTCCATCACACGTGATTGGGCATTGGTCCGATATAAAATTGCAATATCTTTATAGGCCCGTTGTCCACCATCTACAAGTTCACGTATTTTCCCAGCGACAAACTGTGCTTCCCCAGATTCACTATCAGCACGGTAGTATAACAGCTTTTTCCCTTCGTCATTTTCCGTCCATAGATTTTTCGGTTTACGATTCATATTGTTTTGGATGACTACATTCGCTGCCTGCAAGATTCGTTTTGTTGAACGATAGTTTTGTTCAAGCAAAATCACTTTTGCATTTTTATAATCTTTTTCAAATGAAAGAATATTGGCGATATCCGCGCCACGCCAACGATAAATTGACTGATCCGAATCACCCACAACACATAAATTCCTAAAACGTGAAGCCAGAAGCTTAACCAGCATATACTGGGCACGGTTTGTATCCTGGTACTCATCCACATGGATATATTGAAATTTACGTTGATAGAATTCCAACACTTCCGGAACCCGTTGAAAAAGTTGAATGGTAGTCATAATGAGATCATCAAAATCAAGCGCTTGGTTTTTGCGCAGTTTCTTTTGATACAACTTATAGACATCACTTACAATCTGCTCATACATGCCACCCGCTGTTTTTTCATATTCTTCGGGTGTTTGCAATTCATTTTTCGCGCTACTAATTGTTCCTAGAATCGTACGTGGGTCAAATTTCTTTGGATCAATATTTTTTTCTTTTAAAATATTTTTAATAACCGAAAGCTGATCAGTAGTGTCCAAAATTGAGAAGTTTCGATTGAACCCCATGCGGTCGATGTCTCTCCGTAAAATTCGAACACACATTGAGTGGAACGTTGAAATCCAAATATCTTCAGCTGCTCCTCCTAGAATTGCTTGAACACGATCTTTCATTTCTCGAGCTGCCTTATTTGTAAAAGTGATCGCCAAGATATTCCATGGTGCAACTTGTTTTTCCACCATTAAATAAGCAATACGGTGTGTCAAAACTCGAGTCTTACCACTCCCCGCTCCTGCCATAATTAAAAGTGGACCATCTGTTGCTTTAACCGCTTCTTGTTGTTGTTCGTTTAATCCCGATAACAATTTATTGCTGATAAATTGCAATTCCTTCACCGTCCTATTTCAGTATCGTACATACGTTCTATTTTATCCGATTTTCGTTTGGATTTCCATTCTTATCCCTTTACAGCTTGTACTGTTTTTAAAGCGGCATTCATATCTTCATATATAATATTTCCTACAACTACAGTATCGGCAAACTGTCCCATTTCCTTCGCCTGTTCAGCGGTCTTTATTCCACCGCCGTAAAACAGTCTTGTTGTTTCTAATGTGTCTCTTACAGCTGAAACAATCTCCTTATCCCCATAGGCTCCACTGTATTCTATATAAAAAATAGGGAGGGAAAACATTTTTTCTGCCATTGTGGCATAGGCTACAACATCATCCTTATCCAAAGAAGCATTTGCACTCGTCAGCTTAGCCGCTTTACAGTCTTCATTAAGAATGCAATAGCCTTGCATAATCATTTCTTCCCAATTCATAACATCTCCAAATTCCTTTACCGCCTCATGATGCATACCCATCATCCATTGTGTGTCACTACTGTTTAATACAGTTGGAATAAAATATAAATCAAAGCCAGGTGTAACTGACTCAATATTTGAAATCTCTAAAACGGCTGGTACGGTATAACGTCGGATTCGAGACATTAAGTGAAGGACATTGTCCAATGTCACCCCATCACTTCCACCAACAATAATCGCATCCGTTCCAGATTCACAAATTGCATCTAAATGTTCATCACTGATTTCCTTATTCGGATCCAGCTTAAAAACATGTCTCCATTCTCTAAAGTCGTACATGAAGATCCTCCATTCATCATTCCATTTCTCCATTATATCAAAACTACATCCATCTATTAATACCTAGGTCGATTTCATAATGTTTCATTTCTAATAACGGTGTCTTTAGCCATAAATTACTGTTTTTAGCACTTTTCACAATAACAAAAAAGCCGAAACTCAAGGTTCCGACTTTTCCACACAATGTTTATTGTTTTTCCGTTTCTTTGACACGATCGAGTGCCATTTGATAGGCATCGTTACCGTAGTTTAAGCAACGTTTCACACGAGAAATAGTTGCTGTACTAGCCCCTGTTTCTGTTTCGATTTTATGATACGTATTTCCTTCTTGCAACATTCTTGCGACTTCAAGCCGTTGCGCAAGTGACTGGATTTCATTTACAGTACATAAATCATCGAAGAATCGATAGCACTCCTCAAGATCGTTCAGTGATAGGATTGCATTAAATAATTGATCAAGTTCTTTACCACGTAATTTATCAATTTGCATGTGATTTCTCCCTTTTTAGAAAGTTTTTCTAATTTCCAAACGAAACGGCACCAGCGATTCCAGGTGATGTTGGAATGATATTAATCCACGTTTTTCCTGGGACTAAGCCGATTTCTTCCCCATTTGCGAACGGCACAATTCTTCCCTCTACATTTTTCCACTCAATTTCCTGTGCCTTTCCTTTTTGAAGTAAAAAGCCTTTACCTCCAGTTGTCACATCAATCGCACGTCTTCCATAATCATCGATAAAGCGATGATTCATTTCGACGATTAATACATTGTCGAGTAACACTGGTGTACTTGTCTCGCGGTCTACTGTTTGGTCGCCTCCGCTATAACGCTCATACTTACTTTTTTCAGCATTATAATCGTAGACTGCTGAAAATATATCTCTTGATGAATAGGACACTCGAACATGTTCAGCTGTTGTTCCTTCAATGCCTCCTATCTCATTTTCAGATAAGAATGAAAAACTTGGTACCTCATCTTCCATGGAATACCCTTGTTTATCTGCCCCTTTTACAATATTTTCAAATGAAATATATGAATTATGTGGAGCAACATTGTGGTCAGCACGCCAAAAAAGAGTGCCATCGTAAACCATTCCATTTATGTTGTCTATCTTGCCGCTGTTAAGGATTTGTTGAGCCTCAGGGCTCCAGCCATGTGCTACATATAGAGCATCAAAGCCTTTACTCAACTCAATATAATAATCTCTAGCACTTCGAACTGGTCCAATAGTTTCTGGTTTCTCACTTTGGAACACAGCTAGGAAACGAGTTACATCTCCCTCCGCTAACACCTCATACACTATATCAGCCATATGTAGTCCTGACTGCGGACGTGCTTTTGGATGATTGTTAACCATGACTGCAAATGGACGACTATTAACATCCTCATTCGTTTCAATCCCTGTTAAAGGAAATACATGATCAAACTCTTCCTTTGGTTCATCCTTTGTTACAGGCTGGGTCTGTTTCGGTTCATGCTCATCCTGTTGCTTTGCTGCTTCCTTATTGCTACAAGCTGCTAAAATGAGTAAAAGAAGAATTCCTAGAATGTATATAGTCTTTTTCATATTTGAGCACACAACCTTTTTAATAGAAAATCAAAAATCGAAATCCTTTTATATTTTAACGCATTATTGACGGAAAGAGTACCATTTTATTCATGACATCATAAATTCCCTGTGGTGTAATGCGAATATAAGGTAAATGAGTAGACGATAAAAAGCTTAATGTATATATCGGATCACTGTGATTATATCCACGTTCACGCACTAAACGAACCAATTCCTTTTCAAGAGTACTTAGTTCTTCAACAGATTTAGACGAAGTGATTCCACCAATATCTAATGGAACCTCATGTAAAATGTTACCGTTTTCAACCAAAACTATTCCACCACCAAGTTCCTTCATACGGTTGAAGGCAAGGAGCATATCCTTTTTATTTTTACCAATTAATACAAAATCACCCGTATTTGAAAAAGAACTTGCAAACCCTGATATTCGATTAGCGAAACCTTTGATCATTGTGTTGACACGCCATTTCCCTTCCCGGTCTACTAACATCAAGAAGCTCTCATCATGTTCCATTGAAATTTCATCATAGGATGCATCAATGGAAATCGAATATGGTTTCATAATAACCGCATTCTCCATCTTCATTCCAAACGGCATTGAAAACTGTAAGTCATCAAGCGTTAACTCCCAGTTTGTAGCTAGGTTTGTAAAGCCCTGACTCTTCCACGGAAATTCTGGAAATGCATGTTGATCTTTGTTTTCACGTTTCACCCAAACCCCTTTAGCAAGGACGGATTCAGGGGTCGGATTTTCTCTTGATGATAAAATATTTAGATTTGCAATTCTTCCCGTAGCTATCATACCATGGAGGTTATCCATGTTATAGTGCCTTGCTACATTGATCGTTGCCATATTGTATGCATCAATTATCGGTACACCTTTATCAATTGCGATTTTTATCATGTTATCAATAATTCCCTGTTCATAAAACGCTGGTGGAGAACCATCTGTTGTAAAAATGAACTTATCATACTGATCAATACCTATTTCATGTATTTCGTCCAAAATTTTTGGCAAGTCCGGACGAATCGATGAATTGCGTAATGAAGTTGTGTAACCTTGCAGAAGACGATTCAATACATCTGTCCCCGTCATCGACTCATGATCACAATCCGAACCTAATAGCATCATTTTAGCTAATGTCTTTTCAGAAGCACCTGGAAAATGTCCTTCGACTTTTTTTCCAATCCGTTTCGCTTCTTGAATCCAATGGAGCATGAGGTCATCTCCATCAAGCAATTTCGGCCAACCTGTCAATTCACCACCTTGAACAACAGCATCGTGCTCAAGCCAGCTTAGCACATTTCCATTGGAAAAAGCTTGTTCTTCATGATGAATTTCTGTCTGAGGATCGAACCTACACCACCAGTACATTGTGACTGGAAGGTTCTTCATTTCCTCCAAGAAAGAAAACGCTTTCTTTTTACTCGTTTGTAATGCGAGCACTAAGTTATCATTTATGATTGTAGTCGTCCCTGTTTGGGATGCATATTGAGCAAATGAGTGGGGATTATATAAATGAAAAGAATGTGCATGAGGTTCAATGTAACCTGGCACTACAAATTTCCCATCACACTCTACAACTTCACAGTTGGTAAGTTTTGATGGTAGCTGTTGACCCACGTACACAATGCGATCTTGGTAAATCCAGATATGTGCGTTGATCCATTTTTTTAACATTTGATTTAAATATGTGACATTTTTCAATAGAATTGTTGGTGATTTTTTTCCATCTATGACAGCAACATGTTCTCGTAGTTGCTTATTTTTCCAACGGTAACGTTGCCCAACCATTAACCATCTCTCCAATCTCTGCCTTAAGCTATGGAAGCGCTTTATGCTATAGTAACATATTAATCGATTTAGTGCATTAAAGACTTTAAGAAAAAATTGTAAAATTTTTTGACAATTTTTGAGAGAAGGTAAAGTTAATTAAACGGGGGTAAAAAAATGAAACCGAATATAGGGATGATCAATGCTTTAGTCCGGATTACATGTGGATTTACAATGCTTGCCTGGGCTACCGCTAAAATGGTAAAACGTCCGTGGCGCGAAAGTTTCATTATCGTGGCAATGCTTGGGGGAATGAAGGTGGCTGAGGGTATTACTCGTTTCTGTCCACTTACAGCTCTCTTTCAAGAATATGTCGAGAAAAAACAAGAGGAATCAGCACCACTAAAAGAACTTCCTCCTATAAACCCATCATAAAAAAAGGGTAAGAGGATAATCCTCTTACCTTTTTACTAGTCGAATTGCGTGTTATTTTTAGGAATTGCGTCAATAAATATCGTAAATGCGCGATAATTACACGAATTGAGCGTTATTCTTATTATTTGCGTTATATGAGATTGCCTTGTTCCCAATATCTTTCCGGTAAAATAAATTTGTGCACTGAATTTTTTCTGCTTCTTGGTAAACAAAGTCCTGTGCTTGTTCAAGGGTTTCGCCACTAGAAACAACGGTTAACACCCTTCCACCATTCGTAACAAACTGATTGTTCACCATATCAGTTCCGGCATGGAAAGCTGTAATTTTCTCATCGAGGTTATCTAACCCTTCGATGACTGCACCCTTTTCATAGCTTTCTGGATATCCCTTTGATGCAAATACGACTCCAAGAGTTGCTTTATCTGACCACTCTAGGGTTATCTCCTTTTGATCAAGTAATCCTTCAATAACTTCAATGAAGTCCGTTTCTAAACGAGGAAGGACAACCTGAGTTTCAGGATCTCCGAATCGAGCATTGTATTCAATTACTTTTGGTCCATTATCAGTTAAGATAAGCCCCGCATAAAGGACACCAGTAAAGTCTCTACCCTCTGCTTTCATCGCTTTAACTGTTGGATTAATGATGGTTTCGACTGCTTCTTGAACAGTACTATCTGAAATTTGCGGGACTGGAGAATAAGCACCCATTCCTCCAGTGTTAGGACCTTCATCATTGTCAAAAGCACGCTTATGGTCCTGTGAAATCACCATCGGATAGGCCGTTTTCCCATCGACAAAAGCCATTAATGAGAATTCTTCCCCTTCAAGAAACTCTTCAATAACAACTTGAGCACTTGCTTCACCAAATTTATTTGCTTCAAGCATGTCGTACACACTTGTTAATGCAGCATCCAAATTAAGAGCTACTGTTACACCCTTTCCAGCAGCTAGGCCATCCGCCTTGATCACGATAGGTGCGCCTTTTTCAAGGATATATTGTTTCGCTTCTTCATAAGAAGTGAATGTCTCGTACTCTGCGGTTGGGATATCGTACTTTTTCATGATTTCCTTCGCATAGGATTTACTACCTTCAAGTAGGGCAGCATCCTTTGTTGGGCCAAATATGGCGAGGCCTTCAGCCTGGAATCGGTCCACGATACCATTAATTAATGGAACTTCAGGTCCAACAAGGGTAAGGTCGATTTGTTCTTTTTTCGCAAACTCAATTAATCCGTCGAAGTCATTTTCGTCGATGTTTATTAAAGTTGCGATCGTCTGCATGCCTGGATTTCCTGGAGCAACATAGACTGTTTCTACTTTTTGGCTTTGCGCGACCTTCCAAGCAAGCGTATGTTCACGGCCACCGCGGCCAATGACTAGTACTTTCATTTTTTCACCTCATCAAACGAATTTGATTAACTTATATCTACAATATCTAGCTCCAGCGCCTAGCCCCTCGAGGTCAAGGCGCTTGCGCTTTTCCTAATTAGTGTTTAAAATGACGTACTCCTGTAAAGACCATTGCGATTCCGTATTCATCGGCTTTTTGAATGGATTCTTCGTCACGAATGGATCCGCCAGGTTGGATGATAGCTGTGATGCCAGCTTTTGCCGCAGCTTCAACTGTGTCACCCATTGGGAAGAATGCATCTGATGCAAGTGCTGAACCTTTTGCCTTTTCACCTGCTTGGTTAATTGCGATATTTGCTGATCCTACACGGTTCATTTGACCGGCACCAATTCCAATGGTCATGTTGTCTTTTGCTAACACAATCGCATTCGATTTAACATGCTTTACTACCTTCCAGCCGAGCTTTAAATCTGCCCATTCTTGTTCAGTTGGTTCACGTTTAGTCGGAACAGAGATAGTTGCCTCTTCAAATCCGTAAGTATCTTCATCTTGAACAAGTAATCCGCCACGAACGGACACAAGCTTCTTTTCAACCTTCTTGTCATCTGAAAAGTCAACAGTCAATAAACGGAGATTTTTCTTTGAAGAAAGAATTTCAAATGCTTCCTCACTGAATGATGGTGCAATAATAATTTCAAGGAAAATTTCTCGCAATTTATGAGCAGTTTGTGCATCAACTTCACGGTTCACTGCGATAATCCCACCAAAAATTGACGTTGAATCTGCTTCATATGCTTTTTGGTATGCTTCCTCTAAATTAGCGCCAACTCCAACTCCGCAAGGATTCATATGCTTAACAGCAACTGCTGCGGGCTCTTTGAATTCTTTAACTATTTGAAGGGCAGCATCTGCATCGTTAATATTATTGTAGGATAATTCCTTTCCGTGTAATTGTGTTGCAGACGCAATCGAAATGTTCGTTCCTAATGGCTTTTTATAAAATGCAGCCTTTTGATGAGGGTTCTCCCCATAACGAAGGTCTTGTTTCTTTTCATAAGTAACGGTTAAGGATTCTGGATTTTCCTCACCCGCTGCATTTGTTAAAAATTCAGCGATAACTGCATCATAAGCAGCAGTGTGTCGGAATACTTTTGCTCCCAATCGAAGCTTTGTTTCAGCTGCAACTTCACCTTTTTCAGCAATTTCCGCTAATACAGTATCGTAATCCTGTGGATCAACCACAACTGTTACATATTTGTGGTTTTTTGCAGCAGAACGAAGCATAGAAGGTCCGCCAATATCGATATTTTCAATTGCATCCGCAAACTGGACATCTGGTTTTGCAATTGTTTGTTGAAATGGATATAGGTTGACAACAACTAAATCAATTGGTGTAATGTCATGCTCTTGAAGTTGTTTAACATGTTCTTCATTTTCTCGTACTGCAAGAAGACCACCATGAATATTTGGATGTAGTGTTTTTACACGACCATCCATGATTTCTGGAAAGTTTGTTACCTCTGAAATTCCGATGACAGAGAGGCCTGCTTCCTCAAGAGTACGCTTTGTACCGCCTGTTGAAATAACTTCAACCCCATTATCAATTAAACCTATTACAAATGGAACAAGTCCCTGTTTATCTGAAACACTGACGAGTGCTCGCTTGATTGTCACTTTGAATCGCTCCCTACTCTAGAATTCTTTGCTGTTACAAGTGATTGCAGGATCTGTGGATAAAATTCATGCTCAATTTGATGAACTTTTTCTTCAATGAGTGCTAATGTATCTCCTGGTTCAATAGATAGTTCCCTTTGTGCAATGATTGGGCCTGTATCCATACCTTCATCGACATAATGAATCGTAACACCAGTCGTCTTCACGCCCGCTTGAAATGCCTGACCAACTGCATCCTTACCTGGAAAGGCAGGTAAAAGAGAAGGATGGATATTGATAATTTTATTGCGATACGCCTTTAAAAGCGTATCGCCAATTAATCTCATGTATCCAGCCAATACAATTAATTCTACATTTTTCTCACGTAAAACTTCCACAATTTCGGCTTCGAATAATGATTTTTCTTGATAGTCTTTTGGTGAAAAAACAAAAGTGTCCACCCATTCCTTTGAAGCACGTTCGATTACTTTTGCACCTGGCTTATCACAAACTAGTAATTCAATTTCTGCTGCAAGTCTTCCTTCTTTTATCGAATCTGCAATAGCTTGAAAGTTTGTGCCACTCCCTGATGCAAAGACAGCTATTTTCTTCATACAAGTGCTCCCCCACCAAAGGTTACACCATTACCTTCTTTAATTCGGCCAATTATATATGCTTTTTCCCCTTGCTCCTCAAGTAGTTGAAGAAGTTCGTGGAGGTCAGCCTCATTGATAGCTAGCACCATTCCGATTCCCATATTAAATATATTAAACATTTCTTCACGATTAAGGTTTCCGGTCTCTTGGAGCAGATCAAAGATTGGCGGAATTGGCCATGAACCGTAATCAATTTCCGCCCCTACACCTTCTGGAAGCATACGGGGAATATTCTCAACAAAGCCCCCACCTGTAATATGGGACATTCCCTTTACTTCAAACTTCTCCATTGCTTTTAATAAAGACTTCACATATATTTTAGTCGGTTGAAGAAGTTCTTCACCTAATGTACGCTCGATTTTTCCGTACGTTTTGTGAAGGTCTAATCCACCATCCTCTAGTAGAACCTTCCGTACGAGTGAATAGCCATTACTGTGTATTCCGCTTGAGGAAAGACCGATTAGAACATCACCAGGCTTGATTGAAGCACCGGTTACAAGCTTAGACTTCTCTGCAACACCTACTGAAAAACCAGCAAGGTCATATTCATCCTCACTATACATTCCTGGCATTTCAGCAGTTTCACCACCAATTAACGCACAGCCTGCTTGCTCACAACCGTCCGCAATTCCTTTTACAATTTGCTCGATTTTTTCAGGTTGTGCTTTTCCGCATGCAATATAATCTAAAAAGTATAAAGGCTCAGCTCCCTGAACCACAATATCATTTACACACATTGCAACCGCGTCGATCCCAATGGTGTCGTGCTTATCCATCATAAAAGCCAACATCAGTTTAGTGCCAACACCGTCTGTGCCTGAAACCAAAACAGGCTCTTTTACGTTTACCTTAGATAAGTCAAACATTCCACCAAAGCTGCCAAGTCCACCCATCACTTCTGGGCGAACTGTTTTTGCAACATGCTTTTTCATTCTGGAAACAGCCTCATAGCCTGCTTCAATGTCTACTCCAGCTTGCTTATAAGCATTTGCCATCGTTATGAACACCTCTACTTTTTTTAGCTGAATACTTTTTCATGCGGCAATACCGTATCTGGGAAGATCTCCGTTGGATATTTCCCTGTAAAGCAAGCCATACATTGACCGCGATTTTCTCCTTCAAACGGTCTACCAATTGCTTTTACAAGCCCCTCAGGACTTAAAAATGTTAATGTATCCGCCCCAATGATTTGACGCATTTCTTCAATTGAATGTGAAGAAGCAATCAATTCCTCATGTGTTGAGGTATCAATTCCGTAAAAGCATGGATTCTTAATTGGCGGTGAACTAATGCATACATGCACTTCTAAAGCACCTGCATCGCGAAGCATTTTTACAATTCGTCGGCTTGTTGTTCCACGAACAATTGAGTCATCCACCATGACAACGCGCTTGCCTTCCACAACCCCATTAACAGGTGAAAGTTTCATTTTTACACCTTGTTCACGTAATGATTGGGTTGGCTTAATAAACGTTCTACCGACATACCGGTTTTTGATGAGACCTAACTCATAAGGAATTCCTGATTCTTCTGCGTAACCAATCGCTGCTGAAATACTAGAATCCGGTACACCTGTTACAATATCGGCATCAATTGGTGCTTCAAGAGCAAGCTGTTTACCTAAATTTTTTCTTGCTGTATGAACATTCACACCGTTAATATTACTATCCGGACGTGAAAAATAAATATATTCCATGCTGCACATTGCACGATTTGCCATTAATGAAAAACGTTCTGATTGAATGCCTTCATCATTGATCACAATTAGTTCACCTGGCTCAACATCTCTTTCGAATTTAGCCCCGATTATATCAAATGCACAAGTCTCAGAGGCTACTACCCAAGCATCACCCAGTTTGCCAAGTGATAACGGACGAAGACCATTTGGGTCCAGAGCAACAATCATTTTCTTTTCAGTCATGATCAAAAAGGCATAAGCCCCTTTTAACATTGTTAAGGCATTTTTGACACGGTCTTTAATTTTTGTATAGCCGCTTTTTCTAGTTAAGTGTGCAAGAACTTCTGTATCAGAGGAAGTTTGAAAGATGCTTCCTTGGTTTTCCAACTGATGCTTTAAGTCATTTGCATTTACAAGGTTTCCGTTATGCGCAATCGCTAGCCCACCTACTTGAGAATGAAAGAGGAGGGGCTGAACATTTTGAATGCCCCCACCCCCAGCTGTTGCATAACGAACATGCCCAATCGCTGCATTTCCTTCTAGTTGTTCGAGTTGGCCATTGCCAAATACTTCATTTACAAGGCCTTCTCCTTTTACAATTCGAAGCTTTTCGCCATTACTGACAACAATACCGGCACCTTCTTGACCACGATGCTGTAAGCTGTGTAATCCATAGTAAGTTAGTTTTGCTGCATCTGGATGTCCCCAGATACCGAATACACCACATTCCTCATTTAAGCCTTTGAGTTCAGCAAGCATGGGATAGCTCCTTTCCATGTGCGTCTTAGATCATCGACTGGAAGATTAATAACTTCCTTTCCAGTTTGATCCTCAACAATAAATGATCCAGCGCCTGTTACTTCTCCGACCAGATTTGCTCTTACAAGCTGTTCAAACTTTTCTTTGTTTTCTTTCTTCACAGTTACGATAAAACGAGATTGTGTTTCACTGAATAACTCAGTTACTACATCCCCTTGAATTTTCACCTTTACACCTAAACCTTTTGCTCCAAATGTGCTCTCTGCTAATGCAACTCCGAAGCCACCCTCTGCCACATCATGTGCAGAAGCGATAACACCTGCACGAATGGCAGTTAAAACTTGTTTTTGTCTTCTTTTTTCAATCTCTAAATCTAGTTCAGGAACGGGACCAAAAATCTCGCCATGAATTAATTTTTGTAGCTCGCTGCCTGCAAATTCTTCTTTCGCTTCTCCTACTACATACACGAGGTCGCCTGCTTCTTTAAACTCCTGAGTCGTAATATGAGCGACATCATCAATCAATCCAACCATTCCGATAACTGGTGTTGGATAAATAGCTTTACCGTTCGTTTCATTGTTAAGAGACACGTTTCCTCCAATAACTGGAGTGTTTAACACACGGCATGCCTCACTAATTCCATCTGCTGCTTTTTCAATTTGCCAAAAAATTTCTGGATTCTCTGGATTCCCAAAGTTCAGGTTATCAGTAATCGCAAGCGGTGCGCCACCAGAGCAAACAATATTTCTTGCTGCTTCACTAACAGCAATTTGCCCACCAACCTCAGGGTCTAGATAAAGGTATCTAGAATTACAGTCTGTTGTCATCGCAAGTGCTTTCTGAGTATCACGAATTCTTACAACCGCTGCATCTGACCCCGGAGCCACAACCGTATTTGTACGGACCATGTAATCATATTGATCATAAACCCATTCTTTACTTGCGATTGTTGGTTGTGCAAGTAAATCCAGTAGAGTTTGCCCTACATCTTCAAGCTTAGGAGCTTCAACCTTCATTTCCTTAAATTCACGATACATAGCTGGCTCACTTGAAGGCTTATGATAGATAGGTGCCTCTTCTGCTAGTGCATCAACCGGAACATCCGCGATAACTTCACCCTTGTGTACTAATCGAAGTTGTTTATCATCTGTAACTTTACCGATCGCTACAGCTTCAAGGTCATATTTATTCACGATATCTTGGATTTCTTGCTCTCTTCCTTTTTCAACAACGATTAACATACGCTCTTGTGATTCAGAGAGCATCATTTCATACCCTGTCATCCCTGTTTCACGTTGTGGAACAAGATCAAGGTTCATTTCAATTCCTGAGCCAGCCTTACTTGCCATTTCCGCGGAAGAGCTTGTTAATCCAGCTGCACCCATATCTTGAATTCCGACTAATGCATCACATTTTACAAGTTCTAGGCATGCTTCAAGCAATAGCTTCTCCATAAAAGGATCTCCAACTTGTACAGCTGATCGTTTTTCATCAGATTCCTCAGAGAGTTCCTCAGATGAAAAGGTTGCACCGTGGATACCGTCACGGCCTGTTTTCGCACCAATATACATCACTGTGTTGCCGATACCTTTTGCCTGACCCTTTTGAATATCTTCGTGGTTAATTAGCCCAACACACATAGCGTTAACAAGGGGATTCCCTTCATATGAGGAATCAAATTGAATCTCTCCACCAACCGTAGGAATTCCAATACAATTTCCGTAGCCAGCGATTCCTGCGACTACTTCTTCAAACAAGTATTTCACTCTTGGAGAAGTTAGCTCTCCAAAACGAAGTGAGTTTAATAGAGCGATAGGTCTTGCTCCCATTGAAAAAACGTCACGAATTATTCCACCAACACCCGTTGCTGCCCCTTGATATGGCTCAATTGCAGAAGGATGGTTATGACTTTCAATTTTAAAAACAACCGCTTGGTTATCACCGATATCAACGATCCCAGCACCTTCACCTGGTCCTTGAAGAACGCGCTCACCAGTTGTCGGAAACTTTCGTAACACAGGCTTTGAGTTTTTATAGCTACAATGCTCAGACCACATAACTGAAAATAAACCTGTCTCTGTATAATTTGGAAGTCTACCAATAATCTTTTCGATTAATTCAAACTCAGAATCACTTAAACCCATTTCACTATATATTTTTTGTTCTTTAATTTCGTTCGGACTTGGTTCAAGAAGTAACGACATGTGCTGCCAACCTCCAATTTTTCACAATTGATTGAAATAATTTGATTCCATCTGCACTACCTAATAACTCCTCAACCGCTCTTTCCGGATGAGGCATCATTCCTAGAACATTTCCACGTTCATTTGTAATACCTGCGATATCTGCAACACTACCATTCGGATTTGTTCCGTTATATGTGAATGCGATCTGATTATTTTCTTGTAATCTAGCTAGTGTTTGCTCATCACAATAATAGTTTCCTTCACCGTGGGCAATCGGAACTGTGATGACTTCACCCGCTTTATATTCAGATGTAAACATTGTTGTACTGTTTTCAACTCTTAGCTCAACCGGACGACACATGAACTTTAGTTTCTCATTACGGCGCATCGCACCTGGCAGAAGCCCTGCTTCTAACAGGATTTGGAAGCCATTGCATACACCAAGGATTGGTTTACCAGCCTCAGCTGCTTTTACAACCTCGTCCATGACATTTGAAAAACGAGCAAGTGCACCTGTACGTAGGTAATCTCCATAAGAGAAGCCTCCAGGAAGTAGAATACCATCGAACTCTTCAAGATTTGTTGCAGTATGCGATACATACTCGACTTCTTCACCAAGGGCATCTTTTACAGCATGATACATATCAACATCGCAGTTAGAGCCTGGAAACACGATTACGGCAAATTTCACTGTGTGACAACCTCCTCAACCTCATAACGATAATCCTCAATTACCGTATTTGCTAAAAGCTTTTCACAAATTTCCTTAACCGTTGTATCAAGGTCAGCTACTGTTTCATCAATCATTAACTCCATATATTTTCCGATACGAACATCATTTACTTCTTTATAATTTAATTGGTGCAAAGATCCTTTCACAGCACTTCCTTGTGGATCTAAAACACTCTCTTTTAATGTTACATAAACCTTTACCTTGTACATCATGCAATTTGTCCTCCTAGTCGATTTAAAATTTCCGTATAAGCGTCTGTTACATTTCCGAGGTCTCTGCGGAATACGTCTTTATCCAATTTTTCATTTGTTTCAATATCCCAGAAGCGGCAGGTATCAGGTGAAATCTCATCAGCTAATAAAACCTCTCCGTCTTTCGTAACACCAAATTCAAGTTTAAAATCTATTAATCTGATTTGAAGGTCTGCAAAGAAAGAACGTAATACACCATTGATTTTTAGTGCTTGTTCTTTAAGTTCTAGCACTTGGTTTTTTGTTGCAAGACTAAGAACTTCAATGTGATCCTCGTTCACGAGTGGATCACCTAGGTCATCATTTTTATAGTAAAATTCAACAATTGGTTTTATTAAATCCGTTCCTTCTTCAATTCCAACTCGCTTTGAAAAACCGCCAGCAACCACATTTCGTACAACAACTTCCAACGGTATGATTGATACATGCTTGACGAGTTGTTCATTTTCTGAAAGCTTGCCGATAAAATGTGTTTTGATTCCTGCAGTATGGAGCTTTGAAAAAATGAGGCTTGTAATCTCGTTATTCAATCGACCCTTGCCAACGATCTGTGCTTTTTTTTCCCCATTAAACGCTGTGGCATCATCCTTGTATTCAACTAAGACGATGGAGTCTTCAGCAGTTTGATAGAGTTTCTTAGCCTTTCCTTCATACAGTAAACGAAGCTTTTTCACGTCCATCTGGACTCCCCCTAAAAGATTCAGATTAAGCGACATTATATATTTTATTTATAAACCTAAGCGTTCAAAAATCATGTCTACATGCTTAAGGTGGTAATTATAATCAAAGCAATCCTCAATTTGTGCTGGAGATAAACGGCTCGTGATTTTTTCTTCAGCCTCAATTAACCCGCGGAACGGAACTTGTTTTTCCCAAGCTTCCATTGCCTTAGGCTGTACCGTATCATAAGCCTCTTCTCTTGTTAAACCTGAGTCAATCAGCGCTAGTAGCACACGTTGCGAGTAAATCAATCCAAGTGTACGGTCCATGTTGCGTTTCATGTTCTCTGGGAACACAGTTAGGTTCTTTACAATATTTCCGAAGCGATTAAGCATATAATTCAACGCAATCGTAGCATCCGGTAAAATAATGCGCTCTGCAGATGAATGTGAAATATCACGTTCATGCCAAAGGGGCACATTTTCATAGGATGTCATCATATATCCACGAATCACACGAGCCAATCCTGTCATGTTCTCAGACCCAATTGGATTTCGTTTGTGTGGCATGGCTGATGAACCTTTTTGACCTTTCGCAAAAAATTCTTCTACTTCTCTTGTTTCACTCTTTTGCAAGCCACGGACTTCAACCGCAAATTTTTCTATTGAAGTTGCGATAAGGGCTAATGCGGACATATACGCTGCGTGACGGTCACGCTGTAATGTCTGTGTAGAAATCGGTGCAGCTGTAATGCCAAGCTTTTCGCACACATACTGCTCAACAAACGGATCGATGTTGGCATAAGTTCCAACCGCTCCTGAAATCTTCCCAAACTGAACACCCTCCGCAGCATGCTTAAAGCGTTCAAGATTACGTTTCATTTCCTCATGCCATAAAGCAAGCTTTAAGCCAAATGTTGTTGGTTCAGCATGAACGCCATGTGTACGCCCCATCATAACGGTATGTTTATGTTCTTTCGCTTTTTCCGCTAAAATATTGATAAAGCGTTCTATGTCTTTTTGTAAAATGTCATTGGCCTGTTTTAACAGATAAGATAGGGCTGTATCTACAACATCAGTAGACGTTAATCCATAATGAACCCATTTTCTTTCTTCACCTAGTGTTTCTGATACGGCACGTGTAAAGGCCACAACATCATGTCTTGTTTCTTCTTCAATTTCTTTAATTCGATTCACATCAAAGGATGCATTTTTACGGATAAGGGCAACATCTTCTTTTGGGATATCACCCAACTCCGCCCAAGCCTCACAAGCTAAAATTTCCACTTCGAGCCAAGCACGGAAACGATTCTCCTCCGTCCAAATAGCCCCCATTTCCTCACGAGTGTAACGTTCAATCATGTAAAATCCTCCTTAAACGCGAATATGTGAATCATTCCAAATTTGTAAGGAATCTGACTTTTTTAAAGCCTCTTCCACTGTTTGTCCTAAGACGGTAACATGCCCCATCTTTCTCTTCACTTTTGCTTCTGCTTTGCCATATAAATGAACCTTCACACTTGATAAAAGAGATACTTTTTCAAGTAATGGCTGGACATGCTCACCAAGAATGTTTGTCATCACAACAGGACGTAAAAGAGTCGTTTCTCCAAGCGGCCAATTACAGACTGAGCGAACATGCTGCTCGAATTGTGAAGTTTCGCACGCATCAATTGAATAGTGTCCAGAGTTATGTGGTCGTGGTGCCAGTTCATTGATATAGATTTCACCATCCTCCGTCACAAACATTTCAACCGCTAATGTTCCTACTAATTGAAATTCGGAAGCAAGCTTCATTGCCATTTCTCTTGCCTTAGTTTCTCTTATTTCAGAAATTCTAGCCGGAACAATTGATTGGTGTAGGATATTCTCAACATGAATGTTTTCCGATACTGGAAAAGCTTTTACCTCACCTGCTATATTTCGTGTAACAATGACAGAAACTTCTTTCTGAAATGGAACCCATGCCTCCAAGATACAACGCCCAGAAGCTAGAAGTTTTCCTGCTAATGCTATATCTTCCTTCTGTTTTAAAACAAATTGACCTTTTCCGTCATAGCCTCCACGGCAAGTTTTTAACACAGAAGGAAATCCAATTACCTCAACTGCCTCAGCTAATTGCTCTTGATTTTCCACAAGTTGAAACGGCGCAACTTTCAAGCCAATCTCCTGAATTGCACTCTTTTCAGTACCACGATCTTGTGTAATTTTTAATAGGTGGCTTCCTTGTGGTAGATTTGCATTTTCTTCAAGCCATGTAAGAGCCTCATAATCTATATTTTCAAATTCATACGTAATTACATCACTAACGCTTGCCAATTGCTTGATAGCCTCTAGGTCATCATAATTGGCCGTAATTTCAATATCAGCTACCTGCCCACACGGTGAATTTGGCGTTGGGTCTAAAACAGCCACAAAAAATCCCATTTCCTTAGCCGAAATGGCCATCATTCGTCCAAGCTGACCCCCACCAATAATTCCAATCGTTTGGCCCGGTAAAATTTGCTTATTCAAGTTCATCACTACTTTCTAGTACTTGAATTTTTTTATTTTCTCTTATATCAACAAGCTTCTGATCCCACTCTGGATTAGATGTCCCAAGAATCGAAGCTGCTAGTAATCCAGCATTTGTAGCGCCTGCTTTCCCAATTGCAACCGTTGCAACTGGTACCCCACCAGGCATTTGAACAATTGACAATAAAGAATCGAGTCCATTTAATGCACGCGATTGAACCGGAACCCCGATTACAGGTAGGGTTGTTTTTGCTGCAACCATGCCTGGTAGATGTGCAGCACCACCAGCTCCCGCAATGATGACCTTAATGCCTCGCTCCTTTGCGTTTTGAGCATATTCAAACATAAGATCCGGAGTACGGTGAGCAGAAACTACCTTTTTTTCAAAAGGAATTCCAATATCCTCTAAAACATTGCATGCTTCTTTCATCGTTTCCCAATCTGAAGTACTTCCCATAATTACACCAACTACTGGATTCATAAGATCCTCCTAAATTGTCATAAAAAAATGCCCAGGCAAAAGACTGATTTCCAAAAAGGGAAAGCAATCCTACCTGGGCATTCTATATCAAGAATAGGTAAAATTATACTTTTCCCTCATAGTCCAATAATTTACGGTTATCGGGTAGAAACTTATGGGCCATATTCCCAAGATTATATGAGGTATTTTTTCTAACCTAATCTTATCAACATTGCTATTCAATTGTCAATTAATATCGAACGTTTTACAAAAATTTCATTTTTAATGTTCGTGTTTTACTGCAACTTCCCTTCAAAAACAATCCTTCTCCCACAAGGTTCGACGATAATCTCTCCATTACGCGTTACCTCCTGAAAGACAGGTTCCTCCATTCTTCTAACAGGAAAATACCCTTCTGCCTTCATTCGGTCGAGGCATTGATCAATCGTTTCATTTTCTTTCACTTCAAATTTTTGCTTTTTTGGTTTACTCATGTTTCAAGCTTTCCTCTCCTAACAGCCCTGACCCAGAATCCGCCATGAATGGATTTTGGTTCATACGTAATCACAAACGCCTTCGGATCCATATCAGTAATGGTTTTATATAATTTCATCTCATATTTGCGTGGAGTTAAAATCGTCATCGACAATCGGTCTCCCTCTCTACCTTGGGTTTGCCATGTCGTAACACCGTATCCCTCATCGCGCAATTTTTTCGGCAAATCCATCTCATATTCCTTTGTTATTACATTTACCGTAATATATCCGAGCGCAAGCTTCTCTTCAATTTTCATCCCTACAATGACACCGATTCCGTAACCAACTGCATATGCCACTAAATTTTGAATCTGGTTTAAATTATCTAACACCAAACCAAGACCTACTACATAAATAACAACCTCAACCGTACTTATTAACGCAGCTAAATATCGCTGCCCCTTCAACGTCAAGATCATTCGAATCGTAAAAAAGGACACATACACAATATTAATCACTAAAATAATGAAAACCATTACATACGCATTCGATAACAAATTTACTCCCCCTTAGGAACCTTTCCTTCTCTTAGCTTACCAAAGTATTCATTTTACTAAACATTTTCCCTAAAGAATACTACCCAAAACATATTTTTTCATGAATTTTTCGTAGGCACATACCTATTTGAATCCTCATATACTACTTTAGTGGAATTATGTATTTTTGAGGAGGGAACAACAGCCCATGAAAATGGACCAATTTAAAAATATGAATAATTGGCGAAAACAATGGGACCATTTTTTTGGTGATGAATTTTGGAATGAATTTACCCCATTTTTCGACAACGCCCATTCTCAACTAAATCTTTATCAAGGTGAAAATGAGCTACTGGTTGTCTTAAGCCTACCAGGGTTAACAAAAGTCGAGGATGTCGACATTTATGTAAATCATCAAACACTCGAAGTACAAGGAAAAATCAATTTGAACTTTAAAGGCTTTGATATCATTCAAGAAGGTATTTTTCAAGGTAGCTTCCAACGAGAAATACAACTCCCCTACACGGTAAAAGAAGATCGGATTAAAGCAAGCTATAAAAGAGGGCTCCTACTCATCCACCTTCACAAACAAATCCCCGATGACTCCCGTAAAAAAGTCGAGGTAGTAGATGGAGACAAATAACTGGAAAAATCCCTCACGGTTCAGTGGGGGATTCTTTTACATAGGGTGATTTAGTTTATTTACATAAATAATTAGGACGATTGTTCCAACAAGAGTAATTGCGCCGAAAAGTAGTCCTACCCATTCACTTAAGTATTCTAAGCCAAATGGAAGTAAAATGGTAAGAAGACCGATAATAATTGTAAACACACCGACTGCTTTTGCTAACTTCTCCTTATCTCCTTTAAACGTTTCTTCATTATATCCAGCGATTAGAGAAAGCATCTTCTTCTTCCATGTCAAATACCCCATAAAGATACATAAAAGCCCAACAAGAAAGCAGGTAATGAATCCAGCAAGCATTGGAGGTCCTCCTTTGTTATTTGTTATGTATAACGGTATATACGGTTTTACGGGGTGGGAGGTTTCAGGAATGGTAGTTTTAGGTTAATATATGGGTCGGTTATTTGTCCTATGTTCAGCTTATTTTTTTAGTTGGGGTACACGCTTTGTGGTGTTGCGGGGTTTGTGGGGTTATTTACGGTATAGCATTTATTGTTTCTCAATATGGCGATATACTGTTTAAGCTATTTGCGGTATAGCATTTATCGTTTTGCGATGTGACGATATACCGATTAAGCTGTTTACGGTATATCCTTTATCGTTTTTCGATATGACAATATACCGATTAGGCACTTATTGCTTTTCGAGTTTTCCTAATTTCATCATAAAGCGATCACCATACTCACAATTACATTCCTTTTATCTACCTATTAGAAGAAAACCCACCACGATTTTCAAATTACTCTTTCCAAACACAAAAAAAGACCAACCATAACGGCTGATCTTTCAGTTGCCTAGCGACGTCCTACTCTCA
>NZ_NSEA01000002.1 GCF_002734285.1 Fredinandcohnia onubensis | reverse complement strand
AGAGTAGGACGTCGCTAGGCAACTAAGAGATCAACCGTTATGGTTGGTCTTTTTTTGTTTTTGGAAAGAGTAATTTGATATCATGGTGGGTTTTCTTCGATAAAGGAATATAATTGTGAGTGATGAAATTAGAAAAAACGAAAACAATAAGTGCCTAATCTGTATATCCTCATATCGCAAAACGATAAGTGCTATACTGCAAACAGCCTAATCGGTATATTACCATATCGCAAAACAATAAGTGCTATACCGCAAACAGCTTAAACAGTATATCGCCTTATTGAGAAACAATAAGTTCTATACCGCAAAGAGCCTAAACGGTATATTGCCATATTGAGAAACGATAAATGCTATACCGTAAACGGCTAAACGGTATATTGTCATATCGAGAAACAATAAGTGCTATACCGTAAACGAGCTAAACGGTATATCATCATATCGAGAAACGATAAGTGCTATACCGCAAAGAGCCTAAACGGTATAGCATCATAACGAGAAATGATAAGTGTTATACCGCAAACGAGCTAAACGGTATATCATCATAACGAGAAACGATAAATGCTATACTGCAAACGGCCTAAACGGTATATTGCCATATCGAGAAACAATAAATGCTATACCGCAAACAGCCTAAACGGAATAGCACCATATCGAAAAACGATAAATGGTATACCGAAAGTCTCTAATCGAAAACATTTCACCTTGAAACTTGATCGATATGTAACATACACTCTTTCGATAAGTTACCTCATTAATATTTCTTCCCAATGACTCATTTAACGCTTCTTTGTCTAATTAGAGACCATCAAAGCCCCTAATAAGGGTAAAAGTAGTGCCGCAATCCAGAGTGGCGGGAAGTACTTTCTAGATTTTTTTACTTTCTTAGATGGCAGACTGAATTTGTATATGCTTTTATATAAACAATTCATTACGGCAAATATCATAGCAGTGCCAATAAAACTATATAGAAGTGAAACAATATAATATTCGACTTTTAAATTTGCAAATGGAAGTTTTGTTAATAAAATTGTCAAGATCAGTGACACTAGTACTATTAATACTAAAGTACCAAGGTTTTTTAACAATAACTTAGGCGATTTCGAAATTGCATTCATAACAGATGTATCTTCTAATACAATTATGTATGGAGTTAATGAGAATAAAAGTACAACCAAAATCACTATAATTTCTATTGGCCAAAAAGTATGAGTTAAGAGATATAGCAGGCCGCTTATTAGGAACTCGATTATCGAAAATTGTATAATTCTCTTAAAATAATAGGGTGCAATTTTTAATATTGAATATGTATTATCAGGTCCCTCTAAAAAGCATTTCATGGAGCCTAGATACATGCTGAGTGCGTAGCTTCTTATAAGTAGTATTACTATGGTGGCTATACTAGTTAATAGCAAGTTGTTTGTATATGGTCCATATATAGAAAGAATTTCATTATTTACTAGTGGAATCCCGTAGGGGAATTGGGTATCAAAATGATAAAAAGAAAATACAGTAAATCCAAAGTAGATACCTAAAACTCCTATGAATGTTTGAATTACGTTAACGATAAGTGGTATGATGACTAATCTTGGGTGGTAAATGGTGTGGTAAAGTCCTTTCGAAATGTTCAAAGTATCACCTCTAGTTATTTCTGTCCATAGTTTATTATATACGAGACATGAAAAAACCTACTCCAAAATGGAATAGGTTATTTTCTCTTTATTTTACCAGACCACTTTTTAAAGCCACCTTGAAGTTGGTAAAGCTCTTTGTACCCTTTTCTACGAAGTAATTGGGCTGCACGGCCACTACGAACCGTGTTTTGGCAGTACAAGTAGACTGGCTTATCAGGTCTGATTTCTGTTAAACGCTGTTTCATTTGGGATAATGGTATGTTACGAGCACCTAGAATATGACCCCCGTCAAATTCGTTTGGTTCACGTACATCGATTAGTTGTGCTTTACGATATCCTTCACGGAACTGTTCCTCAGTTAAAACAGTAACGATTTTACGCTGATAGAAGAATGTAATAATACCGTATGCGATGATTGCACCTAAAACAATTAAAAGTATTTCCAAAATCAATCTACTCCTTTTTCTATCTCTCATTTTCTATTATATTCGTGTGACTTAAAAGAATCAAAGGAATTCTCTGGAGTATTTGATTTTGAATTTCAATTTTGTTCTGATAGACTAAGGGAGGTTCATAATTTTTGATTAAAGAGGGTTTATTATGGGAAAAGAGGTATGGAGATTTATTGATTCGGGCCATTGTTCGCCTGAGTTTAATATGGCTTTAGATGAAGCATTGCTTGATTGGAACAGTGAGGGTAAAATTCCTCCAACCATTCGTTTTTATGGCTGGAATCCACCGACTCTTTCAATTGGTTACTTTCAAAAAGTAGAAAGAGAAATCGATTTAGAAGCCGTTAAAAAATATGGCCTAGGATTTGTTCGTCGACCGACTGGTGGTAGAGGGGTACTACATGATCATGAGTTAACTTATAGTGTAATTGTATCGGAGGAGCATCCTGAAATGCCTCACACGGTAACTGAAGCTTATCGTGTTATTTCAGAAGGAATTTTACAGGGCTTTCGAAAGTTGGGTCTTGATGCTTATTTTGCAGTTCCAAAAACGGCCGAAGAACGAGAAGGCCTAAAAAATCCACGTTCTGCAGTTTGCTTCGATGCACCTTCCTGGTATGAGCTTGTTGTTGAAGGAAGAAAGGTAGCCGGGAGTGCTCAAACGAGACAGAAGGGTGTAATTCTACAGCACGGATCAATCCTACTAGATATAGATGAGGATAAATTATTTGACCTATTTAAATATCCGAGTGAGCGTGTAAGAGAAAGAATGCAGCGGAATTTTAAAAATAAAGCAGTGGCTATTAATGCATTAAGGGAAAAGCCGGTTACGATTGATGAAGCCAAACAGGCTTTTAAAGAAGGTTTTGAGGAAGGACTAAATATAGTACTTGAACCTTATCAATTGACGGATGAAGAATTGGATTTTGTTCATAGTATTGTAGAGAAACGCTATAAAACAGATGAATGGAATTTTAAACGATAACGACTTTTTTTAGTCGTTTTTTACTTGGCTAAAAGACCTATCCTTGGTATTATTAGGTTTGTTCTTTTAAGGGAAAAATCAACCGACAAAATTCCTCAAAAAAGATGAAATAATTTAGTTTACCTAGTTTTTCCTCTGTTTTACTTTATATCTTATACTATTTTCAGTTTGACAAAAAAGATTTTATTTATCTAAAAATCAATATATAGTGGTGTCGAAAATTATTTTAACACTATATATTGATTTTTGTGTTGTCTTTCAAATCGATATATGATACTTTAATTTTATCATATAAAAAATAAACATTATGTAGATTAATAGATTTTAAAGGGAGATGTGGGAATGACTGTTGTGCTAGAAAAAATGAATATGAATGTTGAGAGGCTGAACCAGGATATACGCCTTTTTCCTCAAGTCCATCCAATTACGGAGGACATGAAGATTACCCACAAGGGCGTATCAAGGCTCGTAATGCTTGACCGGTATACGTTTAAGGATACCGAGAAGATTACTCTTGCAGAAGGTGACTTTGTTGTTCTAACGATTAAGGAGGATCCAAAGTTTCCAGCTCGTGGTCTAGGTTTCATCATTGACATTGATTGGGAGCAGAAGACAGCACAGGTGCTTGTAGACGAAGAGTATCGTGGTGTGTTGGACAAGCCTGAAGAAATGGAAACAGGTATTGTTAATCGTTCACTTGATGTTATTGAAAAGCCGCTGGAAATTTTCTATGAGCAAATTGCAAAAAGAAATGCCACTGGTTTAGCTGCAGTAGAGAAAACGGAGGAAAAGCGCAAGGAATGGTTTGAAAAGTTCTATCAAGAGCTTGTAAATCTAAACTTCATTCCAGCTGGACGTGTTCTTTACGGAGCTGGTGCGGAAACTGATGTTACGTACTTTAACTGTTACGTAATGCCGTATGTACAGGATTCTCGCGAAGGTATCTCTGAGCACCGTAAACAGGTTATGGAAATCATGAGCCGTGGTGGCGGTGTTGGAACAAACGGTTCTACACTACGCCCACGTAACACACTAGCACGCGGTGTAAACGGTAAGTCATCTGGTTCCGTTTCATGGCTTGATGACATTGCGAAACTTACACATCTAGTTGAGCAAGGTGGATCAAGACGTGGTAGATAAAGTGCCTCGTCTATAAATAAACCTCGTGAATTGCTGGGAAATCTTTAGGTTACTTAAACCATATGATGTAATACATGTATTAACATCATATATGACTCATAAACCACAACGAAGTTGGAAACGACAGTCGTGAAGGTTCGAAAATTATGAGTGGACAAAGACTATCAGCAGCCAAGCTCCTTAAATTGGAGAAGGTTCAACGACCATCGAAAGCACGCCAATTGGCGGAAGTGAGTAGAGTAGGATTCAAGCGAATCCGAAGCGCGAGGACATTCTTTAGAATGTAAGATATGGTCTGAACTCTAGGGGAACCTAGAGAGTTGATCTAGCGAATCAACGTAACAAATTGGCTCAAATGATCATGCTTCAATCTGATCACCCTGATATTATTGAATTCATCATTTCGAAGATGCAAAATCCAAGAATTCTTCGTTATCTAATGGAAAATACACAAGATGAAACAATTAAAAAATATGCTCAAGAAAAGCTAAAATTCACTCCATTTACGGAACAGGAAATTCAAATGTATCAAGGAATCGTTAATTACAAGCAAATTCCTGGTTACGGTGGTTTTAGTGAAAAAATCATTAAAGATGCGGAGCAAAAAATCGTTACTGGTGGAACTTACAGTGTTCATAATCCAGAGTTCTTAACAGGTGCAAACATCTCAGTTTGTATTACTAAAGACTTTATGCAAGCTGTTGAAGAAGACGGGATGTATGAACTTAAATTCCCGGATGTTGAAAGCTATAATGAAGAAGAAATGAAAATTTATAATGAAGAATGGCACAAGGTTGGGGACGTGCGTGAGTGGGAAAAACTTGGCCATAAAGTACGTGTGTACCGTAAGATCAAAGCGAGAGATCTTTGGAACCTAATCAATATCTGCGCAACGTATGCTGCAGAACCAGGAATTTTCTTCATCGATAATGCAAACGACATGACTAATGCACAAAGCTATGGTCAAAAAGTTGTTGCAACAAATCCGTGTGGTAAAAGAGTAGTGGCTTAGTTTGCCTCACGTAAAAAACTGCGGAATAAAGCGGGAAGGCTGAGAGGCTAATCCGAACCGAAGGCTAAAATAAAAAGTTAGTCAGGGGCAACGCATAGAAGGTGAAACTGCTAAAGCAGAATATAATCCTTCCACGAGGCCGCAGCACCGAGTTGGTGAAAAGGTATGCTGACCTTACAGGAAGTCAACTGTAAGAAGTAAAGGATAAAAAACCTTTACGATAACAATATTGGAACAGCCACTAGCACCATATTCAGTATGTAACCTTGCAGCGGTTAACTTAGCTGAAATGGTTGATAAAGAAACAAAGACTGTTAACTTTGAAAAACTAAAGCAAACTGTAGAAGTCGGAGTAAGAATGCAAGACAACGTAATCGATGCAACTCCATACTTCTTAGAAGCTAATAAAAAGCAAGCACTAGGAGAGCGCCGTGTTGGTCTTGGGGTTATGGGATTACACGATTTACTGATCTATTGTGAAACTGAATATGGTTCAGAAGCAGGAAATAAGTTAGTTGACGAAGTGTTTGAAACAATTGCAACAACGGCTTATCGTGCATCAATTGAACTTGCAAAAGAAAAAGGCAGCTTCCCATTCTTAGAAGGAAATTCACCGGTAGATGGCAATCGTATCAGAGAAGCTCTAATTAATACTGGATACATGCAAAAGATGCCTGAAGATATTAAAGAAGGAATCAAACAATACGGAATTCGCAACTCACACTTACTAACCGTTGCTCCTACGGGTAAACAACTTGCCCCCTATATTCGCAAGAATGTAGCGTAAACTTGGCTGTATGCGGGAAACTCCGAGTATCCTTTTGTACTCGTGTGCCAACACATAAAGAGTAAAAATCAAAAGGTGCGGACAATCCGCAGGGAAGGCGTGGCTGCCCCCTCAACGACTACATGCCGAGCAACCAGTGTCTATTACATCTTTAGAAATATTAAATTTTTAAGAAGGTGTAATAGGTGATTTAAAAATGTCTTAATTGCAAAAAGGATATAAATGTTAAACCAAGTCAATTTGAAAGAAAAAAGTATTGTTCTAGAAAATGCAAAGCTGAATTTCAATCTAAAAACCCTAAAGCATTTGCCCATTTAAGTAAAAAGCTATTAATACACTGTGATAATTGTGGCAATCAATTGCATAGAAAACCATCTATTATTTATGCTAAAAACTTTTGTAATAGAGAGTGTAAACATGAGCATCAAAGAAAGATGGGGCATAAAATTAATCAGCATCTTATTAATAAAGTAGAAAAAACTTGTAAGGGATGTGGCAAAACTTATAGTGTTATCAAATCACGAGAAAACACTTCAAAGTTTTGTTCGAAAAATTGCTTAGGTAAAGCAAATGGGGAAAGAGGCAAAGCTCAGTACAGAAAAAGGATTATCGTTTACTGTACGAATTGTGGGAATAGGATTGAGAAAAAACCTTCAGTTATAAAGAAATGGAATTTTTGTAACGAAAGTTGTATGGCAAAGTATTACGAAAAATCCAAAGCATTTTCTGGTTCCAATAGTGCCACTTGGCAGGGTGGCGAAATCGATTATTACGGTCCAAACTGGAGATCACAACGTAGAAAGGCTAGAAAAAGAGACAATTACACTTGTCAGGATTGTGGTAAAACAGAGGAACAAGTTGGACACGAACTTTCGATTCATCATATAATTCCGTTTCGTGAATTTAATGGAGATTGGAAATCTGCTAATATGCTTTCAAATTTGGTTAGTTTATGTGAATATCCTTGTCATCGAAAAAGACATAGTAAAAAGAATTAACTGGTTGATGATATAGTCTGACCCATATGGCGACATATGGAGTGGGTACTGATAGCCCCACCCTCTATTGAACATAGAGAGTAACAAACGTGAGCACAGGGACAATGGTTGGCGTTTCAACAGGTTTAGAACCTTACTTCTCATTCTCTTATTTTAGAAGTGGACGTTTAGGTAAGTTTATAGAAGTTAAAGCGGATATCGTTCAAGAATATTTAGATAAACATCCAGAAGCAGATCCTAACAATCTGCCTAACTGGTTCGTTTCTGCAATGGAACTTTCACCAGAAGCACATGCAGATGTACAATGTGTCATCCAACGTTGGATTGACAGCTCAATCAGTAAAACTGTTAACGCACCAAAAGGCTACACTGTTTCTCAAGTAGAAGGTGTATATGAGCGCCTCTACAAAGGTGGAGCAAAAGGCGGTACAGTGTATGTGGATGGAAGCCGTGATGCTCAAGTTCTTACACTTAAGGCGGAAGAAAACACATTTGAAGAAGCTGAAGTTACAACTGAAGAAGAAAAGCCAAAAAATCGTGTAGTCCTAATGGACACTGTCATTGATTTACGTCAAACTGACGTTACAATCGGTTCTGAAGTAGGCGACACTTGTCCAGTATGCCGTCAAGGAACGGTAGAAGACCTTGGTGGATGTAACACATGTACTAACTGTAATGCACAACTTAAATGCGGATTGTAATCAAACGCTAAGAGGGAATCCTAAACGGATCCCCTCTTTTTTATATTCAAAAAAAACACGCGTACTAAATCCCAAGCTATCCGATTAAAAATGTATAAAGGGATTGATTGGGAGGGGTACGATGTTTATTGATGGCGTTTTTTCAGGTGGGGGCATTAAAGGCTTTGCGCTAATAGGGGCTTATCAAGCAATCGAGGCAAAAGGGTTTAGATTTAAAAGATTGGCAGGAACCAGTGCAGGATCCTTAATAGCTTCCCTAATTGCTGCTGGCTACACAAGCGATGAAATTATCAATCTCATGGAAGAGTTAGACCTTAGTGATTTTTTAGATGAACGCAAGACCCCGTTGAACACGGCTTTAACAAAGTGGCTACTCCTATATTGGCGCCTCGGTTTATACAAAGGCGATATGTTGGAAAAATGGATATATCAAAAGCTTCGTGCGAAGGGTGTAGTTAACTTTCAAAATCTCCCTCCCGGATCATTAAGAATTATTGCTTCAGACTTAACGAATGGAAGAATCATGGTATTACCCGACGATTTAGAACGCTATGGCATTCACCCCCAAACTTTTCCAGTGGCAAAAGCAGTTCGGATGAGTTGTAGTCTTCCATACTTCTTTGAGCCCGTCCGCTTAAAAGATTATAAAGGAAACACTATCGTTGTCGATGGAGGAGTGCTCTCTAATTTTCCAATATGGCTTTTTGATGAGGAAATGAAGCTGAAAAAACGCCCAGTCATTGGAATTAGGCTTAGTGGGAATAATCAGCAGCAAAAGCAAAATAAAATTCATAATGCAATTGATATGTTTGGAGCTCTCTTTGAAACAATGAAGAATGCACATGATGCACGTTATATCTCACGTAGACACGAAAAAAATATTATTTTTATCCCAGTTGAAAGTGGATTAACAACTGAATTTGGAGTAACAGGTGAAAAAAAGCAAGAGCTTATTCAACTTGGGAAACAACGTACAGATGCCTTTTTACGAACTTGGGGTTATTAAATAAAACAAGAGAAGAATCCAACCATATAAAAAAACTTTATCCAGCGTTTTGCTGAATAAAGTTAGAATAATGCTCGATTCTTCTTTTTGCCCTTTTTACCTTCAATAACAGTTAGGTGTGTCGTATTCGTTTTTCGCTTTTTATGAATAGACGCTACATTCGATCGTTTTGCCGCGCTGGTCGTAGGTTTTTTATTCCCCATTCCCATAGTCCGAGACTTCCTCTGACTTCCTGTTTTAAAACGTTTCCTAGATTGTTTTGCTGCGCGTAAATAAGCGGAATTTTCTTTTCCTCCCATTCGTCGACTAATCACATATTTATATAGTAGATAGATTATACCTACGAAAAGGAAAATCATGCCTGCTTGCACGAGTAATGAACCTGGACGAGTGAAAAGGGTGTAGACAAATCCAAGTGCTCCTAATCCTAGTAAAATCATGACGACTATATTTGATTTACGACGATTCATGAGATACACCTCCTGAAAGCTATACTTATATTGTATTATGAATCCATGTCATTGTTGCCCGTATATTTCAGTAAATTGATCGATACATGTAAAAATATTAAGTACTACTTCTTATATATATTCTACAAGATAAGCTAATAAACCTCTATGTTAAAAGCATCAATTATTTGAATTTTATTTTTTATTCAAACTAACATTTACTATTCTACCCAGTAATTACCATTAGTACACATTTATCAGCAATCTTTTTCAAATAGATTAACTTTTTCAGCAAAAGTACTTATTTCTAAACTTACTGAAGGATGTAAAAGAGTTTACATTTTCGACAAAGTCAAACACTAGCTGAATAAAGTTAATGCCTCCGGTGGATGTCACAGATTTTTTAAAGGAAGTTTTTCGAGCACGCTCGAAAAAAATCTGGACGCAAATACGCAGGGCGTATTTGATTAAAATTCGGGACATACTAGCAAATGGAGGTGTTGACCTATGGTAGATGCTGAAAAAAAGAATCCAGAACTTGAACAAAACAAAAAAAACGGAGACATGTCTTTAATGGCTAAAGTTGTAGTAATTGGTCTGTTTGGGGGGATATTTTGGAGTCTATTGTCGTACTTAACCTATATTTTTAATTTTACAGAACTTAGCCCAAATCTTATCCTCAAACCGTGGATCCTTGGAGATTGGAAAAACCGTGTGTTAGGTCAGTTTATTGGGATTTTTATGATTGGTATTATATCAATCGGTGTAGCACTTTTATATTATGCATTATTAAAGAAGTTTCAGTCCATTTGGGTTGGTGCTGCATTTGGCATTGCCTTATGGCTTATTGTGTTTTACGTGTTTAATCCGATCTTTCCTGATATTAAAACCGTTGGGCAATTAGAACGTAATACAGTTATTACTACAATATGCTTTTATATCCTATATGGTGTCTTTATTGGTTACTCAATTTCATTTGAAGAAAATGAAATGAGGGCTGAAAGGCGTGTCGTCTCTACAAATGAGTAGGTAAATTAGGGTAAGATATGGTAGAATGTTCTTGTTCGAACATTCTATTTTTTAAAGGGAGATTTATATATGAAGAAAATACTCCTTATTAATGGACCTAATTTAAATCGACTTGGCAAAAGGGAGCCGCATATTTATGGGAGTCTCACGCTAGCTGATGTGGAGAAAGACCTAACTGAGTTTGCGCAAAACAAGAATGTGGAGCTTGATTGCCTCCAATCGAATTACGAGGGTGCGATTATTGATGCTATCCATAATGCCGAAGGAGAATACGATGGAATCGTTATGAATCCAGCGGCTTTTACGCATTATAGCTATGCGATTCGCGATGCAATTGCTGGCGTTACTGTACCTGTAGTGGAGATACATATTTCGAATATACATACTCGTGAGGAATTTCGACACACATCAGTCATTGCTCCTGTTACAATTGGACAAATAGTCGGAGTAGGTGTATACGGCTACAAGCTTGCGTTATTAGCAATGATAGACCATTTAGGGGGAAAGCTAGATGAGTAAATTAGAAAAGCTACGTGAAAGTTTTTCAGGTTTTGGAATTGATGGCTTATTAGTTACGAATAGCTATAACAGACGTTACATAACTAACTTCACCGGAACAGCGGGAGTTGCCCTTATTTCACAAAACAAGGCAGTTTTTATTACAGATTTTCGTTATGTCGAGCAAGCAAGTGAACAGGTGAAGGAATTTGAAATTGTTCAACATTCAGGACCTATCATTAAAGAGGTTGCCAAACAAGCTGAAAAAATGGGAATTAAAAAGCTTGGGTTTGAACAAGATGATCTATCTTATGCAACTTTTACGGCGTATGATAAAGAGGTTCAAGCAGAACTTATTCCTGTTTCAGGAGTGATTGAAAAGTTACGCTTGATTAAGACGGATTCAGAGATTAAGATATTAAAGGAAGCTGCGGAGATAGCTGACGCCGCCTTTACACATATTTTAGATGTGATTCGTCCTGGTATTACTGAAATTGAAGTTTCTACTGAGTTAGAATTTTTTATGCGAAAACAAGGTGCTACTTCATCTTCTTTTGACACAATCGTTGCATCAGGTTATCGCTCAGCATTACCACATGGGGTAGCGAGTGATAAGGGAATTGAAAAAGGTGATTTTGTAACCCTTGATTTTGGTGCATATTATAAGGGATATTGCTCAGATATAACACGTACCGTCGCTGTAGGGAATCCTAGCGATGAACTGAAGAACATTTATGATGTTGTTTTAGAAGCTCAGCTTCGTGGTATGGCCGGCATTAAGGCTGGCATCACAGGAATAGAAGCCGATGCCTTAACACGTGATTATATTACGGAAAAGGGCTATGGTGAATATTTTGGTCATTCAACTGGACACGGTCTTGGTATGGAGGTTCATGAACAGCCATCATTATCATTCCGATCTGACAATGTATTAGAACCAGGAATGATTGTAACCTGTGAACCCGGTATTTACATAGCAGGTCTAGGTGGCGTGAGAATTGAGGACGATGTAGTTGTCAAAAAAGACGGCAATGAATCACTAACATTCTCTAAGAAAGAGTTAATTATTTTATAGACAAAAAGGTTTGTCGCAATTGAATTAGGAGGAAATAGTATATGATTTCAGTTAACGATTTTCGTACAGGTTTGACAATTGAAGTGGACGGTGGAATCTGGAGAGTAATGGATTTCCAACACGTTAAACCAGGAAAAGGAGCAGCCTTTGTACGCTCTAAGTTACGTAACCTTCGTACAGGTGCTGTTCAAGAGAAAACATTCCGTGCCGGCGAAAAAGTAGCAAAAGCACAAATCGAAAACCGCAGAATGCAATATCTATATGCAAACGGTGATTCACATGTATTCATGGACAATGAGTCTTACGAGCAAATTGAGCTACCAGCATCTGCAATCGAGTATGAGTTAAAATATTTAAAAGAAAACATGGAAGTGCACATCATGATGTTCCAAAGCGAAACATTAGGTGTTGAGCTGCCAAACACAGTTGAACTTAAGGTTACTGAAACAGAACCTGGCATCAAAGGGGATACAGCTTCTGGTGGTACAAAGCCAGCAACTCTTGAAACAGGTTTAATCGTTCAAGTTCCTTTCTTCATTAATGAAGGCGATGTGTTAATCATTAACACAACTGAAGGATCATACGTATCACGTGCATAATCAATATTGAGATTGTTTGGGGACCCATCTTTTTAGATGGGTTCTTTTTTTATGTTTTTCGGGGACACAATAATAATCGACAAAATCACCATCACCCAACCCATAAAAATTCCTCTTCTGAAAATGATTGAACAAGCATAGGTTGTACAAAAGAAATTTAATTGGGTGGGGACAACGATGAAACGAATATTTTCGATGTTTGATTCAAGTGTTTTGACGATGGCTGGCCTGCGAATTTTATCTGGTTGCTTAGAAATAACGGCTGCTATTTTAATGCTGGTTTTTAATGATGTAAAAAAAGCGTTAGCGGTTAATGCTTCACTAGCTATTGTGGGGCCGCTAATTCTTATCGCGACTATGTCAATTGGACTGATTGGTTTGGCTGATCAGCTATCGTATTCGAAGCTGCTTTTTATCGGACTTGGGGTTGCCTTTATTTTGTATGGAATCTTCTTCAAATAGAAATCGAATGAGTAGTAGGCATAATGTGTCCAAGCCTGCATACATTGAATTATGAGAGATTATGTGAGGAGTTTACTAGATGAAAGAAATAATTGACGTGCTACCAAAATCAATCGCAAGCCTTATAAACAAGTATCCTCCAGAACGCATAGAAAAAATGGAAGAAATCCGAATAAGAGTGGCTCGACCTCTTGAAATCATTGAGAATGGAATCCCAATTTTTCATAATTATTCCGTTACAGGTGAAGATGCCGTTCAGCTCCTGAACAAACTTGGTCAATATTCGATTTATACACTTGAAGAAGAGCTGAAGCGGGGCTATGTCACCATCCAAGGTGGACATCGAGTGGGACTAGCTGGAAAAGTGATTACGGAGAATGGAAATGTCAAAGCGATTCGAGATGTGACGTCCTTTAATATTCGGATCGCAAAGCAAAAAATTGGAGTTGCAGCTCCACTTGCACCTTATCTCTATGATTCTTATTGGAAAAATACCATCATCATTGGTCCGCCACAAACTGGTAAAACCACTTTACTGAGGGATCTTGCAAGGATGATAAGTACAGGAATCGAATCAAGACACATTCCAGCGTTAAAGGTCGGAATCGTAGATGAGCGTTCTGAGATCGCCGGTTGTGTTAAAGGGGTTCCTCAAGCTTCCTTGGGGCCCAGAGTCGATGTTCTAGATGCTTGTCCAAAGGCTGAGGGGATGATGATGATGATTAGATCGATGAGTCCTGACGTATTAATTGTTGATGAAATTGGTAGAGAGGAAGACAGTGAAGCAATTATGGAAGCAGTTAATGCTGGGGTAAGTTTGATTGTGACGGCACACGGACATCAAATTTCCGACCTCACGAAGCGTCCATCATTACAGAAGATTATTGAAGCAGGAGTAATAGAGAGATTTGTAGAGTTATCACGCACAAAGGGGCCAGGAACCATAAAATCCATCCTAGGTCCTACTGGAAAGCATCTTTTACCAAAAGTGAGCGTGACGTAGATGATAAAAATTTTAGGAGCAATATTTATTCTTCTTGCAACCACTTGGGCAGGATTTGAAGCAGCACGACGTTTAAGTGAACGACCTCGTCAGTTAAGGATGTTAAAAACAGCCTTACAATCACTGGAAGCAGAAATTATGTACGGCCATGTACCCTTAATTGATGTTGCAACCCATCTCTCGCGGCAAATTCCGAAGCCTGTATCTTACTTTTTTGAAGGCTTTGCCAAACGGCTTCAAACAGGAGAGGTAAGTGTCAAGGTAGCTTGGGATGAAAGTCTAAAAGATGTTTCCAAATTGACTGCCTTTCATCAAGGGGAAATTGAGATTCTTCAACAGTTTGGGGAAACGCTTGGACAGCATGATCGAACCTCTCAACAGAAGCACATAAAACTTGCTATAACCCATCTTGAACGGGAAGAAAGTGATGCAAAAGATAGACAAATGCGTTACGAAAAAATGGTGAAAAGCCTGGGCTTTTTGTCTGGTTTATTAGTAGTCATTTTATTGATTTAGGGGGAGAAGAAGCGAATGGGAGTGGATGTAAATATTATATTTCAAATAGCCGGTGTAGGAATTGTGGTTGCCTTTCTCCATACAATCCTAGATCAGATGGGTAAAAAGGAATATGCCCAGTGGGTTACATTGTTGGGGTTCATATATATCCTGTTTATGGTTGCAACAATCGTTGAGGATCTATTTAAAAAGATTAAAGCCGTATTCCTCTTTCAGGGGTAAGGAGGGGATGAGCGATTGAGATTATACAAATCGTTGGATTAGGTTTAATTGGAACCTTTCTGGCACTCATTGTAAAAGAACAAAAACCTACCTTTGCCTTTTTGCTTGTCGTATTTATCGGCTGTGTGATCTTTCTATTTTTAGTGGGGGAAATTGCAGATATCATTCGTATGCTTGAGAAAGTTGCAATTAACGCCAATGTGAACACCGTATATGTGGAAACCATTCTCAAAATCATTGGAATAGCCTACATCGCTGAATTTGGCGCACAGATTACAAAAGATGCAGGTCAAGGGTCATTAGCCTCAAAGATTGAACTCGGGGGAAAGATTCTAATTTTAGCACTAGCTATACCAATTTTAACAGTATTAATAGAAACAATTATTGGACTTATTCCTAGTTAAATCGATTGAAATTATGGTTTTCAAGGGGGTGGTTGGCATTGACCGGTAGTAAAACCTTTTCTATTCTAGCTCTATTTCTTTTCTTTTTTTCTTTACCACATATTGTACAAGCCTCACCCTCACAGCAAGAAGTCATCGAAAACCAAATTCATGAACAGGTTGAGGAACAACTAGAAACCCTTGGCATCGACGAAATAAAACAATTTTGGGATGAAATTGTTACGGATTATGGAGGCTATTTACCTGAAAGCCAAAAGGGTAGTTTACTAGAATTCATTCAGGGCGAGAAGGAGCTTTCATTGAAGGAATGGTTGCTTGGACTCGTAAAATTCGTGTTCCATGAAATCATTGCAAATGGAAAACTTCTTAGCACACTAATCATGCTTACGGTTTTTAGTATGTTTTTGCAAACATTGCAAAATTCATTTGAGAAAAGTGCAGTTAGTAAAGTTGCTTATGCAATTGTCTACATGGTGTTAATCATCATTGCGCTAAATAGCTTCAGGGTTGCCATCATGTATACAGAGGAAGCTATTCAGACGATGATCAATTTTATACTAGCACTTGTTCCATTATTGCTAGCGTTAGTGGCATCATCGGGTGGAATCGCATCAGCAGCATTTTTCCACCCACTGATATTATTTTTAATGAATACCAGCGGGCTTTTAATTCAATATATCGTTTTACCTTTGTTGTTTATGTCTGCCTTACTAAGCATTGTGAGTACGTTAAGTGAACATTACAAGGTAACGCAGCTTGCCCAGTTGCTACGAAATGTGAGTATTGGCATCATCGGGGTTTTCTTGACAATTTTCTTAGGTGTTATCTCCGTGCAGGGAACGACAACAGCGGTTGCAGACGGAATAACAATTCGGACCGCAAAATTTATTACAGGTAATTTTATTCCGGTCATTGGCCGGATGTTCACGGATGCTACCGATACTGTAATCAGTGCCTCGGTCATTCTGAAAAACACTGTTGGTATCTTTGGGGTCGTTATTCTCCTGTTAATTGCAGCATTCCCGGCGATTAAGGTGCTGTCCCTAGCCATTATTTATAAGCTTGCAGCTGCACTTCTGCAGCCACTTGGCGGGGGGCCGGTCATTGCTTGTTTAAATATCATTAGTAAAAGTGTCGTATATATCTTTGCAGCATTAGCGATCGTGTCACTTATGTTTTTCCTAAGTATCACGGTTATTATTGCAGCTGGAAACCTGACATTGATGGTTAGATAAAGGCCAAGGAGGTGAGGACGCTGAGTTTTATTGCCGAATGGATTACCAATATTATTTTATTCATTTTACTCGCGACAATTGTGGACATGCTTCTGCCGAGTTCTAGTATGCAAAAATACGTAAAAATGGTAACAGGGCTTTTATTAATCCTGATTATATTAACTCCTCTGTTCTCACTTTTTAAATCAGATTTGGACCAGGCCTTGTTAAATATGAATTTAAAACCAGTTCAAAGTGAAAAAAATCTAGAAAATTTAATAGATTTGAAGAAAAAAGAAATACAAGCCTCACAACGTGCATATATTTTAGAAACAATGGCTGTCCAATTGGAATCTGAAGTGAAAGAGGAGTTGGTGCAAAACGAATACGATTTAACTGTTCAAAAAGTAAACGTATCCCTTTCAAGTGCAGTAGACAGTAAAGAGATTGTTACTTTGGATGAAGTGTTGGATGACATTCAGTCAATTGAGGTGGTGCTATCAAAAGAGACAGCCGAACCTGATGATGTGGCAGTAGTAAAAACAGTTGAGATTGATACCTCCAAACAGAATGAGCCAGTGTATAAAAAAGTAGATCAAAACAATGTTAATGCAATCACAAAAACATTAGCTTCCAGATGGGAAATTGACTCCGAAAAAATTGTAGTCACTGTGGAAGGGGGGAAAGAGTCGTAGATGGATAAGGACAAAGGAATCTTGAACAAAATCAAAGGAATGTTCTCCGGGTCCAAGGATGATCCACCAGATAAAAAGGGAAACAAGAAAAACCAATATTTCTTACTTTTATTAGCAGTTGGGATAGCCTTTATGTTAATTAGTAATCTATTTTCAGGTGACAAACCAACATCTTCTGTTATGCCAGCTACTTCCTCAGAAGTAAGTGCAAAGGATGAGCCAACATTTGGAGGACAGAAAGATGAACTAACAACAGCAATTGGTAAATATGAGGATCGTTATGAAAACGAGCTTAAAGAAGCACTTGAAGCAATTGCTGGAGTAGAGGATGTCATTGTTTCAGTAAGTGTAGATGCTACTGAATCAAAAATACTTGAAAAAAACACCGTAACCCAAAGTCAAATTACAAATGAGGAAGACAGGGACGGTGGGAAAAGACAAGTTGAGGATATAACAAAAGATGAACAAGTTGTCATCATCCGCAGCGGGGATTCTGAAACACCAATCGTCTTGAAGATTGAAAAGCCAGAAATACGAAGTGTTCTAATCGTTGCTAAAGGTGTTGAGAATGCAAAAATAAAACAAATGGTAGTAGAGGCTGTGACAAAAGGTTTTGATGTACCAAATCACAAGGTAGCAGTTGTACCAAGGAAAACGAAGGGGGATTCATAAAATGTTATTGAAAAAACAAACTGTATGGTTATTAACAATGTTAAGTTTAGTAGTAGTGTTATCAGTCTATTATATTACGACACCTGAAAACAATCCGAACGATGTTGCGATGGAGCAGGAAGAAGAAAAGGATAATGCAAAAGAAAATGAAAATGTGGAAACTTCTACTGAAAATAAAGACGGTGCAGGTGTGACTGTCGAGGAAGATGAAGATGGAAATGTGATCTCTTCAGTTTCTAGTGATGATATGTTTGCTGCATTACGCTTAGAAATTGATGAGCACCGCAGTAAATTAAGAAGCAATTTAGAAGCTCAAGCAGCTTCAACAGAGCTAACAGCAGATCAAAAGCTTAAAGCATATGATGAGTTAAAGAAGCTAGAGGATATTGAATCAAAAGAAAAGATTATCGAGATGCTTATCAAAGGAAATAACTACGAAGATGCTTTAGTACGCGTAGAGGGTGACAAAATTAAGATTACAGTTAAATCTAAGGAAAGCTCAAAGCAACAAGCGAATGAGATTCTACGCCTTGTTCGCAGCGAGTTAGGCGAACTTCAAAATGTTGCGGTAGAGTTTGAGTTAACTGGTGAAAAAGAAAAATAATAGATAAAAGAAAGTACGGCTAATATGCTGTGCTTTCTATTTTTTTGGTAAAATAAATGAGAAGATGGGAAAATAATGATAACGTTTTCGTGAAAAAATCTCCGCAATATATTGAAAAGAGGGTTTTAAGTATCGTATCATGTTAGTATGTGGTACTAATACTAGCAATAAAATGTTGCCAACAATTTATAGTTTTATATTTCGAGTTAATCACAAGGAGTGTAATGGATGTTTAAAATTCAAGAATTACGTGAACTTATTAAGTTAGTTGATCATTCAAATATTGACGAGTTTACTTTTGAGAGTGAAGGCTCAAAAATTAAAATGAAGAAAAGTAAAGAAACAACTGTTCAAACAATTGTAGAAAGCAAGGTGCAAGCACAGCCAGTTGCTCCTGTTGTTACTGAGGTAGCACAGCCTGCAGCACAAGCACAACCTGTACAACCGCAGACACAGCCAGCTGAACCTGTTACAGCAGCACCTGCAGTAGATGAAAACCTACATAAAGTTGTTTCACCGATGGTTGGTACTTTCTATGCATCTCCATCCCCAGATGCAGATGCATATGTACAAAAAGGTGATAAAGTCAAAGAAGATTCAGTAGTTTGTATCGTCGAAGCAATGAAGCTATTTAACGAAATCGAAGCAGAAGTAAATGGAGAAATCGTTGAAATATTGGTTGAGAATGGTCAGCTTGTGGAGTATGGTCAACCATTATTCCTAGTAAAAGCATAGTATGATTGTTCATATAAGTAAGGAGCGACACTCATGTTAAAAAAAATACTAATAGCAAACCGTGGTGAAATTGCGGTTCGTATTATTCGTGCCTGTAAAGAGCTCGGAATTGAAACGGTAGCTGTTTTCTCTGAGGCGGACCGGGAATCTCTTCACGTTCAACTAGCAGATGAGGCCTATTGTATTGGTCCGAAATCTTCAAAGGATAGCTATTTAAACTTTACAAATATTATTAGCGTTGCAAAGCTTACTGAAAGTGAAGGGATTCACCCAGGTTATGGCTTCTTAGCCGAAAACGCAGACTTTGCAGAGCTTTGTCGTGAAGTAAATCTAACTTTCATTGGTCCAAGCCCTGAAGCCATTAATAAAATGGGTACAAAGGATGTTGCCCGTGAAACGATGAGAGAAGCAGGTGTACCGATTGTGCCTGGTTCACAAGGAATCATAAAAGATACAGGTGAAGCAATCGCGCTAGCAAATGATATGGGTTACCCAGTCATTATTAAAGCAACTGCTGGTGGAGGCGGAAAAGGAATCCGTGTTGCGAAGGATGAAGAGGAACTCATAAAGGGAATCAACATCACTCAACAGGAAGCTGCTACTGCCTTTGGAAATCCTGGTGTATATATTGAAAAATATATTCAAGATTTCCGCCACGTTGAGATTCAAGTAATGGCCGACAACCATGGAAATGTGATACATTTAGGAGAGAGAGATTGTTCCATCCAACGACGTTTACAAAAGCTAGTTGAGGAAACTCCATCTCCTGCTCTAAATGAAGCTACAAGACAAAAAATGGGTGATGCTGCAGTTAAAGCAGCAAAAGCTGTTGACTACTCAGGTGCTGGAACAATTGAATTTATTTATGACCATGTCAATGATCAATTCTATTTCATGGAAATGAATACAAGAATTCAAGTTGAGCATCCCGTTACTGAGATGGTGACAGGTGTAGACTTAATTAAAGAACAAATTCGTGTTGCATCAGGAGAGGAGCTCTCACTCACTCAAAGCGATGTAACATTTAATGGTTGGGCCATTGAATGCCGAATTAATGCAGAGAACCCGGAGAAGAATTTCATGCCTTCGCCAGGCAAAATTGAAATGTATTTGCCACCTGGTGGTCTAGGAGTAAGGGTAGACTCTGCAGCATATCCTGGTTATTCAATACCTCCATATTATGATTCGATGATTGCGAAGCTCATTACATATGGGGCAACTCGGGAAGAAGCAATCGCAAGAATGAAGCGTGCTCTAAGTGAATTTGTAATTGAAGGTGTACACACTACAATTCCTTTCCACCTTAAGCTCATGAATCATGAAAAATTCGTAGGTGGAGACTTCAACACAAAATTTCTTGAATTATATGAGGTTATGAAGTAGTACACTAATATAGGGAGGTGCTTGCTAATGGCAGCGGAAACGAATATTTTAGAAATGGATCAAGGCAATAACAGTCTTGGTAAGGTTGAAATTGCACCAGAAGTAATTGAAGTTATTGCTGGTATTGCTTCTTCAGAAGTTGAAGGAGTCGCGCAAATGAGAGGGAACTTTGCTTCTGGAGTGGTCGAGAAACTTGGAAAGAAGAACCACGGAAAAGGTGTCAAAGTTGAGTTAACAGAAACCGGAATTATTGTGGATGTGTACTGTGTAATGAACTTCGGCGTTTCTATTCCAAATGTTGCTCGTCAAATTCAAGACAATGTCCGCCAGGCTTTATTGAATATGACAGCTTTAGATGCGAATGAAGTAAACATCCATGTTGTTGGTGTATTATTTGAAACGCAAAAACCTGAAGTTAGTGTAGAGGAAGAGATGTAAGGAATAGTTAGTCTGATGGCAAACGCTATCAGACTTTTTTATTTTTACCTCACAATAAAGAGTTGGTTTTTATTTTAAAATTATTTTATGATATTATCATGTTATTAGTATGCAACTGATAGTGGGACAAAAGTTTTACTATATATAAAGGAGAAATAATAAGTATGAAAAGACGTACAGCACGACAAAAGGCTTTGCAATCGTTATTTCAAGTTGATGTAAGCCAGATTGATCCAAATGAAGCGATTGAAAGTGTACTTGAAGAAGAGTCTTCGGATCCTTTCCTAGAACAGATTGTACATGGCGTTATCAAACATAAAGAAGAAATTGATTCTTTATTGCGAGAGCATCTAGAAAAATGGAATCTTGAAAGACTTGCAAATGTAGACCGTTCGATTTTACGCATCGCTGTCTATGAAATGAAATATATAGAGGAAATTCCTGTTAAGGTAAGTATTGATGAAGCAATTGAACTTGCTAAAGAATTTGGTGATGATAGCTCGAGCCGTTTTATTAATGCTATTCTATCGAAAATAAAAGATACATTAGTAAAGTAGAATATCGCTGTAGTCCATAAAAAGAATGTTATTCAATTGTACATAAGGGAGAGTTGGAAAAATGTCGGCAGAAATTATTAGTGGGAAAGAATTAGCACAAACAAAACGTAATGAAATTGCAGAAGAGGTTAAGAATTTAGCACAAGACGGTATTGTTCCTGGATTAGCTGTATTATTAGTTGGTAATGACCCAGCTTCAAGATCCTATGTAAAAGGAAAAGATAAAGCATGTAAGGAAACAGGCATTTACTCCTTGATGTTAGAATATCCAGATACCATTACGGAAGAATTTTTACTTAGTGAAATTGACCGCTTAAACCAGGATTCTTCTATCCATGGTATTCTTGTTCAATTACCATTACCAAATACGATTAATGAAACGGCAGTTATCGAAAGAATTTCACCCGAAAAAGATGTGGACGGTTTTCATCCAATTAACATTGGTCGCATGATGACTGGACAAGATGCTTTCTTACCATGTACACCATTTGGAATTGTTGAAATGGTAAAATCTAAACAAATCTCAATCGAAGGTAAGCATGTTGTGGTTGTTGGTAGAAGTAATATTGTCGGAAAACCAGTTGGACAACTCTTCCTTAAAGAGAATGCTACAGTAACGTATTGCCATTCTAGGACTAAAAATTTGAAAGAAATGACCCTTCAGGCAGATATTTTAGTTGCGGCTGTTGGAAAGGCGAATTTTATTCCTGGAGATTATATTAAAGAAGGTGCAGTTGTGATTGATGTTGGTGTAAACCGCCTTGAATCAACTGGTAAGCTTGTTGGGGACGTTGTTTTTGACGAGGCAAAAGAGAAAGCAAGCTATCTGACACCGGTACCAGGTGGAGTTGGTCCTATGACGATTACAATGCTTCTTCATAATACGGTTCAGTCTGCAAAAAATTTCGCCCTGCTTTCTAGGAAGTAGGGATTGGTAGGAATGGAACAGAATCGATATCTAACCGTAACAGCTTTAACAAAATATATTAAACGTAAATTTGATGCGGACCCTCACCTTCAGGATATATGGGTGAAGGGAGAAATCTCGAATTTTAAGGCGCACAGTCGCGGACATATGTATTTTACAATAAAGGATCAACAAGCACGAATTCAAGCTGTGATGTTTGCTGGCTACAACAGAGATTTAAAATTCACACCTGAAAATGGGATGAAAGTTTTGCTTCGCGGCGAGGTTACAGTATTTGAATCAAATGGAAACTATCAGATCTATGTAAAAGAAATGCAGCCAGACGGGATAGGAAATTTATACTTAGCATACGAGGAAATGAAGAGACGTCTTGAATCAGAGGGACTTTTTTCGCAAAACGTTAAAAAGCCAATTCCTAAGATACCACATTATATTGGGATTGTTACATCGCCAACAGGAGCTGCGATTCGCGATATAATTACGACGATTAGACGTAGGTATCCAATCGCAAAAGTTATTGTCTTTCCTGCCCTTGTCCAAGGGGTGAATGCCGGGCCATCAGTAGTTAAAGCCATCGAAAAAGCGAATGAATTTGGAAAAATAGATGTGTTAATTGTTGGCCGTGGTGGCGGCTCTATTGAGGAACTTTGGGCATTTAATGAAGAAATCGTGGCAAGAGCGATTTTTCAGTCGAAGGTGCCCATTATTTCTGCAGTGGGACATGAAACAGATATTACGATTGCTGATTTTGTGGCAGATTTACGTGCACCTACACCAACAGGAGCTGCTGAATTAGCTGTACCACATATGGCCGAGCTGTCAGAACGCTTACTCGTTAGACATACACGTCTACTGCGTGCTATGAAAGAAAAACTCGTGCGTGATTCAAAACGCTTAGATACATTGAAGAAATCCTATGCTTTTCGATTTCCGAAAAATCTTTATGACCAAAAGCAACAACAACTTGACCGCTTGGTAGACCGTTTAGAAAGAGAAGGGGCTATGGCAATATCTCGTAAGCAAGAAGCATTTCAAAAGCTTAGCTTACGATTGCAGCATAACCATCCAAGTGAAAAGCTAATTCGTGCCAAACAAAAGCAGGATCTTAATACAAAGATGCTTTTAAAAGAATTTACACAAATTTTGAAACAAAAGCAATTCGCTTTTTCGTCCCAAGTATCAAAGCTAGAGGCACTTAGTCCGTTAAAAATCATGGATCGTGGATATAGCCTCGTATATGATCAGGAAGAACATTTAGTGAAAAGTGTACAGCAAGTTGAACAGGGGAATAAAATCAAGGTTAAGCTGTCGGATGGTCATCTTGACTGTGAAGTAATTGAAATAGAGGAGAGACAATAGATGAGTGAAGAAAAGGTATTATCCTTTGAGGAAGCAATGGAGAAACTCGAGCAAATTGTCGGGCATCTTGAAGAAGGAGATGTCCCTTTAGAAAAAGCAATCACTTATTTCCAAGAAGGTATGAAGCTTTCAAAGCTTTGTCATGACAAGCTCCAACATGTTGAAAAGCAAATGGAGCAAATTTTACGCGAAGACGGTGAACTTGAACCGTTTTCGATTCAGGAGGAAGAATGAACGTGAATCCAACTGAGATAACACAATTTTTAGATGTACAAAAAAATAAGATTGAAGAACAGCTTCCGAAGTATATTTCTAGCTTATCAGCCCCAAAAATAATCAAGGAAGCGATGCACTATTCTCTTGAAGCGGGTGGGAAACGGATCCGCCCTTTATTACTCCTTGGTACACTTCGTTCTTTTGGAAAAGATGAAGCAATTGGATTACCGACTGCGTGTGCTATTGAAATGATTCACACGTATTCCCTTATTCATGACGACCTTCCAAGTATGGATGATGATGACCTTCGCAGGGGGAAACCTACCAACCATAAGGTGTTCGGAGAGGCAGTGGCAATCTTAGCGGGCGATGCACTATTGACTTATAGCTTTCAGGCAATTACTGAATCCATTGGCCCAGAAATATCCCCTGAGAAAAAGCTGTTGCTTGTAACTGAATTAGCAAAAGCTTCTGGCCCGGAAGGTATGGTTGGTGGTCAGGTTGCGGATATGGAAGGTGAAGGGAAAGTATTGAACCTGGATGAATTAGAATATATTCACCGCCATAAAACAGGAAAATTATTAGCATATAGTGTGATTGCAGGAGCAATTCTTGCAGATGCTACTAGTGAACAGCTTGATAAGCTTACGCAATTTGCGCATCATTTAGGTTTAGCCTTTCAAATTCGAGATGATATTTTAGATATTGAAGGTACAGAAGTAAAACTAGGGAAACCGGTCGGCAGTGATACTGGTAATCATAAGAATACTTATCCTGCATTATTAACTCTTGAGGGTGCAAAGGAGAAACTAACCTTTCATGTAGATGAAGCAAGGCGGTTTTTATATAGTGTTGATATGAAACATGATATACTAGACTATATGTGTAATCTAATCGCATCCAGAGATCATTAAAATACATTCTTGAAAATGTATACATAGTAAATGAAAGTGAGTGAATCCTTTGGATCTTCTAAGTATTAAAGACCCTAAGTTCCTAAAAAATATGTCTATAGATGAATTAAATAAACTTAGTCAGGAAATCCGTCAATTTTTAATAGAAAAGCTTTCCAAGACCGGTGGACATATTGGTCCTAATCTTGGGGTTGTTGAATTAACAATCGCTTTACATAAGGAATTTGATAGCCCAAAGGATAAATTCATTTGGGATGTTGGGCATCAGTCCTATGTACATAAAATTTTGACAGGTCGGGCTTGTGAATTTGATACATTGCGACAATATAAAGGGCTATGTGGGTTTCCGAAACGGATTGAAAGCGAGCATGACGTTTGGGAAACCGGACATAGCTCAACCAGTCTTTCCGCTGCTATGGGAATGGCTGCTGCACGTGATATTAAAGGAGCTAAGGAATTTGTCGTTCCGATCATTGGTGATGGTGCCTTAACAGGTGGAATGGCATTAGAAGCATTAAATCATATCGGACATGAAAAGAAAGATATGATTGTCATTTTAAACGATAATGAGATGTCGATAGCACCAAATGTTGGTGCACTTCATAATGTTCTCGCAAGGCTGCGTACAGCGGGTAAATACAACTGGGTAAAAGATGAGCTTGAGTATTTACTCAAAAAGATTCCAGCTGTTGGTGGCAAGCTTGCTTCAACTGCTGAGCGTATTAAGGACAGCCTTAAATATTTGCTTGTGTCTGGAGTTTTCTTTGAGGAACTAGGATTCACATACCTAGGGCCAATTGATGGACATAATTTTGAGGATTTATTTGAAACACTCGAATATGCAAAGAAAACAAAGGGGCCAGTGCTAGTTCATGTGATTACCAAAAAAGGGAAGGGTTACACCCCTGCGGAAACAGATAAAATTGGTACATGGCATGGAACAGGTCCCTATAAAATCGAAACAGGAGATTTCGTTAAGCCTGTAAATCCACCTCCTGCTTGGAGTGCTGTTATTAGTGAAACGGTCCGCAAGTTAGCAAAAAATGATAATCGAATTGTTGCAATAACACCTGCAATGCCAGTAGGTTCAAAACTTGAAAAGTTTGCAAAGGAATTTCCAGATAGAATGTTCGACGTGGGAATTGCAGAACAGCATGCAACTACGATGGCTGCAGGCCTGGCTACGCAAGATATGAAACCTTTCTTAGCGATTTATTCGACATTCTTGCAAAGAGCTTATGACCAGGTTGTGCATGACATATGTCGCCAAAATCTTAATGTGTTCATTGGAATTGACCGCTCAGGTTTAGTAGGGGCAGATGGAGAAACACATCAAGGTGTGTTTGATATTCCTTTCTTAAGACATATCCCGAATATGGTCCTTATGATGCCGAAGGATGAAAATGAAGGTCAGCACATGGTAAATACTGCAATTCAATATGATGATGGTCCGATCGCTCTAAGATATGCAAGAGGGAATGGACTTGGAGTCGAAATGGATGAAGAGCTTAAGGTTATTCCAATCGGTACATGGGAAATTATAAAACCGGGTACAGATGCTGTAATTCTAACCTTTGGTACTACGATTCCAATGGCCTTAGAAGCAGCAGAGAAACTTGAGAAAGAAGATATATCTGTAAGAGTGGTCAATGCCCGTTTTATCAAACCACTCGATAATGATATGATGCACCAAATCCTAGGGTCAAGCCTTCCGGTTTTAACAATTGAGGAGTCAGTATTAATGGGTGGATTTGGAAGTGCTGTTCTCGAATTTGCTCAAGAACATGGATATCAACATGCAGCAATCGACCGAATGGGCATTCCAGACCAATTTATTGAGCATGGTAATGTAAATGACCTGTTGCATGAAATTGGCATGACAACTGAGAATGTGGTTGAGCGCATACACAATCTCGTACCTAAGAAACAGAAAAGAGTGTAGACATGGGTACAAAAAAAGAAAGACTCGATGTTTTGTTAGTTGAACGCGGCCTAATCGAAACAAGAGAAAAAGCAAAACGATCCATTATGGCTGGTCTCGTTTATTCAAATGAAGAACGACTTGATAAGCCGGGAGAAAAAGTGGAAATTGATATACCACTTGTTGTGAAGGGGAATGTCATTCCTTATGTCAGTAGAGGTGGTTTAAAGCTTGAAAAAGCCATAAAAGATTTTGATTTAAACATCAAGGATAAAATTATGATTGATGTAGGCTCCTCGACAGGTGGTTTTACGGATTGTGCACTCCAAAATGGAGTTAAAAAATCATATGCCCTTGATGTTGGATATAATCAGCTTGCGTGGAAACTCAGACAGGATGAACGTGTTGTCGTTATGGAACGAACTAATTTTCGTTATGTAACACCAGCAGACCTGCAAAGCGGCCTACCAGAGTTTGCGACAATCGATGTTTCGTTTATCTCTTTACGTTTAATTCTGCCTGTATTAAAAACGCTTCTTGTGCCGAACAGCGACGTTGTGGCCCTTGTAAAACCACAATTTGAGGCAGGAAAAGAGCAGGTTGGTAAAAAAGGAATCGTACGTGAGCCGAAAACCCATGAGGCGGTCCTTACGCATATCATTGAGTTTTCCTTAAAGGAAGGGTATGATTGCATTAATTTGTCCTATTCGCCAATCACAGGTGGAGAAGGAAATATCGAATTTTTACTCCATTTACGCTGGAATGGTGCTGCCGAAAAGGGTGAAAACAAATTGCCTGTTTCCGAGCAGGAGATCGTACAAAATGCACATGCAATTTTAAAGAATGATAAATAATAGAGGGGATGGCCTTAGTGCTGTCCTCTTTCTTCGTGGAGAATGGATATTACCCTAGTTATATTGAAAACCCAATACAACATTAAAAAAAATGTACAATTCTGTCAGAATCGGCTAACATAGGAGGTAATAATACAAGTTTTGAGAGAGAGGATGTCACGATGAATAAAGGGCAAAGGCATATAAAAATTCGTGAAATCATCACGAGCAACGATATAGAAACACAAGATGAAATTGTCGATATTCTAAAAAGTGAGGGATATAACATTACTCAAGCGACCGTATCCCGCGATATTAAAGAACTTCATTTAGTAAAGGTACCAATGATTGATGGTCGTTATAAATATAGTCTACCGGCTGACCAACGTTTTAATCCACTACAAAAATTAAAACGTTCGTTAATGGATGCTTTTGTGAAAATCGATTCAGCGGGGCATATGCTTGTGATGAAGACCCTTCCGGGGAATGCAAATGCAATCGGTGCGTTAATCGACCATTTAGATTGGGAAGAAATTTTAGGCACAATCTGTGGCGATGACACCATCTTAATTATCTGTAAAACTCCAGAACAAACAGAAACAGTTTCAAATCGATTCCTAGACATGCTCTAAGGGAGAGAGTGGAATTAGGAGGTGTAGGAATTGTTAGCAGAATTATCAATAAAGAACTTTGCCATTATTGAGTCCCTTTCGGTTTCATTAGAAAAAGGCTTGACAGTTCTAACAGGTGAAACAGGAGCGGGTAAGTCCATCATTATTGATGCTGTCCATTTATTGGTGGGAGGAAGAGGTTCTGTAGAATTTGTACGATATGGCGAAGACCGAGCAGAAATAGAGGGTCTATTTTTGATCGATAATAACAATCATCCTTGTTATGCGAAAGCTGAAGAGTTTGGAATTGAAATAAGCGAGGGAATGATTGTTTTACGAAGAGATATTTCTAAATCGGGAAAAAGTGTCTGTAGAATAAACGGCAAACTCGTCACAATATCGATTCTTCGTGAATTTGGGAGAACGTTAATCGACATCCATGGTCAACATGAACACCAAGATTTAATGAATCAGGAACAACATATACATATGCTTGATCAATACGGTGGAAAATTGCTTGAAAAAGCATTAAAGGCCTATCAAGAGGTTTATAAGAGCTATTTACAGGTAAAGCAACGGTTAAAAAGCTTTAATGAAAATGAACAAGAAATGGCCCATCGACTTGATTTAATTCAATTTCAATTAAATGAAATTGGCAATGCAAATTTGCAGCCGAATGAAGATGTGGAATTAACCGAGGAAAGAAGAAAGATTTCAAATTACGAAAAAATCTTCAAAGCCTTACAAAATAGTTATAATGCTCTACATGGTGACCAAAAAGGACTTGACTGGGTTGGCTTAGCCATGAATCATGCAGAAGATATTATGGATATTGATAAAGACTTAAAAAATATCCATGAGACCATCTCCAATAGCTTCTATTTATTAGAGGAAATCTCCTATAAAATCAGAACTCAATTAGACGAATTAGAATATGATCCTGCAAGACTTGACTATATTGAAGGTCGTTTAAATGAAATTGCTCAATTAAAGCGAAAATATGGACAAACTGTTGAGGAAATCCTCGAATATGCAGCAAAAATAGAGGATGAAGTCGATACTATTCAAAATCGCGAGCAACATATCGGTAAGATCAAGGAAGAGCTAGAGTCAGTACTAGAGGATGTGAAGCTTGAAGCCGATAATCTCTCAAACCTTCGAAAAAAATTAGCAAAAGAGCTAATTCATAAAATTACACAGGAATTAAAAGAGCTATATATGGAAAAAGCAAAATTTGATATTAACTTTTTTGAGGAATCGACTATTAAATTCACTCCAAATGGGAAAGATGATATTGAATTTTATATTTCGACAAATCCAGGTGAACCACTTAAACCTTTAGCAAAAATTGCATCGGGTGGAGAGTTATCAAGGATTATGCTTGCCATTAAAGGCATTTTTTCGAAGCATCAAGGTGTTACATCCATTATTTTTGATGAAGTTGATACGGGGGTTAGTGGTCGTGTTGCCCAAGCAATCGCTGAAAAAATCCATGGTATCTCAATAGGCTCACAAGTACTTTGTATTTCCCATCTCCCTCAGGTAGCAGCCATGGCAGATACCCATTTGTTTATATCCAAGGAGACCGTACAAGGTAGAACCATCACATCCGTAACACCATTGGATGAGGATGCTAAAGTTAAAGAAATAAGCAGAATGATCTCCGGGGTCGAAATAACGGATTTGACAAAGGAACATGCACAAGAATTATTGAATCTTGCGAAGGAAAGCAAACATGCAAGACAGATGGTTAAACACTAATGTCTTTATGATATACAAAATGAGAAGCAAATTTTATTTGTAATGCTATCCAAAATGGGTAGCTTTTTTAATCTCATAGTGGTTATAAATGTGGCCTTGAAAGGCCAAATTATAGAATGTAGCCATAAAAACTTTTTTTAGTAAGTCACCACTTCTAATAGTGGTTTGATTTATGGCGTGGGATAGGAGCGAGGAGAGTGAAAAATGAATGAAAATAGATAAAATTAGATATATAATCGGTACATTTCTCCTTGTTTCAATAATGGCTTTAGGGTTTTTTAAGCCGGTAAAAGATTATTTAGAAATTCCAAAACAACTTACTCTATTTGAAGGCCAAGATTTTACTGTCCAATCCTCACTACCAGTCACAACAACTACTCATAATGCCAGTTTTGCCTTTTCGTCAGCGGTGGAGAACAAACAAATCTCAGTTGCTGCAAATGAAAGCGGTGAAGGTGAGATGATGGTTGAATTAGCTGGTATTCCAGTAAAAAAGGTTAACGTAAATGTTTTATCTGATTTTAAGGTTATTCCTGGAGGACAATCAATTGGTGTGAAACTAAATACACTAGGTGTTTTGGTCGTCGGACATCACCAAATCGAAACAGAAGATGGGAAAAAATCCCCAGGTGAGATTGCTGGAGTAGAGGTTGGCGACATTATTAAAGAAATTAACGGTAAGAAAATCGAAAAGATGAGCGATGTTGGACCATTTGTTCAAGAATCGGGTAAGACAGGGGAGCCGTTAAACCTGGTAATTGTTCGAGACAACGAAGATATAAAGGCAAAGCTCATGCCACTTAAGGATAAGAACGATCAAGCTTATCGAATTGGTCTTTATATACGCGATTCAGCTGCTGGTATAGGGACTATGACCTTCTACCATCCGGAAACGAAGAAGTACGGGGCATTAGGTCATGTTATCTCAGATATGGATACTAAAGAGCCAATTGTCGTATCAGATGGCCAAATTGTTAGATCTACCGTTACCTCGATTGAAAAAGGAAGCAATGGTGATCCAGGTGAAAAACTTGCGCGTTTTTCAGCAGATAAAGAAATTATCGGGAACATCAAACGTAACAGTCCATTTGGCATTTTTGGTGAGTTAAACAAACAAGTGAATAACGGCATTATGGATAAGCCGTTGCCAATTGCACTTTCACACCAAGTAAAACCAGGACCCGCGAAAATCTTAACGGTTGTTGAAGATGATAAAGTAGAGGAATTTGATATTGAAATTGTGAGTGCAGTTCCTCAAAAAATTCCTGCAACAAAAGGAATGGTTGTTAAAATAACGGATAAACGCCTTTTAGAAAAAACAGGTGGTATCGTTCAAGGTATGAGCGGTAGTCCAATCATTCAAGACGGTAAACTAATTGGAGCCGTTACACATGTATTTGTAAATGACCCAACAAGCGGATATGGTGTCCATATCGAGTGGATGCTAAGTGAGGCGGGTATTGATATTTATAAAAAAGAACAAAAAAAGGCGAGCTAATGCTTGCCTTTTTTTTCGATTCTATAAAAGATATCGCCAAATTTTGATTTAGCTTATATAATAAAAAGGGTATAAAGATTTTTCGACAAAACCCAAATTTCATCAATAAATATTGGCGTTTTTAGTCGAATACTTCATTATAATGGAGAATAATTTATTTTTCAATAAAATTTTCCTATTTTTTTAAAAAATTAAAGGAATTCTTATTGCATTGTCGAATTCTTTCTTTAGAATAAGAATATATACAAATTTTCTGGATTTAAGCTTGAGGAGGAAATAGAGTGAAAAAAATTAAAGTTTGTGTGGTTGATGATAATAGAGAACTGGTTAATTTACTTGACGAATATTTATCGAGCCAAGACGACATCGAAGTATTAGGTGTTGCGTTTAACGGTCAAGATTGCCTGAACATGCTTCAAGATAAACAACCAGACGTTCTCGTTTTAGATATTATTATGCCTCATCTAGATGGCTTAGCAGTATTAGAGAGACTTCGTGAATTAAATCTTGAAAAACAGCCAAATGTCATTATGTTAACGGCATTTGGACAAGAGGATGTGACGAAAAAAGCTGTCGATTTAGGTGCTGCGTATTTTATTCTCAAGCCATTTGATATGGAAAATCTTGCAAGTCGAATTCGTCAAGTAAGCGGAAAGACTGCTCCGATTATTAAACGAAATACTGGAAGCAATGTTGTTCGTACAGAAAATAGTCCGAAAAATTTAGACGCGAGCATTACAAGTATTATTCATGAGATTGGGGTCCCTGCCCATATTAAAGGATATCTTTATCTAAGAGAAGCAATCTCAATGGTATACAATGATATTGAATTATTAGGGTCAATTACAAAGGTACTTTATCCTGATATTGCAAAGAAGTTCAATACAACTGCAAGCCGTGTTGAGCGTGCGATTCGTCATGCAATCGAAGTTGCATGGAGTCGAGGCAATATCGATTCTATCTCTAATCTTTTTGGTTATACAGTAAGTATGTCTAAAGCAAAGCCTACAAACTCAGAATTTATCGCAATGGTGGCAGATAAGCTCCGTCTTGAGCATAAAGCGTCTTGAGAGGGTAAGGAGTAACTACAACTGAACTTATTATTTGTTATATGATAGAAAAACACCGTTTCCAAGTGGGAACGGTGTTTTTCTTATTTCTCTTCTTTTTCGGCCTTCTCCAGCTCCATCATTTTTTTTACAAGAATATGTTGAGGCATATGGATGATTTGCTCAATCGGGACATTTAGGGCTTTTGATAATCGGATTGCTGTTTCAGCAGAAATTTGCAATGGTCTCATATAATGGTTTCTCCCTTTACTAAAATTACTCTATAATGGAAGTATACCAAAAAAAGGAGAATATCAATGATGAAAACGAAAATTTTTGGTCATAGAGGTTCTGCCGGAACACACCCGGAAAATACAATGATATCGTTTAAAGAAGCGGCCAGGGTTGGCGCAGATGGTATTGAGTTAGATATTCAAATGACAAAGGATGGAGTCATTGTGGTTATCCATGATGAAACCGTTAAACGTACTACGAATGGAAAGCATAAGGGTTGGGTTAAAGATTATACATTAAAACAAATCAAAAAAATGGATGTGAGTTACAAGTTTAAGGATAAGTACGGTATTTGTGAAATTCCGACACTAGAAGAGGTATTTGATTGGGCAAAATCAAACCAATTGCTAATAAATGTTGAATTTAAGACAGGGTTAGTTTCGTATAAGGACATAGAAGAGAAGACATTGAAGATGATTGGTGACTATGGTATTGAAAATCGGATTGTTTTATCAAGCTTTAATCATTATAGTTTAGTTAAGTGTAGGCGCATTTCAAGTACAATTGATCTTGCCATTTTGTATATGGAAGGACTTTATGAGCCGTGGGATTATGCAAAGCGTCTTAAGACGAACGGAATTCATCCATATCACCAGACGATAAATAAGGAAATAGTTGAAGAATCAAAGCTGAATGGGATTGCTGTACGTCCTTTTACAATAAATGATGAGAAAAAGATGAAGCAATTTATTGATTTTGGTTGTTCTGCTATCATCACAGATTACCCGAAGAAAGCGTTAGCTTTAACATAATAACCTCAAAAAATCCTGCTTAAATAAGCAGGATTATTTATTTTGCTCGCCAGCAGGTGAGCTTTCGTTTTGAAATTTTTCCTGAACTTTATTTCTTTTCCGGTCACGGTGTAAAATGAAGCCGCCAATAAAAGAGAGACCTGCTAAAAAGAAAATAAGGCCAATAATAAATTGTAGCATTAAGGATGGAATCGGGCTGTGCAAAACACCAAAAAACATATCCCTCATAAATTTAATTCCAACCCCTGCAATAACTCCTGGTATTAGTAGCACAATTAGAGCCAGTATACGTTGCATATCAAAAATCCTTTCAATAAAAACGAGTTATATATTAAATGTAAGCCATTAATAAAATTTGTCAAGATGGAGGATTCAGGTTATTATATAAGTGTGCATGTTTTTGCAAAATGGTTTTTGAAGGTGTGTAAAATATTGCATGGTATAAATCTTTGTTAGGAGGTGGCTGTGGTTATGCAGAAAGTTATGGTCGATTTGATCTTAGATTCAACCCATGATGGAATGATTGTCATTGATATTGATAGCCAAGTCATCTTACTAAACAACAGTGCGTCTAGGATGATTGGTGTCGCGAAGGAAGAAGCAATTGGAAAACATATATATGAGTGTATTCCTGATAGCCGATTACCCGACATTCTTACGACAAGAGCCATTGAGGTCAACCAGGAATTCGTTTTGAAAAATGGACGTAAAATCATTACAACCCGAATCCCGATGGTCAATGAATCGGGTATGTTATTAGGTGCATTTGCTGTTTTTAAAGATATTACTGAAGTTGTAGATCTTGCTGAAGAAATTACAAATTTAAAAGAAATACAAACATTGCTCGAAGCAATTATTCAATCCTCTGAAGAGGCAATTTCGGTTGTTGATGAAGATGGACGAGGCATATTAATTAATCGCGCGTACACTCGAATTACTGGACTTGAAAAAGAGCAAGTAATTGGGAAACCTGCAAATGCTGATATATCTGAAGGCGAAAGTATGCATATGCAAGTTTTAAAAACAAGAAGAGCTGTAAGAGGTGCCCGCATGAAAGTAGGGCCACACGAAAAAGATGTGATTGTTAACGTTGCACCCATCATTGTGGATGGAAAGCTAAAGGGTAGTGTTGGTGTCATTCATGATGTATCTGAAATAACTCAGTTAACATCTGAATTAAATCGAGCCAGACATATCATTCGATCACTTGAAGCGAAATATACGTTTGACGATATCATCGGTTCTTCTGAAGAGATGGAATTTGCTATAGAACAAGCAAAACTTGGTGCGAAAACTCCTGCTACGGTCTTACTTAGAGGTGAATCTGGAACAGGTAAAGAATTATTTGCACATGCGATACATAATGAAAGTAAACGAAAATTTAATAAGTTTGTTCGTGTGAATTGTGCTGCGATTTCAGAATCGCTGTTAGAAAGTGAGCTTTTTGGATATGAAGAAGGAGCTTTTTCGGGAGCAAAACGTGGTGGCAAACGAGGTATTTTTGAGGAAGCGAATAATGGCAGTATTTTCCTAGATGAAATTGGGGAGATGTCATTAAATACCCAGGCTAAATTACTACGGGTATTGCAGGAACGAGAGATCGTTCGAGTTGGTGGAACGAAACCAATTCCAATTGACGTAAGAATCATTGCAGCTACGAATGTGAATTTAGAAAAAGGAATTGGCAACGGAACATTTAGAGAAGACCTCTACTATCGTCTAAATAAAATTCCGATTTACATCCCTTCATTACGATTGCGAAAACAAGATATTAAACCACTAGCAGAACATCTGCTGCATAAAATAAATCAGGATTATGGTCGGACAGTTGAGGGGCTAACTGATGGCGCGATCAATTATTTGTATGAATATGACTGGCCAGGGAATGTTAGGGAGCTAGAGAATGTCCTAGGCAGAGCCGTAATCTTTATGAACTATCAGGAAAGACTAATAGATATAAAACATGTACAACCATTACATAGTTTGAATGAGAAAGTCCCTGCTAAACAATTGTTAGCTGCAACTGAAATTAAAGACGTTCCACTAACGGAATTAGTAGAAAAATACGAAGCAGAAGTAATTGCTGAAGTATTAAAGTTAAATGGTGGAAATAAAACAGCAGCTGCTAAATCATTAGGGATATCCCTAAGAAGCCTGTATTATAAGTTAGAGAAATATAATCTTGCAAATTAAAGCACGCAATAATTTGCAAAGTATGCAGGAATTTGCACAAAAAAATTCAGAGAAAGTTAACGATATAAAGCGCTTACACAAAAATATGTTGGCACGATAATTGCATAATAAAAAGGTGTAACAAGGGGAATTTTGATTGAAAAGAAGGTAAAGTCTAAATGAAACTTACTGATCTTATTAGTATTGCAGCCGAACAATCACAAGTGACCGTTGCAGTTGCAGCTGCCGAGGATGAAGAAGTACTTGAAGCTGTAGTAGAAGCTGTAAAAAACAAGCTTTCCCGTTTTTTGTTGTTTGGTAATCAAGAAAAAATTGAACAAATCCTTTCTGAAAAAGGGGGATATGGGACAGGACAAGAGGCACTTGTTGTATTAAATGTCTCATCAAAAGAAGAGGCGGCAGTGGCTGCAGTTAGAGCGGTTCATTCTGGTGAAGCAGATGTGTTAATGAAAGGAAATATTCCAACCTCCACTATTCTTAAGGCAGTTTTGAATAAAGAATATGGACTGCGTGCAGGAGGTATCCTATCACACGTTGCTGTATTTGAAGTACCAGATTATGACCGCCTCATCATCGTTACGGATGCGGCGATGAATATATCTCCGGAACTTCAGGAAAAGATACAGATTTTAAATAATGCCGTAAAAGTGGCAAATTCAATCGGTATCTCAGTACCAAAAGTTGCACCAATTGCTGCCGTTGAAGTGGTTAATCCTTCGATGCAGTCAACTTTGGATGCAGCCGTTTTAACCCAAATGAATCATCGCGGACAAATTCCTAATTGTATTGTCGATGGTCCGTTAGCGCTCGATAATGCCATCTCAATTTCAGCAGCAGTGCATAAAGGTATCGCGAGTGAAGTGGCTGGACAGGCTGATATTTTGCTAGTTCCAACGATAGAAGTTGGGAATGCATTATATAAATCTTTAGTCTATTTTGCAAAAGCAGAAGTTGGGGCTGTTATTGCGGGTGCTCGTGCACCAATTGTATTAACTTCTAGAGCCGATTCTGCAAAAAGTAAATTATATTCATTGGCATTGGCGGTTTGCTCTGCCAGCAAGTAATCAACTTTTAGTCAATCTTGGGAGGAACATACAAATGGAAATCTTTTCTTACATGGAAAAATATGATTATGAGCAATTAGTATTTTGTCAGGACAAACAATCTGGACTAAAGGCGATTATCGCTATTCACGATACAACGTTGGGACCAGCTCTTGGTGGTACACGTATGTGGACATATGCTTCAGAGGAAGCTGCAATTGAGGATGCACTCAGATTAGCGAAGGGGATGACATATAAGAATGCCGCTGCTGGATTAAATCTAGGTGGAGGTAAAACAGTTATAATTGGTGACCCACGCAAGGATAAAAATGAAGAAATGTTCCGTGCATTTGGACGTTATATCCAAGGGCTGAATGGCCGATATATTACCGCTGAAGATGTTGGTACTACTGTTGCAGATATGGACATTATCCACGAAGAAACAGATTTTGTAACAGGTATCTCACCAGCGTTTGGATCATCAGGAAACCCATCTCCGGTAACCGCATTTGGTGTATACCGCGGCATGAAGGCTGCTGCAAAAGAAGCATTTGGTTCGGATTCACTTGAAGGAAAGATAATAGCTGTTCAAGGTGTAGGAAATGTGGCGTACACACTTTGTAAATACCTTCATGAAGAAGGAGCAAATTTAATCGTAACAGATATTAATAAAGATGCAGTAGATCGCGCTGTAAGAGATTTTGGTGCCAGAGCAGTGGACCCTAACGACATTTATGGGGTGGATTGCGATATTTATGCACCTTGTGCACTCGGTGCTACAGTAAACGATGAGACAATTCCGCTATTAAAAGCAAAGGTCATTGCAGGATCTGCAAACAATCAGTTAAAAGAACCTCGTCATGGTGACACGATTCATGAATTAGGAATCGTTTACGCTCCAGACTATGTTATTAATGCTGGTGGAGTCATCAATGTTGCAGATGAATTATATGGGTACAACCAAGACCGTGCTCTTAAAAAGGTTGAATCCATTTATGACACAATTGCAAAGGTAATTGAAATTGCAAAAAGAGATGGTATTCCAACCTACCAAGCGGCAGATCGATTGGCGGAGGAACGAATCGAAAGAATGAGAAATTCTAGAAGTCAGTTTTTACAAAACGGGCACCACATTTTAAGTCGCAGAAAGTAAAGGCTTGTAGTGGGGGAAGGCTTTAAGCAAAGCTTTTCCTCCTTTTTACCTTCATAAGTTGCAAACATGAATGCAAAACAAACGAAGCACAGCCTTAAGCAGATGGAGGTTTCAATATTGCATGACAAAGAATATCGTATTCTCGTTATCAATCCGGGGTCAACATCAACAAAAATTGGTGTATATGATAATGAACTCTCGGTTTTTGAGAAAACGATTAGACATGATGTGTCAGAATTAGACGCTTATGAAAATATCATCGATCAATATGAATTTCGAAAAACAACGATTCTCGAAACGTTAGATAATGAGGGCATAAATATTTCAAAATTAAATGCCGTCTGTGGAAGAGGTGGGTTGTTAAAACCAATTCAAGGTGGTACTTACAAGGTTAATGATGAAATGCTACATGATTTGCGTATTGGTTATGCAGGTCAGCATGCTTCAAACCTCGGGGGTATATTAGCATATGAAATTGCATCTGGCTTAAACATTCCTCCCTATATTGTAGATCCAGTTGTCGTTGATGAGCTTGAGCCAATTGCTAGAATATCGGGCTTTGATTTGATTGAGAGAAGAAGCATTTTTCATGCTTTAAATCAAAAGGCAGTCGCACGAAGAATTGCGAAGGATCTCGGAAAAAAATATGAGGATTTAAATTTAATCGTCACTCATATGGGCGGAGGAATTACTGTCGGTGTCCATAAACAAGGTAAAGTCGTGGACGTTAATAATGGGTTGCATGGTGATGGACCATTTAGCCCAGAACGTGCTGGGACAGTTCCTGCGGGGGATTTAATCGACCTCTGTTTTTCTGGTCAATATTTTCGAGAAGAAATCATGAAAAAGCTAGTAGGTCATGGTGGATTGGTAGGATATCTCGGTACAAATAATGCAATTGAAGTCGAAAAAATGATTAAACACGGGGATGAAAAGGCGAAATTAGTTTACCAGGCAATGGCCTACCAAATCTCCAAAGAAATAGGAGCAGCAAGTGCAGCCTTATCTGGACGTGTTGATGCCATAATTTTAACCGGTGGATTAGCTTATGGAAACGAGTTTATATCCGAAATTTCTAACCGAGTGAATTGGATTGCAGATGTTATCGTCCAGCCAGGAGAGAATGAACTAAGGGCACTGGCGGAGGGAGCATTACGTGTACTGCAAGGGGAAGAGAAGGAAAAAGAATATCCAGGAAAACCACTTCAAACCCCGGTCTTAAAATAGGTGTTTAAAATGGAGGTTGAAAGGACCGCGTCGACAAAAACGCCACGTCCTGTGGCATTGTCGACACTAGCACGTCCTGTGCGTCGAAAGTTCAAGGCGGCGCAGCTTTGAGTACCGGAACGTATGCAGTTAATACGTGAGGAACGGAGAAGCAAGACAACGCAGAAATTAGATGTGTCATTTTCGGCCGGCTTTTTAAACATCATCTTAAAATAAGTGGAGCGAGTAGGTGAATTAGATGTCAAAAGAATATGATTTAGTGATTTTAGGAGGCGGGACCGGTGGCTATGTAGCAGCCATTCGTGCCTCACAACTGGGACTGAAAGTGGCAGTTGTAGAAAAAGGTAAGCTTGGAGGAACCTGTTTACATGCGGGCTGTATCCCAAGTAAAGCTCTACTTAGAAGTGCTGAAGTGTATGCAACAACGAAAAGAAGTGAAGAATTTGGGGTTATCACAAAAGATGTTTCACTTGATTTTTCAAAAGTACAGGAACGAAAAGATAAAATCACAGAGCAACTATATAAAGGTGTTCAACATTTAATGAAACAAGGGAAAATCGATGTCGTTGACGGATTTGGTCGCATCTTAGGCCCATCTATATTTTCACCAATGCCTGGGACAATTTCAGTCGAAATGAATAATGGCGAAGAAAATGAAATGTTGATTCCTAAAAATGTAATTATTGCAACAGGGTCTAGACCGCGTTCTTTACCTGGACTTGAAATTGATGGGGAATACGTTTTAACTTCCGATGAAGCTCTTCAAATGGAGAGTCTGCCAAGATCAATAGTCATTGTTGGCGGAGGTGTAATAGGGATTGAATGGGCGTCAATGCTGCACGATTTCGGTGTTGAAGTTACAGTCCTTGAGTATGCGAATCGAATTCTTCCAACCGAGGATCATGAAGTTTCAAAGGAAATGCAGCGATTGCTTAAGAAAAAAGGCGTAAAAATTGTTACAGGTGCAAAAGTATTGCCAGAGACCCTTGAAAAAGGAGAAGGAATTACAATTCAAGCTGAGCAAAAAGGGGAAATAAAATCTTTTTCAGCAGAAAAGGTTCTTGTATCTGTCGGTCGACAAGCAAATGTAGAAAATATTGGCCTAGAAAATACGGAGATTGTTGTAGAAAAAGGGTATATCAAAACGAATGAATTTTTCCAAACGAAAGAGTCTCATATTTACGCAATTGGAGACGTAATTGGAGGCCTTCAACTTGCACATGTTGCATCCCATGAGGGAATAGTGGCGGTTGAGCATATTGCTGGTGAGAATCCGATGCCGATTGATTATTCACTTGTATCTAAATGTGTATACAGTAATCCAGAAGTAGCGAGTGTTGGTTTTACAGAAGAGGAAGCGAAAGAAAAAGGTTACACAGTGAAAATAGGGAAGTTTTCATTTAGAGCAATTGGGAAAGCCCTTGTTTTTGGTGAATCTGATGGATTTGTAAAACTTGTTGTTGATGAAGCTACAAACGATTTACTAGGTGTTCATATGATCGGGCCACATGTAACGGATATGATTTCAGAGGCTGGATTGGCAAGAGTCCTAGACGCAACTCCATGGGAGGTTGCACACACCATACACCCTCACCCAACCTTATCTGAAGCGATTGGTGAAGCTGCTTTAGCTGTTGATGGTAAAGCCATACACGCATAATTTGGTTCGGTTTTTAATATTTTTTAATTAGCGGGCTTGTCCAACCTGCGCAAATTATGATTTTTTAAGGAGGTCTTTTCATGTCCGAAAATCGTCATCAAGCATTGGGGTTAAGTGATGATACAGTTCTTGAAATGTATGAAACAATGCTTTTAGCTAGAAAAATAGATGAGAGAATGTGGTTATTAAATCGTGCAGGTAAAATTCCATTTGTTATTTCCTGTCAAGGTCAAGAAGCAGCACAAGTAGGTGCGGCATTTGCCCTAGAACGCGAAAAAGATTATGTATTGCCATATTACCGGGATATGGGAGTGGTTCTTACATTTGGAATGACTGCTAAGGAATTGATGTTGTCTGCATTTGCAAAGGCTGAAGACCCAAATTCAGGTGGACGTCAAATGCCTGGTCATTTTGGTCAAAAGAAAAACCGTATTGTAACGGGTTCGTCTCCAGTTACTACACAGGTTCCTCATGCAGTTGGTGTAGCCTTAGGGGGAAGGATGGAAGGAAAAGATTTAGTTACTTTTGTTACATTCGGTGAAGGTTCATCTAACCAAGGCGACTTTCATGAAGGTGCGAATTTCGCAGCCGTCCATAAACTACCCGTTATCTTCATGTGTGAAAATAATAAATACGCCATTTCTGTTCCGTATGAAAAGCAGGTGGCCTGTGAAAAGATTTCCGATCGTGCCATTGGATATGGAATGCCTGGTGTAACTGTTGATGGAAATGATCCTCTTGAAGTATATAAAGCAGTGAAAGAAGCAGCAGACAGAGGCCGTCAAGGGGAGGGACCAACTTTAGTTGAGACAATCTCGTATCGATTGACTGCGCACTCATCTGATGATGATGATCGTGCATATCGTGAGCAGGAAGAAGTGGCAGAAGCAAAGAAAAATGATCCAATCCTCTCTTTTGCAGCTTATTTAAAGGAAGTAGGAGTACTAGATAAGGCAAAAGAACAGGAAATCATAGACCGTATTGCGAAGCTTGTTAATGAAGCAACAGACTATGCAGAAAATGCTCCATACGCGGAGCCAGAGCATGCTCTAAAATATGTTTACGCTGAACAGTAAGGGGGAAAAAGAATGGCTGTAATTTCATATATTGATGCCGTGACAATGGCAATTCGTGAAGAAATGGAACGTGATCCTAAAGTTTTTATTTTGGGAGAGGATGTAGGAAAAAAAGGAGGAGTGTTTAAGGCGACAAATGGACTATATGAAAAATTTGGGGAGCAACGTGTAATTGACACCCCTTTAGCTGAGTCAGCCATTGCAGGTGTTGGGATTGGTGCAGCTATGTATGGAATGAGACCTATTGCTGAAATGCAATTTGCAGATTTTATAATGCCTGCAGTCAATCAAATTATTTCTGAAGCCGCTAAAATACGTTACCGTTCGAACAATGATTGGAGTTGTCCAATTACCATTCGTGCTCCATATGGTGGCGGAGTCCATGGTGCCCTTTATCACTCACAATCAGTTGAAGCGGTTTTTGCAAACCAACCGGGCTTGAAAATTGTGATGCCATCTACCCCTTATGATGTAAAAGGCTTATTAAAGGCTGCTATTCGTGATGAAGACCCAGTATTATTCTTCGAGCATAAACGTGCTTATCGCTTAATTAAAGGCGAGGTACCAGATGATGACTATGTATTGCCAATTGGTAAGGCAGATGTGAAGCGTGAGGGTGACGATATTACGGTAATTACTTATGGATTGTGTGTGCATTTTGCTTTGCAGGCTGCAGAGCGTCTTGCAAAGGATGGAATTCAAGCTCATATTCTTGATTTACGTACCGTATATCCGCTTGATAAAGAAGCGATTATTGAAGCAGCTTCAAAGACGGGCAAAGTCTTATTGTTAACAGAAGATAATAAAGAAGGAAGTATTATAAGTGAAGTTTCCGCAATCATTGCTGAGAATTGTTTATTTGATTTAGACGCACCAATTAAGCGACTTGCCGGTCCAGAAGTACCTGCTATGCCATACGCACCAACTATGGAAAAATACTTCATGGTGAACCCAGACAAAGTCGAAAAAGCAATGAGAGAGCTAGCGGAATTTTAACTTTATTTTATTTGCGCAGAAGTTATTCTGCTTTAAATGAGGAGGTTTCATGATTGGCGACTGAAAAAATAACTATGCCCCAACTCGGTGAGAGTGTTACAGAGGGCACCATTAGTAAATGGCTTGTCGCAGTTGGAGATACTGTAAACAAATATGATCCATTAGCAGAAGTAATGACAGATAAAGTGAATGCAGAGGTACCTTCTTCGTTTTCAGGAACAATAAAAGAGCTTATTGCGGAAGAAGGAGAAACTCTAGCAGTAGGTGAAGTAATCTGTGTGATTGAAACGGCAGGAAGTGAAACTGATCAGAAGTCAACCCCAAGCACTGACAAAGAAGACACTTCTGAAAAAGCTACAAATGTAGTGGCAGAGCAAAGTGATACTTCCCAAAAATTACGCTATTCACCGGCCGTTCTAAAGCTTTCACAGGAACATAATATCGATCTAACTCAGGTAAAAGGAACTGGAGCAAGTGGTAGAATAACACGTAAGGATCTCCAAAAATTGATTGAGTCTGGTCAGATACCTACAGCTGGTCAGCAAGTAGAATCAGTAGAGTCTAAACCTACTAGCCAGCCTGTTGCTCCCCCACAAACTAGTAGGCCTGCGTCACCATCTAACATACCGGTTGCAGTTGGTGATGTTGAAATACCAGTAACAGGGGTACGTAAAGCGATTGCGGCAAATATGCTACGTAGTAAGCATGAAGCTCCACATGCATGGACCATGATTGAAGTGGATGCTACCAATATGGTCGCATACAGAAATTCTATTAAAAATGAATTTAAACAAAAAGAAGGGTTTAACCTTACATTCTTTGCGTTTTTCGTAAAAGCAGTTGCTCAAGCGCTCAAGGAATTCCCACAAATAAATTCAATGTGGGCAGGAGATAAAATTATTCAGAAAAAGGATATTAATATTTCAATTGCGGTTGCCACAGAAGATGCTCTATTTGTTCCAGTTATTAAGAATGCGGACGAAAAATCAATTAAAGGGATTGCAAGGGAAATCACTGAGCTTGCAACAAAGGTTCGAGCTGGTAAGCTTTCTGCTGACGATATGCAGGGCGGTACCTTTACAGTGAATAATACAGGTTCATTTGGTTCAATCCAGTCAATGGGGATTATCAATTATCCGCAAGCAGCCATTTTGCAGGTTGAATCAATCGTACAACGACCGGTAATCATTAATGGAATGATTGCTGTTCGCGATATGGTGAATCTCTGTATGTCTCTTGACCACCGTGTGTTAGACGGTCTTATTGCAGGACGATTCTTAGCACGAGTCAAGGAAATCATTGAAACTACCACAAAAGAAAATACATCTATTTACTAAAGACATTGCTTAGGCAGTGTCTTTTTACTTTTATCTATTCATTGCGACATCCCATTATATATACTAAAATTATAGTTGAAAACGATTACGAAGGTAGGGGGAATCCTTGTGACGAATAAATCGAAAAAATACCAAGATATTACCTTCCCATCCATAGATTATGATACATGGAAACAGGAAGCAGAGAAATCATTAAAAGGAAAGCCTCTTGAAAAATTACATAAAAAAACATATGAAAAAATTACACTAAAACCTATTTATACAAAGGAAGACATTCAGCATATACCGTTTCTAAAAGATATGCCTGGAGAAGGTTCAAAAGTGCGTGGTTCAAAGCCTACTGGATACGTGAACAACCCATGGCAAGTGAGTCAGGAAATAGACATACAGACGCCTAAAGAATTCAACAATGCGTTAAAGGATGCACTACAAAATGGGAAAACGATGATCCATTTTACATTGCAAACGGAAAATAACCCGAAAGAGGGACTGGCTTTACATAACGAAAACGATCTGAAGGAAGCCTTTGATGGCATCTCATTGTCAAATACACCAGTCTTAATTGATGCACAAACTGATTTATTACCTTTTTTATCACTGATTGAATCTTATGCAAAAGAAGATTCTCTCACAGGAACAATCGGGATGGACCCACTTGCGACTTTAGTCGAAAATGGACAGCTACCTTTAAAACTTGAAGTTGCCTATGAACAATTATCAGAATCGGTAAAATGGGCTACAAAGAAACAACCCAATTTAAGAACGATTCTTGTCAAAGGGTCACCATATCATAATGGTGGGGCAAATGCGGTACAAGAACTTGCTTATACAATCGGAACTGGGATTGAATATATATGCGAATTACTCGATAAAAAGCATTCAATTGATGAAATAGCACAACGTATGACGTTTACTTTTTCAATTGGTTCAAATGTATTTATGGAAATTGCGAAAATAAGAGCTGCAAGGATGATTTGGTCGACAGTTATTGAAGAGTACGGAGGAAATGAAGATTCCTCAAAAATGCATATCCATGCAAGAACATCAGCATTTACAAAAACAATCCACGACCCATATGTTAATATGCTGCGTTCTACTATAGAAGCTTTTTCTGCCATTGTTGGTGGAATCGAGAGCCTACACGTTTCTGCATTCGATGAACCAATCAAGAGTTCGGACTCTTTTTCGAGAAGAATTGCAAGAAACACGCAAGCGATTCTTCTCAAGGAATCCTTTTTAGATAAGGTGATTGACCCTGCAGGTGGCTCTTGGTATGTCGAAGCATTAACAAACGAACTTGCAGAGAGTGCATGGGAGCTATTAAATGAAATTGAGTCTCAGGGTGGAATGCTTGAAGCTTTAAAATCAGGAAGTGTTCAAGAAAGTATCTCAACTGTTCTATCGGAAAGACAAAAAAATGTGAACCATCGTAGAGATAAAATTGTCGGCACGAATATGTATGCTAATATTCAAGAAACATCGATTGGTCAAATAGAGCAAAAAGAAATAAATCAAAGCTCAGAGTCTTCCTTTTTAATCAATCCAATTCCTTCAGTAAGAATTTCGGAAAGCTTTGAATTACTGAGAAAAGTTTCAGAGGATTATCTGCAAGCTACTGGTGAACTTCCTAAAGTTGGTTTAGTAAATTTAGGTCCAATTCCTGAACATAAACCAAGAGCAGACTTCATTACGGGGTTCTTTGAAGCTGGAGGTTTCCAAGTTTTAAAAAATGATGGATATCTGAATGTTGAAGACGCTATTGCAGGAGCAAAGGCTATGAATCTTAGAACTTTTGTATTTTGTGGGCAGGACGAATCATACACAGAAATGGCTATAAGAATATGTGGTGAACTCAAGGAATTCAACCAAGACTTGCGTTTCTTTATAGCAGGAAAACCGGAAGATGAGGCACCATTTTTAAATGCGGGAATCAGTGATTTTATCCATATTGGCACAAATTGTTTTGCGTTTTTACATCGATTACAACAAGAGATGGGGGTGAGGCTACATGGCTAAACGACTTGATCTTTCCAAAATAAAGTTAAAGAAGTCTGATATACCATCTACTCCTGAACAATGGACTGAAAAAGTAGAAGAAGAAATCAGGCAATCTATTGAGGATTTACTATTTGAGACAAACGAACAAATTGCAGTAAAGCCTTTATATACAGAAAAAGATCTGGAGGGGCTAACTCATCTTGACTATATGCCAGGTATTCCTCCATTCTTACGTGGGCCATATCCAACGATGTACGTCAATCGCCCATGGACGGTTCGTCAGTACGCTGGATTTTCCACTGCAGAGGAAAGTAATGCTTTTTATCGCCGAAATCTTGCAATGGGGCAAAAAGGCCTTTCTGTTGCATTTGATTTAGCAACTCATCGTGGTTATGATTCAGACCACCCTCGTGTTGTTGGTGATGTTGGTAAAGCAGGAGTAGCAATTGACTCAATTCTTGATATGAAAACATTATTTGATGGAATTCCACTTGATCAAATGAGTGTTTCGATGACGATGAATGGTGCGGTACTTCCAATCATGGCTTTCTATATCGTTACAGCAGAGGAGCAGGGGGTTCCTCCTGAAAAATTATCGGGAACGATTCAGAATGATATATTGAAAGAATATATGGTTCGAAATACGTATATTTACCCACCAGAAACATCAATGAGAATTATTTCTGATATTTTTGAGTACACGTCTAACAAGATGCCGAAGTTCAATAGCATTAGTATTTCTGGATATCATATGCAAGAAGCAGGTGCACCAGCAGACCTTGAATTAGCATATACCCTTGCAGATGGGTTGGAATATGTACGAACAGGAATTAACAAGGGGATAGACATTGATTCTTTTGCACCTCGCCTATCTTTTTTCTGGGCAATCGGCATGAATTATTTTATGGAGGTAGCAAAGATGAGAGCGGCACGACTCATTTGGGCGCAAATGATGAAGGCCTTCAATCCGAAAAATCCAAAATCTCTTGCTTTAAGAACACATTCACAAACTTCAGGATGGAGCTTAACCGAGCAAGATCCTTACAATAATGTCACAAGAACATGTATTGAAGCATTGGCTGCCGTCTCTGGTCATACCCAATCCTTGCATACAAATGCACTGGATGAGGCAATCGCACTTCCAACTGACTTCTCTGCTCGTATCGCTCGAAACACTCAATTATATTTACAAGATGAAACGGGGATTTGTAATGTAATCGATCCGTGGGGTGGCTCCTATTATGTAGAATCCTTAACCAAGGAGCTTATGGACAGAGCGTGGAAGCATATTGAGGAGATTGAAGAGCTTGGTGGAATGACCAAAGCGATTGAAACAGGACTACCGAAAATGAGAATTGAGGAGGCGTCCGCTAGACGCCAGGCAAGAATTGATTCCGGCAAAGAGACCATTATTGGTGTGAATAAATATCGATTACAAAAAGAGGACCCTATTGATATTTTAGATATTGATAATACAGCAGTTCGCTTGAAACAAATTGAGAGACTAAATGATTTAAAAGCTTCTCGTGATGACAACAAAGTTGACGAGGCATTAGCTGCTATTACAAACGCAGTTGCAACAGGAGAAGGAAATTTGTTGGAGTTAGCGGTGAATGCGGCTAGAGTTCGTGCTACTTTAGGAGAAATTTCAAATGCAGTTGAAAAAGCATCACAAAGACATAAAGCCGTTATTCGTTCAATTAGTGGAATTTATAGCTCTGAATATTCAAATGAGGAAGAAATTATGAATGTTAAGCATATGACGGATGAGTTTTTGGAGAATGAGGGAAGACGTCCGAGAATCCTGATTGCAAAAATGGGTCAGGATGGACATGACCGGGGAGCAAAGGTAATTGCTACTGCCTTCGCGGACCTTGGCTTTGATGTGGATATCGGCCCGTTATTCCAGACACCTGCAGAAACAGCCCTACAAGCAGTGGAGAATGATGTACATGTAATTGGAATGAGCTCTCTTGCTGCGGGCCACAAAACATTACTGCCACAGCTTATAGAAGAGCTTAGAAAACTAGGACGAGAGGATATTATTGTGATTGTGGGCGGTGTCATCCCTGCACAGGATTATGAGTACTTGAAAGAACAAGGTGCAGCTGCCATTTTCGGACCTGGTACAGTAATACCAGTCGCCGCCCAAACAGTCATCGAGGAAATTTATCGTCGTTTAGGGTATGAGGAAGAGAGCAATGAATGACAAGAAAAATCGTCCTGATTGGGTGCCAGAAAACGCCTCTGATAGTTTCACAACCGAAATCGTGAAGGGAAAAGAACAAAATAACCCTACTGAAAGACGTAAATTTGTGAAAAAGAAAGAGCGTTCAATAGAAGAGTTTGTGCAAGGAATTCGAAACGGTGATCGCGCCATTCTTGCACAAGCGATTACACTTGTTGAAAGTAATGCAAAACGTCATCAAGACCAGGCTCAGGATGTTATTAATGAAATTCTACCCCATACAGGTAACTCCGTCAGGATTGGTATAACAGGAGTACCTGGAGCGGGGAAAAGTACATTCATTGAAAGCTTCGGTTCGTATTTATGTGAGCAGGGGCATCGAGTAGCTGTTTTAGCTGTTGACCCAAGCAGCAGTATTACAGGTGGAAGTATTCTTGGGGATAAAACGCGAATGGAGACTCTCGCTCGAAATAGGAATGCATTTATTCGACCATCACCTTCAGGCGGGACCCTTGGTGGGGTTAATCGAAAAACCAGAGAAACGATTTTACTTTGCGAAGCAGCGGGTTTTGATGTGATTTTAGTAGAGACAATTGGTGTTGGGCAAAGTGAAGTTGTGGTAAGAAGTATGGTCGATTTTTTCCTTCTTCTCGTTTTGACAGGTGCAGGAGATGAATTACAAGGTATGAAAAAAGGAGTTATGGAGCTAGCTGATGCATTATTGATAAATAAAGCAGATGGTGACAATAGACAGAAGGCAAAGGTAGCACGCGGAGAGTACAATCGGATTCTCCACTATCTTCAGCCAAGCACCAAGGGCTGGTCATCAAAGGCGTATACAGCTTCAGCACTTTATCATGAAGGTATGGAAGAAATGTGGAAAATCATCCAACGGTTTGTTGAAACAACAAAAGAATCCGGTGTCTTTACAGAACGGAGGAACTCACAAACGAAGCATTGGATAAATGCGATGATAAAAGATTATCTTGAAGCAAGCTTCTTTAATCATCCGTCAATTAAAACACAACTTCCCATTTTAGAAAATAAGGTTGTCGAGGGGGACTTAAATGTAACCTCGGCTGTGAAAGAATTAATTCAGCTATACGAAGCATAAAAAAAGAAGGAGAGCAAAATATTGCTTTCCTTCCATCTAGGGAGTTTAGGGGTATGATCTAGATGTATTTATAGAATACCCGAATAATGTAATTTTAAACATTCTATTGGTAAATTAATCAAAGCATTATCGTTTGTAAAAACATGTTGTAAATTGATATTATTAAAGAAGGCAAAATAATTATCTAAGTGGAGGAGTGTTATAAATGGAGATAGATTTCAATCTGTTTATGAATGATATAGTAACAACAGCTCGTAAAGAAATTACGGAAGCTGGCTACCAAGAGTTAAAAACACCTGAAGAGGTTGAGGAAGCACTAAGTAAAGAAGGTACAACATTAGTAATGGTTAACTCAGTTTGTGGTTGTGCAGGTGGAATTGCAAGACCAGCAGCAGCACATTCAATCCATTATGATAAGCGTCCAGATCAATTAGTGACCGTGTTTGCTGGTCAAGATAAAGCTGCAACTGAAAAAGCGAGATCCTATTTTGAAGGTTATCCGCCATCATCTCCATCATTTGCATTATTAAAAGATGGTAAGGTTGTAAGAATGATTGAGCGTCACGAAATTGAAGGACATGAACCAATGGATGTAATTAATAAATTACAGGATTCCTTTGAAGAATATTGTGAAGAAGTATAAGAAGCCTTAAAGGCTTCTTTTTTTGAGATAAATAATAAAAATATGCATAATATAGTTTTTTCTTTATCGCTTTTCTACTTTAATTGTTTATATTAGTAAAGTGATTAGTGTGAATTATTGGAATGATTTTGCACTGCAAATTATCCCCTAAAGCCCATTGTAAGCAGAATAATAACAAGCTCGAAGCAAATAATAGAATTATTAATCAATTATTATTTTTAAAAAACATATTGTATATTTATGCAGATGTGTTAAAATACATTCTATCGAATAATTATAAGTAATGACATAGGGGGAAAACATAATGAAAAAGTTTTTACTAGTAACATTGTTTACTATTTTATCAATTGCATTTTTAGCAGCATGTGGGACAAGCGACGACAATGCAACAGGATCTGAAGAAGGAACTGAAGAAAAAAAGGTTTTAACGATGGGAACGTCAGCAGATTTCCCACCATTTGAAACAATTGATGCAGCAACAGGAGAATATGTTGGGTTTGATATTGATTTAGCAAAAGCAATTGCGGATAAACTAGGTTATGAGCTTAAAATTGAAAATATGGATTTCGGTGGACTAATAAGTGCATTACAATCAGAACGCCTTGATTTTATCATTTCAGGTATGTCAGCAACGGAAGAACGTAAGAAAAGCGTTGATTTTTCAATGGAATACCATAAATCAGGTGAAATGTTTGTAACATTAAAGGATTCTGAAATTAAAACATTAGAAGACTTAGAAGGAAAAACAGTCGGAGTACAATTAGGTTCTATTCAAGAAGAAGGCGCTAAAAAAATCAAGGAAGAAACATTACAAAGTCTTGAAATCTCAGCTTTAAATAAAGCGCCAGAACTAATTCAAGAGTTAAAAGCAGGAAGAATCGATGCAGTATATTTAGATAAAACTGTTGCGGTTGGATTTATTGAAGAACTTGACCTAGCTGGATTCGACGATCCAACTGAGGCTTCACCAGGTATGGCGATTGCTTTTGCAAAAGGTGATGCGCTAGTAGATGAATTTAATAAAGTGTTAGAAGAAATGAAAGAGAACGGCGAATTAGAGAAATTACAGAAACAATGGATGGAAGAATAGGTCAAAATTTTTGGTAGAAATGAGGTGTAAGGCATGGGTTTGGATATTGACTTCTCCGGAATCCTGCCTTCAATTCCGTTTATACTAGAAGGGATCGGCATTACGGTTTCCTTTGCACTAGTATCGGCAATTTTAGGTTTAATTCTCGGGACAATTTTAGCGGTTTTTAAAATAAGCAAAGTTTCATTTTTAAAGTGGTTTGCGGATATTTACACATCTATATTTAGAGGTACACCACTTATCCTTCAATTGGTTCTAATCTATTTTGCAGTTCCACAGCTTTTTCAATATGATATTGATAAATTTGTAGCAGGAGTTTTGGCGTTCGGACTAAATTCAGGTGCATATATATCTGAAATCATTAGGGCAGGTATTCAGGCAGTTGATAAAGGCCAACAGGAAGCGGCAGAAGCGCTTGGGATTTCATACCGACCAATGATGATAGATATTATCCTGCCACAAGCAGTCAAGAATATTTTACCAGCACTCTTAAATGAATTTATTACCTTAACGAAGGAATCTGCAATTGTAAGTACAATTGGATTATTGGATATTATGAGACGGGCTCAAGTTGTCGGAGCAAACACATTCCGCTATTTTGAACCATTATTAATTGCTGGTCTAGTATATTGGGTTATCGTTACAATCCTCACATTCCTAGGCGGAAGACTTGAGAGGAGGTTGCGTCGTAGTGAGTAATGATCATATTAAAGTTGAAGGTCTTCATAAATCTTTTGGCAAGTTAAATGTGTTAAAAGGGATTACGACCACCTTTAAACAAGGAGAGGTTGTAGCGATTATTGGTCCTTCTGGGTCTGGAAAATCTACATTTCTTAGATGTTTAAATTTACTTGAAAAACCGACACAGGGACAGATTTGGGTTGGTCAAGATGAGATCACAAATGCAAAGACGAATATCACAAAGGTTCGTGAGCATATCGGGATGGTGTTCCAGCACTTCCACCTGTTCCCACATAAGACAGTCCTTCAAAATCTCACTTATGCACCAATGAAGGTTAGAGGGCTTTCCAAGAATGATGCGGAAAGTAAGGCGATGGAATTGTTAAATCAGGTTGGCTTATCAGAAAAGGCCAATGAATATCCGAATCGCCTTTCTGGTGGTCAAAAACAAAGGGTAGCAATCGCAAGAGCCTTAGCGATGGAACCTGAAATTATGTTATTTGACGAGCCAACTTCAGCACTCGATCCTGAGATGGTAAAAGAGGTTCTTAATGTTATGAAAGGATTGGCTCATACAGGGATGACGATGTTAATTGTAACCCACGAAATGGGCTTTGCTCGCGAAGTAGCAGATAAGGTACTCTTTATGGATGATGGAGTCATCGTCGAAGAAACAACTCCAAATGAGTTTTTCACAAATCCAAATAGCAAACGTGCGCAGGACTTCTTAGAAAAGGTTCTATAAAAAGAATGATCAACTTGATCATTCTTTTTTTCGTTCATTAAGTGTAGTAAGATTAGTAAATATGTTTTGTTTTTCCTATATATAACAATATAATAAATTTATTATGGATTTTTAGGAGCCGGTTTATGTTTAAAATAGGTTATCGAACGTTAAAAACAGCTATAGGTACAACGTTATCTATATCCATCGCAAAACTAATTGGACTAGATAGTTTTGCATCTGCTGGAATTCTAACAATTTTATGTATTAAAGTAACAAGAAAAAAATCGCTGGAAAGTTCATGGGAGCGATTTGTTGCATGTGTAGTTGGAATCATATTTTCGTTTGTATTCTTCGAGGGTATTGGTTATCATCCATTTACAATCGGGTTATTACTGCTATTTTTTATCCCTACAGTAGTTATTCTAAAAGCTAAAGATGGAATCGTAACGAGTACCGTAATTATATTACATATATTTTCAGCAGGTAATGTAACACTAAATTTAATTGTTAACGAACTAGGGTTAATTATCATTGGTATAGGTGTTGCTCTACTTGTAAATCTATATATGCCAAGTGTGGACAAGCAACTTAAGGCATACCAACAAGAAATTGAAACCCTATTTGGAAATATATTAAACGAAATGGTCCATTATCTTCGAACAGGTGATAGTATTTGGGATGGTCGGGAGATAACAGCTGTTGAGGAATTATTAAAAAAAGCGAAAAGCATTGCATATAGAGATGTTGAAAATAACTTAATGAGGGATGAAAATCTATATTATACTTATTTCGAAATGCGAGAAAGGCAGTTCGAGATTCTGCAAAGAATGTTACCTACTATTACTTCAATGACTCAGTCAGTGGAACAGGGGAAAATGGTTGCCGATTTTATTATGGAGGTGAGCCAGTCCATTCATCCTGGAAATACGGCGATTGTATTTTTGAAGAAACTGGAATCCATGCGTAAAGAGTTTAGGGAAATGCCATTGCCAGTAACTCGAGAGGAATTTGAAACAAGAGCTGCTCTCTTTCAATTTATAAAAGAAATGGAAGAGTATTTAATTATAAAAAGACTGTTTAAGGGTCTGCCAACCTAATAATATAACGTTTAGAGGTGACCAAAATGGTCACCTCTAACGCTATTATGTTTGGTTTAAAACCACATACCTACGCCTGCTAAGAGGGTAGTAATTAGCATTACTCCAATCATTAAATATACAACAATCTTTTGAGTTTTACGGGACATGTCACTTACTCCCTTCTGCTTACATACTTATTTATTAATATTTTACCTTGAAAAACCAACTTGGACAACCATTATGTATTATTCATTATAACTGAAAATACACAAATTATTATGAGTTCATGCTACAATATAGTTATTATATGAAACGCTTACAACTATTGAGCGAGCGCTCGCTTGAGGAGTGAAAACATGATAAAAAAAATAGACCATATTGGAATTGCAGTCTCATCGATTGAAAATTCCCTCCCTTTTTACACAAATATTCTTAATCTCCAATTAGAAGGCATTGAAGAAGTAGAATCAGAGAATGTAAAAGTTGCTTTCATTAACATAGGAGAATCAAAGCTTGAACTATTGGAGCCTCTTTCACCAGAAAGTCCAATTGCAAAATTTATAGAAAAACGTGGCGAAGGAATTCATCATATTGCTTTAGGTGTCTCATCGATTGAAGCCCGTATACAAGATATGAAGGAAAATGGTATTCGAATGCTTGCAGATGAGCCCAAGCTCGGTGCAGGTGGTGCAAAAATTGCATTTATGCATCCGAAATCTACAGGTAGTGTCTTATTTGAGCTTTGTGAGAAACCTAGCAAGGGGGAAACGAAAAAATGATAGATATTTATGAAAAAATTAATGAACTATATGATCGCCGTCGTGAAGTCGAATTAGGTGGCGGAGATGAAAAAATAGATAAACAACATGAAAAAGGTAAATTAACTGCACGAGAACGAATCGACTTATTACTTGATAAAGGAACATTTGTAGAGTTAAATCCTTTTATTGAACACCGCAGCACGGACTTTGGCTTAGCAGATAAAAAAGGACCCGGGGATGGCGTTGTAACAGGCTACGGAAAAATCAATGGCAGACCGGTTTATTTATTTTCACAGGATTTCACGGTATTTGGTGGAGCACTCGGAGAAATGCATGCGAAAAAAATCGCGAATGTGATGGATCTAGCTGCAAAGAACGGGGCACCTTTCATAGGCCTAAATGATTCGGGTGGTGCAAGAATCCAAGAGGGAGTCGTTTCTCTTGATGGATATGGTCACATTTTTTATAGGAATGCAATCTACTCTGGAGTTATCCCTCAAATTTCGGTGATTATGGGTCCATGTGCTGGTGGTGCTGTGTATTCTCCTGCGATAACTGATTTTGTATTTATGGTTGAAAAGACGTCTCAAATGTTTATTACAGGGCCGAAGGTTATTGAAACCGTAACGGGTGAGAAAATTAGCTCAGAGGATTTAGGTGGGGCAAACGTACATAATTCAATAAGCGGGAACGCACATTTTTCAGGGGAAACTGAAGAAGAGGTGCTGCAACAAGTAAGAGCTTTAGTGAGCTATCTTCCCCAAAATAATGAAGAAAAGGCTCCGATTCTACCGGTTGAGGAAAATGATGATTACCGACCTGATTTAACAGAAATCATTCCATTCGATGCAGTCAGACCCTATGATGTTCGTAAAGTTATCAACCAAGTAGTCGATGCTGATACATTCATGGAGGTTCATAAAGATTTTGCGAAGAATATTGTTGTCGGGTTTGCAAGAGTAAAAGGAGAGGTTGTTGGGTTAGTTTGTAACCAACCAAAATACATGGCAGGTGGACTTGATATTGATTCATCTGATAAAGCCTCACGATTCATTCGTTTTTGTGATTCCTTCAATATCCCACTTATTACATTTGAGGATGTGACAGGGTTCTTCCCAGGGGTAAAGCAAGAACATGGAGGGATTATCCGCCACGGAGCAAAGATTTTATATGCGTACTCAGAAGCAACGGTACCTAAGTTAACTGTGATTCTTAGAAAGGCATATGGAGGTGCTTATGTTGCGCTAAACAGTAAATCAATTGGCGCGGATTTAGTTTTTGCTTGGCCTAATGCTGAAATTGCAGTAATGGGCCCACAGGGTGCAGCTAATATTATTTTTGCACGTGAAATCAACGAAAGTGATAATCCTGAACAGACACGTGCGCAAAAGATCGAAGAGTATCGTGAAAAATTTGCCAATCCATATGTAGCAGCAAGCCAAGGAATGGTGGACGACGTCATCGATCCTCGAGAAACAAGAATTAAAATCATCCAAGCCTTGGAAATGCTACGAAACAAAAAAGAAACACGTCCTAATAAGAAGCATGGGAACATTCCGTTATAATTCAACAATTTGATTTTTGATGATAATATGATAGGCTAAAAACATTAACCTATTCATCTTGGAGGTACATAGTATGATTAATCATGACAGACTTGTTAATGAGTTTTTAGAGCTCGTACAAGTAGACTCAGAAACAAAATTCGAAACAGAAATTGCAAAGGTTCTAAAAGAAAAATTTACTTCTTTAGGTGTACATGTTGTAGAAGATGACACCACTAGTCAAACAGGACACGGCGCAGGGAATTTAATATGTACTCTTGAAGCCACAAAAAATGATGTGGATCCCATTTACTTTACTTCTCATATGGATACAGTTGTCCCTGGCAAAGGTATTAAACCTTCGATCAAGGATGGTTATATTGTCTCAGACGGAACAACGATCTTAGGAGCAGACGATAAAGCAGGCCTTGCGGCTATGTTTGAAGCAATCCGTGTTCTGAAGGAAAATCAAATCCCACACGGTACAATTGAATTTATTATTACTGTAGGCGAGGAATCTGGTCTTGTCGGTGCTAAAGCATTAGACCGCTCGATGATTACAGCCAAATATGGATATGCACTAGATAGTGACGGAAAAGTTGGAGATATTGTTGTTGCAGCACCTACACAAGCTAAGGTAAGAGCAACAATTATCGGAAAAACAGCTCATGCAGGTGTTGCCCCTGAAAAAGGTGTTTCAGCAATTACGATGGCAGCAAAAGCCATTGCAAAAATGCCACTAGGACGTATTGATGAAGAAACGACTGCTAATATTGGGCGTTTTGAAGGGGGCACACAAACAAATATTGTTTGTGACCATGTTGAAATTTTAGCTGAGGCACGTTCTTTAGTGACAGAAAAGATGGAAGCTCAAGTTCAGAAAATGAAAGCTGCTTTTGAATCTGTTGCTGCTGATATGGGTGGCAGAGCTGAGGTTGAAATTACGGTCATGTATCCTGGATTCAAGTTTGCTGATGGCGACCATGTTGTTGAGGTTGCAAAACGAGCTGTAGCGAAAATTGGTCGTCAAAGCGCCCTCCAAAAAAGCGGTGGGGGTAGTGATGCCAACGTCATCGCAGGACACGGCATCCCTACTGTAAATCTTGCTGTAGGATATGAAGAAATTCACACAACAAATGAAAAAATGCCAGTAGAAGAACTAGTTAAAACTGCTGAACTTATTGTTGCGATTGTTGAAGAAGTTGCAAAATAAAGTACTGAAAAAGTGGGATTCTCTCTTGATTGAGGGAGTTTCACTTTTTTTATTTCCTTTAGTATATAGGTAAAGTATGATAGATATAGAACATAGATTGTTGTCAATAGACCTGAGGTGAATGTTTGATGGAAGATCAAAAAGTCGTTGTATTTTCATCAGGGAATGAGGAATTTGGCATTCCTGTTTTAAAAGTAATATCTATAGAAAGAGCTCAAAAGTTAAACGCTATTCCGCAAATGCCAACATTTTTGCTAGGTATGTTAACGATTCGTGATCAACTCATTCCGATTGTTGATGCAGGAATTATATTATTTAATAAACCAACAACCCATACAGATAAAACGAAGATTATCGTTACTCCAACAGATTCATTATCAGTGGGGTTACTTGTCGATGATGCGATAGAAATAATGGATATCCCTCAAACTCAATTGAAACAATTGAGTTTGACCTACCAGCTTTCCCTGTACATAACAGGAGTTGCGACCCTTGAGAATCGATTGATTACTTTACTTGACGTTGATAAACTGTTTGATAGTCTTGAAGGATTTGATATGATTGAGGATCACATTCAAAGTCACCAATAGAATAGGTGGCTTTTTCTATGTTAAACTATTGTTATGGATTAATAGTAGGAAGTGCAAATCATGAAAGAAATGTATCCGAAAAATGGGAAGGTTATTTTACATGTGGACATGAATAGCTTCTACGCATCAGTCGAGGTTGCCTATGATCCTTCTTTACAGGGTAAGCCTTTAGCGATTGCAGGGAATGTAGAAGAGCGTAAAGGCATTATTGTCACCTGCAGCTATGAGGCTCGTGCCTTTGGAGTGAAAACAACGATGCCTTTATGGGAGGCAAAACGAAAATGCCCAAACCTTATCGTTCGTAAACCAAACTTTGAACGCTACCGTAGGGCTTCACTGGCTATGTTTGATATCCTTCGCACATACACGGATTTAGTTGAACCAGTTTCAATTGACGAAGGCTATATGGATATTACGGGATGTTATGAAAAGGGGTCCCCGATTGAGATTGCGACTTCCATTCAAGAAACCTTACAAAAAACGCTTCTACTTCCTTGTAGCATTGGAATTGCACCAAATAAATTTCTAGCAAAAATGGCATCCGATATGAAAAAACCATTAGGGATCACTGTATTGCGGAAGCGGGATGTTCCAATCATTCTCTGGCCCATGCCAGTTGGAGAAATGCATGGAGTAGGTTCAAAAACGGCTGAAAAATTAGCTGCAATCAATATTCAGACAATTGGCGACCTTGCTAAGGGCAACGATATTCAATTAAAGCAATTATTAGGAATTAATGGTGAACGGATTAAGCAAAGAGCAAATGGAATTGACAACCGACTAGTTGACCCTGATGCAATATCCGAGTTCAAGAGCATCGGTAATTCGACAACATTACCATATGATTCAACAGATGAGGACGAGCTTCTCAGTGTTATCAAAAGACTATCGAATTCTGTTGGCGCACGAATAAGAAGGAAGGATATGCTATCCAATAATGTCCAGCTGATGATTCGATATGCTGATCGCAAAACAGTAACAAGAAGTCGGAAACTTGATAACCCAATTGATCAGGATGAAGAAATTTATAAAGCGGCCAAGCGCCTGTGGACAAAACATTGGAACGGGGAACCAATTCGATTATTAGGTGTTACAGCCCAGGAACTTGTTGAGAAACAAGAGGCATTTAAACAACTTGATCTTTTTTCCTATGAGAAGGAAGCGAAAAAAGAACCTTTATTTAAAGTGATTGATGAATTAAAAGGGAAGTACGGGGATGAGATCGTATCAAAAGGTGTTAAACTACCTAAAGATAAAAAAAACCGAGATAATGAACATGGAACAAGTTTTGAGAAAGACTTCTTAAGCGACTAAAAAGCGAAGCCCCCAACTCATATAGAGTCGGGGGCTTTTTTGAACTTAGTCTTCAACTGGCCACCAGTGGAACCCATCTTCTGCTAATAGTTCATCAGACGCCTTAGGTCCATTAGAACCAGATGGATAATTTGGGAATTCAGTTGCAATCTGGTTTTCCCAAACCTTTGAAATTGAGTCGACGTAGCGCCATGAAAGGGCCACTTCATCCCAGTGAGCAAAGTTTGTTGTATCACCCATCATACAGTCATAAATAAGCTTTTCATAAGCTTCTGGTGTGTTTATACCATCAATACAGTTATTACAATAATCAAGTTTAACAGGTAATGTCATAGTGTTTTGACCCGGTCGTTTCGCATTTAAATAAAGTGTAATACCTTCATCGGGCTGGATATTAATGACAAGCAGGTTAGGATTTTGTTGTTCATTTTCCTCTTTATAATATAAATCCATCGGAATGTCTTTGAATTGAACCACAATTTTTGTTGATTTTTCCTTCATTCTCTTACCGGTACGGATATAGAAAGGAACGCCTGCCCACCTGAAATTGTCGATTAGAAGCTTACCTGCAACAAATGTAGCAGTATTTGACGCAGGGTCTACTTTCTCCTCTTCTCGGTAACCAGGAACCTGTTTACCATTTAACGTACCAGCATCATATTGTCCTCTAACGAAGTACTTTTTTACATCCCCTTCTTCTAATGGGCGAAGGGCACGTAATACTTTTATTTTTTCACTGCGAATCTCATCGGTATTTAATTTAATCGGCGGTTCCATCGCTAATAATGCAACCATTTGAAGCATATGGTTTTGTACCATATCTCGGAGAGCGCCTGATTTTTCATAATAGCCGCCCCGATCTTCTACTCCAAGTACTTCACTTGATGTGACCTGGATATTTGATATGTAACGATTATTCCAAAGTGGTTCGAATATTGCGTTTGCAAAGCGGATGACTTCAATATTTTGGACCATTTCTTTTCCTAAATAATGGTCGATTCGGTAAATTTCATCTTCTGAGAAAGCATGACGAAGCTTTTCATTCAATTGCTTTGCAGATGGCAGGTTATGTCCAAAAGGTTTTTCAATTACAAGTCTTGTATAACCTTCTGTATCAGTTAATTCTTCAGCTTTAATGTTGACAGCTATTGTTCCAAAAAACTCTGGAGCCATTGCTAAATAAAAGATTCTATTACCTTCTGTTTTGTAGGTTGAATCTAGTTTTTCAGCTAGTTCCTTTAATTCTTTATAAGAAGCACGATCATTCACATTGAACGGAAGGTAGTAAAAGTGTTTTGAGAACTTCTCGATATCCTCACGATTTTCCTCAAATCTTCCTGAGACAGAATTTCTTACGTTTTGTTGGAATTCTTCATTCTCTAAAGGACGTCTTGCCACCCCGATAACCGCGAAATTTTCAGAGAGTTTTCCTTTCGTATAAAGGTTATATATAGAAGGGTAAAGCTTTCGATTTGCCAAATCACCTGTTGCTCCAAAAATAACCACGATTGATTTTGGTGCTGTATTTGTCATAATAATCCCCCACTTCTTAAGGCTTTAGTGATATTTATTTAATGTATACTTTTTTGTTTAGTAAATCAACTAATTCGTATGAATTTTTCAAACTCCTTTTAAAAGTATGCCTTAACAAGGAATGGATATTCGAAAACCGTTGGAAGGAATGGTTGGAGTGGCTTATCTAGAGAACAAATGGCAGAATATGATATAGTAGGTAATGGAATATAATCGATAGATAAGCATAAAAATTTTAAAATTATTTGGAGGATTTCTGAGTGGAAGTCGTATTTTTAGGAACCGGTGCAGGGGTACCCGCAAAAGAGCGGAATGTCACTTCAATTGCTTTACAATTGCTTGATGAACGTAGGGCCACCTGGTTGTTTGATTGTGGGGAGGCAACACAGCATCAAATATTACATACATCCATAAAGCCAGGGAAAATAGAAAAAATTTTCATCACTCATTTGCATGGTGACCATATTTTTGGTTTACCTGGGTTATTAGGAAGTCGCTCCTTTCAAGGTGGTGAGTCCTTATTAACCATCTATGGTCCTAAGGGAATAAAAGCATTTATTGAAACTTCGATAAAGGTAAGTACCACACATATTCGATATCCGCTTGAAATTGTTGAAATTGAAGAAGATGTGGTTTTTGAGGATGAACAATTTTGTGTAACTGCAAAAGAATTACAGCATGGGATTCAATCCTTTGGCTATCGAATTGTAGAAAAAGATCTTCCAGGAACATTGCTTGTGGATAAGCTTTCTAAAGAAGGAATTAAACCTGGGCCAATCTATCAAAAAATTAAAGAAGGGCAAACAGTTATCCTCGACGATGGTCGTCAGATTAATGGGGAGGAATATATTGGTCCACCTAAAAAAGGACGTATTGTGACTATTTTAGGTGATACCCGCTATGTTAAGGAGAGTATTGAACTCGCAAAGGGTGCGGATTTACTCATCCATGAAGCAACATTTAGTTCAAATGAGTTCGATTTAGCTCATGATTATTTTCACTCTACCACAACTCAAGCGGCCAATGTTGCAAAACAAGCTGGGGTCAAACAATTAATACTGACGCATATAAGCTCTAGATATCAAGGCGATGATAGTCAGGTGCTTCTGGAGGAAGCACAGCAAGTGTTTAAGACGACTTATATGGCAAAGGATTTCTTAAGATTCGATGTGAAATCAAACCAAACGAAAAATAAGGACAACTAGATTGGAGGAACATAACAATGAATACAGTTATTGAAACAATTATGAATCACCGTTCCATTCGTAAATTTGAAGAAAAATTATTATCAGATGAACAAATTCGTACGATTGTTAAGAGTGCCCAAGCGGCTTCAACATCTAGTTTTATTCAAGCTTATTCCATAATTGGCGTGAGAGATTCAGAAAAGAAGATGAAGCTCGCAGAAATCGTCGGTAACCAAGCCTATGTCGCAGAAAATGGACATTTCTTTGTGTTTTGTGGGGATCTTAATCGTCACCAGGTTATTAGCCAAATGGAGGAAAAGGACTTATCGGCTTCATTGGAGAGTACGGAAAAATTTATGGTTGCTACTATAGATGCTGCCTTAGCTGCTCAAAATGCAGTACTTGCAGCAGAATCAATGGGCTTGGGTGCTTGCTATATTGGTGGGCTGCGTAATAATCTTGATGAGGTTTGCCAGCTTCTTCATATCCCTAAATTTGTGATTCCTCTTTTCGGAATTGCGGTAGGCTACCCAGCTCAAATGCCTGATAAAAAACCACGTCTTCCATTCGAGCATATTTATCATGAAGATGAATATAAGCAGGATGAAGACTTATTTAAACAAGAGTTGGTTACCTACAATCAAACTATCTCCGACTATTATCAAGCACGTACAAATGGAAAACGTTCAGATACATGGACGGGGCAGATGGCTAACATGCTTGAAAATCCGAAGCGGATGTATATGAAGGATTTTGTAAAAGGACAAGGGTTAAATCAAAAGTAAACCTAGGATAGAAAGGAGTCGGAATCCATGGATGTCAAAATCAAACATAAATTGATAAAAGAAATGTGTGGAACCGTCTCCTTTAAAAGAGGGGACGCTTTTTATCGAACAAACAAGGTTCTATTTACTGAATATGGATCAAATAAATGCAAAGCTATTGTTAAAGGGGCAGAGGACTTTCACGTAACGATTGAAAAAAATGGGCAAGGAAAATTAGAGACTACATGCAGTTGTCCAACTCTTGCCAATTTTGATAAGGAATGTCAGCATATAGCTGCCGTTTTGATTGCGATACATGAACAGCAAAATCAAGAGCCATTAGCTTTCGATGAAATTCAAACTTCTACTAACGAAAAATTGACGAATGATTTCATGACATTATTTACAAATCGGCCGTTACGTTCAAGTGGCCATCAGCTTCATTTTGAAAAAAGAGAAGTACTTAATGTTCGATTCACATGTAAACCCGTTAAGGTTTCGAATGAGCAAGTCTTAATTGGATTGGAAATTGGGATTGAACAGATGGGGGTACATGATATTCGTAGGTTTCTTGAGGATATAAAACAAGGAAAGCCTAGTGAAATATCCGAACAATTTTCATATGATCCAAATCTCCATTGTTTTTTATATGAAGTAGATACTCTACTACACCAATTGATTAAAGTTACTGAGGATGAAAAAGTTTATTTTGAAGTTAACTCATTAGACGATCTGGAAACTCGTGAAATACTGTTAATTCCGCCATCTTCTTGGAAAGTTCTCGTACCTTTATTATCGAAATGCCCATCCGTTTATATTAAAAACAATAGCTATACGTATGAAGGCCTTCAAATCGAAGAAGAGCCACCACCACTGCATTTTTCATTTGAAGAAGGGGAAGAAAGTGACTATCAATTAACTATTCAAGGGTTTAACAGAATGATTATTTTAAAATCCTATCATATTGTGTTGAGTGATGGACGACTCTATCAAATATCGGAACAAGATTGTGACCGCTTATTCGAACTAAAGAACATGCTTGTAAGTCCTAATGCTAATCATATTCCTATTCCAAAGGAACAAGCTCAATTTTTTCTAAAAAAAATAGTACCAAGCTTGAAAAAGATTGGTGTCGTTCACATGTCTCAAGACATTTTCAAAGAATTTATGAAAACTCCACTTGTCGCTAAGCTTTACTTGGATCGCCTTCGAAATAAACTGCTGGCAGGGCTTGAATTTCATTATGAAAATACCATTATCCAACCACTTGAGAACCGGGATATTCCAACAGGACCAATGGTGATTAGGGATATTGAAAAAGAGGATGAAATTCTAAGAATTATGGATGATAGCGGTCTTTCGAAGACTGAGGGTGGGTATTACTTGCATAATGAGGAACTTGAGTATGAGTTTTTGTATCATATCGTTCCAAAGCTGCAACCTCACTGTCAGATTTATGCTACAACAGCTATTCGAAATCGCATTTTACCTAAAAGTGAACATCCAAAAATAAGGGTGAAAATAAAAAAAGAACGTACAAATTGGCTTGAGTTTAAATTTGAAATGAAGGGCATTGCAGACCAGGAAATCCGTGAAATTTTAGGTGCCCTTGAGGAAAATAGAAAATATTACCGTTTGAAAAATGGTTCATTGTTCTCGCTTGAATCGAGGGAGATGGAGGAAATTCAGCGATTTTTAAAGGCTGTTCCAATCCAGGACGATGATTTTGAAGCAACCTTAAACATGCCGATGATTGAGGCTCTACCCATTTTGGATTCGTTCGATGACAATGAAATCTATACAGTTGAGGAATCATTCCGCCAATTTCTTGATTCAATTCGAAATCCTAGTAATTTGAGTATTGAAGTTCCACACCATTTAGATACCATTTTACGAGATTATCAAAAGCAAGGCTTTAAATGGTTGAAGACTCTCGCAAGTTATGGATTTGGTGGTGTGCTTGCTGATGATATGGGGCTTGGTAAAACAGTACAGAGTATTGCATTTATTGTTTCTGAGCTTCAAACGATTCGAGAAAGAAAGCATCCAGTTCTTATTGTTTGCCCATCATCGTTAACATACAACTGGCTTCATGAAATCTTGAAATTTGCTCCTGAACTTCAAGCAATTATAATAGATGGTGATAAAGCCGAACGAAGAGCGCTGCAAAAAGAAACTGAAGATATGGATGTTTTTATCACGTCCTATCCATTATTGAGACGTGATATTAAATGGTATGAGTCTTTAAACTTCCATACCGTTTTCTTCGATGAGGCTCAAGCCTTTAAAAATCCAGTTACCCAAACTGCCAGAGCTGTTAAAAAACTAAAAGCAGATCATCGTTTTGGACTAACTGGAACACCGGTTGAAAATTCAATTGAAGAACTCTGGTCCATTTATTATGTTGTTTTTCCACAGCTTTTCAAGGGGTTAAAGGAATATAGTCATCTTTCAAGGAAAGATATCGCAAGAAAGGTTCGTCCATTTTTACTTCGCCGTTTGAAAGAAGACGTTCTTGCAGAGTTGCCGGAGAAAGTCGAAATCCTTGAATCATCAGAGCTTCTACCAGAACAAAAGAAGCTTTATGCTGCCTATTTAGCGAAGCTACGTCATGATACATTAAAGCATCTTGATAAAGACACTATACGAAAGAATCGGATTCGAATTCTTGCTGGCATCACAAGACTTAGACAAATTTGTTGTCATCCAGCTTTATTTGTTGACGGTTATAAGGGAAGTTCTGCGAAATTTGAGCAACTCTTACAAATCATCGAGGAATCCAAACTATCTGGAAGGAGAGTTTTGATTTTTTCACAATTTACGAAAATGCTTGGGTTGATTGGAAGGGAATTATCGAATAGGGGGCATACTTTTTTCTATCTTGATGGACAAACACCTACAGACGAACGAGTGGAATTATGCCAACGTTTTAATGTTGGAGAACGAGAACTCTTTTTAATTTCTTTAAAAGCTGGAGGTACGGGTCTAAATCTGACAGGTGCAGATACGGTCATTTTATATGACCTTTGGTGGAATCCAGCAGTCGAGGAACAGGCTGCTGACCGTGCCCACCGAATTGGTCAGAAAAAGGTTGTCCAAGTGATTAAGCTTTTTGCACGCGGCACAATTGAGGAAAAGATGAATGAGTTACAGGAGAAAAAGCGTGACCTCATTTCGGATATTATTGATTCTGAGGATAAAACGACACTGACAGAAGAAGATATCCGGGAACTTCTCATGTTATAACAAATCGACAAGGCAAAGGCACTTGTCGATTTGTTTTGTTGGTTTTTAAAGCCATCCTCTTTCGTATTGCTTTGGACTATCGATTGAAACACCAAGCTCTTTAGCAGCTGTTCTCGGCCAATAAGGGTCACGTAATAATTCTCGAGCAATAAATATTAAATCAGCCCGATTGTTTTTTAAAATTTCTTCAGCCTGAACAGCTTTGGTGATCAAACCCACTGCACCAGTAGGGATATTGGCTTCTTTGCGGATTTTATCTGCAAAACTAACCTGATAGCCTGGATATGCATCAATTTTTGCGGGTACAACAGCACCAGAGCTGACATCGATTAGGTCCACACCTTGGTCTTTCATGCGTTTTGCATATTGCACATAATCGGCAGGAGTCAAACCACCTTCAGCATAATCATTCGCTGATACACGAACAATTAGTGGACCATCCCATACTTCTTTCATAGCTTCAATAACCTCTTCTAGGAAGCGGTAGCGATTTTCGGGACTCCCGCCATATTCATCTTCACGTTTATTTGAAAGTGGGGACAAAAATTCATTTATTAAATAGCCGTGTGCCCCATGGATTTCAATAATATCAAAGCCAGCTTCTTTTGCACGTCTTGCTCCAGCCTTGAATGCAGTAATGGTTTCCTTTATTTCAAGACTTGTTAATTCCTTTGGTGTTTTATATCTTTCATTAAATGCAATTGCAGAAGGAGCAACAATATCTCCTTTAACAGTTGCTTTCCGTCCGGCATGGGCAATTTGAATCGATGTTTTTGAGCCATTTGCTTTAATCATCTCAACAAGCTTTTTTAAACCCGGTACATGATCATCGCTCCAAATTCCTAAATCCTGTGGCGAGATTCTTCCTTGCGGGGTCACTGCGGTTGCTTCTACCATGATGAGCCCAACCTGACCAACAGCACGGCTAACATAATGGGTATAATGCCAATCCTGCAGCATTCCATCCTCATTATGACTTGAGTACATACACATCGGTGACATAACAATTCTATTTTTTAGGGTTACATTTTTAATCGTATAAGGTGAAAATAATGCTGATTCCATGAGATTAAAGCCTCCTATTTATTTCGTGGTGCTAAATATTATATCATTCTCGTCGTGTATTTTAAAAAAATAAGCATCGACTTTATTTCGCCGATGCCTTTCCTTATTTAACAGGTGCTTCAGTTAACTTCTTTCCCGTTTCTTTGCTTATGAGTGCCACTTTCGTTGGTACGTATTTTTGATTTTGCTTATCAAAAATATATCTTGTTTCGAAATAAGCGATCACGTCATAGTGGGCAATTCCAGAAACAGCCTGAATTGCGACAATTTCTTGCGGCTTCATTTTGGTTAATTTATCGAAACGATATCCCGAAGCTGGATCCACCCATGTCTCCATTTCTTGAAGTCGATCATGAAGTTCTTTTTTATCAGGAAAATCCCGGTAACGCTCTTCTGATAATGGAATGACTGCTTCCAGGCTATATTGCTTATCAATAAATTCGGCTTGATAATCGCCAATGTATTTCATTGAAAAACGCATTTTTGCTTCATCAAACCATCCTGAAGAATTGGGGTCAGTAAAGATTTCTTCCACTTTTTCACCCGTATAGCTTAGGACAGTTAAACCAGTGATACCTCCATTTCCGATAGAACGAAAATAGAGGAGAATATCCTGTTTCCCGTTTTGAATGACATCTGCAAACTGCATTTCAGCCAGTTGATATAAATCCTGTTTATTATGATAGGTTCCTACTTGGTCCCCATTGATTTTTAAAGACCATTCATTCGCAAGGTTATATTGATTTTTTCGTGCGTAAAGCTCAATGATGTCCTTTTTACCATCACCGTCTAAATCAACATACTCTTTTTGAACAATTGTAAAAGGGCCATATTCAACATCATTTTGCCCGGCAAGAGTTACACTGTGAAAGCCACTTAGAAGGCCTAAGAATAATAAAAAACGTATCAGTTTCACAAAATCACCTCTTTGGTAGGATAACCAAAAATTGAGAGGGATATAGGTGAAATGCCTTATTTTGTGTAAAAGTTTTCTGTGTAATAGGGGTGAGACTCCGTATTAAAGGCGACTCCCACACCTAAATATTTATATTCTTCTTTTAAAATATTTTCTCGATGTCCCATTGAGTTCATCAAACCTTCATGGGCAAAGATACTGCTAAATTGTCCATAAGCAAGGTTTTCACCAGCAATGGTAAATAAAATTTCATCCTCAATCATTCGATCAAACGGAGACTGTCCTTGTAAATTAGTGTGGCTAAAATAATCGTTTTGCGCCATATCTAAGCTATGCTTTCGAGCCGTTTCCTTCACATGATCATCCCAAGTTAGAACCCCTAGTCCATGATTTACTCTAGATGCATTTGTAAGGTCAAATAATTGATATTCGAACCCTTCTTTCAACTGCTCACTTGCATCGGTGTAAAAATCGGCTCTTTTTTGCTCTAGAGCGTCTGAAACAATTTGAATCGAGGTCACCGTGTTATTTTGATGTTTATCATAAAAAAGGGTGACATAGGTGTTATCTATGTGGAAGACATCATAGTCCCGGTCCTGCTGAAATTCATAATAGACAAAACCTTTTTGAATTCGCGTCATTGGTTCACCCAGTAGATTAAGTGCTTCTTGTTTGGGGGTCCCATATTTGATTCCTTTTCTTGATGAAATGAGATCCTGATTCGTATATAAACCTATAACTTTATTCTCCGAATTATAAGCGACCAACATAAAATTGTGATAGTCTTCATGATATGTGTACCAGTTCGTTCCATATTCATTTAAAGACACCCGTTTTGGATCCCCGAGTTTCGCTTCAACTGTCTGTTTACTTTCCCCAAGCTCGATATTGTGAATGGAAAAGGCCTGTTCACTTGGGGCATTTAATTCTGGTTTTTCGACGTCTTTTTTGTCGATAATTGAATTTTCTGGTGCCTTTTCTTCAAAGGTTTGCAGTAATGTTTCGATATAGTGTATACCTTCGTTAAGTTTGTTTTTTATATTTGCGAGTTCTTCAGATTCAGATACTCTGTCAATTTCAGTTGTAATAGTATCTAAAACTGATTGATTATCAGTTTTTGCAGCTAGTTTATCTACTACTGTCCAACCGGCGTAAAGGAAAAATAAGAAAGATATAAATAGAAGGATTCTCCTCATAAGTCAACCTCCAATCCCTAAGATTCATTCTATCCAATTTTTTTCGAAACGATAAGGGATTTAAGATGAAAAAGGAAAAAGGGGACTATTGCCCCTTATGCTGAAGTATTATTTTTTCCAATCCATGTAAAATAAAGCAAAATGGAAATTAGTACAGATATTGCAGAGGCGATGTAGATTGACTGGTACCCTAATAAATAGGCGATTTGACCAAAGGCAATCGCACCAATCCCCACTCCTAAATCAAAAGAAGAGAAAAAGGTTGCGTTCGCCATCCCTTTTCGATTATCTGGAGCCGTTTGTACAGCCCATGCTTGTAGGGCAGGCTGCAATGCACCGAAACCTAAACCGTAAATAAAAGCTGCTATGTAAAGTACAAGACTACTAGGTAACCAGGCTAATAGCAACATAGCTAATACAATTGAAAAAGCACCTGGTGCAAACACGGCACGATGTCCTTTCAGATCATAAAGGCGCCCGGCAAAGGTTCGGGAAATCATTAAAGCGACTGCAAATAAAAGAAAATACCATTCAATCCCGGATATTCCCTTTTGTAAAGTATATAAAGGTAAAAAGGCTGCAATACCTCCAAATGAAACAGTTATAAAGAATAATAGAATCGAAGGAGGGAGCGCTGTTTCTTCATAAAAGTCCCATTTTCTAGGGTTTTCTTTTACTGGTTCGATTTTTTTATAGTGGATTCTAGATGATAGGATGAGTGCGACTAAACCTAATATAGCGCAAATGGAAAAGAGTTTTGTATAGGATATTGTACCAGCAAGTGTAAGGCCTAACGAAGGACCAATAGCTAGTGCGATATTTCCGAACAGACCAAAATAGCCCATTCCTTCACCGCGTCTTTTGGCAGGGATTAAGTCTGTTGCGATGGTTCCAGAAGCCGTTGTTGAAAAGCCCCAGCCAATCCCTTGAACCATTCGAAACAAAAATAAAAACAGTAAACTTGAAATGATTCCGTAGGTGCCAACAGATAGGACGAAAATGGCAAGCCCAAGTAAATATACGAAGCGTCGTCCTCTTATTTCTAGTTGATGGCCAGCGAAGGGTCTGATTAACAGTGCGGAAAAGGTAAAAATTCCAACGACTAATCCAATGAGCTGTTCATTACCTCCAAGATGTTCTACAAATAGTGGGATTGTCGGCAATGTCATCTGAAAGCCGAGAAAAATAAAGAAGTTTGATATGCAGATTAGGGTAAAATCACGGGTCCAAATTTTTTCTGTAGGCGTACTTAGTTGTGGTGGTGTTTCTTTAATAAGCGGTGCACTCATAGAATCTCCCCATCATGATTTATTTCGGTACTCTAAATAATAGTATATCAAAAATGTCAGTAAAATCCTACCAATAGTAAATCACTTTTTCTGGATTGGTAAGATCCTACTGACTTTGTTATCATACATTTAATTCTTTTCTGAAACTGATTGGAGCATAGCTTCACCAAGTTCGGCAGAGCGAGCGGTAGCACGTTTTATGCAAGACACCATTGCTTGTTGGTAGTTAAATTGCTCCAATACTTTTATACCTGCTTCGGTTGTACCGCCTGGACTTGTTACTTCTTTTCGCAAAGTAGCAGGTGGCTTTGGTGAACTTTTTAGCATTTCCGCTGCACCAATAATCGTTTGAAGGATTAATTCCTTGGCAATTCCTTTTTCAAGACCGATATCGTCAGCTGCTTTTTCCATTGCTTCGACTAAATAATATACATATGCAGGACCACTTCCTGAAAGACCTGTGACCGCATGAAGGTCTTTTTCTGCGACTGTTGTAACAATCCCAATTGTTTCAAATAATTGACGTGCAATGAGTAAATGGTCTTCGTTTGCGTACATTCCGACGGATAAGGCAGTAGCTGATTTTCCAATGGTTGCAGATGTATTTGGCATAGCACGGACTACAGCAACATCTTTGTTTAGTAAGTCGGTGATGGTTGTAGTCGATACTCCTGCTAATACAGAGATGATGAGTTGGTTTTCATTGACGTGATCCTTAATTGCTAAAACAGCTTCTGCAACGTCCTTAGGCTTTATCGCTAGGAGGATGACTCCAGCATTTTCAATTGTTTCTTGTTTGTTTTGGCTTATGGTTACACCATATTCTTTGTTTAGACCTTCTAATCGTTCATAATTGGAGCGATTCATTACAGAAATTTGATTGGGCAAGAAGAGCTCCTTTTGTAGCATTCCAGAAATCATTGCCTCAGCCATTGAGCCGGCTCCAACAAACACGATATTTTGTCTCATTTCCATAACTATCCCTCCGTAATATAAAATCTGAATTGAAAATAAAAAGACCTACTCCATCCTTGTTAAAGGACGGAATAGGTCTGCTATCCGCGGTACCACCTTACTTAACATCTTGAAAAAAGCTAATTTTTCGATGTTCCACTCGAACCCGTATCGTGGGGGAGACGGTTAGGTTTTCCTAACAGCTCATAGGTAGGTTCAATCAAGAAGTGGGCTACGAGATCTTTCAGCCGATGGATCTCACTCTCTTATTGCCATTACATGATTTACTAGTCCTAATCATTGCTCTACGAAATTTATATTAATGGTCATTATGCACTGATTTTATCTGGATGTCAATACCTTCTTTTTGTAAAACGAGCCCAATTACAGTTACATAATAGAGAAGTTATTCGAATATAATGACAAAATAAGATGAAAAAGGTAAACTAAAAATGGATAAATGTAACGATACTTTATTGATATAGTACAAAGGAGATTTCTTATCTATGAATAAACTTACGACGACCAAGGATGTTTTTAAAATAACCCTGCCAACACCTTTTGCGGTCGGAGATGTAAATGTGTATGTTGTGAAGGGAGAAGCTTTAACATTAATAGATGCTGGTGCAAAAACGGAGGAAGCGTGGCAATCCTTTAATGAGCAGCTTGCTCAGTTAGGATATACACCATCCGATATTGACCAAATTGTAATCACTCATCATCACCCGGACCATGTAGGGCTTCTCGATTATTTTAATAAGGATATCCCAATTTTAGGTCACCAAAAAAACCAACCATGGATAAGTCAGGATAAGCAATTCTTTTTAGAGAATAAGACTTTTTATTATGAGCTTTTTCTTCAATTAGGCCTTGATCCCGCATTTATCAACTTTATTGATATGGATGAAGAACTTGAATATTCTTGTCGTAGATCACTTACAAAAACGATAGGAGAAGGAGATACCATCGATGGTATGACAGGCTTTAAGGTATTAGAAACGCCCGGACACGCACAAAGCCATATTGTTTTGTACCGAGAAGAGGATGGGATGCTTATCGCTGGAGATACTCTCTTAGCTAAAATCTCACCAAATCCATTGCTTGAACCGCCACAATTTGGTGAAACAGCTAGACCGAGACCATTAGTCCAGTACAATAATTCTTTACGAAAACTTCTAACACTTGACATGTCAAAGGTTGTAACGGGGCATGGAGCTGATATTATGAACCCTCATGAGCTTATTCAAGAGAGATTCGTTTCACAAAAAGAGCGGGCATATCACGTACTACAAATGATTAAGAAAAAGCCAATGACTGCCTTTGAGGTGTGTACTAAGTTATTCCCAAAAGTGTACTTAAAGCAACCTCTCTTTACGGTATCTGAAACAGTTGGTCAACTTGACTTCCTTGAAGAAATAGGTGAAATTAAGATAGAAGTCGTGAACGGACAACATATATATCACGCCAATTAAAATTCCCTGAGGTGAAAAAGGCCGAATGAATTCAAGACTTAAAGGAAAGAAAATTGTTATTACTGGGGCTTCGAGCGGGATTGGCGAAAAAATTGCCTACCTTGTTGCAGAGCAAGGAGCATATCCAATCCTTTTAGCCCGAAGCTATGATCAGTTAGAAAAAATTGCTCAAAACATTCAAGAAAAATACAGTATCGACTGCTTATATTATAAGCTCGATGTTCGTGATACAGAAAATGTAAAAGATGTATTTGAGGACATATTACGAAATGTAAACACGATTGATGTGCTTGTTAATAATGCTGGGTTTGGTGTGTTTGCAAATGTTGTGGATGCACAAATAGAGCAGATGAAAGCAATGTTTGAGGTTAATGTATTTGGACTCATTTCATGTACAAGGATGGTTCTACCTGCAATGATCCAGCAAAATTCAGGCCATATTATTAATATCGCATCACAGGCTGGAAAAATCGCGACACCAAAGTCAAGTGTTTATTCGGCTACAAAACATGCAGTACTTGGGTTTACGAATAGCCTTCGGATGGAGCTTTCAAGCACAAATATCCATGTAACAGCTGTAAATCCAGGACCGATTCGGACGCGTTTTTTTGACATTGCGGATGAGTCAGGTACATATGCGAAAAATGTAAATCGGTTTATGCTTGATCCTGATTTCGTCGCTTCGAAAATTGTTCAAGCGATGTTTACATCTAAGCGTGAACTCAATCTGCCAGGTTGGATGAATGCAGGCAGTGTATTTTATACCTTGTTTCCTCGGCTCGTTGAAAAAGTAGGGGGAAAAGCATTTTTTAAAAAATAATAGTACCATCAATACTCCTTTTTTTAAGGGGTATTTTTTATCCATTTATTAAATTCGACATGTGTACGTTGGTACATAAACGCAAAGGAGCTAATCGGTATACAATCATATCGCAAAACGATAAATGATATACCGCAACAGAGCTAATCGGTATACCAACACACCGTAAAACGATAAATGGTATCCCGCAACAAAGCTAATCGATATATCACCACACCGCAAAACGATAAATGGTATCCCGCAAAGGAGCTAAACGGTATACCACCACATCGCAAAACGATAAATGGTATCCCGCAAATAAAAAGAGTTCATAAGGTCACTTGATTTTTAGGAGTTTATTCCTTGACGTTTATTTTAGATAATGAGTAAATTACATTAAACACATTGAGTTACTATGTTTTAATTTAAATCTTGAGGGAGAGGATTACATGTCACAAAATGACCAGACATTTAGCTGTGCGATTCCTGTTGAATCGAACAATGATACATCAAAAAAACCAGTGGAAATAAAAGCCGATGGCTCTTTCAATCGTCAAACGAATCGCTTTACTGCACCTTTCGGAAATCAGCCTGGTGAATTACCCGTTGAGTCTGGCCGCTACCGCTTACTTTGGTCAGCCGCATGTCCATGGGCACATCGCTCTGTGATTGTTCGTAAAATTCTTGGATTAGAAAACGCGATTAGCTTAGGGAAAGTAAGTCCAATGAGACCAAGAATCGAGCGTGTTGATTGGGAATTTTCCTTAGATGACAATGGAGTTGATCCTGTTCTTAGTGTTCAGTATGTGAGTGAGGTCTATAAGAATGCGGACCCTAATTATACAGGTAGACCGACTGTACCAGTCATGGTTGATCTTGAAACCAAACAGGCTGTGAATAATGATTATTTTAAGCTTACCAACTATTTTGAAACGGTTTGGGCACCTTTTCACAAGGAAAATGCTCCAGATTTATATCCGAGTGGATTGCGTGAAGAAATCGATGCATTGAACGATGTCATTTTTCATGATGTAAATAATGGCGTATATAAATGTGGATTTGCACATTCTCAGGAGGCTTATGAGCAAGCCTATGATCAATTGTTTGCTAGATTAGATGAGTTAGAGGAGCGTTTGTCCAAACATCGTTTCTTATTTGGGGATTTTATCACGGATTCGGATGTCCGTTTATACACCACTTTGGTTCGCTTTGATGCTGCTTATTATTCAGCTTTTCGCACAAACCGAAATTTAATTCGTGAGTTTCCTAATCTTTGGGGCTATGCCCGCGATTTGTTCCAGACACCTGGTTTCGGTGAAACGACTGATTTTGAAGCCATTAAGCGCCATTACCACCTATCCATTACCATTGATCCTACAAAAGAAGAAGTAAATATCCTTCCTAAAGGACCAGACGAGTCGGTATGGCTTTCCGAACATAACCGTGAAGAATTGAGTAATAAAAAAGAAAAGTTCTTGATAAAAGGGTAGGTGAAATTGGAATATGAAAATTCGTGATGCTAAACAAGATGAATTGGATTTCATTCGAGAACAACGAATTGCTGCTTATCTTGAGCATTCAAAGGCAATTCCTGCTCCTCATTGGCAAGCTCTGAAGCAGGCAATTTCTTCTGAGGCTGACCGTCTTCACGGTTCTGAGCTTATTGTATGTGAGCTTAATGAAAAAATTGTCGGGAGTGTAGTCTTGTTTCCTGCTAAAACAGACGCATACGAAGGTCAGTTAGAGGAGTTGGATTATCCTGAAATTCGAATGCTAGCAGTTAGCCCTGAGGCTCGTGGAAACGGTGTTGCTTCAGCTTTAATTACTGAATGTATCAGGCGCTCCAAAACAAAAAATCACCAATTTATCGGATTACATACTGGTGAGTTCATGAAAAAAGCGATTAAGCTATACACAAACCATGGCTTCGAGCGCTTACCGCAATATGATTTTGAACCTGCGGATGATGGGATTGTTGTGATGGCGTTTCGGTTGGGTATATAATGCTTGTTTTTATGGCGCATGACCTTGAAATCATATAAATTTTTAGAAAAGTAATTTTCTGAATACTATTGACTTTAATAAACTATAAATTTATAATGAAATAAGTTAAATTGAAAATTCAATATTCAGCGCTAACCGGACAACCGGAAATACATTCTTCTTTGGGTGAAGTATTTCTAGTTGTTTTTTTTTCTGATAAGCTTAGATGTGTGTGACACTAGGTTGATTCCTATTATTTATTTAAAGTGCTAAAAAACAATATTATAAATTAATTCTTATCCAGAGAGGTCGAGAGATTGGCTCTTTGACACCTCAGCAACCGCCGCTAGATACGGTAAGGTGCTAAATCCCACAAGTTGGAATCAACTTGAAAGATAAGAAGGAACCTTAGGGTTATTAGGGCCTTCTTCTTGTCGGAGAAGGCCCCTTTGTTGGCCTTATCCACATTATAAAAGTTTCATTGAAGGGTGGATATATGCGTATGCAGAAAATAAACAATCATTATGCTTCAGAACCTAAAAGGCAATCCGATGATTTAAGGAAAAGCTCCTATATTAATTTGCCGGATTTACAATTTTTTAATTGGTGCAATCAACAACATGGGCTGAATAAGGGAGTTTACAATACGATCGATAACTGGTTTTTTGAGTATGGGATTGTCAATATTCATAATCGCAGAATTAATATTCTAGCATTCTTAGATTTTTTGAAGGATGATGCACTAGTACAAAATCAGCAAAAATATATTCGTTTTGGTCCAGGAGGGCTTAAAAGGAAATTTCAGGAGTTCACAAAGGAATGTAAAATGTTAACGAATATTAACTGGTGAGAAGGAATAGTGCGATAAAAACATTTGCATAGTGAAAATTTAAAAAACGTTTGACATTTGCAATGTGGTCTGATAAATTCAACTTATTGAATTATTATGGAAATTATGAATCGTTAAAAAATTAAAAATAAATATGATCTTACTTTCTTATCAAGAGAAGCGGAGGGATTGGCCCTATGAAGCTTCGGCAACAGGCTTTTTAAAAGTACTGTGCTAATTCCTACAAGCATGATAAATGCTTGGAAGATAAGAGGGGAATGGGACTAATGAGTTCTTAACCTCTTCTTATTAATAGGAAGAGGTTTTTTACTTTTTTATAATTTAATATTAATTAATGCTGATTAGACGACTAAAGGCAGTTATTTTCCAAATTAATGGGGAATGCTGTCTTTTTTTGTTAAAGACGGGAGGAAATCGAAAGCTTGGATTCACTAGTAAAAAATAGGTAAAGGAGCATGAGAAAATGACTGAAAATAAACATTTGGAAGGCCTTAGATTTAATACAGTGGCTCTTCATGGAGGACAAAAACCTGACCCCGTTACTCGTTCAAGAGCAGTTCCAATCTACCAGACAACATCTTATGTGTTCGATGATACAGATCATGCTGCCTCCCTTTTCAAGATGCAAGGGGAAGGGTACATCTATTCAAGAAATGCTAATCCGACAAATTCGGTGTTCGAAGAAAGAATAGCTCAACTTGAAGGGGGAGTGGGAGCCTTTGCTGTCTCATCAGGGCAAGCTGCTGTAACCATTGCATTACTTACATTAGCGAAAGCAGGAGATGAAATCGTAGCGACAAGTGCATTGTATGGGGGGACCTATACATTATTCTCGGAAACTTTTCGAAACTTTGGAGTTACCGTACATTTTGTTGACGGAAGAAGCTTTGAAAAAATCGAGCAGACAATAAATGCAAATACGAAAGCAATCTTCACAGAATCGATTGGAAATCCAAACTTAGAAATTGCTGATTTAGAGGAGCTAAGCGAGATTGCTCATAGAAATGGTATTCCATTGGTAGTCGATAATACATTTGCCACTCCCGTTTTATTAAAACCGATAGAGTACGGTGCAGATATTGTTGTTCATTCAACTACCAAATACATCGGTGGTCATGGGACCTCCATTGGGGGAGCGATTATAGATGCTGGAAAATTCCCTTGGGACAATGGGAGATTTCCTGATTTTACAAAGTTGAAATCTACTTTAAATAACCGTTCTTTTGTTGAAGCGGCCCAAGAGAAAGCCTATATTGCAAAGGCTCGGTTTGAGCTCGGTCATGATTTAGGTGCAACCCTCTCTCCTTTTAACAGCTGGCTGTTTATTCAAGGATTAGAATCTTTGCCAATTAGAATGGAAAAACATGTTCTTAATGCACAAAAGGTTGCGGAATATTTATCTAATCATGAATTAGTTGACTGGGTGAACTTCCCAAGCTTTCCTCATGATTCTCAATATGGGCTGGCAACAAAATATTTACCAAATGGGGTAGGGGCAATTTTTACATTTGGTGTAAAAGGAGGTTTGGAAGTTGCAAGAGTGTTTATCAATTCCTTAAAGTTACTTTCACATGTCGCTAATATAGGGGACTCAAAAACACTCATTATTCACCCTGCCAGCACAACACATTCAAGATTATCTCCGAAGGAACAGTTGCAAGCGGGGGTTACTCCAGAGTTGATCCGTATATCGATTGGATTAGAGGATGTACAAGATATTTTTGCCGATATTGATCAAGCATTGCAGATTAGTAGTCGATTAACAAGCATCCAAAGGTAAGATTTTTAGATATAACCAAGTAATTAGATGTGAATTAAAAACAAAAATGGAGGAGAGATAAAATGCTAATAGCCGTTGTTATTGACAAAGCAGAAAATATTGTCCCAATTGTAGAGGGAGAGAAAGTTAGAATTTACAATACAGAAACGAGTGAGTATCAAGAATTTCCAAACCCAGCTCTTGAATTACAAGAAGGACGAAGGGGGGCTACCTTAAAATTTGCCGAACAAAAAGGTGCTACCGCTTTCGCTGCACCACCTCAGACATTTTGTGAATTGTCTTATGAAAAAGCGTTAGCGGATCAAATAAAGTTTTTCCACTTACCTTCAGTTATTTCATTTAGTCAGTTTAGAGAGCAATTAAATAAGAAGGTAATTGTAGTTCAGGAAACACTTCCTAGCGATGAGATTGCACCTAGTTTTGTAACTGTGGAAAAAAGTAACCTGCATAGGTAAAGGAGTGATAATCAATTGAGTTTACAAAAAATGAAATTAGGACTTTTCTTAATGGGAACTGGTCATCATATAGCATCATGGAGACATCAAAGTGTACCCGGAAAATCTGCTATAAATATAAAGTTTTATCAGGAAATAGCAAGCATTGCTGAAAAGGGTAAGTTGGATATGCTTTTCTTAAGTGATGGATTATCGTTTGACAAACATTCACATCCTGCGGAGCTAGTAAGATTTGAACCATTTACTTTATTGGGAGCATTATCAGTCGTGACCAAACATATAGGCTTAGCTGCGACAGCAACCACAACCTATAATGAACCCTTTCATATTGCACGAAAGTTTCTATCTATTGATCACCTAAGTAATGGGAGATCTGCATGGAATGTGGTTACCTCTTACTATCAAACAGAGGCACGAAACTTTACTAAGAAGCAGCATCTTGATCACAGTATCCGATATAAGAGAGCTGAGGAATTTGTGAGTGTAGTGAAGGGCCTTTGGGATAGTTGGGAAGAGGATGCACTCCTTTGTGATAAGGAATCAGGACAATATTTTGATGATAATAAGTTGCATGGTTTACATCATCAGGGTGAGTTCTTCTCGGTAGAGGGTCCATTAAATTCATCCCGATCACCACAAGGAAGGCCTGTTATCATTCAAGCTGGATCATCAGAAGAGGGGATTAACCTTGCAGCCAAAACAGCTGATGTCATATTTACAGCACAGCAAACACTTGAAGGGGCACAGGACTTCTACAAAAAGGTAAAGGATAAGGCAATTCAATACGGCCGCTCTCCAGCGGATATAAAAATCATGCCGGGACTCTCGATTTATACAGGAAGAACAAAAGAAGAGGCGGAAGGGAAGTATCATCAACTTCAGGAATTAATCACTCCAGAAGTAGGGCTGCAAATACTGTCTGAATACCTAGGGGACTTTGACTTAACACCCTATCCATTGGATGGTCCATTGCCGTCAAATATTCCTGAAACAAATATGAACCAGAGCAGACGAAAGCTATTAATCGAGCTTGCTGAAAGAGAAAATTTGACGATCAGAGAATTGTCTAAACATGTAGCTGGTTCTAGAGGTCATCGAATTATATTTGGAGATCCACAGCAAATTGCGGATCAAATGGAGGAATGGTTTGTAAATAAAGCAGCAGATGGATTCAACCTTATGCTACCACATTTCCCCGATAGCTTAACCGATTTCGTAGAATTAGTGGTTCCAGAACTTCAGAAACGAGGATTGTTTAGAGAAGAATATGAGGGTGTGACTTTAAGGGAGAATCTTGGATTGCGGGAGCCAGAAAATCTATATACAAGAAGTGGTATAGAGGTTTAGGTCGAACTAAAAGGAAACACTTTAACATGATAACCAAGTATTTAGATGCGAATAATTTAAATTTGCTAATTATTGATAAAGCAATTTTATAAATAGAGGAGGAGTTTCAATGACTAAGGAAAGAAAATTAAAGTTGGGAGCTTGGATACACGGAGTTGGAGGTGGATGGGGTGATTGGAGGCATCCTGATTCCTTACCAAATGCAAGCACCAATTTTGAGTTCTATAAGCAACAGGCTCAAAAGGCCGAAGAAGGAAAGTTAGACTTTGTTTTTATTGCTGACAGTGTTTCTATTAATGAAAATTCCAGTCCGCATTATTTGAATAGATTTGAACCAGTTACCGTTTTGTCTTCTCTTGCAGCCGTAACAAATCACATCGGGTTAGTAGGCACTATTACTACGAGTTACAGCGAACCTTATACCGTTACTAGACAGCTTGCTTCTCTTGATCATATTAGCCATGGTAGGGCAGGCTGGAATGTAGTCACATCATGGCTTTCAGGAACTTCTGACAATTACAATAAGAAACCACATCCTCCTCATGATGTGCGTTACAAAATGGCACAGGAGTACCTAGAAGTAGCTAAAGGGTTATGGGATTCGTGGGAAGATGATGCTTTTGTCTATGATAAAGAGTCTGGAGTCTTTTTTGATAAAGAGAAACTTCATACGTTAAATCATGAGGGAGAGTTCTTTTCAGTTAAAGGACCATTAAATATCGCACGTTCCAAACAAGGTCAGCCTGTTATTTTCCAAGCCGGTAAATCAGAAGTAGGAAGAGATTTTGCAGCACGAAACGCAAATGTGATTTTTGCAGGGGAAGGAACGGATATTGAGGAATCCAAGGAATATTTTGCCGATGTAAAACAAAGGGCTCGTGGGTTTGGAAGAAATCCAAACCAGGTTTCCCTTCTGCCAGGGATTATTCCGATTATTGGTGATACGCAGGAAGAAGCGGATCGCAAGCATCAAGAAATTGCAAATCTAGTCTCTATAGATAAAGCACTTAATGCACTAGGTAGACCATTTGATGATCATGATTTTACTAAATATCCACTTGATGAGCCATTTCCTGATCTAGGGAGTTTAGGAAGCAATAGTCATCAAGGCATGTCCGACATAATTAAAAGAAATGCGAAGGAGAAAAATTTAACGTTGCGTCAAGTGGCACTGGACTTTGCTACACCGAAGGGAAGATTTGTTGGAACTCCGGAAAAAGTAGCAGATCTTATCCAGCGATGGTTTGAGGAAGAAGCATCTGATGGATTTATCATTGGGGCGGCAACACCAAAAGGACTGCCTGAGTTCGTAGATCGTGTTGTGCCTATTTTGCAAGAACGTGGAATATATAGAACAGAGTATGAGCATGACACTTTAAGAGGAAATTTAGGATTAGAAATACCTGAAAATCGGAACGCTAGAAAGCCAGTTCAACAGTTGTGAGCAAAGTAAGTAAGATAGAACATTACGTACTTTAGACAAAGCTAGTATAGAGACGAGGGAAATTTTGTGAAGAAGTTATATATACAAATATTTATCATTTTAATCGCATTTAGTGTTCTTCTAGCAGGATGTTCGAATACTGAAACAAATAATGATGAAGCTAGTGGAGCGGCTGCTGAGGGTGAGATAACACCCGGGGGAGAATTGAAATGGGCACTTGCTGGTACCGTAACACAAGACAATCTTGATGCTCATAAATCATTGAATGCACAAAATGGTCGGGTTATGAGATCACTTTATGATAGTTTGGTAGTTGAACTAGAGGATGGAACCATTAAACCATGGCTGGCTACCTCATGGGAGATTTCAGCCGATAACAGAAGCTATTTATTCAAGCTTCGAGAAGATGTAACTTTCCATGATGGGACGCCATTCAATGCTGAAGCAGTTAAATTTAATTTTGAAAGAATTAAAGATCCGGCAACAAATTCTACTAATTCATTAAATGCGATCGGTCCTTTTGAGTCGGCAGAAGTGATTGATGAGTTTACAGTGAAAATTAATTTTTCTACACCCTTTGCACCATTTTTAAGTAATGCTGCTAAGGCCGATTTAGGAATGGTATCCCCTGCTGCAGTTGAAAAATTTGGTGACGCCTTTCCACAAAATCCAGTAGGTACAGGTCCATTTAAATTAGAAAAATTCACTCTAGGAACACAGGTTGAACTAGTGAAAAATGAGGACTATAATTGGGCACCCGAAAATGCTGGACATCAGGGACCAGCATATCTTGATAAAATTACCATTCAATTTGTACCAGAAGAAGCGACTCGTGTTGGGGTCTTACAAAGCAAACAAGTACACGTGGCAGATATTATTCCACCTCAAAATTTAGTTGCACTAAAAAAGGATAATCAATTTAATGTTATTGAAACTGAATTGAAACAAATAAATTTTTCATTATATTTAAATCCAAGTAGAAAACCATGGGATGACGTAAAAGTGAGGAAAGCGGTACGATCAGCTCTTAATATTAAATCCGCAGTAGACACTATATATTTAGGCACTTCAGAACAGGCTTGGTCACCGCTTACAAAAACAATGTTTTCTTACACTGAAACTGTAGAAAACTCTTGGAAACAAGATTTAGAAGAAACAAGCAAACTACTCCAGGAAACAGGCTGGAAAAAAGGGTCTGATGGTTTATGGGAAAAAGATGGAAAACCTTTAACAATAGATTTAATTGATACTCAAGGTAACCGTGAAAAACGAATTGATTTAATCACAGTGTTTCAACAGCAGCTAAAACAAGCAGGTATTCAATTAAACATCGTTTCATTATCAGCAGGTGCTTATGATGAACGAAGATTTAATGGTGAATACGATATGTTTGCTTCAAGTCAATTTTATGGGGATCCAGATGTTATGAGATCGATCTTTTCAACAAAAGGGCCTTATGGGTTAGCAACACCTTCACGAGTTAACGTACCTGAACTCGATGAATGGTTAGAACAGGGGTATTTAGAACAGGATCCAGAAAAACGCAAAGAAATATATACAAAAGTACAAGAATATATAATTGAAAATGTATATTCTATCCCTACTTATTTATTCCAGTACTCAATTGCAACAGTAAAAGAAGTAAAAGGAATTCGATTCCATTCTCCAGCATTTCCTGATTTTTATGATGCTTGGATTCAACAATAACAATCACTAAAAGGAGTCTTAGGTATGCTTAAATTTGTATTAAGAAGAATATTAGTATCCCTTCTTGTCGTCCTGGGCTCAGTAACATTGGTATTTTTTCTCCTCCATATTTTACCGGGTGATTCTGCCCGGATGATTGGAGGAGAAAACATGAGCGAAGAGAGAGTTGCAGAATTGCAGACAAGATTGGGCTTAGACCGCCCAGTTAATGAGCAATATGCTGATTATATAAAAGGTTTGGTGACCTTCAATTTAGGTGAGTCATTTGTGGATAATCAGCCAGTGATTAATAAGCTTATGGTGAATATTCCCGCCACTTTATCTTTAACTCTAGCAAGTGGGTTTATAGCAATAATTATAGGTGTCGTATTTGGAGTACTATCTGCTATTTACCAAAATCGATGGCTGGATTATATTGTTCGAGTTATAGGGCTTTTTAGCATTTCTATGCCGACATTTTGGCTTGGAATACTTCTTATACTTATCTTTTCCATTAATTTAAATTGGTTTCCAGCTATTGGGAATGGGAGTTTTAAGCAGTTAGTTTTGCCAGCCCTCTGTTTGGGTATAACCCAATCTGGTTTATTAACAAGAATCATACGGAATAGTGTTCTAGAAATTATTAATGAACAGTTTGTTTCAACACTTAGGGCCAAAGGTCTAACGGAAAGAATAGTTATGTATAAGCATGTCTTACGCAATGCACTTTTACCAGGAATAACAGTTCTAGGAATTTTAATTGGGGATTTACTCGCTGGCTCTGTCGTGACAGAAACTGTTTTTTCTAGACAAGGAATCGGAAGAGTTGTAGTTGATGCAATCAATCAAAAAGATATTCCTATGATTCAAGGTGTTATTTTAGTTGCGGCAATTATGTACGTTCTTGTTAATTTCATTGTTGATCTTTCTTATGCCTACATCGATCCTAGATTACGAAAATCTACTATTAAATAAATCTTGGAAAATATAAAACGTGTGAGGTGGTAATTGAATGATTTCAAATTCGGGCACGGTTAGAGAGACTCTAACCCAGACTCTAAAAGAAAAGGATATTGGTTATAGAGCAAGACGTATAAAATGGTCAAAGGTAATCCTAATACTCTCCACGTTAATCATTGCCTTTATTGTTAGTTGTGCTCTATTTCCTCAATGGATTGCACCATACTCGCCCACTCAGATGAATACTCAATCCGTCATGCAGCCACCTAGTTTGTCCTATGTTTTGGGAACGGATCAATTTGGGCGTGACATTTTTAGTTTAATTGTTTATGGAGCAAGGCAGTCATTATTAACAGGTATAGCATCCGTTGTATTAGGTGGTTTAGCAGGAACGATCATAGGCTTAATTGCCGGATATACTGGTGGTATTATTGACACTATCTTTATGAGATTTATAGATATTCTGATGACTATTCCCAATATACTGTTAGCCATAGCTATTTCATCAGCACTTGGTGCAAGTTTAGGGAATATCGTTTTAGCAATTAGTGTTGCTTCCATTCCTGGATATTCTAGGGTAATAAGAAGCCAGGTTATTGCAGTAAAAAGCCGCCCTTTTGTTGATGCCTCCCGATCAATAGGAACATCACATTTAAACATTTTAGTCCGTCATATTTTTCCGAATTGTATTTCTCCATTACTTGTGATGGCTACAATAGGGGTCGGAACGAGCATTCTAATTGGAACAGGTCTTAGTTTTCTGGGACTGGGAGTAATTCAGGAAATACCAGACTGGGGCTATATGCTTTCTCAAGGTCGAAGCTATATAACAGTAGCTTGGTGGATTGTTACATTTCCTGGATTAGCCATTACCATTCTAGTTATTGCAGTGAATCTAATCGGAGATGAACTACGAAATCAACTAGATCCAAAGCATTCCAAAAATTAAGAATTACGGGGAGGTGGGTTGGAGTTGAAACCACTCTTAAATGTTCAAGAACTATCGGTTGGATTTAAAACACAAAATGGAATGTTGAACGCTGTTAACAAGGTCAATTTGCAAGTAAATAAAGGTGAGATTGTTTGTTTGGTTGGTGAATCCGGAAGTGGAAAGACGATTACTTCTCTTTCCATCATGCGTCTAATTGATTTTAATAACGGAATCATTACTAATGGAGAAATCTTGTTGGAAGGGCAAAGCTTGGTTGGGATATCGCAGAAAAAAATGAGTGAGTTTCGGGGTAAAAAAATAGCAATGGTATTTCAAGAGCCTATGTCAGCCTTAGATCCAGTGTTCACGATTGGTCATCAAATAACCGAGGTAATGCTTCATCATAACGGGGTGAGTAAGGAAGAAGCAACTGAAAAAGCAATAGAGTTATTGCGAAGAGTTGGAATTCCTGAGCCAGAATTAAGAATGAAACAATATCCTTATGAATTATCAGGGGGAATGCTTCAGCGCGTTATGATTGCAATCGCACTAGCTTGCGGCCCTGAATTACTTATTGCAGATGAACCTACTACGGCACTAGATGTAACCACACAAGCACAAATTCTTGCATTGCTTCAGGAGTTAAAAGAGGAATTTAACATGTCCATTTTACTAATCACACATGACTTAGGAATTGCTGCTGAAATGGCTGATCGAATTGTTGTAATGTATTCTGCACAGGTTGTCGAGGAAGGATCTGTTTTTCAATTATTCGAACATCCGAGTCATCCTTATACAAAGGGATTGCTGCAATCCATTGTACCTTTAGATAGTGTACAAAGAAGCCGTTTGTACTCGATTGATGGTTCCATCCCGGCATTAGATAGTGTACCAACTGGCTGTAGATTTTACCCTCGTTGTCCATATGCTACGGAAAAGTGTGCAATTGAAGAACCTCCATTAGTGGAGTATGAAGGTCATAAAGTCGCATGTTGGCATACGGAGAAAGTTGAATTAACAAAACCAAATAATGTAACCTCTGTTTCAGAAAATAAAAGCGAATATAAAACATTAAACGTACAAAATAACTCAGATGAAGATTCACTCATTGAAATTAAGGATCTTAAAAAGTACTTTCCAATTGAGAAAGGATTATTAAATAGAAAGAAAAAATTTGTTCGTGCTGTAGATGATGTATCCTTCACCATTAAAAAAGGGGAAACTTTCGGACTTGTTGGAGAATCTGGCTGTGGAAAATCTACTTTAGGCCGTGTCATTTTGCAATTGGAAAAAGCTACAAACGGAAAAGTATTGTTCCAAGGTAGGAACTTGCTTGAATTAAATAAATCAGAATCAAAAAAAGCAAAGGCTGATATGCAAGTTGTTTTTCAAGATCCATATGGTTCAATCAATCCAAGATGGAAAGTTGGAGATGTAATAGGCGAACCACTTTGGGTACATCAATCATTGAAGGAGAAAGAAAAAAAAGAAAAAGTATTAGAAATCATGAAGTTAGTAGGACTTAATTCAAGCTGGTATGACAGGTTTCCGAATGAATTCTCAGGTGGACAGAGGCAACGGATTGGAATAGCACGAGCGATCTCTTTAAATCCACAATTTATTGTTGCAGATGAGGCAGTTTCTGCACTGGATGTATCTGTACAATCGCAAATAATTAATCTATTTCAAGAGCTCCAAGATAATCTTAGTTTAACCTATTTATTTATTGGTCACGGTTTAAATGTTGTCCGTCATATTTCAAATAGGATTGGGGTTATGTATTTAGGGAAACTAGTAGAAATTGCACCAGCAGATGCGTTGTTTCTTCGTCCGGCACATCATTATACAATGGCACTTTTAAACGCTATTCCTATTGCTGACCCAACGAAAAGAAGAGAAAGGATTACAATTAAGGGTGAAGTCCCATCCCCGGCCAATCCGCCATCTGGATGCCGTTTTCATCCTCGCTGTCCTGCTGCGACAGCACTTTGCAAGGAAATAGTACCAGAATTAAAAGTGATTAATTCGGAACATTTTGTTGCATGCCATTATCCAGTATAAGTATACGAAAAGAAGTTAAAAAAGGATGAAAATGTTTTAATTTGATGCACTTGCAAGTGAGTTTCCATTTGCAAGATAAGGAGAAAGATGATGCGATTTCCACTTGGAAAAGTCTTCTTCTATATAGTAGACTTTTAACTTTTTTCGAGGATTTTGATGACGACTAGGGGAGTGAAAATGAGTTTACTAGAAAAGTTAGAGACAGAGATCGTAATTGGTGATGGGGCGATGGGGACGCTCCTTTACTCCTACGGGGCTAGCAGTTGTTTTGAAGAACTGAATCTGTCGCAATCAGAGCAAATCCAGAACATTCATACGGCCTATTTGGAGGCAGGAGCGGATGTAATTCAAACCAATACATATGCCGCGAATTATTTGAAACTTGGCAGATATGGCCTTGAGGACTCTGTGAAAAACATTAACAGTGCAGCTGTTCGTCATGCTAAAAAGGCTGTGCACGCACATATGCAGAATTCAAATCAGTATCAAAAACAGGTTTATGCATTGGGGACATTAGGCGGGAACCGAGGAGTGAAAGCAGGATCTATTAAAATAGAAGAAATCAAGCGAAGCTTCCGGGAGCAGCTCTATTGTCTATTATTAGAAGGAGTGGATGGACTGTTACTTGAGACGTTCTGGGATTTAGAGGAGCTCGAGACTGTCCTGACCATTGCGAGAAAGGAAACGGAATTGCCGATTATTGCCCAAGTGTCCCATCAGGAGCCTGGTATCATGCAGGATCGTACCTCTGTAAATGAGGCAATCCGAAGACTTGAAGGACTTGGAGCAGATGTGGTGGGCTTAAATTGTCGATTAGGGCCGCACCATATGCTGACGGCGCTTGAACAAATTGAACTGCCAAATCACGCCTATCTTTCTGCCTATCCAAATGCTAGTCTGCCAGCCTATACAGACGGAAAATTCCATTATGGAGGAGATGCCGACTATTTTGGAAAAGCGGCGCTTGAATTCCGAAAACAAGGGGTACGGCTGCTTGGTGGCTGTTGTGGCACAACCCCTGAGCATATCCGGGCATTTGCCACTGCTTTAAATAACTGCTCGCCTATTACCGAAAAAACAGTAAAAGCAACACCGAAGCAAGTTATCATATCCGATCATTCGGGTAGTAGGGACCTTCCTCCACTGCAGGAAATTGTGAGGGAACGACCATCCGTGATAGTTGAATTAGACCCACCTCGGAAGCTTGATACGACTAAATTTTTCGAAGGGGCCCGTGCACTTAAGGATGCGGGTATTGATGCGGTCACATTAGCAGATAACTCCCTGGCTCAGGTGAGAATCGCAAATGATTCACTTGGCTATCTTGTAAAACGGGACCTCGGCATGAGGCCTCTCATTCATATCGCCTGTCGAGACCGCAATATAATTGGCCTTCAATCCCATCTCATGGGCCTGCACACCCTCGGCTTGCATGATGTACTTGTGATTACAGGAGACCCAGCCCGCGTCGGTGATTTTCCCGGAGCTTCATCGGTTTATGATATGGCTTCATTTGAATTAATTCAAATGATCAAAGGGTTAAATGAAGGTCTGGCCTATTCTGGAAAAGATCTAGGCTCAAAGACAGCATTTAGCATTGCGGGTGCTTTTAATCCCAATGTAAAATCATTAGAAAATGCCGTAAAAAGGATGGAAAAAAAGATTACCAATGGTGCTGATTATTTCATCTCTCAACCGGTTTTTTCAGAGGAAAAGCTACTTGAAATCTATGAACATACGAAACACATAAAGGCACCGATTTACATTGGCTTGATGCCACTTTTAAATCATAAAAATACAGAATTCTTACATAATGAAGTGCCTGGAATCAAAATTGCCGATTGGATTCGAGAGAGGATGGCATTTTTACAAAATGATCCGATTCAGTCAACCCGGGAAGGGATTGCCATTACTAAATCACTTATTGATGCGGCTTTGGATTTATTCAATGGAATCTACTTAATTACACCATTTCTGCGTTATGAGCTAACAGTTGAGCTGGCACAATATGCACGTAAGCACGCAAGGGAAATAAGGGGGAACAACTATGCCAAAGCAACCAATTAGCGAACAAATCAACAAACGAATCCTCATAATGGATGGGGCAATGGGGACGATGCTTCAAAATGCAGAGCTGACCCCCGAGGATTTTGGCGGTGAGGAATATGATGGCTGTAATGAACATCTTGTGTTAACCGCTCCATCGGTGATTTCAAGAATCCACCGTGAGTATTTGGAGGCAGGGGCTGATATCATTGAAACCAATACCTTTGGTGCGACAAGTCTCGTCCTTGATGAATATAATCTCGGGTATAAAGCCTATGAAATTAATAAAATTGCAGCTCAACTCGCGATCAAGGAGGCAGAGAAAGCATCCACTCAAGACTGGCCTCGCTATGTCGCAGGTTCAATCGGACCTACAACGAAAACACTAAGTGTTACCGGGGGCACCACCTTTGATGCATTATCCGCTAGTTATGAGGAGCAAACAATCGGATTGATTGATGGTGGTGTGGATCTCTTACTTCTTGAAACAAGTCAGGATTTGCTGAATGTGAAGGCGGCATATATCGGTATTCAGCGAGCTTTTGAACAAACAGGAAAAAACTTACCTCTTATTATTTCCGGTACCATTGAACCGATGGGTACAACGCTTGCTGGGCAAACGATAGACTCTTTTTACATTTCAATTGAGCATATGAATCCGGTTGCTGTCGGCCTTAATTGTGCTACTGGTCCTGAATTCATGCAGGACCATATTCGCTCACTCGCTGGGCTTTCACAGGCGGCTGTTAGCTGTTACCCGAATGCTGGGTTGCCAGACGAGGAAGGAAATTATCATGAAACACCGGATATGCTAGCTAAGAAGCTTGGGGAATTTGCGGCACAAGGCTGGCTGAATATCGTCGGTGGTTGCTGTGGAACAACACCAGACTATATCCGCGCAATAGCCGAAGAGATGAAACAGCATCAACCACGAGAAATTACCTCACACTCCCTGCATATGGTGTCTGGAATTGAGCCGTTTATTTATGATGATCCGACACTCAGACCGATTATGGTTGGGGAGCGGACAAATGTCATCGGTTCTCGTAAGTTCAAACGATTAATTAAAGAAGGAAAAGTAGAAGAGGCAGCCGAAATTGCGCGCGCCCAAGTGAAGGGCGGGGCCCATGTAATCGACCTTTGCCTTGCCGACCCTGACCGTGACGAGCTTGCTGATATGGAGAATTTTATCAAAGAAGTCGTGAAAAAGGTCAAAGTGCCGCTTGTCATTGATTCCACAGATGAAAAAGTGATAGAGAGGGCACTCAAATACTCGCAAGGAAAAACAATTATCAATTCCATTAACCTTGAGGATGGGGAAGAGCGCTTTGAAGCGGTTCTTCCGCTAATCCATCGCTATGGTGCTGCGGCTGTTGTCGGGACGATTGATGAAGAAGGAATGGGAGTTACCGCAGAACGAAAGCTTGAAATTGCAAAGCGTTCTTATGACCTCCTAGTGAATAAGTATAAGCTGAAGTCACAGGATATCATCTTTGATCCATTAGTCTTCCCTGTTGGAACGGGTGACGAGCAATATATCGGCTCAGCAAAGGCAACAGTTGATGGAATTAGACTGATAAAGGAAAGATTCCCTGAGGTCCAAACTATTCTTGGGGTAAGTAATGTGTCTTTTGGTCTTCCACCGGTCGGTCGTGAGGTCCTAAATTCAGTTTTTCTCTACCACTGTACACAGGCTGGCCTTGATTACGCAATTGTGAATACTGAGAAGCTAGAGCGATTTGCGTCGATTTCAAAGGAGGAGATCCAGTTAGCGGAGAATCTTTTATTTAAAACGACCGATGAAGCATTAGCGGTTTTTACTGATTTTTACAGGGATAAGAAAAAAGAGGATAAGGGCACCGTTCTTGATATGAGTCTAGCAGAACGGTTAGCGTACTATGTTGTAGAAGGAACGAAGGAAGGACTGATTCCAGACCTTGAGCTGGCTCTTGCGGAATATCCTGCCCCTCTTGATATAATCAATGGTCCTTTAATGGAAGGGATGAAGGAGGTTGGGCGGTTATTTAATGATAATCAGTTGATTGTAGCTGAGGTTTTGCAAAGCGCCGAGGTGATGAAGGCATCTGTTTCGTATTTGGAGTCATTTATGGAAAAAGGGGATGTCTCTGCTTCAAAGGGGAAGATTGTTCTCGCAACGGTCAAGGGCGATGTTCATGATATTGGAAAGAATCTCGTTGATATCATTCTCAGCAATAATGGCTATGATGTGCTTGATTTAGGAATTAAGGTGGCCCCAGCCGAATTAATAAAAGTAATCCGTGAAGAAAAGCCTGATATTGTTGGCCTCTCAGGACTTTTGGTAAAATCAGCTCAGCAAATGGTCATAACGGCACAGGATATGAAAGCAGCAGGAATATCCTTACCGATTTTAGTAGGAGGGGCAGCACTTTCTCGGAAATTCACGGATTCGAAAATTTCCAAGGAGTATGATGGACTTGTCCTCTATGCAAAGGATGCGATGTCAGGGCTGTCACTTGCGAATTCCTTAGAGTCATCTGAGGAAAGGGACAGACTGTTTGCGATAAAAAAAGAAAAATTAACAGCTGCGCCAGTCACACTTGATCTTCCTAGACGGACTACGACAGCATTGGCAGTGAAGCCAGGTATATCAACCGATGTGAAGGTCTATGTTCCTAGTGATACTAAACGACATGTGTTACGTTCGTATTCACTTTCACACATCGAGCCGTATATTAATATGCAAATGCTTCTTGGCCACCACCTTGGTGTAAAAGGTAAAATAGCAAACATGCTGGAGAACAAGGATGAAAAAGCGGTAAAGGTGAAGGAAATGGTGGACCGTCTTCTTCTGCAAGCAAAAAGCAATCAGTGGATTACACCTGCCGCTGTCTATCAATTCTTTCCAGCTCAATCAGATGGGGATAAAGTCTATATTTATGATCCGAATAATATGGGAAAAACGATTGAAACATTTACATTTCCGCGACAGGATTCGGCCCCCTATCTTTGTTTAGCAGATTACTTAAAACCGGTTGATAGCGGATTGATGGACTACGTTGGATTCTTCACCGTTACAGCGGGCCGTGGCATCCGCGAGATTGCCGATCAGTTGAAAAAGGAAGGACGATTTCTAGAATGTCACGCACTTCAGTCGTTGGCACTGGAAAGCGCAGAAGGATTTGCCGAATTAATTCACCGGCAAATGCGCGACCGTTGGGGATTTCCAGACCCGGTTGATTTTACCATGCAGGAACGCTTCGCTGCTCGCTACCCGGGTCAGCGCTTCTCATTCGGCTATCCAGCCTGCCCAGACCTAGAAGACCAGAAAAAACTATTTGGTCTTATTCAACCAGACGAAATAGGCGTCCACCTAACCGACGGCTACATGATGGAACCCGAAGCATCCGTCTCTGCAATGGTATTCGCCCACCCAGAAGCAAGATATTTTAATGTGATGAGATAGGAACAAGGGTAGGGGGATACAATCGATGTCTCAATAAAAAATATTTTCACGTTTTTTGTGGATAAAATATAGGGACATATAATTACTCCAATTTTAAATTGTAAAAAAATCAAAACCACCAGTTCACACTGGTGGTTTTGATTACGTTGGAGATTACAATTTAAGAATTCTCCTTTTATTTCCATTGAAATCGAACGTATATTCTCCTATTATTAAGAATACAATACGAACATATATTCTTTTTGGAGATGATGTTAAATGGTGGATTACAGCCAGTTGCCCGTTCAAAAGATTTTGTGCGTGGATATAAAAAGCTTCTATGCAAGCTGTGCTGCAGTTTTATTAGGTCTTGATCCGCTCGAGTGTTATTTAGCGGTTGTTGGAGATACAGAGCGACAGGGAAGTATTGTGCTTGCTGCTTCACCAAAGCTAAAGAAGGAATTTGGGATCAAAACAGGATCAAGACTTTTTGAAATCCCTAAGGATCCACGAATTAAAATTGTAAATCCAAAAATGGCCATGTATTTACGAATTTCAACGGAAATTACGAGACTTTTTAACCGGTATGTACCAAAAAGTGCGATCCATGTGTATAGCGTAGATGAAAGCTTTATAAAGATTGATGGGACTGAAAAATTATGGGGAAACGCAACAACAATTGCACGTAAAATCAAGCAGGAAATCGAGGCCGAATATGGGCTTGCTTGTGCCATTGGTATTGGTCCTAATATGTTGATGTCAAAGCTCTGCTTAGATTTAGAGGCCAAGAAAAAGGGAATTGCAGAATGGACCTATGATGATATCCCAGAAAAACTATGGACAGTCTCGCCGCTAAGAGAAATGTGGGGGATTGGGAGTAGAGTTGAGCGAACCTTAAATGGGATGGGGATTACAACGGTTGGCCAGCTTGCCCATTATCCACTTGAACTACTTGAAAAAAAATTCGGAGTCATGGGAAATCAGCTGTATTACCATGCTTGGGGTGTGGATTTATCAGAAATTGGTGCACCAATTATACAGGGACAGATCAGCTTTGGGAAAAGCCAAATTCTTATGCGTGATTATCCAGATCCGGAAGAAGTCAAACATGTCATTCTTGAAATGTGCGAAGAGGTAGCGAGGCGTGCACGAAGACATAAAAAAGCAGGGAGAACAATTAGCCTCGGTATTCATTATAGCCGTGATGAGTTTGGCGGAGGATTTTATCGTTCGAAAACCATTGATACTCCGACAAATATTACAATGGAGATGTACCGCGTTTGTCTTGAGTTATTTGAGAAATTTTATGCACAGAAGACAGTCCGGAAAATCTCAATTGCACTTTCTAATATTGAAGATGACACACAAATGCAATTGGATTTGTTTTATCTCAACCGAGTCAAGCAGCATAAGCTTGGTTATGTGATGGATGGTATTCGCGGGAAATACGGTTCCGATGCAATCCTGCGTGCAGTATCCTACACAAATGCCGGAACATCAAGACACCGTAGTAAGCTCGTCGGTGGACATAAGGCGGAATAGAAAGAAGGTAATTAGCAATGATACGGGATCGCGGATCCATAAAATGGACAGCAATGATGCTGCCAGAGCATGTAAAAATACTTAGAGATTGGACGGAAGAAGACACGTATGAGCAAAAACCAGAACTTGATGAACAGCAAATTGAAGAGATGAATGGTATTCTTTGTGAGGCGATGGAGGAGGGGAGAGAACTAGTGATCACGCATTATGAAGCGAAACACCACAAACTCCTTCTCGGCACTATCCATCATTATGATGCTCTACAAAACAAACTGCATGTCATCGATAAATTTGGGGAAGTTCACTATATCCCAGCAAACATGTTAGTCGATTTGCGTTTTTCCGGTTAATCTTTTTTAAAAAAGGCGTGATTTAAAAATCACGCTTTCTTCAGCAAAAGATAAATAAAATAAGGTGCTCCTATAAGGGCAGTCATAATTCCAGCAGCAATACCTTCTGGTTCCACAATATTGCGCCCGATTGTATCAGCAAATAATAATAGCCATCCACCAATGAGCACAGCAAGTGGGATAAAAAGCTGATGACGTGCTCCTACTACTGTTTTTGCGATATGTGGAGCCATTAAACCAATAAAGGCAATGCCACCAGTAACAGAAACAGCGGCAGCGGCTAATGCAACTGCTGTTAAAAGTAAAAGGAGCCTTTCTTTTTCAATGGAGATACCTAGCCCAATTGCGGTTGTCTCACTTAAATTAAGGATATTCAAGCGATGCGCTTTAAAAAGAGTAAAGGGAATTAGCACAAGCAACCAAGGTAGGAGTGCCAGTATAAATGGCCAGTCTGTTCCCCATATATTCCCCGCTAACCATCGGGCAATAAAGTCTACTTTTTCACGCTCAGAGGAGGAAATGAGTAGGACCATTATGCCTGATAAAGCCATTGAAAACCCAACTCCTATTAAGATTAGCCTTATTGGTTGGAGGCCTACACTTTTGCTATATGAAAATAGATAAATTAAGCATGCCGTCATGAGGGCACCGATAAACGCTACAACAGGAAGTAAATAAATAAATGATCCAACATCAATCGGAACATACAAAAAGAAGACTGAAATGGCTACACCTGCCCCAGAATTAATCCCAATGATTCCAGGATCTGCGAGGTCATTTCGTGTAATTCCTTGTAAGATAGCCCCGGATAGGGCGAGTGCCATTCCGGCAAGAACTGTAATAACAATACGTGGTAAACGTACAGAGAATAACACAAATTCTTCTTTAAAAGTCCCTTCTCCTAAAAGTGTAGGAATCAGCCTATTATAAGACAAGGAGGAGTACCCTAGTCCCATACTAACGATAGTTGTTATGAGGATCATTACAAAAATTCCGATAAGTAAAAAACGATGTTTGTTACGTAAACTTGGATGGATCATGAAAAAGCCTTACCTCCTTTATGGACAATGAACAGGAAGAAGGGAAGCCCTAATATGGCTACAATCGCAGGCACTGGTGTTTCAAAGGGAGCATTTAAGTTGCGTCCAAGCGTATCTGCAAATACCATAAAGGTAGCACCAGCAACAGCTGACATCGGAAGAATATAGCGATAATCAGTTCCAACAATGGCTCTTACAATATGGGGAATCATCAAACCAAGAAAGGTAAGATTTCCAACGAGAGCAACCGATGCACCTGCTAACATGATAACGATTACGAATAATAAAACCTTAATCAGTAAAATCTTTTGACCTAACCCTATCGCAATTTCCTCATTTAGACTAAGAATCGTCAGCTGTCTTGAGAGAAACAGAGAAATCAAAATGCCTATTATGATAAAAGGAACGATGACTTGAAGTTGAGCCCAAGTAGTTCCGATAATACCACCAGCACTCCACATTGAAACGTCTTTAGAAATATTAAAATATAGTGCAATCCCATCGGCAACTGCATAGAGAAAAGCAGATACAGCAGCCCCAGCTAACACAATTCGAAGTGGAGAAAACCCTCCTTTTTTGGCCGAACTAATACTTATGACCAAAACTGTTCCAATGCTGGCTCCAATAAAACAGGCAAGCATAATAGCAAAATAGTTAGCAGTAGGAACCAAAGCAATGGTTAAAGCAAGAGCTGCATTAGCACCAGCCGTTAATCCAAGTATGCTAGGGTCTGCCAGAGGATTTCTCGTTACACCTTGCATAATAGCGCCTGCTACCGAAAGACCGGCTCCAACAAAAACGGCTGCTATTTCTCTGGGAACACGGATTTCGCGAATCATGGTGATGGTGTCGGTCTTTACGTTAGTTGAAAAAGCTAGCCATACCTCTTTCAAAGTCGTTTCAGCAGCACCAAATACCAATGAAATAATGAACACGATTATGAAGAGCAGGATGCCCAAGGTAAGTTTCAGAATAAACGGAACTGAATTTGTGTATTTTGTCATAGTATCTCATCTTTTCCTTTTCAGAATAAAAGAAGAGGAATTCTTGTCATAAGAACTCCCCCATATATACATTAGTTGCCAAGAAATGATTGAATGAAAAATTCTAGTTGATATTCAAGTGTAATTGGATCATTAAAGTAAAATTCCTTTGCGTTTGCTACATAAGCTTGGTTGTTTTTAACAGCAGGAATATTTTTATACGTTTCTGAATCCATAAAGGAAGTTTCTGTATCTTCTGCTTTACTCACAATTAGATAATCTCCAACAAACTCTGGAAGTACCTCTAAAGATAATGAATAGTAACCTGCTTCTAGTGCCATTTCTTTTACCTTTTCTGGCATGTTCAATTTCATTTCTTGATATAAAATCTCTGTACCGCGTGCCCAGTTATCACCAAAGACATAAAGTTCCTTATCAAAGTTTTCAATGACTGTAACTGTTGCATCTTCGCCGATTTTAGCCTTTATTTTTTCTCCAGCCTCTTTGGCACGTTTTTTAAAGTCATCAATCCATTTTTGTGCTTCAGCTTCTTTGTTTACTAACTTACCGATTTCTAACTGTTGAGACAAGTAATCCAATTTTCCATAAGTAAACGTTACAACAGGTGCAATTTCTTTTAATTTATCCACGTTTTTCATTGTAGAGAGACCGATGATTAAGTCCGGCTCTAGTTCAATGATTTTCTCTAGGTTTTCATCTGTTACTTCCTCGACACCGTCTAATTTATATCGAGGATTTCCTTTAGACCAAGAATCGACACCTACGACTGGTACATCCAAGGCCAGAACATTTCCTGCAAAAGTGGAAAGCACAACCACACGTTGTGGACTTGCGGGCACTTCAACAGGTCCATTCTCAGATTGATATGTAATTGTATCAGAAGAAGTTTCTTCGTTTGAGGTACCGGTTGATTTACTGGTGCTGCCACCACAAGCAGCTAGACTAAATAGTAACAAGATTAGTAGAAAGGGGATTAATAGTTTCTTCATTTAATTTTTCTCCTTTTAATAAATGATAAGTTAGACACATAGGTTTATTTGTTCGTGGATCTATCCCAATGAGAGCATCAATATGAAACACTTCTCTTAGGACTTCGTTCGTAATCACATCTTCAGAAGTACCCGCCTTTACGATTTGACCATGTTTTAGGGCAATTATGTAATCAGCAAAACGTGCGGCATGATTTAAATCATGTAGAACCATTACGATCGTCCGCTTCTGTTCTTGGTTAAGCTTATGTAACAGCTCTAATATTTCAAGTTGATGCGCCATATCCAGGTAAGTTGTAGGTTCATCCAGAAAAATCATCTCCGTTTCTTGAGCTAAAGCCATGGCAATCCATACACGTTGGCGTTGTCCGCCAGAAAGTGCATCGACAGGGTGATATTTAAAAAACGATGTCCCCGTAACGTCGAGCGCCCAGTTTATTATCTCAATGTCCTTATTTGTTAGTCGGCCAAATCCTTTTTGATAGGGAAAACGTCCGTAAGAAACGATTTCTCCTACTGTCAAGCCACTAGCGCTTTCAGGACTTTGAGGGAGTATAGCTAGCTTTTTTGCGAGTTTTTTCGTATTTTCCCTTGAGATACTTTCTCCATCCAAAATAATCGAACCGGATTGATGTGGGATTACACGTGACATCGCTTTTAACAGAGTAGATTTTCCGCAGCCATTTGATCCAATAATCGTTGTAATCTTTTGATCAGGAATTTCAATACTTAAGTCCTTAACGATTAACCGGTCGCCATAGCCAATATGCAAATCCTTTGTAAAAAGACGAACCATGATATTCCTCCAGTTGTAAGATTTGAAAACGATATTGATAATCATTATCACTATAAGTTATAATGATACTATAATTCTATTGATAATCATTGTCAACTAGGTTTTTCGCAATAAATAATTTGTTATGAATTTTATAGAAATATATTCGAGGAGTGTTTTGAATGCGGAAACATGAATGTTATGATGTGACAATTATTGGCGGGGGACCGGCGGGTCTTTACTCTGCGTTTTATAGTGGATTACGGCAAATGAAAACAAAAATAATCGACTTTCAACCATATTTAGGCGGTAAAATACACATTTATCCTGAAAAGATGATTTGGGATATAGGGGGACTAACTCCTCTGCCAGGTGCAAAGTTAATCGAGCAGCTAGTTAAGCAAGGTCTAATATTCAATCCTACAGTTGTTCTAAATGAACGAATCACTTCAATCACCAAGAATGAAGCTGGATTGTTTGTAATGAAGTCGGCTTCTGGTAAGGAACATTATTCGAAAACAGTGATAGTTGCCGTAGGGAGTGGAATCTTAAAGCATCAAAAGATAGATATTCAAGGTGCGGAGCGGTTTGAGGTCTCAAATCTTCATTACACGGTCAAATCTCTTCAGCATTTTAAAGATAAGATTGTTATTATTTCAGGTGGTGGGAATACGGCAATTGACTGGGCCAACGAGTTGGAGCCAATTGCGAAGGAAGTATATGTGATTCATCGTAAATCGAAGTTTTCTGGACATGAAGCCCAAATTACAAATCTAGAAAATAGTACAGTCAAATGCTATTTCAATACCACGATTACAAAGCTCATTGCGACTGATAACCGTGATGAAATTAGGAGAGTAGAATTAACAAACAACGAAACAGGTGATACCGATTATTTATCAGTTGATGATGTCGTGATAAACCATGGTTTTGAACAAGACACATCCTTACTTCAAAACAGTGAACTTGAAATTGAAATGCTAGAAAATTTCTATATAGCCGGAAATGCTCAATGCGAAACATCTATAGAGGGACTTTTTGCAGCAGGGGATATCATTAAGTATGACGGTAAAGTAAACTTGATAGCAGGTGCATTTCAAGATGCAGCAAATGCAGTAAATAAAGCGAAAAAATTTATTGAACCGAGTGCGAATGAAGCAGCAATGGTTTCATCCCATAATGAAGTGTTTAATCAGAGGAATCGGGAATTAATAAGTGAGATGTTGAAATAGGTTTTTTTACATATGTTTGTCTCTTGATTATTGAAGGAATTTAATGACTAGAGGTAGAAGAATAATAGGATACAAGAAAGGGGGAACAAGAGCTATGTTTGTATACAAAATTGACGAAGAACTATCCTTAAAATTAACAGAGTTAAGTGATGCTGAAAGAATTTTTGAATTAACAGACCAGTCAAGAGCCTACCTACGAGAATGGCTACCATGGCTCGATATGACAACAAAGGTAGAGGACACAAAAGCATATATCCAATCATGTAGGAAAAGTTATGCAGAAAATAAAGGGCTACATACCGTTATCGTCTATAAAAATGAAATCGTTGGTGTAGCAAGCTTTAACGAAATCGACTGGACCAATAAAATAGCCTTTATCGGCTACTGGCTTGGTCAGCAATACCAAGGAAATGGAATAATGACAAGGGTAGCAAAAGCATTGACACATTATGCTCTTGACCACTTGAAATTAAATCGAGTTGAAATCCGTGCAGCGGTCGAAAATCATAAGAGTCGGTCGATTCCGGAAAGACTGGGCTTCGTGAATGAAGGCAAAGTAAGGCAAAGTGAGTGGCTATATGATCACTATGTAGACCATGTTGTATATGGCATGATTGCAAAAGACTGGAATCCAGAAAAATAGGAAAGGAGCCCCTGAGGCTCCTTTTACATATCCTTGCCTATTTGAAAAAATCGGTACGTCATTATAAGTCCAATTAAGAACAAACAAATTGCAAAATAAGCAGGAAGCAGATGGATAAAGGTTGTATATCCAATCGCAAAATGAATCCAAATCCCGGCGAAAAAGGCTGGAAGTCCGCCAATGAGTAAGGTCCACCAAACCCATTTATTCCCTTGCTGAAATCCCCAGAGAGAAATCGTCAGGACTAACAATCCAACACTGAGTAGTGCACTTCCAAACCCCGCACGATCATGAGCAATGACTGATATCAATTTATCATTAAACAAATCAAGCACTTCGGGTGGCATACAAAGATATAAAATGTCAGTTGCTACAAACACGTTCGTTATTCCAATAATAGAAATCACAATTCCGCCCAACACGAAAGAAAAACCAAGAATGACAAAGGCCAATTGCCCTATTATACTATGTTTCCAAACGCGGTGATTACGGGTGTTAAGAGATGTTGGGGTCCCTTTAAGGGATCTTGTTTTCATAAACCCTATTAGATAAATTGGAAGTAAAATAAGCCAAAATATCAAATGTAACCAATCAAAATAGCCGTATCCGATAAAAAGAAAAATACCTAAAAAGCCGAGTATGGCTGCTAAATCGATGGCTTGCTTTGCCCAAAGAATTTGGTTGCGTACTCCAAAACGCGCCAATGCTATATAGACGATACCACCGGAAATCATTGTCCCAGCGAGTGTCATCCGGTCATGTGCCATAAAATAAAGAATCCGATCATTAAACAAGAGGATTTCTTCTCGTTGCATCCCAAGAAACAGTTCATCATAAGGGAGAATAATGGTTGTCAGGCTGAAAAGAACAGCAATTATTCCACCAATAAGAATGGACAATCCAAATAGCCAATACCAAATCCATCCGGGTTGAACCGGAGGCTTAGGCTGAAGTTTGTGTGTAAGAGCTTCATTAATTCGCTTTGTCAGGCCAGGTCCAGAGAAGACATAGCCTCCTGAAAGCAGAACGAGATCGGCCCCAGCTTCGAAAAGTGCAAGTGCATCGGCAGGTTCATAGATGCCACCAACTGTAATGACAGGTAGGGAGAAACCATGTTGCCTTAAATAATAGAGCGAATCTAGTAATTCACTCCTATATTTTTCAATCGGTAGATTCGGGGGTTCATCAACTACTATTCCAGAAAAACAGGTCTGAACACGATTGAAATCCAAGTTTCTAATTTTATCTGCTGGGACAGACAGATAAACAGGGCGATCTGTTGAACAACGAAGTTCCATTGAAGAAGTGACAAACGCTGCAACATAGGACTCTAATCTCGTTATTAAATAGTGTAGTTCTTCGTCCGTTCCATCCAATCTTGCCAAAACGGGTTGTGTTGGTTTCCACTTTTCAAGCGTTTGAACTGTTCTTTCAATTCCGATAGATTCATAATTTACAGGAAAATCAATTTGCTGCTTTCGCCAATCAACGATTGGTAGAGTAGGGTCAGTTGTGGGCTCTATCGTCACTGGACCAATTTCAATCAGACCAAACCCAAGATTTGAAAAAGCTCTAGAACCGGTTAAAAGCGGATCGATTTTTCCAGAAAGGCCAACCGGATTTGCATAACTCACACCTTGGATTTCTTTTTTTACAAGTTCAGAAGATTCCTCTCTACCAAGGAAATGAATCAACCGATGTCCTCCTGGGATGGAGGCAACCAGATTCATACCTCTGTGGATAAATTCCCGAGATTGATAGGGAGAAATTCGAGATAAAATAGGTTTAAAAAGTATATGATACGACCAATCAGGCATGTTTCGTCCTCCATGATAGGCTTTTATCCGTATTGTATCATAATTATAAATCTCATAACGAAAAAACCGAATGCGTAGTGCACTCGGTCTAATAAGGATTATTCATTTGGAGCTCGTACGACAGATTCGAAATTTCCCTTATGCGAACCGTCGCAAAAAGGTTTATTTTTAGACAAACCGCATCTGCATAATGAGAAGGTTTGTTTTGTTGGGAACTTATTCCCTTCCTTATCCACTAAATCAACGTCACCTGTGATTCTTAATGAACCATTATCATTTACCTTAATCGTAACTTTTGACATCTCTTGAATACCTCCTTAATCTAATTGTATTACTATTGATAGTAGTTCAACATTTACCAAAACTCAAATAGTTGGTGAAGTGTCGAGTTATTGTAATGATATGTAGTTGGAAACAAGATATGTTAGAATAGTCATAAAATGAAAGAAAGAGGAGAACGAAATGAATGTAACATTTTCAGAACGTGCGATTGAAAAACTAAACTCCCAAATAAAAAATAAAGATAACAAGTTAAAATTAAAATATGAAACAGAGGGCTGTGGTTGTGTGATGAGCGGAGTTACTGCATTATGGCTTGTAGACTCTGGGGATGAAGATGATCTAATCCTAGAAACAAATTATCAACCATTATTAGTCGAAAAATCTAAAATGGTATTCTTAGATGAGAATATGACTGTTGATTTTATTGAAACAGCAAATTGTTTTATGTTAAAAAGTCCAAACGAGATTCTGAATCCGCGTTTACGGTTAGTAGAAATGAGTGGTGTACATGAGTTCCAAGCTTAAAACGATACGAAATATTGCAGAAGATAAAACATGGGTTTCTTTTTTACATGATAATCATCCGTATAGTCTCTTGCACTGGTCAATTGCAGGAGTGAATCATGATCAAAAGGATGTTTGGTTGCTTCAGGATGAAGTAACCTTTGAGGTTCAGGAATTTGAAACGATAGAACTCGCATTAACTTGGATTGATGAGAACTTGAAAGATATAACAGATATATTAGGTTAGGGGACTGAAAAAAATCAGTCCCTTACATAGTTGGCAAAAAAATCATCAATTACCTTTTCATAGGCTTCTTTGTTATCAGCAAAGGAGTATGCATGCTTTCCTTTTTCGGCAATTAACATTTGCTTGGGTCCTTCTTTCATTTTATAAAGCTCCATTGTCATTTCAGGCAAAATATAATCATCCTTAGCACTGTGGATAAATAATACCGGATTTTTAATATTTTGAATCACAGAAACGGGTGAAACATCCTTGATGCTATACCCATCCCGAAGCTTTAAAAATATATTGGCAAAAGGAAGAACAAGTGGAGCAGGAATTTTATAATCAACCTTTAAAAGATACTTCAATTGTGCTTCAAAATCGGAAAACGGGCAGTCCACAATATAGAAATCAGCTCCATCCTCAATCATTCCAGCATACAGTAGAGTCGTCACAGCCCCCATAGATTCCCCGTGGATACCAATGGTACTATTTTCCCCGTATTTTTCCTTAACCCAATTAACAACCGTTTCTAGATCGAATTTTTCATAGTGTCCATAGCTCGTTGTTTTTCCACCAGTTTCTCCATGGCGTCGATGATCGTATAAAAGGACATTCCAATCACGCTCCAAGAAAAGCTTCATGTATTTAATTGAATTTAATTTGTTTTGAGTCACACCGTGAGAGATAATAATAAATCTTTTTTTATCCGTTCCTTTAACAAGCCAGCCTTTAATCGGGTATCCGAATTTCGATTTGATGGAGATGTCCTCCTTTTGCAGAGACTGGACCTCATCCAAGGTCAAACGACCTTCTCTCGTTTCACGTTCAAGAATTTCATCATCGGTTTTCTTCTTCATGAACATCACAATGTTTGTAAATATCATTCCAATTGTGGCCATATAGCCGATGAGAATACCAAATAAGATGAATATCTTTTTCATTCTTTTCATGAAAAAACGCCCCTTCTAAAAATCGGATAAAAAATGTAAGCCCTCTTTATTATATCCTTTTTCTAATGATTCTCCATAATTTTCCTAAGTCTTAAGTCTTACATCAAGATAAATCTCCGGATCCTTATGCCATTTTGCTTATGACGATATGATTAATTTATACAAAAGTACTAAATTTTACCTATTAAGGAAAGAGGAGATGGATTGTGAAGCTTTTGAAATTTATTGTACAACGGAAAATTCTGATTACATTAATGATCTTTCTAGTAACTGTAATTGGCAGCTATTCACTATTAAAAGTAGACAAAGAGCTAATGCCTCCCGTGAAACTAGATGGAGCCTTTGTTGAGATTTACGCAGGTGAAATGGCAGCAATTGAAGTGGAAAGAACCATTACAACCCCCATTGAACAACGAATCTTAGCAATAGAAGGAGTGGAGGGTGTTCAGTCAACGACAAATATCGGTAGAACTACACTAAACCTAAGCTTTGAAGCAGGACGTGGCGAAGAGATTTATAAAGAGGTAGAATCAGCGATTGCGTCTGCTAAGTCAGAGTATCCTAGTATTACTGATGTTACATCAGGTCAATATGGCGGAAGTCAAAGCTATGAATTTTTTATGGATGTTTCGGGTGGAAACATGCAGGCTATGTCTGCATTTGCAAAAGACATTTTAGAACCAAGATTAGAAGCCTTGCCTGAGGTGAGAGATGTTTTACTAACGGGAATAGAGGAGCAAGAGGTCGCAATTAAAATTGACCGTGAAAAATTACAAGAGCATCAACTCGATGTAAACCAGGTTATCGCGGCAGTTCAACAGTCCAACAGTGAAGCAACGTTAGGAGAATTACAAAATGACAAGGATTCACCTTCCTTAAGATGGAGTTCTGAGGTGGAAAATGTTAAGGATATCGAAAATATTTCGATCCCATCGCAAAATGGTTTTATTCATCTAAAGGATGTTGCAAACATAACCATTCAGTCGCTCGAGAATAACTCGTATGTATGGAAAAACGGTTCTCAAGATTTCCTTCTTGTACAAATCGGGCGCGTTTCCAATGTCACACAAATCGAGATGGCCAAAGCAGTACGTGCAGAAGTAGAGAAAATTCATAACGAAAATCTTGTGAAGAATTTTGAATTAAACGAAGTTGTGGCCCAAGCGGATTATGTCAGTGATTCAATAGATGGAGTGAAGGATAATATTTTGATTGGTGGAGTCATTGCCATTGTCATTTTATTACTATTTCTACGTAATATTAGGGCGACCTTTATTATCGGTTTATCGATTCCTTCTTCTGTTCTTTTAACCTTTACAGCGATGTGGTTGTTTGATTATAGCTTTAATATGCTAACACTACTTGGACTTGGACTAGGAATAGGGATGATGGTGGATTCCTCTATTGTAATCCTAGAAGCTATTTATAAGAAGAAGGAACTTGGCTTTGGTAGGTTCGAAGCGGTTATTGAGGGGACAAGGGAGGTAGCCTCGGCGGTTATTGCATCTATGCTGACAACTATCGTTGTTTTCCTGCCAATTGGTTTAATCGGTGGGGAGATGGGGGAGTTTGTCATTATGCTGTCAGCTGTAGTGGCAATAACCTTAATAAGTTCTGTAGTGATATCTTTTACATTGATTCCGTCTCTATCAGAAACATATTTAAAGCTTAGAAGACCTTCTAAATTGAAAAAAGACTCAATTATGATGAAGGGCTATCGTAACGTTGTGGGTTGGGTGATTAGAAAGAAAAGAAATAGTTTTGCTGTAATCACATTGTTTTTCTTGATGCTAATCGGTTCCCTATTTCTTGTAACGAAAATACCGATGACAATCATGCCTGATATGTTAAACCGTTATTCAGAGCTTGCTGTAGACTTAGAACCAGGTTTATCTTTGGAGGAAAAACAAAGTGTAGTTAATGAAATAAATCAGAGACTACAGAAAGTGAAAGACGTAGAAACGAATTATGTAATGGATAATGGAACCATGCTTTACACCATTATTAATATGACAAAGGGCAATCAAATAACGGTTGAGCAAAAGGAAGTAAATGAAAATATTCTTGAGGCGTTACGAGATATGCAGGAAGATCATCCAATTTCGGGTGTTCAAAGTGCAATGGCAGGCGGTGGAGGGTTTCCTGTCCAAATAAATATTAAAGGTGATAGTTTTGAGCAACTTCAAACCATTTCAAACAAATTCACTGATGAGCTTCAGAAAGTAGATGGGGTTTCGGCAATTACAAATTCAATTGAAAGAACCTCTGAAGAACAAATTATCGTTATAAAAGAAAAAGAAATTGAGAAGGCAGGCTTATACCCTTCACAAATTAAACAATTTATTGAAGAATCCTTTATTCAAATACCGGTCGGCACGTTGCAAAACCAGGATGAAACAATGCCTTTAACTCTTAGTTGGGCAAAAACACCCGCTACAAAAGCGGATTTAATGGATATGAAAATGCCTATTAATGGCGGGGAAGAACCACTTTCCTCATATATTGAGCTTACAAGTGTTCAAACTCCAAATGAGATTATTCATTCAGATGGGGAAAGACTTGTTACGATATCAGCGGATATTAAGAACCGTGATCTCGGTGCTGTAAATCGAGACATTCAAAAAATAATTGATAGTTTCGAAACGCCTACTGGGTATACGCTTACCGCTGGTGGTGATTTAGAGCAACAGCAAGAATTAATGACCGATATGATTTTTGTATTTGCGATTTCTATTTTTCTCGTTTATTTGGTCATGGCCGTTCAATTTAACCACTTTGGGCATCCATTGCTTGTCATGTCCGTTATTCCGATTACAATCATTGGTGTGATTTTAGGATTGTTTATAACACAAATGGAATTAAACCTTATCTCGGGAATGGGGATTATTATGCTAATTGGTATTGTCTTGAATAATGCCATATTGCTCATCGACAGAACAAACCAACTGCGGAAGGAAGGTAATTCGATTCAAGAAGCACTAATAGGAGCCGGTAATGATCGGATTCGACCGATTTTTATGACGACCTTGACAACAGTTGGAGGTATGCTGCCACTTGCCCTTGAATCGGGAGCCTCAGGGAATTATCAGGCTCCAATGGCAACTGTCATAATCTCAGGGCTTTCATTTGCAACTTTAATTACATTGTTTTTAATTCCTGCTGTTTACCGATTGTTTTCATTTTCAAAATCAACGGAAACTTCTAAAGAAAGAAGTGAAGTACGTTCGAAAGCTAAGGTAAAGGCAGATAAAATCTAAAAAACCCCCTGGTCAGTTCATGTAAACGAGACCAGGGGATTTTGCTATTGCTCCGAATTTTGGCGGTTTGTAGGGTGAATGGCTTTTTCCATTTCCTCAGCAGCCATTGTATTGTTTGTCGTATCAGCATTCGGTTTTCCTTTTTGAGAACGACCTTTGTCTCGTTTTGCCAATGATAAACACTCCATTCCTGAAAATTCATGGATAGGTTGTGGAGTTTTCTAATAAATTATTCCTGGTTAGTAGATTGTAACCTGTAATATTTACTTTCAATAGGTCGGGTAAGATAGGGTTTAATGACATCAACAGCTTCCACAAGTTTTGAAAGTTCAAGGCCTGTTTGAATCCCCATCTCTTCAAGCATATACACAACATCTTCAGTAGCAACATTGCCAGTCGCCCCAGGTGCAAACGGGCATCCACCTAATCCACCTGCTGATGTGTCAAAACGATTAACTCCGGCCAGGAGAGCAGCTAACACATTTGCAAGTGCCATCCCGCGGGTATCATGGAAATGAGCAGTCAAAAGTGTATTTGATAACTCTATTTTTAGTTTTGAAAAAAGAGAAAAAACTTCTTTAGGAGTTGATTTTCCTATCGTGTCAGCAACACTTAATTCATCAACCCCATATTGGACAAAGGTAGAGCATAGCTTTAAAACAGCTTCTTCATTCACCTTACCTTCATACGGACAATAAAAGGCGGTCGATATACAGGCACGTACAAAATAACCCTTTGATTTTAATTCCTGAATAAGAGGTTTTAGTTCCTCCATACTCTCAGAAGTTGTTTTATTGATATTTTTCTTATTGAAGCTTTCACTAACACCAACAAAAACAGCAACTGATTTACACTTTGTATCGTATAGTCTTTCAATACCTTTGCGATTTGGCGCGAGGACAATATTTCGAGTACTGTCTAAGCATGATGTAATAATGTCTTTTGCATCCTTCATTTGTGGAACCCATTTTGGTGAGACAAATGAGGTAAGTTCCATTTCTTGCAGGCCAGCAAGTTTTAGTTTATGAATAAAATCAATTTTTACTTCGGTTGGTATTAAGCTTTTTTCGTTCTGCAGCCCATCTCTTGGTCCTACTTCAATAATCGTGACTTGCTCAGGTAATTGCATATACAACCCTCCAGCAAAATGCCTTATTCTTACTCTTATTCTATTAGAGGCATTTCGTGAAAAGCAAGAATTATAGGAAATTAGACAAAATAAGAGGTATTTCGAAAAAAATCAAGAAATATATATGGTAATGAATACATAATACGTAACAGTAAAGGGAGATGTTGAAATGAATAATGAAGTTGTGATTGTAAGCGCTGTCAGAACGGCGATCGGGAGTTTTGGAGGGAGTTTACAATCTGTTTCAGCCCCAGACCTAGGTGCTGTCGTGATAAAAGGAGCATTGGAAAAGGCAGGTGTGGATTCAAAGCTTGTAGATGAAGTCATTATGGGCAATGTTCTGCAGGCTGGAGTAGGACAAAATCCAGCAAGGCAGGCTGCTATAAAAGCTGGATTACTACAGGAAACACCGGCAATGACAATTAACAAGGTTTGTGGTTCTGGATTAAAAGCTGTGCACTTAGCGACACAGGCAATCATAGCAGGTGATGCGGATGTGATTGTGGCTGGTGGGATGGAAAATATGAGTCAGGCCCCTTATCTTTTAAAGGGAGCACGAAATGGATATAAAATGGGCGACCAAAAAATGATTGATAGCATGATTTCCGATGGGTTATGGTGCGCGTTTAATGATTATCATATGGGAATTACGGCAGAAAATTTATGCGATAAATACGAGATTACAAGAGAAGAACAGGATCGTTTCTCAGCAAGGAGCCAGGAAAGAGCAGTTGCGGCAATTGAGGCAGGAAAATTTAAAGACGAAATTGTGCCTGTAGAAATTCCACAACGTAAAAAAGAAAGCATTGTCTTTGATATAGATGAATACCCTAAAGCAGGTACTACTGTTGAAAAATTAGGGAACTTACGTCCAGCATTCAAAAAGGATGGTTCTGTAACAGCTGGGAATGCATCAGGGATAAATGACGGAGCGGCCGCATTCGTTATCATGAGTAAGAAGAAAGCTGTGGAGCTTGGCATTAAAGGATTAGTCACCATTAGAGCAAACGGAAATGCCGGTGTTGACCCAAGTATAATGGGAATCGGTCCAGTTGCTGCCGTGAAAAAGGCGATGGAAAAAGCTAGATTAAGTGTTAGTGATATGAATTTAATTGAGGCAAATGAAGCGTTTGCTGCCCAGTCAATTGCGGTTGACCGCGAACTGCATTTTAACCATGATATTTTAAATGTAAATGGGGGAGCGATTGCCCTTGGACATCCAATTGGTGCTAGTGGTGCGAGAATTCTCGTCACTCTTATTAATGAACTAAAGCGTCGTAATGAGCGCTACGGATTAGCGACCTTATGTATTGGTGGCGGTCAAGGTGTTGCAACAATTGTTGAAAATATCGAATAGTGGGGTGTACAAATGAAACCAATATATTCCTCGTTTCAGGAAGCTGTAGAGCAAATCAAGGACGGTTCCACGATTATGGTTGGTGGATTTGGCTTATGTGGGATTCCAGAAAATTTAATTTTAGCATTGGCCGAGTCTGGGGTTAAGGACTTAACTGTAATTTCTAATAACTGCGGCGTTGATGATTGGGGTCTTGGTTTACTTTTACAAAACAAACAGATTTCAAAAATGATAGGTTCATATGTTGGTGAAAACAAAGAATTCGAACGACAGGCATTATCGGGAGAACTTGCGGTTGAACTTGTCCCACAGGGAACACTGGCTGAAAAGATACGAGCTGGTGGAGCGGGGATTCCTGCATTTTATACGCCTGCAGGAGTAGGAACACCTATTGCTGATGGAAAAGAAACACGTGTAATTAATGGAAAAGAATATGTATTAGAAGAGGCGTTCATATCTGACTTCAGCCTGGTCCGAGCAGAAAAGGCAGATAAAATGGGGAATTTGATCTATAACAAGACGGCTCGAAATTTTAACCCAATGATGGCTGCTGCAGGTAAAGTTACAATCGCTGAGGTTGAAGAGCTCTATGAGATTGGTGACCTTGATCCAAATAGGATTCATACTCCAAGTATCTATGTCCAAGGACTGATTGTTGGTGAACAAAAGAAGCGAATTGAACGATTAACATTATCTAAATAAGGGGGAGAAGGTGATGACAAATACTCGAGAAAAGATTGCGAAGAGGGCTGAAAAGGAAATTGAAAATGGCTTTTATGTAAATCTTGGAATCGGCATGCCAACCCTAGTTGCAAACTATATTTCTTCAAATAAACAGGTCGTTCTCCAATCAGAGAATGGGTTACTTGGAATTGGTCCATATCCAACTGAAGAAAATGTTGACCCTGATTTAATCAATGCCGGAAAAGAAACCGTCACCGCTATTCCTGGTGCAGCTTACTTTGACAGTGCTGAATCATTTGCGATGATTCGCGGGGGGCATATTAATATTGCCATTCTCGGCGGAATGGAGGTTTCAGAGACAGGGGACCTCGCAAATTGGATGATTCCGGGAAAAATGATTAAGGGAATGGGCGGAGCAATGGATCTCGTTCATGGGGCTCAGAAAATCATTGTTATCATGGACCATGTGAATAAAAAAGGTGAAGCGAAAATTCTTAAAAAATGTACACTTCCTTTAACCGGTAAAGGAGTTGTAAATCGGATTATTACAGACCGTGCCGTACTCGATGTAACTGAAAATGGTTTAAAATTAGTAGAGGTAGCTAAAGGATTTTCCGTTGAAGATATAAAGGCTTCTACAGAACCTGAACTTCTTGTTAGTAATAATGTTATCCTAAACGCGTACTAATGTAGACATATTGGTGAATAACCACCGAGCGGTTATTCGCCTTTTTATGATATAATAATTGTGAAATGGTTGACGTATGGAGGGAATATTATGGCTAAAAAGAAACAAAAGCCATCTGCTAAAAAGCAAAAAGATGAAAAGCTAAGACTTGGAGATTTACTCAATGAGGATATTGTTTCTAAATTAAAAAATACACAACAGCAATTAAAGGAAGAAGAGCAAAAGAAACAAGAAGAGGCGCTTGAAAGACAAAGAGAAGAGCGCAGACAGCGAGAAAAGAATAAATCATTTGAGGAACTATTGGAAGAAAGTAGCCTTAAATGGTCAGATTTTAAATAATAATACCCCCACAGGTAGGTTCTGTGGGGGTATACATTTATCTATGTTGTTCGTAAATGGATGCCTTTGTAAGGTCTCTAATTTTCTTAACCTGTTCATCTGTAAGAGGTGTTGAATTTGCTGCTGCGACATTATTTTTGATTTGTTCAAGAGAGCTAGCACCTGTCACAACTGAAGCAACAGTATCGTCAAACAAGCAATATTGCAATGCAACTTCTGTTAAAGAACGATCGCCTGCTACGTCTTTTAATCCTGAAATTGCAGCTTCAAGCTCTTCAAAAGCATAATCAAGATAACCATTTTGTTTCATACTTTGACTGGCATTCTCCATTGGACGCTTAGTAAGTAACCCTTTAGCTACTGGGCCACGTGCTACTACACTAATTTGATGATCATTTAGATAGGGAAGTATTTGCTCTTCTGGGCGACGGTCAAGAATACTATATTGCATCATTACACTTACAATGGATGATTTCGTTACAAATTCTCGGATTACATTCGGACGAATTGAGGAGATTCCATAGTAGCGTATGACACCTTCTTGTTTTAATTCTTCGAACGCTTCAATGGTCTCATCAATAGGATCTTCCACTGTTCCCCCATGGAGCTGGTAGAGGTCGATATAATCTGTTTGCAAGCGTCGCAAGCTATCCTTTACAGCAGATTTTATGTATTTTTTAGAAGGGTCCCAGGACCATCCCTTTTTCCCCTGCTCAAACCGATTTCCCACTTTAGTGGCAAGTATGATATCTTGTCTTTTCTGTTTTATGGCTTTTCCTACAAATTCCTCATTTAGCCCTTGATCGTATAGATCGGCAGTATCTAAGTAATTGATTCCCATCTCTAATGCGGAATCAATAATATGAAGTGCTTTTTTTTCCTCAGTTCCAACAGACATACAGCCTAGACCGATTTTACTCACATATAAATCGGAAGCGCCAATTCTTCTTTTTTCCATACTGTCCCCTCCAACATTTAGTTTCCTTCTAGCATCTAGTCATATCTTATCCTTTTCATTTCAGAACTACAAATGATTTGAAGGGGTAGTATAGTAAGATCATTTTTTCTCTTGCTTTCCTTTTCCTTGATCAATCCATTCCTGAACTGTTCGGTAGGAACGGCTATATTCCTTAAGTTTTGCACGAATTTCCCAAACCTTTCCTACTAGAGCTACCCGATTTTCACCAATCACAATTTTCATAGCAACCCCCTATGAACTTTTAAAATTAGAAAAGAACTATGCTAAAATGTATGAAGTAGTATGATTTAGTAGAACAAGGAGCTGGCGAAATGGATCACTTACTAGAAAAGACAATAAAGAGGGAAGTGCTTTTTGAAGGAAAGGTTATTGATTTACATATAGAAGAGGTAGAATTGCCTAATGGACATACGAGTAGAAGAGAGCTTATCAAGCATCCAGGTGCTGTTGCAATTCTTGCATTAACGGATGAAAACAAGATTGTGATGGTACAGCAGTATCGAAAAGCACTTGATAAGGTAATTGTTGAGATTCCTGCTGGAAAACTTGAAAAAGGCGAAGCACCTGAAGTTACTGCAAAAAGAGAATTAGAAGAAGAAACAGGTTATGATTGTGAAACACTGACACCTCTGATTTCTTTTTATACTTCACCAGGTTTTGCTGATGAACTGGTTCATCTTTTTATCGCGAAAGACTTAAAGAAGATTGAAAATCCAGCAAGCTTGGATGAAGATGAATTTGTCGATGTCCTTGAGGTATCATTGGACGAAGCACTTGAGCTTTTAAAAGAGAAGAAAATCTACGACGCTAAAACAGCTTATGCAGTACAGTACCTCCAATTACAGCAAGCAATAGGGGAATAAGCTAAGATGAACAATTATTATGTAGATCTCCATATCCATATTGGGAGAACGAATTCGGGAAGACCTGTAAAAATCACAGGTGCTAAATCACTTACAATTGGAAATATCCTTCATGAATCCACCGAAATCAAAGGAATGGACATGATAGGTGTAATTGACTGCCATGTTCCAGAGGTCATTGGGGAGCTTGAAACTTTAATTGATAATGGAGAAGTATATCCCTATGAGGAAGGCGGACTGCGATTTAAGAATGTTACCCTCATTTTGGGAAGTGAGCTTGAAATCTATGATGAGAACTGTAAAGGACCTATCCATGTTCTCGCTTTTATGCCAACGATTGAAAAAATGAAAGAATTTTCGATGTGGCTATCCCAACGAATGAAAAATATAACCTTAAGCTCACAAAGAATATATGTAGGTGCTAGAGAACTGCAATCTAAGGTTAAGGAGTTAACTGGAATTTTTATTCCTGCACATGTATTCACCCCCTATAAAAGTATGTATGGTCGAGGAGTGAAACAATCGTTAACTGAAGTTTTTGATGAGAATTTAATTGATGGAATCGAACTTGGATTGAGCTCGAATACTGAAATGGCTGACCAAATAAAAGAATTGCATCAATTCACTTTTGTTTCTAATTCAGATGCTCATTCGTTACCGAAGATTGCTAGAGAATATCAGATTATGAAAATGAAGGAGCCTACTTTTGAAGAACTCAGGCTTGCACTCCTTCAACAAGATGGAAGGGAAGTTGTGGCGAATTATGGGTTAGATCCTTTATTAGGGAAATATCATAAAACAACATGTGATAAATGTTTAACCATAATCGAGGATGTAACAGCTGAGGTTTGTCCTAACTGTGGTCATAAAGGATTTGTCAAAGGAGTGTTTGATAGGCTTCAGGAGTTAAAAAACACTGATGAATCAAATTCAAATCGACCTCCATATGTACACCAGGTTCCACTCGAATTTATTCCTGGGTTAGGACCGAAAACCTTACAAAAACTTAGAGATTATTTTAAAACAGAGATGGCGATCCTTCACGAGGTTCCCGAAGAAGAACTTAGACGTGTCGTCAAAGGTCCTATTGTCGATATAATCATTCAAGCTAGAGAAGGAAAACTTCGTTTGAAATCAGGCGGAGGCGGAAAATATGGAAAAGTTGACTCCTAAAAAGGAGTCTCTTTTTTTTAATATAAATTTTTGATTTACTAGAAATACTTTTGGCAAGTTGTCATAGAAGTCTATTTATCCTCATAGAATCTAGTAGAAGATTGATAGGAGGAACGATAGATGAGAAAGCAACAGCCCTATAAAAAAATTGTAGCTAGCCATTTTCGGGAACATTCATCCATATATTTATTTATTTCTGTACTATTCCTAATGGGTGTCATCTTTGGAGCAATCGTTGTAAATAGTCTAAATTTCAGTCAAAAAGAAGATCTCTTTTTCTACTTAAGCCGATTTTTTGGAGAAGTTTCTGAAGGAACCTATGCCAATTCAGGCGATATGTTCAAACAAAGCTTCCTTCATAATCTGAAATATGTGGGACTTATTTGGATACTGGGAATCTCAATCATCGGGCTACCAATTATCCTTATTCTCTTATTCTTAAAAGGGGTAGTCGTTGGATTTACAGTTGGCTTTCTCGTCAATCAAATGGATTGGAGTGGATTTCTCTTATCATTTGTTGCCGTACTACCACAAAACTTATTAATCATCCCAACATTTATTATAGTAGGAACAATTGCCGTCTCATTCTCATTAAAGATGATTCGCCAGCAATTTATGAAACGAATGAACGAACCGATTTTACAATTACTTACACGATATTCGATCTTGATGGTCGCCGTCAGTTTTGTCATTCTAATTGCATCTGCAGTTGAGGCATTTGCTTCACCAGTACTCATGAAAGAGGTAATAGATGTGATTAATAAATAATAATAATTATTAAATAATAATAATTATTCTTTGTTATTTGTAATTATTTTATTTGGACAGTGACCCTTCTTCTGGTATAATAATGAAGTAACGGCGAGGGAGGGGCAGTTTTACATGGAAAATCGGATTGATCGAATTAAGAAACAGTTGCATTCGTCTAGCTATAAGCTTACACCACAGCGTGAGGCGACCGTTCGGGTACTGCTTGAACATGAAGAAGATCATTTAAGTGCCGAAGACGTTTACCTCCTTGTAAAAGAAAAGTCGCCAGAAATCGGCTTAGCAACTGTATATCGGACACTTGAATTACTTACCGAATTAAAGATCGTTGATAAAATAAATTTTGGAGATGGTGTATCTAGATACGACCTTCGCCAAGAAGGAGCAGCACATTTCCATCATCACCTCGTATGTATCGAATGTGGTGCTGTTGACGAAATTCAAGAGGATCTTCTTGAGAACGTGGAAGAAATTGTTGAAAAGAACTGGAACTTTATCATTAAGGACCATCGTTTAACTTTCCATGGAATTTGTCATCGTTGTCATGATAAACAAACTAAAGATGAAACTGATAATCTCGAATAAAGTACCCTTTTCCTTTAGAGGAGAGGGGTTTTTTTATTTTCATAACTTACTAGGATGTAAAAGAAATTAGAAAAAATGGGATAAGCGTGTATAAAACCAGGTAAAATTGGCATATCTTCTAATAGACAAATGAATTAACAAATGTTTTATTGGAGGATTACTAGATGAGACAATGGTTTCGTGTTGTATATGATACATTAAAGGTTTTTGTATTGTTTACCGGATGCACAATTCTTTTTTATTATGGTATTATATGGATTAATGAGGAATATCAAAATTATCACAAGTATGATAAGCCAGAAGGTTCCTCAGTGAAGGCAACCTCAATGATTGAAGAAAAAGAGGAAGGCTTATTAGACAGATTACTGTTTTTTTACCGAAATGGGGAGTAGAGACCAGTGGAAGATCAACTAAAGGATTATTTGCATTATTTAGTTGTCGAGAGAAGACTTGCAACAAATACAGTAAAATCCTATGAGCGAGATTTAAAAAAGTACTATCAGTATGTAACCAAGGTTGAAAATATTACTGCCTTTAATGATGTAAACCGTCTTCACGTTATTCATTTTTTGAAGCATTTAAAGGAACAAGGGAATTCATCAAGAACATTGGCTAGACATATTGCGTCGATACGGTCATTTCATAAGTTTTTGTTTCGTGATAAAATAACTGACCATGATCCTACTGAACAGATTGAAACGCCGCAAGCAGAACGCAAATTGCCCAAGGTATTAAATATTTCTGAAGTAGAGGCATTGTTAGATGCACCTAAATTGGACAACCCACTTGGAATCCGCGATAAGGCAATGCTTGAGCTCTTATATGCGACAGGCCTTCGGGTTAGTGAACTCATAAACTTAAATTTGGCCGATATCCACTTATCAATGGGTTTCATTAGATGTCTTGGAAAAGGGAATAAGGAGCGAATTGTCCCACTTGGAAGTGTTGCAACAAAGGCATTACAAGCTTATTTAGATAACGGTCGCGCTCAATTAGTGAAACGAAAAAAAACAGACGCTTTTTTTGTAAACCATCATGGTAATCGCTTGACAAGACAAGGCTTCTGGAAAAATTTAAAGAAAATTGCTAAAGAGGCTCAAATTGAAAAAGAACTTACACCACATACCCTTCGTCACTCATTTGCGACTCATCTTTTGGAAAATGGAGCAGACCTACGAGCTGTGCAAGAGATGCTCGGACATGCAGATATTTCAACCACGCAAATATATACACATGTTACAAAAACGCGTCTTAAAGATGTTTATAAAACGTATCATCCACGTGCTTAGTAGATTGCTAGACAATTCGTCTAGCTTTTTTTGCTATAATAATAATGTTATCAATTTGACTAGTACACTCATAATCTACTTGAAAATACATACTCTCACACGTATACTTTGAGATGTCAGACTTCTGACGAGTGTATATGTATGAAATAATGAGTAACTTGAAGCTAGAAGGGAAAAATACAGCATAAGTATAGAATATATTTGGGAGGGATTTTCATGTCTGGTTATACATATAAGCGAATTTTTCTAATTGTCATGGACTCTGTTGGAATTGGAGAAGCGCCGGATGCAAAAAAATTTGGTGATGAAGGATCAGATACATTGGGACATATTGCGGAAAAAATGGATGGTTTACATATGCCGAACATGGCGAAGCTTGGCCTAAGTAATATCAGAGAAATAAAGGGAATTCCTATACAAGACGGGCCACTTGCTTACTATACGAAAATGCAAGAGGCATCAAATGGTAAGGATACAATGACTGGACATTGGGAAATCATGGGCCTACATATCGAAACACCATTTAAGGTTTTCCCTGAGGGGTTTCCGAAAGAGTTATTAGATGAAATTGAAAAACGTACTGGACGTGGAATTTTAGGGAATAAACCAGCATCAGGTACCGAAATTCTTGATGAGCTTGGTGAAGAACATATGAAGACGGGGAAATTAATTATCTATACTTCCGCGGATTCGGTTTTACAAATTGCCGCGCATGAGGAAATTGTACCTATAGATGAGCTTTATAAAATTTGTGAAATTGCACGTGAATTAACCCTGGATGAAAAATATATGGTAGGACGTATTATTGCTCGTCCATTCGTTGGGGAACCTGGTAATTTCACGAGAACATCAAACCGTCATGATTATGCCTTAAAGCCATTTGAACGAACTGTAATGAATGAGTTAAGTGATATTGGGCTTGATGTGATTGCAATCGGTAAAATATCAGATATTTATGATGGTGAAGGCGTTACTCAGTCACTGAGAACAAAGTCAAATATGGATGGAATGGACAAATTAGTCGAAACACTTGAAATGGATTTTACAGGCTTAAGCTTCTTAAATTTGGTTGATTTTGATGCATTGTTTGGACATCGCAGGGATCCAATAGGCTATGGAAAAGCCTTGGAGGAGTATGATGCTCGTTTACCTGAAGTATTTGAAAAACTTACGGATGACGATTTATTGATTATCACAGCAGACCATGGAAACGACCCGGTTCATTCTGGAACAGATCATACACGAGAATATGTTCCATTATTGGTGTACAACAAAAAAATGGATGTCGGAAAGGAATTACCAATACGTTCAACGTTTGCGGATGTTGGTGCAACAGTAGCTGATAATTTTAATGTAACACCACCTAAACACGGAAAAAGCTTTCTAGCAGAAATTAATGGAGGAAACTAAGAATGGATAAGAATGTTATTGATAAATCTGTACAATTTTTAAAAGAGAAAAGCCCTACTACCCCTGAAATTGGGTTGATACTAGGTTCAGGACTTGGTGTTTTGGCGGATGAAATTGAAAATCCAATCAAAGTGCCATATGACCAAATTCCAGAGTTTCCGGTGTCTACTGTTGAGGGTCATGCCGGTCAACTCGTATTTGGTACATTACAAGGAAAATCAGTTGTTGCCATGCAGGGACGTTTTCACTTTTACGAAGGTTATAGTCTAGATAAAGTCACATTCCCTGTTCGCGTTATGAAAGAGCTAGGTGTCACAACTCTAGTTGTTACGAATGCTGCGGGTGGAGTGAATGAATCGTTTCAACCAGGTGATTTAATGATTATTTCAGATCATTTGAATTTCGGTCAAAACCCATTAATTGGACCAAACGATTCAAGATTTGGAGCAAGATTTCCGGATATGTCAGAAGCATATACAAAGGAACTCAGAACAATTGCTAAAGAAGTAGCGAATGAATTGAATATTTCAATCAAGGAAGGCGTCTATGTTGGGATGACGGGACCATCTTATGAAACACCTGCAGAAATTAAGATGCTTCGTACACTTGGAGGCGATGCGGTTGGAATGTCAACAGTTCCCGAGGTGATTGTTGCACGTCATGCAAATTTAAAGGTACTAGGAATTTCCTGTATTTCGAACATGGCAGCAGGCATTTTAGATCAGCCCCTAACCCATGATGAAGTAATTGAAACAACAGAAAAGGTAAAAACTGACTTTTTATCATTAGTTAAACAGATTGTTAAAAAAATCTAGGTCAAACCACTAAAGAAGAGAATAGAAAAAGGTGAAAACAATGAGAATGGTGGATTTAATCGAAAAAAAACGTGATGGTAAGGAATTAACTTCAGAAGAAATTTCATTTGTTGTTGCCGGATATACAAATGGTGAAATTCCTGATTATCAAATGAGTGCTTTTACGATGGCTGTTTTTTTTAAGGGAATGACAAAGCAGGAACAAGCGGATTTTACCATGGCAATGGTTCAGTCTGGTGATACGATTGACCTTTCAGGTATTGAAGGGATCAAAGTTGATAAGCATAGCACGGGTGGTGTAGGTGATACGACCACGTTGGTCCTTGCTCCACTCGTTGCGTCAGTGGGGGTACCAGTTGCAAAAATGTCGGGAAGAGGGCTAGGACATACTGGTGGGACGATAGATAAACTAGAATCAGTTTCAGGCTTTCATGTAGAAATTAATAATGATGAATTTATTCGTCTTGTCAATCAAAATAAGGTAGCAGTCATCGGTCAAAGTGGAAATTTAACACCTGCAGATAAAAAATTATACGCGTTAAGGGATGTTACAGCCACGGTAAACAGCATTCCATTGATTGCGAGCTCAATCATGAGTAAGAAAATTGCAGCGGGAGCAGATGCTATTGTTTTAGATGTGAAAACAGGAGCAGGTGCATTTATGAAGGATTTAGATGATGCAAAGGAATTGGCAAAAACAATGGTTGATATTGGGAATAATGTAGGCCGGAATACGATGGCAATTATTTCAGATATGAGCCAACCGCTTGGGTTTGCGATTGGTAATGCACTTGAGGTTAAAGAGGCGATTGATACGCTAAAAGGGGAAGGTCCTGATGATTTACAGGAGCTTTGCCTCGTTTTAGGAAGCCAGATGGTGTTACTAGCAAAAAAAGCAAACTCTCTTGAAGAAGCTAGAGGCTTGCTTGAGGAATCCATTAAAAATGGGAAAGCACTAGAATCCTTTAAAACTTTTTTATCTTCACAAGGTGGAGATCCATCTGTCGTAGATTCACCGGATAAACTTCCAAAAGCAACATACCAATTTGAATTCGAAGCTGAATCAGATGGATATGTTTCAGAGATTGTTGCTGATTCTATTGGGACAGCGGCGATGCTTTTAGGTGCGGGAAGAGCAACGAAGGAATCATCTATCGATTTGGCTGTTGGGCTTGTACTCCGGAAGAAAATTGGTGACAAAGTTTCAAAGGGTGAAAGCTTGGTAACTATTCATAGTAATTTTGAAAATATTAATGAGATTAAAAAGAAACTAGCAGAAAGTATCTTGATCTCACAAAATCCAGTAACAGCACCAACATTAATCATTGATAAAATTTCATGAATTCACATGCATGCCGAGGATAAAAATCCTCGGTTTTTTTATTTTTTGTATATTTTTTAATTTCTTGGAAAAAATGGGAAGGTATAACGAATGGAGGGTTTGGAGATGAAACGTGTATTTTTTAGTCTGTTAATTTCAACACTGATAATTTTTACTTTTAGCCCTTTCGCTTCCGCACAGGAATCAACTGTTGATTTAGCGAATAATGCAAAATCTGCAATTCTTATTGAACGTGATACAGGGAAGATTCTTTACGAGAAAAATAGTGACGAAAAGCTTTCCCCTGCAAGCATGACCAAAATCATGACAATGCTGTTGATCATGGAAGCCCTTGATAAAGGTAGTATCACCTATTCTGAGAAAGTTAGAACAAGTGAACATGCCGCATCCATGGGTGGATCCCAAATTTTCCTTGAGCCAGGCGAAGAAATGACGGTTGAAGAAATGTTAAAAGGGATTGCAATCGGTTCGGGAAATGATGCATCAGTTGCCATGGCAGAAAAGATAGCAGGTTCAGAAGAAGCTTTCGTTGAAATGATGAATAATAAGGTGGAGGAATTAGGCCTTAAAAATACATTATTTCAAAATCCAACTGGCCTTACTGCGGAAAATCATTATAGCTCAGCCCACGACATGGCAATCATGGCAAAGGAATTGCTAAAATACGAAGATATTACTAAATTCACGGGTCAATACGAGGATTATTTACGTCAAAACACTGAAAATAAGTTTTGGCTTGTTAATACCAATCGCCTTGTACGATTTTATCCAGGTGTGGATGGCTTAAAAACTGGCTTTACAACAGAGGCAAAATATTGCTTAACAGCTACTGCTGAAAAGGAAGATATGCGTCTAATTTCTGTTATCTTTGGAGCTCCAACACCAAAGGACCGTAATGCTCAAGTTACAAAAATGCTTGACTATGGCTTTAGTCAGTACAAGACACACCCTTTATATGAACGCAATCAGGAAGTTGCTGAAGCAAAGGTAAGTAAGGGTAGTGAAAAGAAGATAAAGCTTGTAACATCAGAACCAATTTCCCTTTTAACGAAAAAAGGTGAAAAAGTTGATGATGTACAAAAAGAAGTGGTTGTAGCTGAAAAGCTGAATGCGCCGATTAAAAAAGGTGACGAAATAGGAAAACTGGTTATTAAAAAAGATGGAAAAGTACTAAGTGAAAGCCCACTTGTTGCTGACAAAGATATTGATTCTGCTAGTTGGTGGAAATTATTTAAGCGCACGATGGGATCGTTTAATAAAACTCCTTAAGGAATAACCTTTTTTAATTATTCATGTTTTTTTTGCCGAATGAACACTAGTTTTGTCATCTAGAAGGATTCTACCATGTAAATAGCGAAAAGACTCACTATACGATTTTAAGGAGGCATTGTAAAGTGAGTCTTGGTATTGAACTTGAGGTAAAACACAATGTGTTATGTATTCGGCTTACAGGTGAGCTAGACCATCATACAGCTGAAGAATTGAGGTTAAAGGTAACAGATACGATTGAAAGTAATCAAATTAATCACATCTTATTGAATCTTGAAAAGCTTAGTTTTATGGATAGCTCAGGATTAGGTGTCATTTTAGGAAGATACAAACAAATCAAAAATTTAGGTGGAGAAATGGTTGTTTGTTCAATTTCTCCGCAGGTCGAACGTTTATTTGAAATGTCAGGCCTTTTCAAAATCATTCGATTAGAGCGTAGTGAGTCGTTCGCGCTTCAGTCATTGGGGGTGGCGTAATGAAAAACGAAATGCACCTTCAGTTTTCTGCACTAAGCCAAAACGAATCATTTGCTCGTGTTGCAGTAGCAGCATTTATTACACAACTCGATCCAACCTTAGACGAACTTACAGAAATTAAGACAGTTGTGTCTGAGGCCGTAACAAACTCAATTATTCATGGATATGAAAGTGACCCAAGCGGGATTGTTTATATTTCATGCACAATTGAAGACAGTACTGTGTATATCACCATTAGAGATGAAGGAATTGGAATTAATAATCTCGATGAAGCAAGGCAGCCATTGTTTACAACAAAGCCGGAACTTGAACGCTCGGGTATGGGCTTTACAATCATGGAAAATTTCATGGATGAGTTTGATGTGGAAACAGGTTCAGCTAGAGGTACAACATTACGGCTAACAAAGCATTTATCAAAGAGTAAAGCGTTATGCAATTAAGGAGACTTGCCAATGGATGTGGAGGTCAAGAACACCAAAAGTGAAACGTATTTAAAAGATAATGAAGTTAAGAATTTAATCAAACTCAGTCAAGAAGGACGACAAGAAGCGCGTGATTTAATCGTCCAAAAGAATATGAGGTTAGTTTGGTCTGTTGTACAAAGGTTTTTAAATCGAGGCTATGAACCAGATGATTTGTTTCAAATAGGCTGCATTGGACTTTTGAAGTCAGTTGATAAATTTGATTTATCATATGACGTGAAATTTTCAACCTACGCTGTACCAATGATTATCGGTGAAATCCAACGTTTTATACGAGATGATGGAACGGTAAAAGTGAGTCGTTCACTAAAGGAGACCGGAAATAAAATCCGAAAAGCCAAGGATGAATTGTCAAAGCAGTTTGGTAGGGTTCCTACGATTGCAGAGATTGCTGAGTACTTGGAAATTACTCCCGAGGATGTTGTTTTAGCACAAGAGGCAAGTCGAGCACCTTCATCGATTCATGAAACTGTATATGAAAATGATGGTGATCCGATTACATTACTTGATCAAATAGCGGATAATAATGAAACAAAATGGTTTGATAAAATTGCTTTAAAAGAAGCAATTCGCGAGTTAGACGAGCGTGAAAGACTAATCGTTTTCCTTCGCTATTACAAGGATCAGACCCAATCTGAAGTCGCGACTAGGCTTGGTATATCCCAAGTTCAAGTATCGCGGCTAGAGAAAAAAATATTGCAGCAAATGAAAGACCGAATGGACGTTTGATCCATTCGGTTTTTTGTTTTTTCTCATTCAAAAAAGCCGTGGTAATTCTTGGAGTTTGCTGTCTAATCGCATTAGAAGATAAAGATTTAACATACTACATATATAAGGAAAACAATGTGTAGGGTGTGAGAGTGATGGAAAAATCAATTTATCTCCGAATGCGCCATCGCGTACTAGTACAACCCAATGCAACAATTAAAATAGGACAAATCGTACAGATTAGTGCGGAAGAAAAGGTTGCACAGGAAATTAAGAATATCGTCATTCATCAAGTGAGTAAAAAAGACAAAAACATTGTTGTTATTGATGTAATGAAGGTAATCGATCAAATCAGAAGACAATTCCCTCAAATTGACGTTCAGACGGTAGGACCTGCACAAACAATCATTGAAATTGCCATAAAGAAAAGAAGGTTTACACCTGCACTATTTGTGGCCGTTTGGTTTTTATTATTTGTAGGAGCTGCACTTACCATGATGAATTTCCATGAAGATGTATCGATGAGGGAGGTTCATATTCGCATCTATACGATGATTACTGGTGATGAGGTTATAAAACCATTGCTTTTCCAAATTCCGTATTCAATAGGTTTAGGTCTAGGGATGATTTTATTTTTTAATCACTTCTTCCGCAAACGTCTTAACGAGGAACCAAGTCCACTTGAAGTAGAAATGTTTAATTACCAACAGGATTTAGATAATTATCTCATTATTACAGAAAATAAAGAAAGCATGAAACACATCGATGACAATTAAGGTCCTTCTTATTATTTTTCTCGGATTAGGAAGTGGACTAGCGGTTGGTGGAGGTTTTGTTGCTTTTTTGGCAGTATTAGGGATCATCCCAAGGCTAACACAATTAACGAAGACGATGAAATTCATTCGTTTTTATGAATGGGGAGTAGTGCTCGGTGCTGTATTTGGTAGCTGGTTTACTCTGAATGATCATATCTTTTATTTATGGGATTTAGTAGTACTTCCAGTGGGATTAGCGAGTGGGATCTTCGTTGGAATGTTGGCTGCTGCTCTTACTGAGGTACTGAATGTTTTTCCGATATTAGCTAAGAGAATTGGAATTGAAAATAAAATCGTAATATTGGTCATGGCGATTGTTTTCGGAAAAATTGTAGGGTCCTTGTTCCAATGGATTTACTATGTAAAATAACATATTCTTATTTTTACGACAGGAGTGAACATAAAGTGGCTACTAAGAAAAAGATTAAAGACGATTATAAAAATAGTATAAAAAAGTACCAGCCAAAGCCACGATATTTTATTAATTGTGTTAAAGCATTTCTTGTAGGTGGAGCGATATGCTGTGTCGGACAAGGAATCCAAAATTTCTATATGACGGTCTTTCACTTTTCAGAAAAAGATGTTGGAAATCCAACTGTGGCAACTCTTATTTTAATTTCTTCCTTGCTTACTGGCTTAGGTCTATACGATAAACTTGGTCAGTTTGCAGGAGCGGGGTCTGCAGTTCCTGTAACAGGATTTGCCAATTCGATGACGAGTGCCGCAATGGAATATAAAAGTGAAGGTATCGTATTGGGGATCGCTACAAATATGTTTAAGTTAGCAGGTAGTGTTATCGTATTTGGAGCAGTTTCTGCGTATATTGTGGGGATCATTCGATACTTCTTTAAACTCACAATTTCTTGAATGATTGCAAGGAGTGGACTTTAATGAGGCTAGTTGGAAAACAAACATGGGTATATAAAAATCAAATCTATTTGAATTCAACGGGTACGGCGGTTGGACCAAAAGAAAGTCAAGGTCCTTTAGGCACTAGTTTTGATATAAAGTATGATGATTTGCATTGTGGTGAAGATTCCTGGGAATTAGCAGAAAGAAGACTAATGGTTGAATCTGTTGAATCTTGTCTGCAAAAAGTGAACTTAACGAATGACGATATTGATTTCTTTTTAGCAGGTGATTTGTTAAATCAAAACGTGACGACAAACTATACCGCGAGACACCACCAAATACCTCTAATCTGTATGTTTGGTGCTTGTTCAACTTCAATGGAGACATTGGCTGTTGGATCAGCATTAGTTGATGCCGGGTTTGCAAACCGTATATTAGCATCTACTAGCAGTCATAACGCAACAGCAGAGAGGCAATTCCGATATCCAACCGAATATGGTGGGCAAAAGCCTGATTCTGCAACATTTACAGCTACCGGTGGGGGAACTGCTCTTGTAAGTAAAGAGAAAGGTCCAATCCGTATTACATCTGCAACGATTGGAAGGGTCATGGATTTAGGGATAACAAATCCATTTGATATGGGTTCTGCAATGGCACCAGCTGCTGCAGATACCATCACTCGACATTTTAAAGATTTAAATATCAATCAAGATGAATATGATTTGATTGTCACAGGTGACTTATCAGGTGTAGGAAGCCCTATTTTGAAGGAAATGGTAAAGGAAGAAGGCTATGATTTAGGCAATAAGTATAATGATTGTGGGCTTATGTTGTATCATTCAGACCAGGAAGTTTTTGCGGGTGGAAGTGGTTGTGCTTGTTCAGCAATCGTAACCTATGGACATATTGTGAAAGAATTAATTAGCGGAAATTTAAATAAAGTTTTCGTTGTCGCAACGGGTGCACTGCTAAGCCCAACCATGATACAGCAAAAAGAAACGATTCCTACAATCGCACATGGTGTTGTTTTGGAACGAGTACAGGGTGGTGAGTAAGAATGGAATATTTATACGCTTTTTTAGTCGGTGGAGCAATATGTATTGTTGGACAACTCTTACTTGATTTTGCAAAATTAACACCTGCTCATGTAATGAGTATTTTTGTCGTACTTGGGTCAATCTTAGATGGATTTGATTTATACGATAATCTAATTAGATTTGCAGGCGCTGGTGCAACTGTTCCAATTACTAGCTTTGGTCATTCCCTTTTACATGGTGCCATGCAAAGTGCAGAGGAGCATGGTTTTATCGGAATCGCCATGGGAATTTTTGAATTGACGTCTGCTGGTATATCCTCAGCAATATTGTTCTCTTTCTTAGTTGCACTGATCTTCAGAGCGAAAGGATAGCATATATGGAAGAAACTAGAAGAAAAGTAATTCTAGTAACAGATGGTGATGAATATGCACAAAAAACATTAGAATATATTGCAAAAGAGGTGGGAGGACGGTGTATTTCGAAATCGCAAGGAAACCCAACCACCTTAACGGGAAATGAAATGGTGGAATACATCCTTCAATCCTCCCATGACCCAGTTTTTGTGATGTTTGATGATAGTGGTTATTTGGGTGAAGGGGCTGGCGAACATGCATTAAAGTTTGTCGCAACGCATCCGAAAATTGAGGTGTTAGGCATTATTGCAGTGGCATCGAAAACTCATCAAACAGAATGGGCAAAAGTTGATATTAGTATTGACCGGGACGGCAATCTAACGGAATACGGTGTTGATAAGAGTGGGCTAACTGAATTTGACATTGGTCGAATAAACGGAGATACCGTTTATTGTTTAGACGAACTGGATGTTCCAATAATTGTGGGTATTGGAGATATTGGAAAAATGGCACGTAAGGATGATATAAAAATGGGTGCCCCTATTACAAGAAAAGCAGTGGATCTAATACTCGAAAGGAGTGGTTACGATCGGAAAGGAAACACAAACAACTAATACTCCAATCTCTCCTGATATTGTAAAAAATGATAACTTTTTTAAAACACATATAGGTATGGGTACGGGAAGCTTTGATATCGGAGTAAGAAAGATAAAAATTTTAAAGAAAGATGTTCATCTCTATTATCTAAATGGACTTTGCGATACCAATTTTATTGTTCAACTTTTAAAGGAACTAGTCAATGTCAATGATAAAGAAACGAACGTAAATCAGGCATTTCAAGTAATTGAAAACCGGCTTGTACATCAACAGGTAAGTACAATTAAGAATTTAGATGAGGGAGTAGATCAATTACTTTCAGGGCTCATCCTAATTTTAGTCGAAGGAGAAGATTCAGGATTAGCCGTAGATGTGAGAAGCTATCCAGGAAGAACACCACAGGAGCCCGATACTGAAAAAGTAATTCGCGGTTCACGGGATGGCTATGTGGAAAACATTATTGTCAATTGTGCTTTAACGAGAAGAAGGATAAGAGATGAAAGACTTCGCCATGAAATTATGCAAGTTGGAGAAAGATCGAAAACGGATATATGTATCTCTTATATTAAAGATGTAGCGGACCCAGATTTAGTGGACATTATTCGAAAAGAACTAAAGAGCATTAACGTCGATGGATTAACAATGGCAGATAAGACGATTGAAGAATTCATCGTAAATCAAGGTTTTAATCCATATCCATTAGTTCGATATACGGAACGTCCAGATGTAGCGGCAACTCACTTACTTGAAGGACATGTTGTGATTATGGTTGACACATCTCCAAGTGTCATTATTACTCCAACCACAATGTTTCATCATGTTCAGCATGCTGAGGAATATCGTCAAGCACCTGCCGTTGGTACACTGTTAAGGTGGACAAGATTTATTGGAATTTTAGCATCAATCTTTCTTTTACCGCTTTGGTTTTTATTAGTATTAGAACCTGATATGATTCCAAAAGCTATTGATTATATTGGTCCAAATGAGAAATCAAATATACCGATTGTTGTTCAAATATTTCTCGCTGATATGGGAATTGAATTCTTAAGAATGGCGGCCATACATACGCCAACCCCATTATCAACAGCAATGGGTTTAATTGCAGCAGCATTAATTGGTCAAATTGCAATTGATGTTGGCTTGTTTGTTCCAGAGGTAATTCTATATGTAGCGATTGCTGCCATTGGAACATTTGCAACACCAAGCTATGAATTAAGTGCTGCAAATAAGATAGCAAGATTGTTCCTATTGATACTCGTGGCCATTTTTAAAACACCTGGTTTTGTCATAGGTTGTACAATCTATGTCTTGTTCCTTGCTAATATTCGTTCTCTTAACACACCTTATTTATGGCCATTTTTGCCATTTAATGCGAAAGCTTTGTTACAAATCTTCATTCGAACATCAGTTCCTGGGGCTAAACTAAGACCAAGCATTGTACATCCTCAAAAACCTTTCAAACAATAGTTGCACCATACTATACGTTGTGTTAATCTATTTTTCATATAGCACAGCGTTAAAGAAGGATAGACAGCTGAGACTATATCAGCTGTCTTTTCTTCTTTAATGATGGTGTGGCACGAAAGTGTGCTTAACGAAAATGGCTCTGATGAGTACTTTACAGAAACGAGGGGAATTAGATGTATCTACACGGAACAAGCAAGGTAAATGATAAAAACCACTTAGAAATTGGTGGGGTTGACACAGTAGAACTAGCAAAACAATACGGAACACCTTTATATGTGTATGACGTGGCACTTATCAGAGAACGCGCAAGAGGTTTTTTTGAAACATTTAACCAATTAGGTATTCCGGCACAGGTTGCGTATGCAAGTAAAGCCTTTTCAACAATTGCAATGTTTCAACTAGCTGAAGAAGAAGGGCTTTCCCTAGATGTCGTTTCTGGCGGAGAATTATTTACTGCGTTACAAGCAGGATTCCCAGTAGAAAGAATCCACTTCCACGGGAATAATAAAAGCTATGAAGAAATAGATATGGCGATAAAAAATAAGATTGGTTGTATTGTTGTTGACAACTATTATGAACTTTCATTATTAGAACAGGTTTGTATCGAAAATAAGACAACGGTCAAGATTTTATTACGTGTAACGCCTGGAGTGGAAGCACACACCCATGATTATATTACTACTGGTCAAGATGATTCAAAATTTGGATTTGGGCTAGAAAATGGACAGGCAGACAAAGCTGTGGAGTTGGCTGTTCAGTCAGAATCTATAAACTTATTGGGAATTCATTCTCATATTGGTTCACAGATTTTCGAGACAACAGGGTTCTTGGTTGCTGCAGGCAAAATGTTTGGTAAACTCAAGGAATGGAAGGATCGTTTCGGTTTTACACCTAAAGTATTAAATCTAGGCGGCGGCTTTGGTATTCGCTACACTGAAGAAGACAAACCACTACCACCTTCACAGTATGTAGAAGCAATCATTGGAGAAGTTAAGAAACATGCAGATGACCTTTCCATTGATATACCTGAAATTTGGATTGAGCCAGGTAGATCAATTGTAGGGGACGCAGGGACAACCATCTATTCTGTAGGCTCTCGAAAAGAAGTTCCAAATATCCGACAATACCTTGCTGTTGACGGAGGCATGACAGATAATATTAGACCTGCATTATATCAGGCTAAATATGAGGCTGTTTTAGCTAATCGTGTACAGGATCCGGTAGAGGAAACTGTATCAATTGCTGGAAAATGCTGTGAGTCTGGGGATATGCTAATTTGGGATTTACCATTACCAAAAGCAAGTTCAGATGATATGTTAGCGGTGTTCTGTACTGGTGCATACGGATACGCTATGGCTAATAATTATAACCGTATTCCAAGACCTGCAGTTGTGTTTGTAGAGAATGGAGAAGCACAGTTAGTGGTTCAACGTGAAAGCTATGAGGATCTTGTAAGATTAGACATTCCATTAAAATCAAAAGTAGTTGAATAAATAGAGTGCAAAAACCCACGATTATTCGTGGGTTTTTGTTTTAGCCAACTATTTAAACAGACCTTTTATAGCGTCTATCAGGTTGACAAAGAATTCTTTCAGCTTATCAAGAAAACTTTGCCCTTCTTCAGACTCAAGAAAATTTGTTAACTTTTCCTTGGCTAGATTTAGTTGTTCTCCAACTTGATTCCAGTCAATATTAAGTTCCAATAATTTATTGAACAATTCCATTAACCTAGTTATGTCAGCATCAGTTAGTGTGATTCCTAAGTCATTGGCAGCATTAACGATAATAGTCCTAAGTTCCTCATCATTTTTGGGAGCATTTTTTGCTATTTCATCTTTTATTTTAGCCATTAATGCCGCAGCATCTTCGGCCCCAATTTTTTCACTTAATTTAGTTGTTTCTACCATCTCTTCATTTGCAATCTGCTTCACTTCTTCAGGAATAGCTTTATCTGATGATACTTCATAGGCTTTTATAATTCCAGTAAGTGCAGCGGTTCCAGAAACATTACCAGGTCCGGTTACAAAGATTTTTGCATCTTTTACACCAGCTGTAATTAAAGCATTTGCATACATTTCCTCTGTAATTAAGGTGATATGTTCCGTTATCGTTACATCTAATCCAGACCCTTTTTCTCCAATGGTGATTGAAGCAGAGGATAAGGCCTTGTTCCCAATTCTAGCCTTTGGAATGTATTGTCCAAGGTATTGGTGTTCTTCTTCATTTGTAACAACCACAATTTGTGGATTCTCAGGTGCGTTCATTTCGTTTAAAATCGTTTCTTTTTGAGTTTCTGTTAAGTCTTGACCAAGTGTAATAATCACATCTCCAGGTGCTGCGTCTGCGAAGCTTAGTGATGGAAAGATGAGTGAAAATACAAGTAACAATGAGAGTATAAGTTTATTTTTCAAACTAGTTTCCTCCTTTATTTTTCGAAAAACAAGGTATCCATCGTACATATTATACATTATTCTTTACAAGAAACATCTTTTTGACTGTATTTAGGAAAAACTCCCCCCTTCGTATTGGATTATTACAACCATTTATAGTAAAATGAACTCGTTCAATACATATGGACGAAAGAAAATGAGCGGAGGTTTCAAATGAAAAAAGCAAGCATTGAATTCGAAAATGGAGAAAAAATCGTAATTGAGTTATATGCAAATGAAGCACCTGGAACTGTAGAAAATTTTGAAAAACTTGCTAATGAAGGTTTCTATAATGGACTTACATTTCACCGTGTAATCCCAGGCTTCGTTGCACAAGGTGGTTGCCCACGTGGAAACGGAACTGGTGGACCAGGTTATTCTATAAAGTGTGAAACGGAAGGAAATCCACATAAGCATGTGGCTGGAGCGTTATCAATGGCGCACGCTGGAAAAGACACTGGTGGAAGCCAATTTTTCATCGTACATGAGCCACAACCGCATTTAGATGGAGTACATACTGTATTCGGTCAGGTGATTGAAGGATTAGAGTCTGTTTACCGCATTAAACAAGGCGATGTTATGAAAGAAGTTAAAGTTTGGGAAGAATAATAGTTGATTTTAGACACAACAGGTGATTCTTGTTGTGTCTTTTTCTTTTATTGTCCTATAATAATTCTTGAGGTGAAACTAGATGGGAAAAGGAAGATGGACAGTATTTTTTGTTCTGCTATTATTATCTTTGGCATGGGGAGTCATTTATTGGTTGTTTATTGTCTAATTTGAATGCAGAAGTGTAAAATTCGACAAAATAATATTACTTTATGTTATACTGTTTTAAATCGCTATAATAATTATAATTAAATATTTCCTTCGGGGTTAGGTGAAATTCCTTACCGACGGTGATGAACAATTTGTTCTAAGCCCGTGACCCATTTTAATGCCATATATAATGTAGGTAGGCACTTTTGCCATAAAAACTCAAAGTTTTGGTTTTTTATTTAAAATGGTGGACTTGGTGAGAATCCAAGGCCGACAGTTAAAGTCTGGATGGGAGAAGGATGTTAGGTACGTACAGGTATGTGAAAAAATTTGCTCAATATACCCTTATTTGAGTTGGGCAAAAATACATATTGTGTTACTTGATTACATCTACCAGACCCCGGATTGTTTTCCGAGGTCTTTTTTATTTTAGTAACTAAGATAGAAACTCCCTAATAAGTAAAAGATAAAAGAAAGGAGCGTAGTTTAAAATGAGAGATCAGGATTATATGAATTTAGCGATAAATATTGCAAAAGCAGGGGTCGGTCAAACTACTCCAAACCCTGTTGTGGGTGCAGTTATTGTAAATGACGGACGTGTTGTAGGAATCGGAGCACACCTGAAAGCGGGAGAACCCCATGCAGAAGTGCATGCCGTTAGGATGGCAGGCGAAAAGGCACAAAATGCAACTGCCTATGTCACGTTGGAGCCATGCAGTCACCATGGAAAAACCCCACCTTGTGCGGATTTGTTAATAACAAGTAAGGTGAAAAGAGTTGTAGTTGCAACCACTGACCCTAATCCACTCGTTGCTGGAAAAGGCATGGCCAAACTAAAAGCAGCAGGGATTGAAGTCGAGGTTGGGGTATGTAAGGAACAAGCTGATGCATTAAACGCGGTCTTTTTTCACTATTTAGATAAAAAACGACCCTACGTAACGCTAAAATCGGCTACCACTCTTGATGGAAAAATAGCGACCGTTACTGGTGAGAGCAAATGGATAACTGGTGAGGCTGCAAGACAAGACGTTCATTTATATCGTAGTATACATGATGCCATTCTTGTTGGTGTTAACACGGTACTTATGGACAACCCAAGCTTAACAACACGACTTCCAAATGGTACAGGGAAAAATCCTATTCGTGTTATTTTGGATTCAAAATTACGTACACCAATGGATTCGCAAATTGTAAATGACGGCAAAGCAGAGACATGGATTATTGTTTCTAATCAAGTTAACCAGGAGAAAATGAACGAGTTCTCCGGAAAAAAAGGCGTTCGAATTATTCAATTACAAGAGGATAATTTATCTATCAGCACGATGTTAACACGGTTAGGTGAAGAAGGCATCTCCTCTATTTTTGTGGAAGGTGGAGCTGAAGTGAACGGCAGCTTCTTAAAGGAAAAAGCAATTAACCAAGTTATCGTATACCTAGCACCTAAACTATTTGGTGGCAAGCAAGCACCCACTGCGATTGGTGGCTCTGGAATTGAATCGATTGATGATTCATTACAATTAACAATAAAATCGGTAGAACAGCTTGGAGAAGATGTGAAAATCATAGCCGAACCGGTATTGTAGGTGAAAAAATGTTTACAGGAATTGTAGAAGAAATCGGGAAAATTAAGGCGATAAATGGATCACAGGATTCGGTTGAAATGGTCATTAAAGCTAGAAAAATTCTTGATGATGTGAATCTTGGAGATAGTATTTCTGTTAATGGTGTTTGTCTAACGGTGACCGAATTTACATCAGATGGATTCACAGTTGATGTGATGCCAGAAACGGTTAAATCAACCTCGTTACGTGATTTACAACGGAATGATGATGTCAACCTCGAAAGAGCAATGTCTGCAAATGGGCGTTTTGGAGGACATATCGTTTCAGGACATGTGGATGGTATCGGAAAAATTGTTCGAAAAGAACCCAAAGGGAATGCAGTGTATTATGAAATCGAAATCCCTGAAGAACTTATCCAGTTCATGATTTATAAAGGGTCAGTAACAGTTGATGGAACGAGTTTAACGATCTTTGGGCTGACGAAAAATACATTTACTCTATCACTAATTCCTCATACGCTAACAGAAACAATTTTGCGAAAAAAAGGAGTAGGAGACATTGTAAACATCGAGTGTGACATGCTTGGCAAATATGTCAGTCAGTTTATGCGAAGGTCTTTTGGAAATGAAAAATCAACTGAATCAAGGATTACAGCGAGTTTTTTAGAAGAAAATGGTTTTAAATAAAAATAAAGGGGGGACTACAATGTTTGATCCAATTGAAGAGGCACTTGAAGAACTAAAGCAAGGAAAAGTAATCATTGTATGTGATGATGAAGATCGTGAAAATGAAGGAGACTTTATCGCGATTGCTGATAAAGCAACTCCAGAGGTCATTAATTTTATGATCACACATGGACGTGGACTCGTTTGTACTCCTATTACAAAGTCTCTAGCGAAAAAACTAAATCTTGAGCCAATGGTGACTCATAATACGGATCCACATGGAACTGCTTTTACAGTAAGTATCGACCATAAAACAACTACAACTGGTATTAGTGCAATAGAACGTTCAACAACAATAATGGAGTTGCTTAATCCGGAATCAAAAGCATCCGACTTCAAAAGACCTGGTCACGTCTTTCCTTTGATTGCTAAAGAAGGTGGAGTTCTTCGAAGAGCCGGTCATACCGAAGCAGCTGTTGACTTAGCCGCGCTTGCAGGAGCAGAGCCTGCAGGAGTAATTTGTGAAATTGTCAAAGAAGACGGAACAATGGCTAGAGTTCCTGATTTACGGAAGATTGCCGATGAATTTAACTTAAAAATGATTACGATTGAAGACTTAATTCGATATCGAAATCAAAAAGAAAAATTGGTTAAAAGAGAAATTGAAGTAACCCTACCAACAGAATATGGAGATTTTAAAGCGATTGGATATACTAGTCTTATTGATAATAAGGAACATGTTGCCCTTATTAAAGGTGAGATCAGTGAAACAGAACCAATGTTAGTTAGAGTACACTCAGAATGCTTAGCTGGGGATGTATTCGGTTCGAAGCAATGCACATGTGGACCACAGCTTTATGCTGCATTAAGGCAAATCGAGCAAGCGGGCTCGGGAATCCTCTTATATATGCGTCAAGAAGGTAGAGGACCTGGTTTAATTAATAAAATGCGTGCCTATAAACTCCAAGAAGAAGGGCATAACTCTGCTGAAATCACTAAAAAACTTGGGGGATTACCGGAATTAAGGGATTATGGGATTGGTGCTCAAATCCTTAAAGACCTAGGCATTAAGAAAATGAAGCTATTAACGAATAACCCAAGAAAAATTGCTGGCCTTGAGGGATATAATTTAGAGATAGTAGATCGTGTTCCCATTGATGGAGCAAAAGGAACTGAAAATGTAGGGCATATACTTCATTTTTAAAAAAATAGAACAAATAACTTATAACATAGGAGGATTATAATGAATAAAATTTATGAAGGACATTTAGTTGGTACAGGTTTAAGAGTAGGGATCGTAGTTGCACGTTTTAATGAATTTATAACAGCAAAGCTACTAAGCGGTTCACTTGATGCACTTAAAAGACATGGTGTTGCAGATGAAGATGTTGAAATTGCATGGGTTCCAGGAGCGTTTGAACTTCCGCTAATTGCTAAAAAAATGGCTGAATCAAACAAATATGATGCAGTTATTGCGTTAGGAACTGTTATTAGAGGTTCAACTTCTCACTATGATTATGTTTGTAACGAAGTCGCAAAAGGACTGGCTGCAACTGCCCTATCGACTGGAAAACCTGTTATGTTTGGTGTTTTAACAACAGATACAATTGAACAAGCGATCGAAAGAGCAGGAACAAAAGCAGGAAATAAAGGATGGGATTCTGCGGTAACAGCGATTGAAATGGCGAATCTATCCCGTTCTTTTGAATAATAAATAAGTTTTTGTATAAAATTATAAGATTTTGGTAATAATTTAAATTTAAGGGTATTCCAAAAAGACTATGGAAAAAAAGAATAGAAAATGGTACTCTTAATTAATGTAATGAGGTTAGTCCAAAAGTAGTAGAATGTTTGAAAAATATACTACTCGGAAAGTTTTTCGATAATGAGGGATTTATATGTTAATTCGTTATAAAAAGAATTATGAGAAAATCGCAATGGGGCTTCTTTCATTTATGCCGACTGAAAAGGACTTAAAGAACCTGCAAGCAACGATGAAGCAATATGATGAAGACGATACTCAGCAGTTATTCTTATGGAAAGAAGAAGATATTGTAGGAATTATCGGAACAACAATCCATGACGGGAATCTTGTAGAAATTCAACATATCTGTGTCAATCCATCCCATCGATACCAAGGCATTGGGAAAAAGATGGTGAAGGCACTTAAAGAGCATTTTCCAGAACGTGAGTTACGACCAAATGAACATACCGCAGCCTTTTTTGAGAAATGTGATTTCTCGGAGAATGAAAAATGCGAGGAAGGACAGTCTTAAGACTGTCCTTCTTATTTTTCGTTCCTTAACTTTTGCTTTATAAGAAATTGTTTTTGTCGTTCAGCAATGACATCACTTCTGTCACGTAATTTGTGTTTATCAATTAATCCTTTATTAGATAAGTCACTTGGAGCTCCCCAAGGTTGCCCAATTTGTAGAGCTTGGGAAACACATGTTTCTAATAGTACTTGATCATTAATTGGTAAGTTAATACTGTCATAGGGTACGCCGTTTCCAATATCATGATATTTCTTTTGTAATATTTCAATTAACTTATCAACCTGTAGGCCTAACTGAGCTAAGTCAGTTTTTTTGGCCTTACATATCATTAATGCACTTTTCATCATTCGTAAAGCACCTGCATGATTTCCACGCCGGTGATGATAAAGGGAAACTGCAATTTGAATTAAACCGACCCAATATTGCTTTCTTTCTGCAACAGGGTCTTCTTTCCAATGATCTTCTAATATTTCATGGCATTCAAAATAGTCCCGGCCACAATGGAAGTGAATTAGATATTCAATATAAGCTTGAGGGTACAAGTGGCTTAACACACTCCTTTAACAATATGTATATGTAGTTTATCATATTTTCATATCCGTAACATGGAATAAACAAGGTGTTCAGCAAAATGCCGAACACCTTATTGTTAATTTTTTGTTTATCTTAGAACCAAGCTGCACCAACAATAATTAAAAGAATAAACAATACTACGATTAAGGCAAATCCGCCTCCGAAGTTATATCCGTCACCCATTTAAAATACCTCCTTAATTTTCTTGGTTACACAGTTATAGTATGACTTTTAGTCCTTCATGTGTGGGCGATTGTCCGTATCGACATCATTTTTTTTTGAAAACACTTGGGACAAATATCCAAAAACCTGATATGGCTTGAATGCAAATTATGTTCTATACTAATTATTGTGTTAAAATTAACTATATGAAATTGCGATGAAGGGTATTTTTGGTGAGATGAGCGAGGAATTACATTACAGCGTAAAAATTGACTCTTTTGAAGGTCCATTAGACCTTCTTTTACATTTAATCAATCGATTAGAAATTGATATTTATGATATACCAGTAGCGGAAATTACTGAACAATACTTAATTTATATACATGCTATGAAAGTATTACAATTAGATATAGCAAGCGAATATCTTGTCATGGCTGCTACGCTTTTAGCGATTAAAAGCAAAATGCTACTTCCAAAGCAGGAAGAAGAGCTTATTGACGAAAATTCCGAATTTGAATTTGAAGAAGACCCACGAGAAGACTTAATGAATCGCTTGATTGAATACCGTAAATATAAAAATGCTGCCGATGATCTAAAACATCTAGAAGAAGAACGGTCACAGTTATTTACGAAACCTCCGAGTGATTTAAGTGAATTTACAAAGGATGTTACAATCGATCATTCATTAGATGTCAATATCTATGACATGCTTGGAGCCTTTCAAAAGCTAATGCGCCGTAAAAAATTGCAGAGACCATTAGCGACAAGAATCACAAGACAAGAAATACCCATTGAGAAAAGGATGGAAGAGATTATTCATGAATTAAAAGGGTATCGTGGAAAAAAGAAATTCACAGAGCTTTTTCCATACCATGATAAAAACCATATGGTTGTCACATTCCTTGCGCTTCTTGAATTAATGAAAAAGAATGCTGTGTTAATTGAACAACAGAACAATTTTTCAGAGATTTATATATCGAGTTTGGAAAGGGATTTTATGTAATGAAATTAATAGATTGGAAAGCCGTTATCGAAGGGCTTCTTTTTGCTGCTGGTGATGAGGGTTTGACATTAAAACAAATGGCACTTGTTTTAGAGATTAATGAGAGTACGGCTTTAGATATCATAAATGAGTTAATAAATGATTATAAGCAAGCTCACAGAGGTATTAATCTAGTTGAAGTAGCTGGAACCTACCAACTCACAACAAAAAAGGAACATGCCGTTTATCTGAAAAAACTAGTAGAATCACCTTCATCCTCTTCATTATCACAGGCTGCCTTAGAGACACTAGCAATTATTGCGTATCGTCAGCCGATTACACGTGCAGAGGTCGAAGAAATCCGTGGAGTGAAGACAGAAAGGCCGATTCAAACCTTAATAGCAAAGGCATTGATCAAAGAAGTTGGCCGTGTTGAAGGGACAGGAAGAGCTATTTTATATGGCACAACGAAGGAGTTTTTAGAGTATTTCGGTTTAAAAACATTAAAAGAATTACCTCCACTTCCTGAAAAAGTAGATGAAGAATATGTACAAGAGGAAGCAGACCTGTTTTTTGAAAGGTTTCAAGAAACGATAGAAGATTCAAATTAATTCACCTTAGATAAGTTAACTATGGTAATATGAAGATATATCTAAATGGAAAATGATGGCTGATGAGGTGAAATTGTGTTAATTAAAAAATGTAGTGGATTTGAGCTTGAGAAAACGTTAAAAAATACTTTTGAAGATTTCTTTAATCAATCTGAGGTCACATTTGTTGAAGATGGAGAAGAAAAAACTTTACAAGTCCTTTATTTACGTTATTTTGATGAACAATTTACATCATTTACTCCTTTTACTGAAGACCCGGTTTTTACAATTGATTCGAATGAAGTATATTTCAAAGATCTCGTAGCATTAGTATGTTTACTTAAGAATCCTGGGTACCGTCATCGTAAACGGGTATATCTCAATGAACAAAAACAATTTGAAGAGCATTTTAAAGATATACAATTTGAGAGATTGAAAGAAATTTTCACGCATCTCCATCATAAAAACAGCTATGAAATAAAATCACCACTGGAATTTATTCAACCATAACAACGAACCCCAATTGCAAGTCTTTTAAGCAATTGGGGTTTTCTATTATTCTTGAACGCGCGGCTTTGTTGGATCACAATTTGGTTGATTGATTTCCTTTGTGGATTGCGCTAATTTTATTAAGTAATAGCATTCTTCTCTTGCCATATGGTCTGCCATCAGTGGAGTAAGGACTCCTAGGATTTCTTTATTTAATTGCATCTCCTCTAACTCTTCAAGGAAACCTTTAAAAATTTTCATCTCTAACTCTACATCATTGTTAAAACGGGTAAGGGCAGGGAATTCATATTGACTGGTACGTAAGAATCCAACCATTTCCACTGCTTTTAAGTAAAAATCCTCCCACTCCTTAACAAATTTCTCGCTTTTTTTGAGTAACTCTTTCTCCACACGGTCAACATTTGAAGCAATTCCGCCTGCATGACCTGCAGCATCTAATAGCCAAATGAGGTGGTGATGAAGCGCATGAGTTGGTGGTACACTTTTTCCTTCTACTAGAAAGCTGGATACCCGAAGCCATTCATCTAATTCGTTGACCATATGATTGATAAAAGAAGGAGTAAGACTAATTTTTACCTTTCCAACTAATTGTTCTTTAATAATGTCTAATTTTAAAATGCGAAGCTGTTCTCCTGCACTTCTACCTTCTTTAATGATAGCTATTAATTGATTTGTTTGGAGAGGCTGACGTGCAGTATCTAATAAATAGTCAAATGTGTTTTTAAATTGTTTGGTTTTGGCGATTTTTGATTCTTCACTAGGTGCAAGTGAATCGTGTAAAAATCGGCTGTGGTCACCTAGAACTTGCATCCAAAACTGGGTTTCAAATAAAGCTTGCTCTTGAAAAGAATGATTCAATTCTTATACCTCCTATACTGTTAAACGAAGGCCTTTTTCATAATGATTAGGCGTTTGTCTTGAATTCTATATGTATCTGTATGATGAAAGGATTAAAGAGGTGAATCATAAACAGACATTTTTATCTCTTATAGTCACGAAAAAGGGTTAAGCGCATACGATAGTGACGATTAAACCCTAGGGAGGATAAAGATGAGCAGCCCTGAAAAGTATGTAGAAGAAGTGAAACAATGGTTTTTGAAGCTGAAAAGTCAATTTGAATATGAACGGAATGAAGACCTGCAATCTTATTTATCAAATTTTTCATCTTTCTTAGATTCAATAGAAGAGAATCTAACACTGACGAACTTGCTTCAATTGCAGGAGCAAGTGGAGTTGCTTTATAATGCTGGATTAAGATATTCCGAACAGTCAGAAGAAAATGGAGAACTCGGAGAGGTAAGAAGGATAGGGATTGGACAGCATACATTACCACCTCTCCCATATGACTATGATGCACTCGAGCCATATATATCAAAAGAAATAATGAGACTGCATCATGATAAACACCATAAAAGCTATGTTGACGGTTTAAATAAGGCCGAGAAAATGATGGAAAAAGCACGTGACACAGGGGATTACGAATTACTAAAGCACTGGGAAAGAGAAGCTGCTTTTAATGGTTCTGGTCACTATTTGCATACAATTTTTTGGGAAGTTATGAAGCCAAAAGGTGGAGGAATGCCAGGACGCGAATTGCTTCGGCAGATTAATAGAGATTTTGGAAGTTTTGAGGTGTTTAAGAGACATTTCAGTGAAGCGGCAAATAAGGTCGAAGGAGTCGGTTGGGCGATTCTGGTATGGTCGCCAAGGGCAGGGCGCTTAGAAATTCTTCAATCAGAACGTCATCAGCTGATGACACAGTGGGATACGATTCCTTTACTCGTTTTAGATGTTTGGGAACACGCTTATTATCTTCAATATAAAAATGTTCGTGCAGATTATGTGAAAAATTGGTGGAATATCGTCAATTGGGATCAAGTTGAACGTCGATTTAAGGAAGCATCAAAACTTCAGTGGAAACAGTATTAATTCAATATTTGCTAAGCTGACCCTGTGTTGGTCAGTTTTTTTTGTGTCCCTTTTACTGTCTAACTCAGGTGTTGGAACTTTTCGATGTTTGTACATATTTTATTCATATAGGTGGACATGTTCTGCATACACTTTTACAAAACAGCAAAAGGGACGGGGATCGAATGACATTTATTCGCAGAAGAATTTTTATACTTATCATCACTGTTATGGTTCTCTTAGGCTTAGTTCCTCAAAAAACGAGCGCGCTTTCTGTTAGTGCAAAAGGTGCGATCTTAATAGAGCAAGAGTCTGGTAGAATTTTGTTTGAAAAAAATGCCCATCAACGAATGAGAATCGCAAGTATTACAAAAATCATGACAGCTATTCTTGCCATTGAATCAGGAAAACTAAACGAGATGGTTAAGGTGAGTAATAAAGCTGTACGAACAGAAGGCTCCTCCTTATATTTGAAGCCTAATGAACAAATAAAGCTTGAGGATTTAGTTTATGGATTGATGTTACGATCTGGTAATGACTCTGCAGTTGCTATCGCAGAGCATGTGGGTGGTAGTTTGGAAGGCTTTGTTTTTATGATGAACCAAAAAGCTGCGGAAATTGGTATGCAAAATACAGAGTTTGCAAATCCGCACGGGTTGGATGACCATGAAAATCATTTTTCATCTGCTTATGACATGGCCATTTTAACGCGATATGCGATGATGAACGAAAAATATCGGGAGATTGCTGGTACAAAAGTGCACCGTGCCCCTAACCCTACTGAAAAATGGGATCGTGTTTGGAGAAATAAAAATAAGTTACTGACAAAGCTTTACCCGTATAGCACAGGTGGAAAAACAGGCTATACCAAGCGGGCAAAACGGACATTGGTATCAACTGCAACAAAAGATGAAATTGATTTAATTGCTGTAACGATAAATGCCTCTGATGACTGGAATGATCATATGAATATGTTTAACAGAGCTTTTGAAACGTATGATTTAGTAAAGGTCATCAAAGAAGGCGATCTTCAAACTGATAATAGTTTTTATAAAGGGAAAGTATTTGTGGATCATGATTTCATGTACCCTCTAAGTGAGGAAGAGAAAAAGAATATTAAGCTCGACATTTCTTTAGTAGAACCTGAAAAAGAGTGGCGTAAACCAGAAGCAGTTCCAGACATAGTAGGAACTATTACTGTGAACCTTGGGGATGAGACGATTGAGGAGATGCCTATCTATTTTGATAACGGCAATGTCGAGAGGTCCAAGGAAACATTCTGGGAAACACTTAAAAGTATTTTTCTAGTAATTTTAGGGGTTAGATGACGATGGTTAATATCATATGGGTTGCGATGACAATTATTGGGATAATCTTTGCCGTGGTGAATGGAACCATCAGTGAGGTAAATGAAGCGATCTTTAAGGGAGCATCAGAAGCAGTTACTATTTGTATTGGTTTAATTAGTGTCCTTGTTTTTTGGTTAGGACTCATGAGAATTGCACAAGAGGCTGGTTTATTAGAAAAACTCTCAAAATTATTTCGTCCAGTGGTTAGACGGTTATTCCCTGAAGTTCCAGTAGAGCATCCAGCTATGGGATATATACTGTCAAATATGATTGCCAATATGTTTGGACTCGGAAATGCAGCAACACCCATGGGAATTAAAGCGATGGAGCAATTAAGAGAACTGAATGGAGGCAAAACCTCGGCTAGTCGATCAATGATTACGTTTCTAGCGATTAATACTTCGAGTTTAACGCTTATCCCGACTACTGTAATTGCGATTAGGATGACCTACGAATCTACAAATCCAACTGAAATTGTAGGAACAACCCTTATAGCAACGATTTGTTCGACCATAGGAGCCATACTAATAGATCGATATTTTTATTATCGACGGATGAAGAAGGGTGGCTTTGAAAAATGAGTGTAATCAATTCCATATCACTTTGGCTAATACCTGCGATTATAGGATTTATCCTTCTATATGGTACATTTAAAAGGATTCCAACCTACGAAACTTTTGTAGAGGGAGGAAAGGAAGGAATTAAGATATCCTTTTCCATCATTCCTTTTTTAGTTGGAATGTTAGTTTCTATTTCAATCTTTAGAGCATCAGGTGCAATGGAGTTTTTCATTAATTTAATTCGCCCTGTGCTTGAATTTGTCGGGTTTCCTGCAGAAGTTGCTCCTTTAGCGCTGATCAGGCCAATATCTGGAACCGCAGCGTTAGGAATGACGACAGATTTAATAGCTACATATGGCCCTGATTCTTTTATTGGTAGACTTGCTTCAACTATGCAAGGAAGTACAGATACAACTTTGTATATTTTAACGGTCTATTTCGGAGCCGTAGGAATTAAGAAAATGGGCGATGCGTTAAAGGTCGGTCTTTTAGCAGATTTAGTTGGCATCGTGGCGAGTATAATTGTTGTAACTTTACTATTTGGTTAAGTAGAAAACACGTGAAAACGTGTTTTCTTTTTTATATAGGAAAGTTCTGGGTTGGGCATACTAGAGAATGTTTTTATCTTGTGAAAATACAAAGAAACAAGTAAGATGTTTAAGGGGTGAGCATAGATGGAACGTTTACAGAAAGTAATAGCACATGCAGGTGTAGCATCAAGGAGAAAAGCTGAGGAGCTTATTGTTGCTGGACATGTTAAGGTGAATGGAAAAGTTGTAAAGGAGCTAGGGATTAAAGTAAGCTCAAACGATAAAATTGAGGTGAGCGGCATTCCGCTTGAAAGGGAAGAGCCTGTTTATTTTTTATTTTATAAACCACGTTCTGTGATATCTAGTGTAAGTGATGATAAGGGTAGAAAAGTTGTAACTGACTTTTTTCCAGAAACAAAAGAACGTATTTACCCAGTTGGAAGACTGGATTATGATACGTCCGGATTGCTTTTACTAACGAATGACGGTGAGTTTGCAAATCTTTTAATGCATCCAAAGTATGAGATTGAAAAGGTGTATGTGGCGAAACTTAAGGGTATTCCACCGAAAGAGAAGCTTCGTCAATTAGAAAGAGGAATAAAGCTAGAAGATGGTAAGACGGCTCCTGCTAGAGTGAAGCTGATTTCAATGGATAAGCGAAAACAAACTTCAATTGTCGAAATTAGCATTCATGAAGGAAGAAACAGGCAGGTAAAAAGAATGTTTGAGGCGATTGGACATCAAGTAATAAAGCTTAAGAGAGAAAAGTTTGGCTTCCTTACTCTAAGCGGCTTAAGTACTGGTGAATTCAGAGAACTACTTCCGCATGAGGTTAAACAATTAAGAGCTTTAGCAAGTACCAAAAATAATCGTTTGTAGGGAATAGATTTGTTCAGGTCAAACAAGCTTTACTCGCCCTATTTAGTAAGCTAAAGTGTGACTAAATTACATGAAATCTTTTCGGAAAAGAAGCTTTCTCTTAAGTCTCATGAAATTTAGTCAACTTAGCTTGGCGATAATGGTTCTCAATTGTCACATAACCTTCAAAATGTATGCAATGTTGCTATATTAATAAGTGCTATAATGGCAAAGAAAGTACGCATCAAATCAAATATAAAATAAAGGGAGATTTCAATGGACAAGAAAAAGCGACGATTAGTTATGCGGACCGTCATTTTATTACTTCTCGCCGCTGCACTCGTTTATACATTGTATATCAATTTCTTTACTAGTAAGGAAAAGGTTGCAGTAGGGGATAAGGCACCAGATTTTGTCGTAACAGACCTGAATGGGAAGGAACACCATTTGTCGGAGTATATAGGGGAAAAAGGTGTGTTCTTAAACTTCTGGGGGACATGGTGTGAGCCGTGTCAACGTGAATTCCCATATATTGATACATATTATCAGGAATATAAGGATCAAGGAATTGAAGTTATCGCAATCAATGTTGGTGAGCCGAAATTCAGTGTTAATAATTTTATTAAAAAGTACGACTTATCATTTCCTGTTGTAATCGATAAAGGAAACCAGTTGCTAAATGCCTATGGAATTGACCCGTTGCCAACAACTTTATTAATTGATAAAGATGGAGAAGTTGTTAAAATAATCACGGGCGAAATGACAAGTAAGATGGTGCGAGATTATATGGAGCAAATTAAGCCATAGGGAGTTATTTTTATGGAAAACGTTAAATGCGAATGTGGGCATGTAAACCCACATGGTACAATTTTTTGTGAGGCTTGTGGAAAACCTGTCCAAAACGAAGAAGAAAATCAGAGTGAAAAAGAGAAAAAAACACTGCTTGATATGAGGTATGAGGGTAGTGCAAGGCGCTCTCAAACCTATAATAAAACAATAGTTGATAAGATTTGGAACTTCTTTTCCTCTGTAAAAGTGGGGATTTGGATCATCGTTGTGCTTCTAGTCGCTTCAGCACTGGGTACAATTTATCCTCAAGAATTATACATACCTCCAGCGATGAATCCAGCTGATTTCTATGAACAAGAATATGGTATCACTGGAAGATTATATTATCAGTTAGGCTTCCACAACCTATATGGTTCATGGTGGTATATGATTCTAATTGCAATGCTTGGTATTTCCTTAATTATTTGTAGTATAGACCGCGTAGTACCTCTGTATAAAGCATTAAAAAAACAAGGTGTTACACGTCATGAAAGTTTCCTGAAAAGACAGCGTGTATATGGTAAAAATACTGTTGAAAATATCGATAAGGACTTTGAAAATGCTAAGGAGAAACTAAGGAAGAAACATTATTCTGTCCGTGAAGAAAATGGGAATATATTAGCCGAAAAGGGTCGTTTTTCTCGATGGGGCCCATATGTTAACCATTGTGGACTTATTCTTTTCCTTATTGGTGCGATGCTTCGTTTTGTGCCTGGAATGTACATTGATGAAGTACTCTGGCTTCGTGAAGGGGAAACAGCAAGTATTCCGGGAACAGATGGGAAATATTATTTAAAGAGTGAACAATTTCTTGTAGAAGTTTACGAGAAGGGCAAGGAAAAAGAAGTATTTGATGAAGCGATTGAACTTGCCGGAAATGCAATGGTAGTAAAAAACTATCAAACTGATGTTACGTTATTCGAACGTACAGATGAAATAATTCCTGGAGTGGAACCAGAATTAAAAGAAGTTAAATCTCACGAAATTCGAGTAAATGAGCCATTAAAGCATGACCATTATGCAGTCTACCAAGTGGATTATAAATTAAATGAATTTAGCACGATGTCCTTTACAATGGTAGACAAAGAGACGAATCAGGAATTTGGTTCAATTACAATTAACTTAAACGATCCCCAAGATAAATATGACTTAGGAAACGGATATTCAATCGAGTTGGCAAGCTATTTCCCTGATTTCTTTTTTAATGATGAAGGGGAACCTGCCACGAAAACAAAAATACCGAATAACCCAGCATTTGTATTTAAAATGTATGCTCCAGATAAACCAGAAGGTGAAATTAGTTTCGTAGCTATTCAGCAAAATATTGAGCCTGTGGGTGAGAATAAGTATAAAATGGCGTTTTCTGGTATAGATATGAAGAATGTATCTGGATTAACTGTTAGAAGAGACTTTACATTATGGATACTTGCTTTGGGTGGTGCAATATTTATGATTGGTGTTATTCAAGGATCATACTGGCACCATCGTCGGATTTGGATTCAGCGAAAGAATAATGAAGTTATTGTTGCTGGACATACAAATAAAAACTGGTTTGGCTTGAAAAATGAAATTCGTTATGTATTGGCAGATACCGAAATCGCCGAACCTATCGATCAAGTTGATGCAAAGAATAAGGAAAATAAGGAAAGTAAGGAGGGATAAAAATGGCTGAATTAAGTTCGAATTTGCTATATGCAGCTTTTATTCTCTATCTTGTGGCAACATTTGTCTTTGGTGGAGCAATTCGAGATAAAAAAAGTTCAAATGGGTATAACCGCTGGTCCCATATCGGGATTGCTGTTACAATCATTGGATTTGCTGCACAGTTAGGCTATTTTTTTACCCGATGGATTGCAGCTGGACATGCACCAGTAAGTAACCTATTTGAATTTATTACATTTTTCGGAATGATGCTAGTCCTAGCGTTTATTATTATTTACTTTATATATAAAACAAGTATCTTAGGACTGTTTACTTTACCAATTGCATTGTTAATTATTGCTTATGGTAGTATGTTTTCAAGAGAAATCTCTCCATTAATTCCAGCTTTACAAAGTGATTGGCTCCACATTCACGTTACGACTGCTGCATTAGGGCAAGCAATTCTTTCAATAAGTTTTGTCGCAGGAATCCTCTATCTTTTAAAAAGTGTGGATCAGTCTGTCAAAAGCAAAGAAACATTTTGGTTAGAATTTGTCATGTATATATTAGTAGTTGTTGTTGGATTCGTAGCTATTTCGACGGCCTTTGGTGCTATGAAATATGAATCTGTGTTTTCATGGGTGGATAAAGACGGCGTTGAAGCTGAGATGGTATACAAATTACCAGCTTTAGTAGTTCCTAATGAAGGCGAATTACTAACAGATGGTAAGTTTTCTAGCGGGATTGAATTACCTGCCTTATTAAGCGCTAGAAAAGTAAATACATTACTTTGGTCGATTATATCAGGATCTATACTATATGGATTACTACGTTTAATTTTACGTAAACGTGTAGGAGCGGCCTTAAAGCCTTTAACAAGAAGATTAAATCTAGACTTAACTGATGAAATTGGATATCGTTCAGTAGCGATTGGATTTCCGGTATTCACGTTAGGCGCGTTAATTTTTGCTATGATTTGGGCGCAAATTGCATGGACTCGCTTCTGGGGCTGGGATCCTAAAGAGGTATGGGCGCTTATTACATGGCTCTTCTATGCAGCATTTTTACACTTGAGGCTTTCAAAAGGCTGGCATGGTAAAAAATCTGCATGGCTTGCAGTCGTTGGATTCTTCATAATTATGTTTAATACGATATTTGTAAATCTAGTTATCGCTGGTTTACACTCATATGCTTAAGAGAAAAAGCCCTCATCATTTGATGAGGGCTTTTTTATCTAACACTTTTTGTGTCGAATTATCGACTTTTCCCTCGTTGGTTAAACTAGTGTGATATATGTTATAGCAAATTATGAAATTTTTATGTACGATAGTGATGTAGAGAAATATTCTTTCGGAAAGAAAATGGAGGAATAAGAAAATGGAAAATGAAGCGAAAATTTTAATTGTCGATGATGAAGAAAGAATTCGTCGTTTACTAAAAATGTATTTAGAAAGAGAAAATTATGCAATTGAAGAAGCGGAAAATGGAAATATTGCCTTAGAAAAGGCAATGAAAAATGATTATGATCTTATTCTATTAGACCTCATGATGCCAGAAAAAGATGGAATTGAGGTATGTCGTGAATTGCGTGAGAAGAAATCAACTCCGATTATTATGCTTACTGCAAAAGGAGAAGAAGTAAACCGTGTGCAGGGCTTTGAAGTCGGTACAGATGATTATATAGTGAAGCCATTTAGTCCAAGAGAAGTTGTTCTTCGAGTAAAAGCTTTACTAAGAAGGGCATCACTTACAACCTATCTACAAACGGAAACAACAGCTAAGGATGTTATCGTGTTTCCACATCTAACAATTGATAATGATGCACACCGAGTGCTTGCAGATGGCAAGGAAGTGGGCTTAACACCGAAGGAATATGAACTCTTATGCTTTTTAGCAAAATCACCTGACAAGGTATTTGACCGTGAACAGCTATTAAAGGAAGTATGGCACTACGAATTCTTTGGTGATTTGCGTACTGTAGATACACATGTAAAACGCTTGCGTGAAAAGTTAAATAAAGTGTCTCAGGATGCAGCGAAAATGATAGTAACTGTATGGGGCGTTGGTTATAAATTTGAGGTCGGCCAAGAATGAAATTTTGGAGAAGTGTAGTAGGAAAACTATGGGCAACCATTCTTTTACTGTTTTCCTTTGTGTTATTTGTTTTAACGGTACTTTTCATGGAGTATTTTGAGAATTACCATATCCAAGAAGCTGAAAGAAGTTTAACTCAACTTGCTGCAAATATTGCTGTTATTATGGAGCAGCATGAGGATAAAGATGTGGCAAGGACCCTTGCTTGGGAGCTTGTGAATGATGAAACAAAGGTAATTATTGCGGCAGACAAAAACACGTTATGGGTATCTCCTGATCGAACAGCTGTACCAAACATTCCTGTTACAGTTATTACAGAAGACCCAGATCTTAGACGTGTTATTACAAACGACCAAAACGCAAGCAAAAAGATAAAACTATCAGAAAATGGAAAAAAACCTCAAGAGCAAGGACAAGAACTATTTGTGGTTGGGGCCCCTCTTCACATCGAAAATGACCAGATGGGTGCAGTTTTTCTCTATCAATCCTTAGATGTAGTTCAAAAAACTACCAAGGATACTACTCAATTCATAATATTGGCTGCAGGTATCGGAATTGTCCTTACAACAGTTTTTGCCTTCTTCCTATTAACACGTATTACAGCTCCTTTACGTAAAATGAGGGAAGCTGCTACTGAAGTAGCTAAAGGGAAATTTGATACGAAGGTTCCTATACTTACTCATGACGAAATTGGCGCTTTAGGAATGGCACTAAATCAAATGGGAAGGCAGTTAAAATATAATATAAATGCTCTTAATCAGGAGAAAGAGCAGCTTGCAAGCATATTAAACAGTATGGCGGACGGAGTTATCACTTTAAATCGTGATGGAACGATATTGATAACAAACCCACCTGCGGAACGCTTTTTACAAGCTTGGTATTACCAGCAAGGTATGTATCAGGACGTTGGTCAAGAGCTTCCACCAGAGGTCAAGGATTTATTTCAACGTTCCGTTTCATTTGAAAAAGAACAATTTATTGAAATCAGTCTACAAGGTAGAACTTGGGTTATTTTAATGAGTCCACTTTACAATCAGACGTATATTAGGGGTGCTGTAGCGGTACTTCGTGATATGACGGAGGAAAGACGTTTGGACAAGTTACGTGAAGATTTTATTGCGAATGTTTCTCACGAACTGCGAACTCCGATCGCAATGCTCCAGGGCTATAGTGAAGCAATTATGGATGACATAGCGAGCTCCGAGGAAGAGCGAAAGGAAATTACCAAAGTCATCTATGATGAGTCATTACGAATGGGTCGACTTGTCAACGAGTTACTAGATTTGGCTAGAATGCAATCTGGGAATATTACCTTAAATAAAGAAAAAGTTGATTTCGATACCCTTATTAACCGTGTGATTCGGAAATTCCAAGGTTTAGCTAAGGATAATCAAATAACGTTAACTGCTACAAAGGTAGACGAAATTGGTGAAATCTATATAGATTCTGATCGTATTGAGCAGGTTTTTACAAACTTAATTGATAATGCAATTAGACATACCGATGAAAATGGTCAGGTTGTTGTTCATGTTACTGGTCAAGAAACTTCAATAAAAGTTGATATTAAGGATACGGGTTCTGGAATTCCAGAAGAAGATTTACCTTTTGTATTTGAACGGTTCTATAAGGCGGACAAGGCTAGAACAAGAGGGAAATCTGGAACTGGTTTAGGACTTGCGATTGTAAAAAACATTATTAGTGCACACAACGGGAATATCTCGGTCCATAGTAAGCTTGGTGAAGGAACGACATTTACATTCGTAATACCTCGAAAAAGTGAGTAATTTGAAAAAACGTGGCGAAGATTCTTGTTCCATAAGAAACAATTTCCTTGTAAAAGAAAAACTCTTCTTGTAATATAAGGATTGTTAAATAGAAAATTAAATAATTTATTGAATTTTAGGTGTCAGAGAATGTAGTATAATTCTTTTTGAATTAAAAGGGAATCTGGTGTGAATCCAGAACTGCCCCCGCAACTGTAAAAGTGGACGAAATGAGAAGAACCACTGTATGCCTGGATGGCGAATGCTGTTCAACATATGGGAAGGACTCAAAGTAGGAAGAAGCTTAAGTCAGTAGACCTGCCTAATTCATTTCTTTTTTAATTCTCCGGGGTGCGAGAATTAGCATTAAAACACCATGCATTTTTGTTGTTTTCCTGTTATATCTTCTAAGCTCACCCCAAGGGTGAGCTTTTTTATTTACGATGTTAGGTGCAAAAAACACTTATTCATACACATATTTTAACAAAAGGGGAGCTAGAAACATGAAAAAATTATTAGTTGCTTTACTATCATTGGGAATTTTATTTGGATGCAGCAATGAGCCATCTACAAATGAATCTTCCAACAACAACACCGCAGAAACTGTAGATAAAGAAGAAACAGCAGCAGAGATTGTTACTGTTGTTATCTCGAAAAACAATGGTGAAGAAATCATTGAAGAAAAAGAAATTAAAATTGAATCAGGAAAAGAAGTTACCGTTATGGACGTCATGCAAGCAAACTTTGACATCGAAACACAATTCGATGGTGCTTTTGTTGCCAGCATTAATGGCGTTGCAGGCAGCGAAGAAGAAAAGACATCATGGTTTTATTCTGTTAATGGCGAAGAAGCCATGGTAGGAGCTAATGAATACAAATTAGAGCCTGAAGATAAGATCGAATTCGATCTCCATAAGTGGGAATAATGAATTTATCTGTTAAAAATTTAACGCTCTTATCGATGCTAATCGCATTGTCTGTTGTAGGCAGAATTACATTTACATTCCTTCCGAATGTCCAGCCTATGACAGCGATTATCGTGATAACTAGCTTATTTTTGGGTCCAATCTATGGTATGGTTGTAGCTGTTTTCGGTTCTGTATTATCGAATCTTGTAATGGGTATGGGTTTATGGACCATTGGACAAATCGTTGCATGGGGGATAATTGGGTTAATTAGTGGGGCTTTACGGAAGTATCGTGATCGAATTCCTGTCATATTATTAGCCATCTATGCAGTATTTTGTGGTTTCTTATATGGCTTTGTAATCTCAATCCCTCTTTATTTATTCTCGGGTAAGTTCCTTGCCTATTACGTAGCTGGACTACCATTTGATTTGAGTCATGCAATTGGGAATGGAGTATTTTTTCTCATTCTGTATCCAATTCTGAGACTACTATTCTTAAAAAATGTAACAATTGCAAAGTAAGGAAGAATATTACCAAAATATTCTTCCTTTTTTTATTAATTCATACTATATTGGGAGTGTAACTTTTTTTATAAAACATTCGACTAATGAAATGAACGGGAGGATTTGCAAATGGATTCCTTGTTTGAGGAACTATATGAAAAGTATCATCACGATGTCTTTTCCTTCTTATTTTATATGGTAAAAAATCGTGAACAAGCTGAAGATCTCGTTCAGGAAGTTTATATAAGAGTTTTAAAATCATATGATAGATTCGAAGGAAAAAGTAGTGAAAAAACATGGTTATTTTCAATTGCTAGACATGTCGCGATTGACTCGTTCCGGAAACAAAAAGGGTGGAAACAGCGTATAATGGATTCTTTTGATTGGAGTCGCCAAGAGGTAAAAGACTTTGCTCCACTTCCGGAAGAAATAGCGTTGCAAAATGAGCAGGTACAAATGATGTACCGATGCTTAGAAAACTGTACTACCGACCAGCGTATGGTGCTTATATTACGATATATCCAATCACTTTCAATTTCAGAGACTGCTGAAGCTCTTGGATGGACGGAGAGTAAGGTAAAGACAACTCAGCATAGAGGTCTAAAGGTCTTAAAGAAGTATATGGAGGAATCAGGCGTAAAGGAGGGTATAGATGATGAAAAATTCAAAGTGGAGTGATGACCAACTCGAGCAGATGCTATCGCAAATGCCAGGAATAAAAGACAAACGGAAACCACAAGAGATTTATCAAAATATCACCCTTAAAATGAATAAGAAAAAGAGAAAAATGTGGCTTGTTCCTACCCTTGCATCTGCGGCAGCAGTGCTTCTATTATTCATCTTAGCTCCTTCTTTCATTAATAATATGAACAGCTCAAGCTTCGATTCTGCTGAAATGGCAAGAGAAAATACAAACATTACTATGGATTCAGACAACAGAGAAGCAGCATCAAAGGATGCATCATTGAGCACACTAGAAAAAGCAGAGGAACCACAACAAAATGAAGAGGCTGGAATATTTTCATTTGAGGAACAACTAAGCAATAGTTACACTGTTAATAGTGTAGGGGAAAATGAAGTCCTTCTAACATATGGTGTGTATTTGGGTGGTGTAATGTTTCCTACTGTTGTTTCAGTAATCGTCGAATCTAACGGGGAAAATGTTGTTGAACAATGGCAAAAGACAGTTCCAAGAGTAAATGAGGCTATTCGCGAAAACAAAGAATGGGGCATTGATGAAATTTCGAATTCATATTTTGAAGATTTCTCAGAAGTTGTAACGAAAGACAATTCAAAGGCTGTAAGGGTGGACGTAGACAACTCGATTAATACTGAGTCATTTGCTACTGCGGAAGCTGCAGAATTTTCACATACGATTAGTTCGTTCCGTTATCTGTTAGAAGACTATCAACATGTTGAACTTTTCCAAAATAATCAACAAGGAATTACCATAGGGCAAACGGGTATCATTGAAAATTATATTGATGTTGAGGAAGATACAAAAAAAGCATATCTATATTATGTAAATGATCATTCAGACCGTAAAATTTTAGCTCTAACCTATGAAAATTTTAATACGATTGAACAAGCACTAGAAGCTATGAAAGTGGAGGCTAAACAAGGTGATTATACCCTACATCCGCCAATCATATCTGAAATTAAACAAATTAAAGCAGATGGTACTAATTTAGAAATTCATTTTAGTGATGATTCGGTCTTAGAGAATACAGATAATTATATCCTTATGTTGGATGCAATCATGCTAACCGCTAAAGAGTTTAATTTCGAAACAGTTACTTTTTACGGAAATATTGATCAAATTGGTAATGTGCGTATAGGGGAACCGGTACCAGTACCGCTCGCACCAAATCTAATTCAATTGCAATAAGAGACACCAAGTTGTCTCTTTTTTTTTTGCTTAAAAATATGATTTTGATAGGTGTAAATGGGCAATATTACCTTGCCAGTTACGAAAAGTGTTACTTTATTTACATAATTTAAGAAAATTTTTCAAATAATGTAAGGGTGTCCCTTATTTGCTTAGTAAATAGAGATAATGTGAGATAGGGGGTGTCCTTGAATCTAATCATAACGGGTTCACATTTTCATAGCATCATTTGTTCAATATTTTGAGGAGGATCAAAATGTTTGGTAAACGATTTGTAATTCTTGCCATTTTGGCAGTTTGTACAGGATTACTCTTTGTAGGAGATCGTAATGTCAACGCACATGAACTTACAGGTAATAATGCAACAGAGGAATGGGCGTGGCCGGTCACAGGGAGAATCACTGATACGTTTGGAACGAGACAAGGCAATCACAAAGGCTTAGATATCGCTGCTCCGCTAGGAGATCATATATATGCGGTTGAAGAAGGAATCGTAAAAAAATCATATTACAAGGGTTCATATGGGCATGTCGTTTTTATTGAGCATCCAAATGGATATGAGACAGTTTATGCACACTTAAGTAAGCGCAATGTTCAAGAAGGAGAAAAGGTTGTAAAAGGTCAGTTAATTGGTCATATCGGTAGTACAGGTAATTCAACTGGTCCACATTTACATTTTGAAGTACATAATGGAGAATGGAATTCTTCTAGAAACAATGCGATTGACCCTCTTTATATGCTAACCGATGAGCAAATTTTAGTTCCTACATTAATGGAATTGGAAAAAGAGGACGCTGAAGTTTTAAAAAAGATTGAAACCTATACAGTGAGGGCTGGGGATTCTTTATCAGTAATTGCACATCGGGTAGGTTTAACTGTTGAGGAAATTAAGATGTTAAATCAGTTAACAGATGATTTAATTTTTCCTAATCAAATCTTAATTGTCGAAAAATCCTAAATAATTTTGAGCTTTTTTATTCCCCTAGAGAGACAAGTTCATGTATAATAAGAAAAACTTTGGGGGGATTCGGTATGCGAACTGATTATCACAATCATTTAGAGCTTGGAACGCTTGAATTAGACTATTTAATGAAGTTTATTGATGAAGCAAAGGCAAAAAAAATTGATCATTTCGGGATTTCTGAACACGCTTATCATTTTTATCAGACAAAAGATATTCTGAGTAATCCATGGGTTGATGCAAGAAGATATTATGACATGAAGGATTATGTAGATTTATTTAAGATTGCCTGGAAAAATAATATTGATGTAAAGATGTCCATTGAAATGGATTATACACCTGGGAAGCATGCAGAAATGGAGAAATTCATTTCTACCTATGATTTTGATTATGTAATTGGCTCCATCCATTGGGTTGGCGATTTTGGAATTGACCTTGCGGAGTTTCGTGATGAATGGGATAAAAGGGATCTACATGATACATATACAAAGTATTATGATCAGGTGATTACATTGGCCGAATCAAACCTATTTGATATTATCGGTCATATTGATCTAGTCAAGATTTTTAAATACATTCCTGAAGATGAGGAGTTCCTTTTGCATCAATTTGATCGTGCAACTACAGCATTAGCGAACTCAAAAACCTGCGTTGAAATTAGTACTGCTGGATTGCGAAAGCCAATTGGCAAGCTTTATCCAGATCCTCGACTACTCCAAATGTGCTTTGATAAAAACATTCCAATCGTCTTGTCATCGGACGCACACCGACCACAGGATGTAGGTGCTGATTTTGATCAAGCAATTGAACTAGCTAAAAGTGTAGGCTACAAAACCTTAATGACATTTGAAAAAGGGGAACGTAAAGAAGTTCCACTTGGATAATAGAACGACAAAAAGCAGGCATTGCCTGCTTTTTACCATTTAAAAAAAGAACCCCTAAACGAAAGGGTTCTTCATTGAATATAAAGACTATTCAAATTTTAGTGGATCACCGTCGAATGGCTCGTCTGCTACCTTAATGGAATCCGTTGGGCAACCTTCAAAAGCATCGATCATGTCTTCCTCTAATATTTCTGGAATTTCTACAATTCCTTGGTTATCATCAAGTGTTACAAATGCAATTCCGTCATCATCGTAATCGTAGATGTCAGGTGCAGCTGCACCACATGCACCACATGCGATACAAGTTTCTTTGTCAACAATGGTATACTTTGCCATGTGTACTTTACCTCCCGAAAAATCGTTACATGTATAAAATGTATATTTATAGTAGTTCCCCATCCTACTTCCTCATAGCATGGAAACAGCTTCCTCATATTCATTGTAAAGCTGTTCACAAAACTTTTCAATAAAAATATATAGTGAGATTGCTTAATCTAAAAGGGTTTTTCCCATTTGACAAGCATGTTCATAATTCCACACGAAAACATCCCACTTTTCGTTATTATTTGATAAAATAAAAGTAACATTCGTTCGACAATTTTCCATCTATTTCGTCGTTTGAGGGGGAGAAGCCGTGAACATTACTTATCGCTCGATATTAATCTTATATTGCTTGCATAAACTAGACGGTGAACGGACTGTTTATGGGATACATCACTTGTTGAACGGTAAAAAGTCCTCTCAAACGATTGGGGATGCGAATCTATTTGATCTCACTCCTCTATTCGGTATTCTAAGGCCGATTCGAAGAGAACAGGTTGAGAAGGAGATACAAATACTTCATGAACATGCTCTAATTGAAGAAATAACACCTTCAAGTAATAAATTTACCATTACATCTCTTGGTAAAAGTGTACTAAAAAAGGAATTTGAAAAGAAACCGATTCCTCCGCATTTAAATGGCTGGAAGTATAATGAACAGTCCATCTTACTTTGGCGTAGGCTTTCATTGTTAACGCAGGTTTTGTCGAATTTAGTAAATGAAAAAAAACAATATACTCCAATCCAACAAGAAGATTCAATTGCTGACTGGGTAAAAGGTTTCTTAATTAAGGATGGACATACTCGATTTATTTTATCAGAAGCGCTTTACAATGAGATTTTGTCGCTCCTTGAAATGGTTTCAGAGCTAGAATCAACCATTTTTGTCATGAGGCTGACCAGTTCAGCGAGAATTGGATATACAATCGATCAGATTAGTTCCTTACTAGGTGAGGATGAAGTATGGTGCCAGGTTCTCTTTTTACATACCTTACATACTATTATTCATCATCTTGAAATGAATGGGAACAGTTTCCCTCTTCTTAGTTCTATGATTGAGGCTCAACATCAAGAGGATGTATTACTAACAGCTTCAACAAAGAAAACGTATCAATTGCTACTACAGGGTAAAACAATCGATGAAATTGGAATCATTCGAAATCTAAAACGGAATACAATTGAAGATCATATTGTTGAAGTAACGCATCAAAAACCTGATTTTTCAATTGATCGATTCGTTCCACACGAACATCAGCAGCAGATACTATCTGTTTATAAGACATTACAAATAAAGCAATTACGACCTTTAAAGGAAAAATTGACAAATGACATCTCGTATTTTGAAATTAGACTAGTTCTTGCAAGATTTGGTGGTAAACATGGATCTTAATTTAATTTTAAAAGAAAAATTTAATCATTCTACGTTCCGAGAAGGGCAAAAGGAAATTATAGATGATATTTTAGCTGGACAAGATGTCATGGCACTCTTACCCACAGGTGGAGGGAAATCGCTGTGCTATCAGCTTCCTGCTCAAATTCTCGAAGGTAGTGTACTTATCATTTCACCACTTGTTGCACTTATGGAAGATCAGGTTCTTCAGATAAGAAAAATGGGTGAAAAAAGGGTGATTGCCCTTAATAGTTTTTTATCAAATGAGAGAAAACGTAAGGTTCTACCCAGCTTGCACAAATATAAATATATTTTTGCCTCCCCTGAAATTCTCCAGTCAAAGTTTATTTTAAGTCGATTAAAAGGAATTCGTTTTTCTATGTTTGTGGTGGATGAAGCACATTGTATCTCGCAATGGGGGCATGATTTTCGTCCAGACTATTCCCGATTGGGTGATATTCGCCGTGAAATCGGATCCCCACCTTGTTTAGCACTAACCGCAACAGCTACAAAAGAGGTTCTAGGGGATATTAGCAGGACATTACAATTGAATGATCCGAAAATGCACATCCACTCGATTGATCGACCAAACATTGCCATAACGGTGAAAAAGGTTAATTCGCTGGAAGAAAAGAAAGATGTGCTTTTAAACTATATAAAAGATTTGCAAGGGCCAGGAATTATTTACTTTTCAAGTCGATTATGGGCCGAAAATATTGCGCAATTTTTAAAAGATGAAGGCTTTGATCGAGTTGCTTATTACCATGGTGGAATGGAACAGGAAAAAAGAATGTTGATCCAGGAGCAATTCATCAATAATCAACTATCCATTATTTGTTGCACGAATGCATTTGGGATGGGTGTGAATAAGTCAGATATCCGATATGTCATTCACTTCCATTACCCTTCACAAGTAGAGGCATATTTACAGGAAATAGGGCGTGCTGGCAGGGACGGTAAATCAAGTATTGCTATTTTACTTCATAGTGAATTTGACCGAGAAATACCTGAAGTCTTGCTTAAATATGAGTTTCCATCGAAAGAACAAACACATCAAATAATTGAATACATGAATAAAGAGATACAAACGAAAGGAAAATTTACAAATACAAAATCGGTTGAAGAGTATTTTTATTCAGCATTCGGTGTATCTGAAGTTCAATGGAGATTTATTCAATTTTACCTGGAAATCGATGACTGTATCGAGTACGAACTTAATACACGGCAAAAAGTTGAAATCATTGAGGAAGCTGCAAATAAACGATATTTATACAAGTACAGCAAACTTAAACTGATGGAGAGATGGTTAGAGACTCACGGATGTCGAAGGGAAGCTGTATTATCATACTTCGACGAAAGCCTAAAAGTGAGACCTTCATCTTGCTGTGATTTATGTGGAATTGACTTCAAGTTGTACAAACGAAACGGTAAAGAAGTAAATGAGTGGGAGCTGCCATCTTGGAGACAAGAATTGCATCGTATCTTCCATAGAAAAGGGTGAAAAATTATGGGTAGGCGCCAAGCTGATATTGTCAAAAATTTAGCAGATAAAGAAATCGTTTTTCACCTTTATCTAACACAAGGAATCTTATTAATTTTGTCTTTAGGGCTTGGTTTTTTCCTATTTGATCATTGGTCATCATTTATGGAGCTCTGGCATTGGAAGGATTGGAATATTCTTCTTATTGGTTCTGGATTTGCAATTGCTGTTGTTATTATTGATTTATTGCTTGTAAAATGGCTTCCAGAAGCAATGTATGATGATGGTGGTATTAACGAAAGAATTTTCCAAAAAAGAAGTATTCCGCATATTTTTATTTTATGCTTATTAATTTCCTTTGCGGAAGAGATTTTATTTAGAGGTGTTATTCAGACCCATTTTGGACTGATTATTGCTAGTGTTATTTTTGCATTATTACATGTACGCTATTTACATAAGTGGGTTCTACTATTGTCTGTTGTTATTTTAAGCTTTTTATTAGGTTATATTTATGAGGTTTATCAAAATCTTTGGATTACTGTATATGCTCATTTTTTGATAGATTTTATTTTGGCAGTAAAGCTTAGAATTGATTATTTGCGTGCTCAAAAAGAGGGGGTATCGTCTTGAAGCATCCTGAAGGAGAAGAAAAGTCAGTTGATATAAAAAAACGCACTTCGACTTTACCATCTCGAAGTGAAATCCATAGACAAAAGAAAAAGAAAACACGGTTTAAGATAAAATACCCGATTATTCGCTTGTTGGCTCTTTTATTTATTTTACTTCCTGTTGCAATTCTTAGCTTTAAATTTAATACGAATCCTGAAAAACTGGAGGCAAGTCCGGTAAAAAAGAGTGCGAATTTCGAAAGCATTAGCTATGAAAATAAAGAAAATAAAGACGAGGCCGTTCGTTATCCTGAAAATAATGAGGAAGAAACACCAACTGAAGAAACAGAGACTAAACAAGATCCAGAAATAACTGAACAAGAACAAAAAAATGTTGAACAAGAGGAAGCAAAACAGCCAGAAGTCAATAAACAAGAGGAACCTAAAGAAGAAGCAGGTCAACAGGTTAATGAAAATACAGCAAGTAATGAAGAGGCAAAGCAACCAGTTCAGGAACAGCCAAAGGACCGTTATGATGTGAAATATCATAAGGTAAAAGCCGATGAAACATTATATCGGATATCTATGAAATATTATAATAGTCGCTCTGGTGAAGAGTTAATCAAAAGATGGAATAATATAAATGGTGATACCGTTATTGAAGGTCAAGTTTTACAAATACCGATAAAAAAATAAACGAATGAAACCAGTACAGTGGCGTGAGCGCCAGAGGGTATTTGAAATGATGAAAAAAGAGTTTGACGTGAATTTATATCATGAAAGTAAATAGCTGAATATAGCATTCAGCTATTTACTCATTTAGAAAAATTTCTTTTTATCCCTTTCTTCTTTAAGGATTTCAACAGCTTCTCTAAAACGTTGAGCATGGATAATTTCCCTTTCTCGAAGAAATCGAAGACTATCATTTAAGTCTGGGTCATCACTCATATTAATAATCCATTGATAAGTGGCTCTTGCTTTTTCTTCAGCTGCAATATCTTCATATAAATCAGCAATCGGGTCGCCTTTTGCCTGGATGTATGTCGCAGTAAATGGTACACCACCAGCATTTTCGTAAAATAATGCAGAATCATGGTTCACATAGTGTGCTCCTAGTCCAGCAGCTTTTAGTTGTTCTGGTGTTGCGTCTTTCGTTAGTTTATATACCATTGTCGCAATCATTTCTAAATGAGCAAATTCTTCAGTTCCAATATCATTTAACAATCCAATCACTTTACCAGGTATTGTGTAACGTTGATTTAAATAACGTAATGCAGCCGCAAGCTCACCGTCTGCACCACCATATTGTTCAATCAATAATTTAGCTAAAGCTGGATTACACGTACTTACTTTAACGGGATACTGTAGTTTTTTTTCATATATCCACATTTATATAAATTCCTCCCCTTGATGAACAAAATGATTATTTTGTTAAACCTGCCATGGCCAAGGTTCGTCATCCCAGTTCCAAGGATAATTGGAATAGCTATAACGACCATATTGAGTTAATGGCCCAAACCTTTCCTCATATAGCTTTGCTACTTTTCTTCGTTGCTGTGAAACTGAGTTGAACTGTTGAATCGCCTCATAATCATTAGGGTGGGTATCTAGATACAGGGTGAGTTCTACTAAGACAAAATCCAAAGCCTGTAAGTCTTCTAATAACGCATAATACTCTGGGGGCATCTGTTTAGGATTCATTCATTTTCAGCCTCCCTTTTAGGTTCATATGGACCGTAATACGGATCATAAAAAATTTTCCAAAGTGTACCTGTGTATAATGCTTGCTTTGGAGTGAATTGTGGTAGGTTTGCTGGTTGAAATGTTATATAAAGATTTGGAGGAGTAACGTAGGTTTTACATGTGATTGGTTTGCAAGGATCAAAAGGGCTCACATAGGGATAATAGGCCTTCCTAGTAGTAAACATGAAGTAACCTCCTTGATGTCAAAATACAAAACGATGTCAGTTTACTTTATGGCTGGAGAAATAAAAAAATGACTAGGAAATTATTTTTAATACTGAATAGGAAAATTTGTATCTATTTTATCCTCTCTTCATAATCTGAAATAAGAAGGAGATGGGGGTATGGATAAAATTATATATGAAGTGATTGGATTTTTTTGCGGGTTTATGCTCATTTTTTTAACATCAGGAACTTCCATTATTGAAATACCACAATTGTTAACAAGTTTTATCATAAATCCGTTCCTGTTTTTCATCTTAATGATTTGTTTTTTTATCGGGTTTTTAGCCCATTCTGTGCTAATTAAGGGTGCCATTGAAAGCTTTTATCACATGGCTAAAGGTAATCGTTTTTCATTTATGCAATTATTCATCCCTGTAAGTTTAGTAGGAGGCTATTTGATTTTATTTATATATGGTCCTTGGCAAACTTTTTTATTGATAGCCTTTTCCATTATTTATGGTATCATTACTGTAGATTTACCTTCATACAGTCAAAGTTCAAACTCCGAAAGAATTAAAGTAAAAAGCTGATTAGATAGGTAGGGGCAAGACCATGACCATGCTAATTTTTTACGGTATACTTTTAGTTGGAATAATACTCCTTCTCTATATGTGGCGTGAAGCAAGAATGGAGCGTGTGATAACGAAAACTCTTTCGTTTTCGAACTTCCCAAAAAGCTTTGGAAAGATTACCATTTTCTTCATTTCAGATATTCACAGAAGAGAAGTTTCAGAAAATATAATCAATGAAGTAAAAGGGAAAGCAGACATTGTTATAATTGGAGGGGATTTAACCGAAAAGGGAGTACCGTTTGAAAGAGTGGAGAAGAACCTTCAATTAATAAAAATTGTTGGGCCGACTTACTTTGTATGGGGAAATAATGACTATGAAGTTGATTACCATGAACTTGATTCTCTTCTTTTAAGTATGGGAATTAAAATTCTTGATAATACAGCTATGTTTTTTGAAACTGGTGAGGGAGAAAAGCTCGCTCTCTTAGGAATAGATGATCTGAGGGAAGGCAGAAGTCGTTTGGACCTTGCTCTTCTAGACGCAGGGGATGAGGTGGATTTTAAAATTTTGGTTAGCCATAATCCAGAAATCAAAAGTGAACTTCAACCAGAACAAGGGATAAGTCTTTTATTATCTGGACATACCCATGGTGGACAAATCCGGTTTTGGAAATTCGGGCTTTATCCTAAAGGTGGGGTAGAGCACAAAAATGGAACGACCATTTTCGTAAGTAATGGATTTGGAACATCCGGTATTCCACTCAGGCTCGGTGCACCACCTGAAACACATTTACTTATCCTACAATCATCACAAAGTGAATAGACGTCGCAAAAAAAGTCCCAACAACGGTAATTCCAAGAACATAATTTATATTCCTTCATAAAATAAAGAAACGGTTGCTGTAGGTGTGATGGTGAGGGAGGGTTTTTAATGCGTCTCGAACGCTTAACTTATAATAAAATCAAGATTTTTCTAACATTCGATGATCTGGTTGATCGTGGCCTCACTAAAGATGATCTTTTGTCGGATTCGCTTAAGGTCCACCAATTATTCCGAGATATGATCGAGGAAGCAAGTATCGAATTAGGCTTTGAAGCCGATGGTCCTATTGCTGTTGAAGTGTATTCCTTACAGGCTCAAGGTATGGTGATCATCGTAACTAATTCAGTAGGTGACCTTGAAGACGAAGAATTTATGGATGAAGATTACATTGAAATGCAGGTTACGCTTGATGAAAGTAAAGATATATTTTACGAATTTCGCTCATTTGAAGATGTGATCCAACTTTCAACTAGATTAATAAGTTTATCAATAGATGGTGGAAGACTATATTCATTTAAAGACTATTTTTATTTACTACTTGAAGATAATTTGACACTCCAAACTGAAAACGTCATTGCCATTTTAGCTGAATTTGGCAATCCTGCAACTATTACAAAATATAGGGTCCATGAATATGGGAAAATACTTTTTAAAGAAAATGCAATGAAAGATATTTACAAGTATTTTATTAAAAAATAGGGGAGACCTCTAACCTTGATTAGGGGTTTTTCTTTTATGTTGTTAGCTCTAAAATCTCAAATTGTAAACTAATTTACAATTTAGAGAGAAAAATGAAGATTCTTCATTTTTCATCTTGCATAAACATATGGAAGGTGTATACTAGTGACTGGAAAGGTGGACAATAAGAGAAATTCGATTCGCCAGTTCACCGCACTTTTTGAACATCCTCTAATGGAATTGTGAAAAATCTTGGGAGGTTTACAAATGGTAGCCGAAAACAAAAAGGACATTTCAGGGCAGAATAAGGAAGAAAAGATGGATGTCCTCAAATCTACACAAACAGTTATACATAAAGCATTAGAAAAACTAGGGTACCCTGAGGAAGTTTATGAACTATTAAAAGAACCGATTCGAATGATGACCGTAAAAATTCCTGTAAGAATGGATGATGGATCTGTTAAAATCTTTACAGGCTATCGCGCACAGCATAACGATGCTGTAGGTCCTACAAAAGGTGGAATTCGATTTCATCCAAATGTGACTGAAAAGGAAGTTAAAGCGCTTTCGATTTGGATGAGTTTAAAATGTGGTATCGTTGATTTACCATATGGTGGAGGAAAAGGTGGAATCATTTGTGATCCTAGAGATATGTCATTCCGTGAGCTTGAACGACTAAGTCGTGGATATGTTCGTGCAATTAGTCAAATCGTAGGTCCTACAAAGGATATCCCGGCGCCAGATGTATTTACCAATTCACAAATCATGGCCTGGATGATGGACGAGTATAGTCGCATAGACGAATTTAACTCACCTGGATTTATTACGGGTAAACCACTTGTGCTAGGTGGATCACATGGTCGTGAGTCTGCAACTGCTAAGGGAGTTACAATTTGTATTCGTGAAGCAGCGAAAAAGCGTGGCATTGACTTAGAAGGGGCCCGTGTCGTTGTACAAGGCTTTGGAAATGCAGGTAGCTTTTTATCCAAATTTATGCATGACGCCGGTGCTAAAGTAATTGGTATTTCAGATGCTTATGGTGGTTTATATGATCCAAATGGTCTGGATATTGATTACCTATTAGATCGTCGAGACAGTTTCGGAACAGTTACGAAGCTATTTAATGATACAATCACCAACAAGGAATTGTTGGAGCTTGATTGTGATATTCTTGTTCCGGCTGCGATTGAAAACCAGATTACTGAAGAGAATGCCCATAATATAAAAGCAAGCATAGTAGTGGAAGCTGCAAACGGACCTACTACACTTGAAGCAACACAAATCTTAACTGAAAGAGGGATTCTACTAGTACCGGATGTTTTAGCAAGTGCTGGTGGTGTTACCGTTTCTTATTTTGAATGGGTTCAAAATAACCAAGGTTATTACTGGTCAGAAGAAGAAGTGGAAGAAAAACTTGAAAAAGTAATGGTCAAATCCTTTGAAAATATTTATACAACTGCGCAAAATAGACGTGTTGACATGAGACTTGCAGCCTACATGGTAGGCGTAAGAAAAATGGCAGAAGCTTCACGCTTCAGAGGCTGGATTTAACTTATTTTCATGTGGGTTTAAAAAGTCTGGGCAGGAAATGTATGTCATATTTGATTTATCATTTTATTTGCAAAGACAAGAAAAAACTCCTATCATTTTGGTAGGAGATTTTTTTTTGACTAGTAGGAGTGACAAACATGCAATTGGAAGAAGTCGTCATTGTCGGTGGGGGTCCCTGTGGACTGGCAGCAGCAATCGCACTGCAGAATATTGGAATCAATCCATTAGTGATTGAAAAGGGGAATATTGTAAATGCAATATACCATTATCCAACACATCAAACATTTTTTAGTTCAAGTGAGAAATTAGAAATAGGGGATGTACCATTTATTATTGAAGGTCGGAAGCCCAAAAGAAATCAGGCCTTGGCCTATTATCGTGAAGTAGCAAAACGAAAGAAAATTAGAGTCAATGCGTTTGAAAAAGTGGCAGAAGTCTTGAAGCAAGAAAATGGAGAGTTCCTGATCACTACTTCAAAGGGTAAATATCAATCAAAATACGTCATTATTGCGACTGGATATTATGACAATCCAAACTATATGAATGTTCCTGGTGAGGATCTACCTAAAGTGTTTCATTATTTTAAAGAGCCACACCCATATTTTGATAAGGATGTCGTCGTTATCGGAGGAAAGAACTCGAGCGTGGACGCAGCATTAGAACTAGCAAATGCAGATGCAAGAGTAACAGTCTTATATCGTGGTTCCGAGTATTCGCCTAGCATTAAACCCTGGATTTTGCCAGAATTTGAAGCATTAGTACGAAATGGGATTATTACTATGGAGTTTAATGCAAATGTCCTTGAAATTACCCCTGATGCTGTTAGTTATCAGGTTGGGAATGAGAAAAAACAAGTGAAGAATGAATATGTATTTGCAATGACTGGTTACCATCCGGATCACAGTTTTCTGCAAAAAATGAATGTTGAAATCGATAAAGAAACAGGTAGACCGTTATTTAACCCTGATTCAATGGAAACAAATGTGGAGGGTATTTTTATTTCCGGTGTAATTGCTGCGGGTAATAATGCCAATGAGATATTCATTGAAAATGGGCGTTTCCATGGAGACTTAATTGCAAAAACAATAATGGAAAGAAAATAGGGCGACCATACTGGCGCCCTTTTCTTATTTGTAAAACATTTCTTGTAGTTCATCATGGTCATTTGTGATTTCTAAAGTGACTAGTAGCTTAAGTCTTGCCTTTTGACCATTTAAACCATTTGAAAAAATCACACCAAAATCTTTTAATTGGCGTCCGCCACCTTCATAATTGTACACTTCCTGTACATATCCATTAAAACAGCGGGAAACTAAGACAACAGGTATTCCACTATCCATAAGCTTCTTTAACTCTGGTACCATTCTTGGGGGGAGATTACCTTGTCCAAGGGCTTCGATAACTAAGCCATCAGGATGTAATGAGCGAATCGCTTGAATAATTGACCCATCCATACCCGCGTATGCTTTTAGTACGACAACATTTTTTGTGATCTTTTCTATTTCATATGTTTCTCGAACAGTTGGTACATGGTGAAAGGTAATCTCTCGCTTACTTACAATTCCTAGTGGACCATACTGTGGGCTTTGGAATGTAGCAATATTACTTGTGTGAGTTTTTGTTACGTTCTTTGCTGAATGTATTTCATCGTTTAGGACAACTAAAACACCTTTCCCAATTGCGCTATCGGAAGCCGCTACCCGTACAGCTGAGATCAAATTATAAGGACCATCTGCCCCAATCTCATTGCTTGATCTCATCGCTCCAGTAACAACAATTGGTATATCAGATTGAACGGTTAAATCAAGGAAATAAGCCGTTTCCTCAAGTGTGTCAGTCCCGTGAGTAATAACAACACCCTCGATATTCTCTTCCTTGATACTTTTTTCAATTTTTTCCTTTAGTAACAACATAATCTTTTCAGTAATATGTGGAGAAGGCAACTGGAATAGATCCTCGACCTGAACATCAGCAATGGATGATAAAGCATCAGTGTGCAGAAGCAATGGATTTTGTTGGTTTTGCTGTACCGCCCCGGTGTCTTTATCCTCCATCATTGCAATTGTTCCACCAGTGTGAATAATGAGTATTTTTTTCAATGTAACTCCCTCAATTCTATATAGAAAAATTATCCATAAACAGGATAGTTCATATTTTCATTTACCAACTTACATGTTACGATAAAAGTATCTGTTACTCAAACATTAATTGATTATTAGGGAGAAGAGGAATTATATGGTGGCGGTCATAACCGCAGGACTTGCACCTGGACTTGCGTTATTAAGTTATTTTTATTTAAAAGATAAATATGAAGCAGAACCCATTTTAATGGTTTTTCGAATATTCATTTTTGGTGCATTATTGGTATTTCCAATCATGTTTATTCAATATGTCTTAGGGGTTGAAGAGGTATTTAAGCACAGCTTTTCACAGGCTTTCTTAAGGGTAGCTTTATTAGAAGAGTTTTTTAAATGGTTTATCCTTTTTTATACCGTTTATCAGCATATTGAATTTGATGAACAATATGACGGAATAGTCTATGGTGCGGCGCTGTCGTTAGGATTTGCAACTTTAGAAAATATTCTTTATCTATTGGCGAATGGGGTTCATTTGGCTGTAGGTCGAGCCCTTTTACCAGTATCAAGTCACGCTCTTTTCGGTGTGATTATGGGGTTTTATCTTGGAAAAGCTAAATTTTCTCCTAATGAAAAGCGAAAATGGATTTTGATATCCTTCTTATTTCCATTCCTGTTACATGGGATGTACGATTACATACTTTTATCTTTAAAGAAATGGATTTATATGATGATCCCATTTATGTTGTTTTTATGGTGGTTTGGATTACGAAAAGTAAAAATAGCAAAACCAAATGTATAGATAACCTGTCGCTTAGGCAGGTTATTTTTTATGTTCATTTTTAATCAAATATAAAATCTGAATAAAATACCAATCTCTACAGAAAATACTTGTAAGTATATATAGAAAATGGTTAGGGAGGTAATTGATCATGAGCTTCAAAAAATATTTGATGTTCCCCATCGTCCTTATCATGTTTGTCAGTGTGTTCATCGGCGGAACTAATTATAATGTTCATGCTTTTTCTGAACAGATTATTCAACGTGGTGCAACAGGTGACGATGTAATTGAATTGCAATCAAGACTTCAGTATAACGGTTATTACCACGGAACGATTGATGGAGTGTATGGATGGAGTACGTATTGGGCTGTTCGTAACTTCCAAAAGGCTTTCGGGCTAGAAGAAGTGGATGGGCTTGTTGGTGACAAAACGAAAGCCATGATAAACCGCTTTACAAAATATAATAAGCAATTTGTATATGATAATTTGCGTAAAGGGAATCGTTTTACCCACTATGGAGGCGTTCCGTGGAGCATCCAGTCCGCTCCATCTGAAGCGAACATCCAAAAAGCAAAAACAGCGGCAGAAACAAGGCGAACTGATATAGAAAAGCAATTTACAGCGGAGCAAAAGCAACCACAGGCAGGCCAGGGACAAGCACAACAACCGAAGGCTAAAGCGCCAGCACAACAGCAACCGCAAGCGAAGCAACCAGCGCAACAGCAACAGCAGCCTCAAGCTCAGCCAAAACAACCACAAGGGCAGCAGGGCCAAGCTGGTCAGGCTCAACAGCCTCAAGCTCAACCGAAACAACCAGCTAAACAACAAGCAAAGGTTGAACAGAAGGAAGAGGCACAATCACAAGGACCAACAGCAGTGAATATGCCGGGTGGATTTTCACAAAATGATATTCAGCTCCTTGCAAATGCAGTTTATGGAGAAGCTCGTGGAGAGCCATATGTTGGACAAGTAGCAATTGCAGCAGTGATTTTAAATCGTTTGGATAGCCCGACTTTCCCGGATACAGTATCTGGTGTTATTTTTGAACCACTTGCGTTTACGGCAGTGGCGGATGGACAAATTTGGTTGACGCCGAATGAGCAGGCAAAAAAAGCAGTAATTGATGCGATAAATGGTTGGGATCCGACAGGAGGTGCGACCTATTACTTTAATCCAGATACAGCAACAAGTAAGTGGATTTGGGGTAGACCGCAAATTAAGAGAATCGGAAAGCACATATTCTGTAATTAGAATGGAAGGTGAGACAATTTGCTAAGAGGAATATTAATTACAGTACTTACAATAGGGATTATTGGAACAGGCTATTGGGGCTATAAAGAGCACCAAGAGAAAAATGCCATTCTAATACAAGCAGAAAATAACTACCAACGAGCGTTTCATAATTTAACCTATCATATTGACCTTTTACACGACAAAATTGGAACAACACTTGCAATGAATTCACAAAGTTCACTTTCTCCAACACTTGCAGACGTGTGGAGACTTACGTCCGAGGCACATTCAGATGTAGGACAATTACCATTGTCTCTTATGCCTTTTAATAAAACGGAAGAGTTTCTAAGTAATATCGGGGATTTTAGTTATCGTACAGCGGTACGTGACCTATCAAAAGAGCCATTGTCTGATAAAGAATACGCTACGCTTCAACAGCTCTATAAAAATTCAGAGGATATCCAAAAGGAGCTTCGGACTGTCCAACATCTAGTTATGGAGAATAACCTTCGCTGGATGGATGTTGAATTAGCGCTAGCTTCAGGTGAAAAACAGGCTGATAACACCATTATAGATGGTCTTAAAACCGTCGAAAAAAATGTGGCTGCTTACTCTGAGAGTGAGTTTGGTGTCACGCTAACAACCACGAAAAAAGATGGTGAGAAATTTCCTGATTTAGAAGGACCGGAAATAAATGAAGAACAAGCAAAAGAAGTCGCAAAAAAGTTCCTAGGGTTAAAAGGGAACATTGAAATGTTAGTTACTGAAAATGGTGAGGGGTCGCAAAATGGATTTTATAGTCTAGAAATAAATGATCCAAAATCAAAAGTAAATACGTTCATGGATATTACGAAAAAGGGTGGAGTTCCGATTTGGATCATTCGTAACCGTGAAGTTGCAAAAAGTGCAATCAGTCTTAATGATGCATATAACAGAGCTCAGAAATTTTTAAAAGAGAATAAATTTGAAAACTTAGAGCTATTTGAAAGTGCTCAATATGATAACATCGGAGTATTTAATTTCGTTTCATCTGTTAATGGAGTCAGAGTGTATTCAGATTCCATTAAAATGAAAGTTGCACTTGATGATGGAAACATTATCGGATTTACGGCAAGAGATTATTTAATGGCCGGCAAGATAAAAACAGCAGGTAAACCAAAAATTTCAATAGAAGAAGCGAAGAAACATATTAACCCGAATCTTGAAATAATGGAAGATCGTCTAGCTATCATTACAAATGATCTAGACCAAGACGTCCTTTGCTATGAGTTCTTAGGAACCATTAATAATGATACGTACCGAATCTTTATCAATGCTGAAAATGGATTTGAAGAAAAGGTTGAAAAGCTTAAAAATGCTGAGCCAGTCTATAAAGGGTTAAACAAATCATAGGCGTACAAAAAGGAAAGCAAATTTGCTTTCCTTTTTTTATTTATTCGTGGTTTAATTAGTATACAGAATGTTTTAGAAAGAGTGAACGTCCGTGTTGAAAATTGGGGATATGATAAACCTTGAACCAACCACTAATCCAAATGGTGAGAAATATAGGTGCAGGGTTGTTGAAAGAAATGAACACAAGCTCTATATTGACTATCCTGTTAATACGAAAACAGGGAAAACAGTTTATTTATTAAATGGAACAATGTTAAAGGCTTTTGTAGCGGGAGATAGTACTTCGGCTTATTTTTTTGATACTTCAGTACTAGGCAGAGTTAAACAAAATATCCCTATGATTGTTCTTTCCTTTCCAGGTGACGATCAGATGTTTAAGATTCAACGACGAGAATATGTACGTATAGAAACACCAGTAGATGTTGCTATCCACAGCATGAACGGGGAGTTTCAGCCATTTGTTACAATTACTCATGATATTAGTGCTGGTGGTGCCTCAATCATTCTACCTTCTTCGAAAAGCCTTAATCCTGGAGCAGATATAAACACATATTTTGTCTTCCCAACCCTTCCTGACGAATATCAATACGTATCCTTTAAAAGTAAAGTAATCCGTATTGTTGAAGGGAAAAACGGAGAAAGAAAAAAAGCGTCAATTAAATTTGTGGACGTTACAGAGTCTGCTCGGCAACAGTTAATTAAGTTTTGTTTTCAAAGACAATTATTGTTAAAGAAAAAAGGCATACATTCTAGCGAATTGAAAGAATAGCATGCTTTCCAGAATAAAAAAAGAGATACATTAGCATACTAGTAGTAAAAACTTGGTTTAGGGCTGGTATGGAATGAAAAATTTTGAACGTATTTTAATCAAGCTTGCTATTATTCAATTTATCTTTCTACTTGTTGCACAGGCTATTATTTTATATAGCCCGTTGACTCCGTACATCACGAGAATGATTGAATATGAAGGTGTCGATAAATCAGACACGACTAAAACCATTGAAACATTATTAGATAACAATTAAAATATAAATGCAGGGATTCCCTGCATTTTTTCGTAAGAAGGAATACTGTTCTAATGAATAAATATAATAAGCTTTAGAGAACAAGCTTATTTGTTTATCAAGGTAAAAGGACCTTTTTAGAGCGTTACTAACAGGAGGCTTACTTAGTTTATGGACAAGAAGATTTCAATCGCAATAGACGGACCAGCAGCTGCTGGAAAAAGTACTGTTGCAAAAATTATTGCAAAAGAATTATCTTACATATATGTTGATACAGGTGCAATGTACCGTGCATTAACCTACAAAGCATTGCAATTATCCTTAGATCTAGAAAGTGAAGAACAAATTCTTGATGCTCTTCAAAATGCAAATATAGAATTAAGACCTAGCGAAATTGGTCAGCTTGTTTTTATTGATAATAATGATGTAACCGAAAAAATTCGACAGCATGATGTAACAAATTCAGTTTCTATTGTTTCTAAGCATCGTAAAGTTCGGGAAGATATGGTAAGACGCCAACAAAGCTTAGCTAAGTCCGGTGGAGTTGTGATGGATGGAAGGGATATCGGGACTCATGTGCTGCCAGATGCAGAAGTGAAAATATTCCTTCTCGCTTCTGTTGATGAAAGGGCAGAACGTCGCCACCAAGAAAATCTATCGAAAGGATATCAGTCGGATTTAGAGCAACTAAAGTTGGAAATTGCACAAAGAGACAAACTAGATTCAGAACGAGAGGTTGCTCCATTACGAAAAGCAGAAGATGCGATTGAAATTGATACAACATCATTAGGCATCGAAGAGGTTGTTGCAAAGATTATGGATGTTGTAAAGGAAAGGATTTGAATGGAATGAATCTCTACCCCTTTGCAAGAGGATTAGTTGCAGCAATCATCAAGCCTCTTTACCGTATTGAAGTAATAGGTAAGGAGAATATACCTAAGGAAGGTGGGGTCTTGATTTGTTCGAATCATATCGACAATTTAGACCCACCTGTAGTTGGAGTAACTTCTCCAAGACATATTCACTTTATGGCAAAAGAGGAATTGTTTAACGTACCAGTATTAGGTGCGATTTTACCAAAAATAAATGCATTCCCAGTAAAGCGTGGGATGAGTGATCGTGAAGCACTAAGAACAGCATTAAAGGTGCTAAAAGAAGGGAATGTTTTAGGCATTTTCCCTGAAGGAACAAGGAGTAAGGATGGAAAGCTGGGAAAAGGTTTAGCGGGAGTTGGCTTTTTTGCACTACGAACTGATTGTGTTGTTATCCCGTGCGCAATCTTAGGGCCTTATAAACTGTTTGGTAAATTAAGAGTGGTATACGGTGAGCCAGTTCAGATGGAAAAGTTCAGAACTGAAAAAGCATCACCTGAAGATGTAACCAATAAAATTATGGATTCTATAAGAGAAATACAGGAAAAATATCAATAGATTAAGAGTTTATACTTGACAAATATCTCTATTTATTAGAAGTTAATTAAAAGAATATTTTTAACTTTATTAAGTAGAGGTATACCTCTACTTAATAAAGTTAGCCTCCGGCGGATGCCACGATTTTTCAAAGGAAATTTTTCGATTTGTAAGATCAAAGACTAAGTACGCCACATCCTGTGGCAACGTCTTTATGACCCACTTCCTGTGGGCCTAAAAATCGGGCGCAAATACGCCAAGGCGCATTTGATAATATTATTTATACATACATTGTTTTTCGTGTTGGACTTTGAAGGAGGTAATTGGAATGGCAGAGGATATGAACCAAGTTGAGTACAAAGAGTTACAAGTTGGTGATGTAATCACTGGCAAGATTACAAAGGTTGAGGAGAAGCAAGTTTTTGTATCAGTTGAGAACAGTAAGTTAGATGGCATTATCCCAATTAGTGAGCTATCCAGCCTACATGTTGAAAAAGCTAGTGATGTTGTATCAGAAGGAGAAGAATTAGAGCTTTCTGTAACAAAAGTAGAGGAAGAAGCTTTAATTTTATCCAAAAAAGCTGTACTTGCTTCTAAAGCGTGGGATGATTTAGAGCAAAAATATAATTCAGGTGAAGTATTCGAAGCGGTTGTAAAAGATGTTGTAAAAGGTGGACTTGTTGTTGACCTCGGTGTAAGAGGATTTATTCCAGCATCTTTAGTTGAAAATTATTATGTGGAGGATTTCTCTGATTACAAGGACAAATCATTAACTGTTAAAGTTGTTGAGCTTGACCGTGAGAAAAATAGAGTAATCTTATCACATCGTGCTGTAGTTGAAGAAGAGCAAAAAAATAAAAAACAACAGGTTTTAGATTCTTTACAAGTTGGAGCTGTTCTTGAAGGTACTGTTCAACGATTAACAGATTTTGGCGCATTTGTTGATATCGGCGGTATTGATGGACTTGTACACATTTCTCAGCTTTCGCATGAGCATGTCTCAAAGCCTTCCGATGTTGTATCAGAAGGTCAAGTGATTAAGGTTAAGGTATTATCTGTTGACCGTGATAATGAAAGAATTTCGTTATCAGTGAAGGAAACATTACCTGGACCTTGGGAAAGCATCACAGAAAAATTATCGATCGGCGATGTAGTTGAAGGTACAGTAAGAAGACTTGTTTCCTTTGGTGCTTTTGTTGAAGTGTTACCTGGAGTTGAAGGGCTGGTTCATATTTCACAAATTTCTTCTAAGCACATCGGCACTCCTCACGAGGTATTAAAAGAAGGCCAAGAAGTAAAAGTGAAGATCCTTGAACTAAATCAATCTGAAAAACGTATTTCATTAAGCATGAAAGAACTAGAAGAAAACGTTGAAGAAGACTACAGCAAATACCAACAACAAGAAGAATCAACTGGTTTTCAGCTTGGAGAAGTAATTGGTGACCAATTAAATAAATTAAAGTAAGCATTCATCGAAAAAAAGCTCTCACCCATATGGGTGAGGGCTTTTTATTTTGGATTCATACGGTTCATTTCCCTAGCTTCATCAGGAGTATCTAATCTCGTTGCGCCGGGATAGTCAAGAGATTGATCACGGTCAGACTCCGTTAATCGCGCCTCTTTATGCTTTTTTTCCTGTCTATCTTTACCCACTTCATTTCCACCTCTTTCTTCCTACATAACAATCCTTTTTTTAGGGGATTGTATATAGGGGTAATGAGTATTTCTGAATTCATTTTATTGTTTCATAAAAGGAATTTTGGTATTCAAATAAGGTTAAAATTCATAATTTCTAGCCATAATGGGAATAATGGGAGGTGGAGATATGGAAGGTGTCTTATTTTATTGGATTTCTTGGATGGCTTGGGTGTGTAGTACTTTTTTGATGAAGAAAAACAAAGAAAGGCTTTTCCTATCAATTTTGTTTCTAGTAACTATCATATTATCACCGTACTACGTTGGAGTGGGTGATATAAAAATAAATTACAGTATCTTTCCAATCTTGTTTTTTTGCATAAAAGAAATTTCGAAACGACCAAAAAAACAAGTGTTTTATATGCTAATTTGTATTCTTACCATTTCATTAGCGTATTGTAGTTTCTTAATGTTCGAATTATATGACCCGGTCTGGCTTTTTTTTAATCGTAATTTGATGCTTGGTGCCGCATTAATTTACGTAACCTTAATGTTATTAAAGGATTTCCGTTTACGATTGGTTGGGCTTTTAGTGGGTGCTATACAAGGGGATATTCTTTATGGAATTATTATAAATAAGGTCAACTTTTCTTATGAAATTGGTTCATTTGTCTTTTTAGATGTTATTGCAATTAGTTTTTGTTTTATTTTTGTTTGGTCATCATTAGAGATTCTACTACATCATGTGGATGTTCTGGTCCAAAAAAACACAAAGGAGAAACACGGCTAGCATGAATGAATATACATACCCAATTTTATTTGGGGTCATATTTGGAGTTTCGGTACGCCTTTACATGCTGCGTACAGATTATCGTCAGTATCCAACATATCTACATGGTAAGATCATTCATATTGCGTTAGGATTTATTGCTGCAGGCTTGGGAACTGTGGCTGTACCTTCAATCATGGAAGAAGATTTTACGGCAATCACCTTCTTAACAATTGCGGCTTCGCAATTTCGCGATGTGCGAAATATGGAGCGAAACACACTTACTGAACTTGATTCATACGAACTTGTTCCAAGAGGAAAGACATATATTGAAGGAATTGCGGTTGCCTTCGAAAGTCGAAATTACTTAGTTATTTTTACTTCCTTATTATCTACCTTTGCCTATTTAGCAATCAATATGTGGGTTGGAATACTTGTGGGTATCATTTGTCTGTTAATCTGCAAAAAGCTAATGGCTGGCAGTAGACTAAAGGATATTGTAGATATCGAGTTTGTTAAGCCACATTTTAAGGATGCAGGATTATATGTTGATAATATCTATATTATGAATATCGGACTTCCTGCTAGACAGGAAGAAATATTAGAATATGGGATGGGGTTTATTTTAAAGCCTAAAACGTTTAATGCCAGAGCTACCATTGCAAACTTAGGTCAAAGACAAGCCATTCTACACGATGTATCTACTGCTTTGGGGATCTTCAGAGATTCAGGGACCCCTGCTCTTACGCCGTTGGCAAAACGAGATTTGAATGATGGACGAGTCGGAATTTTTGTTTTGCCACAGGAAAAAGATGTTGAGAAAGCAATTGAAATAATTGGTCGTGTACCAACTTTAGAAAATGCAATCCGAATGCCAACAGAGAGGAACGCAAACGAAAAGGGGCGTCCACTTAAATGAATATCGAAAAATTTATTTTAGCAGCGATTAAGATGGATACATCAAAGGTTAATGTTTCTGGGGGAACACCCGTGTTTTCATGTCCTACAAAAGAGGAAATGGAGACAGTAGCTGCAAATTTGGAGGCAATCTTAGATGGAATTGCTCATGAAATCAGTGAGAATTTGTACATAATCGTAAAACACTAAACAATTGATTGTTGTTACCATTTATTTTTGATAGAATGTAAAAGCATGACCCTTCTAACGTAGAAGGGTTTATTTTATACATAACGTTGATTTTAATCATATTTTATGTGATATATGTAGTATTAGATAGTTTAGAAAGGAAGAACGCATGTGGCAAAACCAGTAGTGGCTATTGTTGGTCGTCCGAACGTTGGAAAGTCAACAATTTTTAATCGTATAGTAGGAGAAAGAGTATCAATTGTAGAAGATGTACCTGGAGTGACAAGGGATCGAATCTATAGTTCAGGTGAATGGTTGAATCAAGAATTTAGCATTATTGATACAGGTGGTATTGATATCGGTGATGAACCTTTTCTTGCCCAAATTAGACATCAAGCTGAAATCGCAATCGATGAAGCAGATGTAATTATTTTTATGACAAGTGGTCGCGAAGGCGTGACAAGTGCGGACGAAGAGGTTGCTAAAATATTATATCGCTCCGAAACGCCAGTTGTTTTAGCTGTTAATAAAGTGGACAACCCCGAAATGAGAACAGATATTTATGACTTTTATGCATTGGGATTTGGTGAACCTGTGCCAATCTCAGGCTCCCACGGAATTGGCCTTGGAGATTTGCTAGATGAAGTTATAGGACATTTTCCAAAGGGTGGAGATGAAGAATATGATGAAGACGTCATTAAGTTCTCTCTAATTGGTCGTCCTAATGTAGGAAAGTCATCTCTTGTAAATTCTTTGTTAGGTGAAGAAAGAGTAATCGTAAGTGACATAGCGGGGACCACAAGGGACGCTATTGATACAAAATACACAGTTGATGGTAAGGAATATGTCATCATCGATACAGCTGGTATGAGGAAAAAAGGAAAGGTCTATGAAAGCACTGAGAAATACAGTGTATTAAGAGCGCTGAAAGCGATTGAACGCTCTGACGTCGTCCTTGTCGTCTTAAATGCTGAGGAAGGTATTATTGAACAAGATAAAAAAATAGCCGGCTATGCTCATGAAGCGGGTAGAGCAGTGGTGATTGTTGTTAATAAATGGGATGCCATAGAAAAAGATGATAAAACCATGAAGGAATTTGAACAAAAAGTACGTGATCATTTCCTATTTCTTGATTACGCACCGATTGTATTTTTGTCTGCAAAAACAAAAAGACGGGTCCATACGTTGCTACCGATGATTGATATGGCCAGTGAAAACCATACAATGCGTGTTCAAACGAATGTGTTAAATGATGTCATCATGGATGCTGTTGCAATGAACCCGACACCAACAGACAAGGGAAAACGATTAAAAATTTTCTATGTATCACAGGTTGCTGTTAAGCCACCGACTTTTGTTGTATTTGTCAATGAACCTGAATTGATGCATTTTTCTTATGAACGTTTCTTACAGAATCGAATTAGAGATGCTTTTGGCTTTGAGGGTACGCCAATTAAGATAATCGCGAGAGCTCGAAAATAGAAAGGGGAGGAAGTAATGGAGAAGATAACGGTTGTTGGAGCTGGTAGTTGGGGTACTGCACTGGCGCTCGTTCTTGCGGACAATGATCATGAGGTGAGGCTTTGGTCACATCGTAAGGAACAGGTGGATGAGATCAATTCGAAACACACTAATTCAAAATACGTGCCTTCAATTGAGCTTCCAGAAACCATTATTGGGTATTCGGATTTAGACAAATCCCTAGAGGACGTCAAAACAATTGTACTTGCTGTTCCGACGAAAGCAATTCGTGAAGTCCTTCAGAAAATAACTCAGGTCGTTTCAATTCCTTTAACGATTATTCATGTTAGTAAAGGGATTGAACCGGATACATTAAAGCGGATATCTGAAATGATTGAGGACGAAATGCCGTCAAACTTACTCAAAGATGTTGTTGTTCTTTCTGGGCCTAGTCATGCAGAGGAAGTGGTACTTCGCCATCCAACAACTGTTACAGTGTCATCAAAAAATATGGAAAGTGCTGAATATGTGCAAGACTTATTTATTAATCAGCATTTCCGTGTCTACACAAATCCTGATATTGTGGGTGTAGAAATTGGTGGGGCGTTAAAAAATATTATTGCTTTAGCTGCCGGCATTACGGACGGACTTGGGTATGGTGATAATGCTAAAGCTGCGTTAATCACACGCGGTTTAGCCGAAATTTCACGTTTGGGAAGCAAAATGGGGGCAAATCCCCTAACTTTCGCTGGATTAACTGGGATTGGTGATTTGATCGTAACTTGTACAAGTGTCCACTCACGGAACTGGCGTGCAGGAAATCTGCTTGGCAAAGGTCAAAGTCTGCAGGAAGTTTTAGATAATATGGGTATGGTTGTCGAGGGTGTTAGGACAACAAAAGCAGCCTATCAGTTAGCCAAAAAAATGGATGTTTCCATGCCGATAACGTTTGCCCTATATGATGTTCTATTCAACGGTCAGTCACCTAAAGAAGCTGTAGATAAACTCATGTCCAGAGGAAGGACAAACGAGATGGCTGATCTTTTCAACTATTTAGAAGAAAAAGGGTCAATGTAGCAAGATTTAGCACACCTACCGCTTTTAGCGTGCATATGATGGCAAGGAGAATACCATATTAGCGGGATTTCTAATAATTTCGCATAGCAAGGATTTTCTACCGAGTAAAACGTTTGCACTTTTCTTGCTAAAAATAGGCATTAGACGATACATTTCATGCCTTTTTCGCATAAAATGCAACGTAGTATACTGTGTGGGTTGAGCGATTGGATAAAGGGAATATTTAGTTGTTCAAGTTTTGCTGAGGTAAAGGCGCCCCTCTTTACTTCAGTTTTTTTGTTTTATTTAGGAATAAAAAAGTTTTCATGTTCACAGTTAACAACATTGCCTTAGTTTATAGATGCGTATTATGATATAATATTTGACGGAATGTTAGAGTTGGACAAGGGAGTGAAAAAGGTGACACCAGGATTACTAAAAATGTGGATATCATTTGCAGGCATTGCATTTATGTTTATCGCTGTTATATCCATTTATCTTAGTCGTTTTAAACTGAAGGGCTTCTTAAAAGGATTAGTAGCCACGATTGCATATATTTTTATGATTCTAGCAGGAATTATTATCTTCTTCGTCGTGTTCAGCGGACCTGTTAGTGAATAAAGATACAAACATAAGGATGGTATTATTATGAGAGTTACGTTACAACTGATGGTAATTGTTTTTTCTTTATCATTACTTACAGGATGCTTGTATCCAAAAGAAAAGCTTACTCAAAACCAAATTCCATATGAAGATCAAATCGCAGATGTTCAGAGGGCGGTTGACCAATTTAAAGAGGATAGTGGTGGGCTCTTACCGATCAAAACAAGAGACATGGAGACCCCTCTATATCAAAAATATCCGATTGATTTTACCCGAATTTCACCCAAGTACATAGCCGAACCTCCTGGAAATGCATATGAAACTGGTGGAGTTTATTTATATGTTTTAGTAAATGTAGAGACAAACCCGACTGTTAAACTTTTAGATGTTCGAATTTCAGAGGAAATTAGTGAATTAAATTTACGAGTAGAAATGTATCGGTCTTCAAATGGATATGCGCCATTTAAAGACCAACTTCAAACAAATGTGTTTACTTTGGATTATAGCAAGCTAGGTTTGAAAGAAGAACCTTTTGTGGTTAGTCCTTTTACAGGGAAAAATTTACCACTCTTGATAACGAACACAAATGAGATATTTGTAGACTATCGTATGGATTTATATGAGTATTTAACAAAGTATGAGCATACCTATCAAACAGGTGATGATATTCGGGATATTTTAGTTGAACATTCAATGTTTGTTCCAATAAATTCCCAGCCCACTACGATTGATGATAAAAATGAACCAATATTTTTAAATAAATAAGTCATGAACCCTTTTTTTAGACATAAACTCTAAGAGAAGGGTTTTTAATTTGTAAATTATGTTCAAAAAGTGTAAGAAATATAGCTTGCTAGGGAGTTTTCAATCTTCTTTTTGAACTCAACTTTGCTGCTACATATTATGGGGGGAATTTTTTTCTAGAAATAGTCATATTTAATTAGGACAACGTCATACAAATATAATGTCCTAGAATATGTAGTAAACGGATAAAATTATCCCAAGAACTGTAAAATCGGGAGGGATCACACTTGGAAAAGGTAGATATTTTTAAAGATATCGCTGAGCGCACCGGTGGCGATATATATTTAGGAGTCGTTGGTGCAGTTAGAACTGGCAAATCTACTTTCATAAAGAAGTTCATGGAATTAGTAGTCTTACCGAATATTGGTAGTGAAGCAGATAAGGCGCGCGCACAGGATGAGCTACCACAAAGTGCTGCAGGTAGAACAATTATGACAACAGAACCAAAGTTTGTTCCAAATCAAGCTGTTTCTGTACATGTTGAAGATGGGCTTGATGTTAACATTCGCCTTGTGGATTGTGTGGGATACACGGTTCCAGGTGCAAAGGGCTATGAGGATGAAAATGGGCCTCGTATGATAAACACTCCTTGGTATGAAGAGCCTATTCCGTTCCATGAAGCAGCTGAAATTGGCACAAGAAAAGTAATTCAGGAGCATTCAACAATTGGGGTTGTGGTAACAACAGACGGCTCAATTGGAGAGATTCCTAGAAGAGATTATATTGAAGCAGAAGAGCGTGTGATTGAGGAACTTAAAGAGGTAGGAAAACCATTTATTATGGTTATAAACACCGTTCATCCTCATCACCCAGAGACAGATGCGCTTCGTCAAGAGTTAAATGAAAAATACGATATTCCTGTATTAGCGATGAGCGTTGAAAGCATGCGTGAAGCAGATGTATTCAATGTTCTACGCGAAGCACTTTATGAGTTCCCAGTACTAGAGGTAAATGTAAATCTACCAAGCTGGGTAATGGTCTTAAGAGAAGATCATTGGTTAAGAGAAAGCTATCAGGATGCTGTGAAGGATACAGTCCAAGATATCAAGCGATTACGAGATGTTGATCGCGTTGTCGGGCAATTTAGTGAATATGACTTTATTGACCAAGCAAGCTTGGCTGGTATCGAAATGGGGCAGGGTGTAGCTGAAATTGACTTATATGCTCCAGATGATTTATATGATCAAATCCTTAAGGAAGTAGTGGGTGTTGAAATCCGCGGAAAAGATCATCTCTTACAGTTAATGCAAGACTTTGCGCATGCAAAAGCTGAGTATGATCAAGTGGCTGATGCACTAAAAATGGTAAAACAAACAGGTTATGGAATTGCAGCACCTGCGTTATCTGACATGAGTCTTGATGAGCCTGAAATTATTCGCCAAGGTTCAAGATTTGGAGTTCGCTTAAAGGCTGTTGCACCATCTATTCATATGATTAAGGTAGATGTAGAATCTGAATTTGCGCCGATTATTGGTACAGAAAAACAAAGTGAAGAATTGGTCCGATACTTGATGCAAGACTTTGAAGATGATCCACTTTCTATCTGGAATTCAGATATATTTGGCAGATCGTTAAGCTCTATCGTTCGTGAAGGTATCCAGGCGAAATTATCTTTAATGCCTGAAAATGCGCGCTACAAGCTTAAAGAAACGCTTGAAAGAATCATTAACGAAGGTTCGGGCGGATTAATTGCTATCATATTATAGGATAAGGGCTCCTCACAAGGGAGTCTTTTTTTTTATGCCATAATTGCACAAAAAGAGGCGGATTTGCTTACGAAACACTAATGTGATAAGCTTTTTACAAAAAAACATAGACGAATTGGTGAAATATACATAAAAAGGTAAAATTTCTGTTGAAATATATTGAATTATGTCTAATAATCGTTTATTATAAGGCATGTTAGTATTAGACTAACGTTGAAGACACTTGATGACACAAGACTCGCAGAGCAATGAATAATCACTCATATTGATTGAATAGCATATTTGGGAGGAGGTGAATGTCATGAACAAAACAGATTTAGTTAACGCGGTGGCTGAAAGTGCTGAACTATCTAAGAAGGATGCTACAAAAGCTGTTGATGCAGTTTTTGATTCAATTCTTGAAGCCCTTAAAGGTGGAGACAAAGTTCAGTTAATCGGATTTGGTAACTTTGAGGTGCGTGAGCGTGCTGCTCGTAAAGGTCGTAATCCTCAAACTGGTGAAGAAATCGAAATTGCTGCTAGCAAGGTTCCTGCATTTAAACCAGGAAAGGCGCTTAAGGATGCAGTAAAATAATTTTACATAGAAACTATGTGAAAGATAACAAAGAGGGTCGTTTTTAACGACTCTTTTTTGTTTTCTGTACATAATTATGCTAGAATCAATGGACTGGCAGTACGTAATAAGAAGAGGGGTTGGCTAAAATGACTTCCATAGATTATAAAAAAATAGAGCAGGCAGTAACCATGATTTTAGAAGCAATCGGCGAAGATCCACAGAGAGAAGGACTAGTCGATACGCCAAAAAGAGTCTCTAAAATGTATGCGGAAGTGTTCTCTGGTCTCCAAGATGACCCAAAAGAATATTTTCAAACGATTTTCGGTGAGGAACATGAAGAGTTAGTGCTTGTCAAAGACATCCCATTTTTCTCAATGTGCGAGCACCATCTTGTCCCATTTTATGGTCACGCACACGTTGCTTATATTCCTAAAGGCGGTAAGGTAACTGGCTTAAGCAAGCTTGCACGCGCCGTAGAAGCTGTCGCTAAAAGACCTCAATTGCAAGAAAGAATAACCTCAACAATTGCTGATTCCATCGTTGAAACCCTACAACCTCATGGGGTAATGGTAGTAATCGAAGCAGAACATATGTGTATGACGATGCGGGGAGTGAAAAAACCAGGAGCAAAAACAGTTACTTCTGCTGTTCGTGGAATATTACAAAAAGACCCAGCTGCTCGCAGTGAGGTATTATCTTTAATTAAGAATTGACATACGTAATGAAGTACGAGATAGTAAAAAAGATGTGAGTTTCACTCATTTTCCATTAAGTGTTGAATGAGTTGAAAAAATTTCCTTTACATAGCATTCATAGGAGTGAAGAAGGATGAGTAATAATTCAAACTCAGAGTTTATTGTAATTAAAGCAGTAGAAGATGGAGTGAATGTAATCGGTTTAACTAGAGGAACTGATACACGCTTTCATCATTCGGAGAAATTAGATAGAGGCGAAGTAATGATCGCTCAATTTACTGAACATACTTCAGCAATAAAGGTTCGTGGTCATGCCATTATTCAAACTAGCCATGGAGAAACTGAATCAGGTTCCAAAAAATAAAGCAGGTAATTCCTGCTTTTTCTTTTGGATTGCACAAAACTAAGGGAAAAACTATGGGATATATGTTATAATTAACGTTGTTTTAAGGAGACTAATATAAAGACCTTCAAAATAGAAAAAATTTTATTTAAATTGGGGAAACAAGGGTGATTGATTTGCATGACATCAAGGAAATAGTTGCCAATCTTAAGGAGCGTATTGAGGTTAAAATAGGACACTCATACCTTCAAAGATATATGGAAACACCTAGCATAGATGAAGATAAGATTTTATTATTAAATTCGATATGCGAGGATTTACTTTTGCCAAAAGAGCAATTGGAAAACTATATAGTAACAACTATGCTTGTTCAACAGGCATTGGATACCCATGAATCAGTCCCCAATCGACTTTCCTATTCAGATGAACACATGCGCAGTCAACAGTTGGCTGTATTGGCGGGAGATTATTTTAGCGGATTATATTATAAACTTCTGGCTCAGGTCTCCGATATTAACTTCATTCGAGTACTTGCAGAAGGTATTAAAGAAGTTAATGAAGCCAAAATTTATTTGTATCAAATGGACAATGAAAATATAGACAAGCTTTTTACTTGTGTAACAACAGTTGAATCGGCTATTTTTCAAAAAATTGTAAAAAGCTTTCAAATAAAAAAATGGGAAGAGCTCATTTTAAATTTTTTGTTATTAAAAAGATTACTGCATGAAAGAGAACAGTATTTAGAAAATGGTAATTCAATTCTCTTCAAGACTTTAAAGAAAATAGTTTTTCATCAAGAAAAACAAGATCAGGAAGCAGAAGTTATGATCATTTTTAACAGGCAGCTTTCTTATGTAACAAATAAGTTGGAGCAGTTTTTAGCAACGAACCCGAAAATGAACAGTATGTTATTAAATCGAATTAATGAGCTACGATTTGAAGGTGCTTCAATATCAATGAATAAGATTGTGGAAGAAGGGTAATTATGGAGCAATCTAAAGAACAGCGTGTACACCATGTGTTTGAAAAAATATATAAAAATTATGACCAAATGAATTCCGTGATTAGCTTCCAACAACATAAAGCTTGGCGTAAAGATACAATGAAACGAATGGATGTCCAAAAAGGTTCTTCCGCGTTAGATGTTTGTTGTGGAACTGCCGATTGGACAATTGCGCTTGCAGATGCAGTGGGTTCTACGGGGGAAGTAATTGGTTTAGACTTTAGTAAAAATATGCTAAAAATTGGTCAAGAGAAGGTAGACAAGCTGGAATTAAATCAGGTTAAATTGGTACATGGAAATGCGATGGAATTACCGTTTGAGGATAATTCTTTTGACTATGTAACAATTGGCTTTGGCTTACGAAATGTTCCGGATTATATGACCGTTTTAAAAGAAATGCAAAGGGTAGTAAAACCTGGTGGCAAGGTTGTTTGTTTAGAAACTTCACAACCAACAATAATTGGATTTCGTCAATTATACTTTTTCTATTTTCGTTTTGTTATGCCAGTTTTCGGAAAGCTTTTTGCAAAAAGTTATCAGGAATATTCATGGTTACAAGAATCTGCCCGTGATTTTCCAGGCATGAAAGAACTAGCAAATATGTTTCGAGAAGCAGGCTTAAAAGACATTGAAGTTAAACCGTACACTTTAGGTGTAGCTGCTATGCATTTAGGGTATAAGAAATAATATTTTCGCGTCATATTTTTGTAAACTAAGGTGAAACTCATGAAATTATCTTTGATGTATTCGTATTTGAATACAGATTTAGCCATTATAGAAAAGGAACTGGAGGCTTCCATCAAAGGGGAGCATCCTGTTCTTCAGCAAGCTGGATTGCATTTATTGCAATCAGGTGGAAAACGATTACGACCTGTTTTTGTCCTATTAGGTGGCAAATTCGGTAAGTATGATATAAATGTGATAAAAAACGTAGCAGTAACACTTGAGCTTATTCATACAGCATCGCTTGTCCATGATGATGTAATTGATGACGCGGACCTACGTCGTGGCAAGCCAACCATTAAAGCAAAATGGGACAACAAGATTGCGATGTATGCAGGAGATTATATACTAGGAAGTTCATTAGAAATCATCACGAAGCTTGATAATCCTTTATTACATAAACTTCTTGCTCATACAATCGTCGAGGTCTGTTTAGGTGAAATTGAGCAAATCAAAGATAAATATCGGTTTGATCAAGACCTACGGTGTTATTTGCGTCGAATTAAACGGAAAACGGCCCTATTAATTGCAAGTAGCTGCCAACTAGGTGCAGTTGCTGCAGGTGTTCCTTCTGATATCCATAATAAATTGTATCTTTTTGGTTATTATGTTGGAATGGCCTTTCAGATTACAGATGATATTCTAGATTTTACAGGCACTGATCAACAACTAGGAAAACCTGCTGGTAGTGACTTGATGCAAGGGAATATTACATTGCCTGTTCTTTATGCGATGAAGGATGAGAAACTTAAAGACCTTATTACAAAAGTTTCAGAACATACAACATCAGATGAAATTAAACCTTTAATCACGTTGATTAAACAATCAGATGCAATCAAGCAGTCCGAGGCTATAAGTAACCGTTATTTAGATAAAGCGTATAAGGTATTAGAGGAATTACCTTCTGGTCGTGCTAGAAATACGCTTTATAATATTGCAAAATATATCGGAAAAAGAAAATTTTAACTATATTTGTCCCCTATGTAACCTGCATCCTGTTGTCATTAAAAACTGAGCGCAAAAACGCAAAAGTGTATTTGATGAATAAAGTTGCAAACCAATCAAAATAGTGTTACTATTTTGATTGGTCGCTAAAACATGACTATTATACATATTTTGGTGGGGTGGAGAGAATTATGGAAAAAACGTTTTTAATGGTTAAGCCTGACGGAGTTCAACGTCAATTAATTGGTGAGATTGTTTCACGCTTTGAAAGAAAGGGCTTTCAATTAGTCGGAGCAAAATTAATGGTTATTTCTGAAGAGCTTGCTGGAGAACATTATGGTGAGCATAAAGAGCGTCCATTCTTTGGAGAGCTTGTAGATTTCATCACTTCTGGTCCAGTATTTGCAATGGTTTGGCAAGGTGAGAATGTAATTGCAACTGCACGTCAAATGATGGGTGCAACAAATCCGAAGGATGCCCTTCCAGGAACAATTCGTGGTGATTTTGGATTAACTGTTGGAAAGAACGTTATTCACGGTTCTGATTCACCGGCAAGTGCTGAGCGTGAAATTGCACTTTTCTTCAAAGAAGAAGAAGTAGCTGCGTACGAAAAGCTAATTAATAACTGGATTTACTAATCCATCAAAAACCAGCTCTAGTAGGGCTGGTTTTTCTTAAGGAACTTTCTATTATCACCACCAAAATTATGTTTAGTTTTTAGGAGATTGCTATGAACACAGATTACATCACTTTTACCCAACAAATAAAAAGGAAAACAGGTATTGATTTACGTTTATATAAGGAAGCTCAAATGCTAAGAAGACTTACATCGTTATACGAAAAAAGGGGTTTCGCAAGTTTTGTTGATTACTATAAGGGCATTGAAAAGGACAATGAGCTATTTCACGAATTTTTGGATCGAATGACGATTAATGTTTCCGAATTTTATAGGAATGCGAAAAGGTGGGAAATACTAGAAAAAAAGATTCTCCCAAAACTCATAGATAAGAATCGAAATCTAAAAGTATGGAGTGCTGCATGTTCTGCAGGTGAGGAGCCTTATACTCTAGCAATGATTCTTTCAAAATTTTTGCCTTTACAAAAAGTATCGATTTTAGCTACAGATATTGATGAAAATATACTAGCTAGAGCAAAGCTTGGTGTGTACTCTGAGCGCGCGCTTCAAGAGCTCCCAAACGATATGAAGAATCATTTTTTTTCACAAAAGGATACTTTTTATCATATCAAACCTGAGATTAAAAAGACGGTGACCTTTAGAAAGCAAAATTTATTAGCAGACCCATTCGATGCTGATTTTGATCTGATCGTCTGTCGTAATGTCTTGATCTATTTTACAGAAGAGGCTAAAGACATGGTATACAAAAAGTTTAGTAATGCCTTGAAAAGTAACGGGATATTGTTTGTCGGTAGTACTGAACAAATTTTCAATCCTGGTTCATATAATTTAGAAACCGAAGATATATTCTTTTATCGAAAAAAATAAAACATGTAAAATAAAACGTCAGAATAATGACAAATATAATAATGTTTGCTACGATATAGTAATCGAATTTGCCTATGGGTGAATTCTTTTTCTTTATCACAATTGTATATAATCATAGAAATTTTTGAAAAAATCTATCCGGAATTACAGAGATTATGATATATTGGTACATAATCGCTTTAAATTACGAAAGTGAAATTCTTTTTCACTATTGCATATAAGGGGGAAACACACATGAGATACTTAACAGCTGGTGAATCACACGGGCCACAACTTACAACCATACTTGAAGGTGTACCTGCTGGTTTAGAACTTACTACAGAAGATATAAACTTCGAACTTGCTAGACGTCAAAAGGGACATGGACGAGGCAGAAGAATGCAAATAGAAAAGGACCAAGTGCAAATTGCAAGTGGTGTTAGACACGGAAAAACTTTAGGTTCTCCAATTGCATTAGTTGTTGAAAATAATGACTGGAAACATTGGACGAAAATAATGGGTATCGATCCAATTACTGATGAAGAGGCAGAAGATATTAAGCGTAAAATTACACGTCCACGCCCTGGACATGCAGACCTTAATGGAGCCATCAAATACGGACATCGCGATATGCGTAATGTTCTTGAAAGATCCTCAGCACGTGAAACAACAGTACGAGTTGCAGCTGGGGCAGTGGCTAAAAAATTCTTGGCATCTTTAGGGATTCAGGTTGCTGGACATGTATTAGAAATTGGTGGAGTACGTGCGAAGAACACTACATATTCATCCCTAGAAGAATTGAAAATAAAGACCGAAGAATCTTCAGTCAGATGTTTGGATGAAGAGGCAGGCATTCAAATGATGAATGCCATTGATGAAGCAAAGAAAAATGGTGACTCCATCGGTGGGATTGTAGAAGTCATCGTTGAAGGTGTACCTGCAGGTTTAGGAAGCTATGTTCATTATGACCGTAAATTAGATTCGAAAATTGCAGCAGCAATGGTAAGTATCAATGCCTTTAAAGGTGTTGAATTTGGTATTGGATTTGATGCAGCAAGAATTCCTGGAAGTCAGGTTCATGATGAAATCATTTGGGATAAAGAAGATGGATATAAGCGAAGAACCAATAATTTAGGCGGCTTTGAAGGCGGTATGACAAACGGTATGCCAATTGTTGTTCGAGGTGTAATGAAGCCTATCCCAACCCTATATAAGCCATTAAAAAGCGTAGATATTGAAACTAAAGAAGTATTTGAAGCAAGTATTGAAAGATCTGATAGCTGTGCAGTACCTGCCGCATCAGTTGTCGCTGAGGCAGTTGTGGCTTGGGAAGTTGCAAACGCAATTGTTGAACAATTTGGACAAGACAGAATCGATTTAATTCAAGAAAATGTAGCGAAAACGCGTGAGTATTCGAGGGAATTCTAATGGACCAGTTAACCATAGCAACAAAATCGAAAACCTATCCAATGTTCATTGGAACTGAAATTATCGATCAATTGCCACAGGTTATAAAGGATACATGTAAATCGGTATCAAAGGTACTTGTTATAAGTGATGAATCTGTTGCGTCACTTTATTTAGAGAAAGTAATAGATATCCTTAAGTCCCAATTTGATGAGCCGTTATCATTCGTTATCCCTGCTGGGGAAAGTGCAAAATCTTTTGAAATGTATTATCAATGTCAGACCTTTGCGCTAGAAGAAGGATTAGACCGTTCTTCGGTGATTCTTGCATTAGGTGGGGGTGTTGTTGGCGATTTAGCAGGGTTTGTCGCGGCAACATTCATGCGTGGCATCCCATTTATCCAAATTCCAACTACATTACTTGCTCATGACAGTGCAGTTGGAGGGAAGGTTGCCATTAATCATGAACTTGGAAAAAATATGATTGGTGCTTTTCATCAACCGAATGCGGTATTGTATGATATTGATTTAATGAAGACATTGCCAAAAAACGAGCTTCGTTCAGGCTTTGCCGAGGTCATTAAGCATGGATTAATTTGGGATCCGGAGTTTTATGAGTGGCTAACTGAAAACATAACATCTTTAGACGATTTAAAAGGTGAAAAGCTTCAATATGCTGTATTAAAAGGTGTAGCCGTAAAGGCAAAGGTTGTTTCTGAGGACGAACAAGAAAAAGGACTACGTGCCATCTTAAACTTTGGTCATACCCTAGGTCATGCTATTGAAGCTGAATCTGGTTATGGAAAGATTACCCATGGAGATGGCGTTGCGATTGGGATGATTTTTGCATTAAAGGTGAGCGAAAAAATCTTTAATAGTAATCTATCATCTGAAAAAATAAAAGAATGGTTCAGTTTGTTTGGGTTCCCAACAAGCATTCCTGATGAATTAGAAGTTGAAAAATTACTTGAACGAATGAAGCATGATAAAAAAGCTACCTCTGGTAAGGTAAAAATGGTCTTGTTAAAAAACATTGGGGAAACTGTTATTCAAGATATAGAAGATGAGCATCTACTCCGTTTCTTAAAGGATTTTATTTAAGATAAGATGTCTTCATGCAAAAAAAAGGAGGAGTGTAAATGATCAGGGGAATACGTGGCGCTACAACGATTAAAGAAAATAATAGACAAGAAATATTAACATCTACTGAGCAGCTATTGCGTGACATGATCACTGAAAATCACATTGAAGCTGCTGATGTTGCTCAAATTGTATTTACAGTTACCGATGATATTGATGCAGCTTTTCCTGCTGCAGCAGCAAGACAAATTGATGGATGGACATTTGTTCCAGTAATGAGTATGAGAGAAATTCCTGTACCAGGTTCATTGCCAATGTGTATTCGTATCTTGATGACTGTGAATACTATGGCAAAACAAGAAGAAATCAATCATGTTTACCAAAATGGAGCGATCGTCCTCAGACCGGACCTTTCAACTGTTCAAGGTAAATAAACTATATATTGACAAACTAAAGATGTATATGATAAGTTTAGTTACAATATTTGATAAAGTTTGAGTTTAGTAAGTTTTCTGTGAAGTTTAGAGTTGAGTTTAGGGTAGATGAGAATGAGAGAGTTTAGCCGAGGTTAGCAGAGTTTAGTTATGTTACTTCTACCCAAAGATACGAATGTGTCTTTGGGTTGTTTATTTTTATCGTTTTTTATATTAAAAAGCGATTCCTATCTTCAAATACCTCCTAAATCCTCATTCTCCATATTACATGGAGGAGTGAGCTAAATGAATACGTATGATTTTTCCTCGTTTGCGTCCGATGCAAAACAATTTCGGACAATTCCGATTGTCAAACGTTTCTTAGTTGATACGTTGACACCCATTCAAATTTTTCAAAACCTAGAAAATGAAGCATCCTTTCTGCTTGAAAGTAAGGATCACGAATCCGAGTGGTCTCGGTATTCATTTATTGGCTTAAAGCCATTCCTGTTTATGGATGAAAATAAAGGTCACTACTACGTGAAAAATGAAAACCAGCAAAGCTTAGTAAAGAAACCAACAATGAAGGATGCATTTAACTGGATTAAGGATTACCTTGCCTTAAAGCCGCTTGATATCGAAATCCCCTTTTATGGAGGGGCAGTTGGATATATTGGGTATGATGCAATCTCGACATTTGAAAAGGTAGATGAACACTCAAACAATGATTTAAACATGGAACGCTATCAATTTTTCTTTTGTGAAACCATTTTAGCGTTAGACCATCATTCACGCGAGTTGATTGTCGTTCATTTTGTTCGGTTAAACGGCGGTGAAGATGATCGGATTCAAAAGGCTGTTTTCGATCATGCCCACTCAAAAATCAACATGTATTTATCCCGAATCATTCAAAACAAAGAACAAAGTGAAATGTTACTACTTCCAAAGTTACATGAAATACCGAATGTAAAAGATATAAAAACGAACTTCGAAAAACAGGATTTCTTAGATGCTGTTGCTAAAATAAAGGATTATATCACGGATGGAGATATTTTTCAGGCGGTTTTATCACAACGCTTTGAAATTCCTGTCTCAGTAAGTGGATTTCAGCTTTACCGTGTCTTACGGATGGTAAATCCTTCACCTTATTTGTTTTATATCAAAATCAATGATATCGAAATTGTAGGTAGCTCACCAGAGCGTTTAATCAAAGTTCATAACAAACATCTTGAGATTCACCCGATTGCAGGTACAAGGCGGAGAGGGAAGACGAAAGAAGAAGATGATGCCCTTGCATCGGAATTGCTTCAGGATGAAAAAGAGATGGCGGAGCATTATATGCTAGTCGATTTAGCACGTAATGATATTGGCAGGGTATCTACATTTGGCTCTGTTAAAACGCCTGTATTAATGGAAATTGGTCGATTTTCACATGTGATGCACATTATCTCGAAGGTCACAGGTGAATTAGATGAGAAAATTGATCCATTAGATGCGTTACAAGCAGCGTTCCCGGCAGGAACTGTATCTGGAGCACCTAAAATTCGTGCAATGCAAATTATCTCAGAACTGGAACCAACGGCTCGAAACTTATATGCCGGCACCATTGCTTATATAGGCTTTGATGGAAATATAGATTCCTGTATTACAATTCGGACGGCAATTATAAAAGATGGTGTGGCTTACGTCCAGGCGGGAGCAGGTATCGTTGCTGATTCAGTTCCTGAACATGAGTGGATGGAAACCGTAAATAAAGCAAGTGCCTTAATTCAAACAATCCAGTTAGCAGAAGAAGCATTCGATAAGGAGGATATTCATGTTTAAACAACTTTTAAATAAATGTATTACTGGTGAGGTATTAACTGAAGAAGAAAGCTATCGAGTGATGGACGTGATTATGTCTGGTGATGCAACTGCAAGCCAGATTGCAAGCTTACTTTCAATCCTTCGTTTTCGTGGGGAAACAGTCGATGAAATTACTGGCTTTGCAAGAGCGATGAGGGAGCATATGATGCAGCTTGATTATGAAAGTGATCAAGTAATTGATACATGTGGGACAGGTGGGGATGGTGCTTCTACCTTTAATATTTCAACTGCATCTGCAATTATTGTCTCTTCCTTAGGAATAAAAGTTGCAAAGCATGGGAATCGTGCTGTGTCATCAAAAAGTGGTAGTGCTGATGTTTTAGAATATTTAGGTGTTGAGATCCAATCAACCAAAGAAGAAGCGAAGGCTGCATTAAATAAACGAAATATGAGCTTTTTATTTGCCCCTATCTACCATGCTGCGATGAAGCATGCTGTCACACCGAGACAGGAAATTGGATTTCGAACCATTTTTAACCTATTGGGGCCAATGGCAAACCCAGCTAGATGTAAAAGGCAAGTATTAGGTGTGTACTCAACTGAGTACGCTGAAAAGATGGCATATGCCCTTCAAAAACTCGGTTCTGAGCATATTTTATTTGTTTCAGGACGTGATGGACTAGATGAATGCAGTATTACAACTGAAACAGATATTGTGGAATTAAAAGATGGAGAGATTACTAGATTTGTCCTCTCGCCTGAGGATGTCGACCTTCCCCGTGGAAATATGAAGGACATTCAAGTATCTTCCGTGGTTGAGAGCGCAAACCTCTTGCGGGATGTTTTATATGGAAGTGCCAATCAAAGTGCAACGAATATTGTTTTATTAAATGCTGGTGCAGCTATTTACATCTCAGGAAAAGCGAACAGTATTCGTGAAGGTGTTGAAATGGCGAGGGAGGCACTTGTAATGGGAATAGCAAGAAACCAATTTGAACAGCTAAGAAATCGTGAGGTGGAGTATTTTGCTAAACAAAATTCTTGAAAATAAGAAAATAGAGGTTAAAAACATTAAATATCCTGAGATTGACAGTGTTGTAAAGCGAATCTCTTTATATGAAGCATTATCTAATCCTAATCGTTCCCTTGGTATCATTGCAGAGGTGAAAAAGGCATCACCTTCTAAAGGTGTGATACGAGAAGATTTTCATCCAGTCGATGTTGCAACAGAATATGAAGAAGCAAAAGCGGACGCTATTTCAGTATTAACAGATGAACCATTTTTCCAGGGGTCAATTGAATATTTAATGGATATTAAGAAGAATGTAAATATTCCTGTTCTTCGGAAGGATTTTATCGTTGATGCAAAGCAGATTAAACAAAGTGAAAAAATAGGTGCAGATGCGATCTTATTAATTGGAGAAGCACTTGAGCCCAACCAATTACATGAATACTATTGCGAAGCCTATGAAAAAGGCCTTGAGTGTCTTGTTGAAGTCCATTCTAGGGAAACACTAGAACAGGTGTGTAGCATTTTTACACCTAGAATCCTTGGTATTAATAATCGGAATTTGAAAGTGTTTGAAACTTCGATTACACATACAGAAGAAATTGCAAAAGATGCTCCAGCAGATAGTCTTGTCGTGAGTGAAAGTGGAATTCACACTCCACAAGATATTAAATCCATCATTAAATATGGTGCAAAGGCAGCGCTTATCGGAGAAGCATTTATGCGAGCAGAGTCTCCGGGGATTGGGATTAAGCAAATGTTTGGAGAGGTCCCTCATGCAACGTCCTCTCATTAAATATTGTGGAAATAAATCATACGAGGACTTACAAGTGGTTGCAAAAAGCAAAGCGGATTATATCGGATTTATTTTTGCAACCAGTAAGCGAGAAGTAAATCCAGTTTATGTGAAACAATGGTTACAAAAAATTGATCTGAAGGATAAACAAACTGTTGGAATCTTTGTTAATGCAGGCCTGGAAGAGATAGAGACTGTATTGGCAAATGTCCCATTATCCGTTATCCAATGTCATGGAACAGAGTCAGTTGATTTTATTACGCAACTAAAAAAGAAGACAGGGACTACTGTATGGAAGGTTATCCATCACGATGAACAAGCTCTAAGAACGATGGAGGAGTTTGCTGATGTAGCTGATGGTTATGTTGTTGATACAAAGATTGCAAATGTTTGGGGTGGCTCTGGTATCACATTTGATTGGCAGTCAATTCCTGTCTATCAACAGGAAGCAAATCGACAAGGGGTTCCTTGTTTCATTGCAGGTGGAGTAGGCCCTGAAAATATTGATAGCCTACTAAGCTATAAGATCGATGGGTTTGATATCTCAAGCGGGATTGAATACGAAGGAAAGAAAAATCAAAACATCATACAAACTATTGAGAAATGGGTGGATAAATTTGAAGAACGTACCAAATGAAAATGGTAGATTCGGAGATTTTGGTGGGAAATTTGTACCGGAAACATTGATGATGCCATTAGAAGAAATCGAAAAGGCATTAGACGAAGCATATCAAGATGAAGAATTCCGTAACGAATATACTCGTATTTTAAAAGAATATTCAGGTCGACCTACAGCACTTACATATGCTGATCAATTAACGAAAGAATTAGGTGGTGCGAAGATCTATTTAAAGCGTGAGGATTTAAATCATACTGGCGCACACAAAATCAATAATGCAATTGGTCAAGCTCTCTTAGCAAAAAGAATGGGTAAGAAAAAAATAATTGCTGAAACAGGAGCGGGTCAACATGGTGTTGCAGCAGCTACAGTGGCCGCTAAATTTGGATTAGAATGTAAGGTTTTTATGGGTGTAGAGGATATTGAGAGGCAAAAGCTAAATGTGTTTCGAATGAGACTTTTAGGTGCTGAAGTAATTCCAGCTACCAGTGGAAATCAAACATTAAAGGATGCAACGAATGAAGCAATCCGTTACTGGGTACAAAATTGTGATGATCACTACTATATGATTGGCTCGGTAGTAGGTCCACATCCTTATCCGAAAATGGTGCGTGATTTCCAACGAATTATTGGTGATGAAGCAAGAGAACAGTTTTTAAAACGCGAAAATCAATTACCTTCAACAGTAGTAGCCTGTGTAGGTGGCGGAAGTAATGCGATTGGTATGTTCTATCCGTTTCTAAATGATGATGTGCGTTTAGTCGGTGCTGAAGCAGCGGGAAAAGGTGTCGATACATTGTTACACGCAGCAACAATTACAAAAGGAACAAAAGGTATTATTCACGGTTCGCTTACGTATCTTCTTCAAGATGAGCACGGCCAAATAACAGAACCTTATTCCATTTCTGCTGGATTGGATTACCCTGGTGTAGGCCCTGAACATGCATATCTTGCAAGCAGTGGAAGAGTGAATTATGAAAGTGTAACCGATCAGGAAGCTCTCGATGCATTGCAATTACTTACTCGGGTTGAAGGAATTATCCCAGCTATTGAATCCGCACACGCGATGGCTAAAGCAATCCAGTTGGCAAAAGAAATGTCACCAGAAGAATCAATCTTAGTTTGTTTATCCGGACGAGGAGACAAAGACGTTTACTCACTAATGACATATCTAGAAGAAGGGGGAGCTAAAAATGAACACAACCTTTACGAACCGATTACCCAAGGCTGAAAAATTATTTATCCCATTTATCGTGGCAGGGGATCCTCATCCTGATGTGACCGTTGAAATCGCCTTAACATTACAGGAATCTGGTGCTTCAATCATAGAATTAGGGATACCATATTCAGATCCACTAGCAGATGGTCCTACTATTCAAAGAGCTTCTGGGCGTGCACTTAAAAATGGGGTCACACTAGAAAACTCAATGAAACTCGTTTCGGTAATGAGAAAAAAAGGTCTAAAAATTCCAGTAATTATCTTTACCTATTACAATCCTGTGCTACAATTAGGAGAAGAAAACTTTTTCGCTTTAGCGCGACAAAATGGTATTGACGGACTACTTGTTCCTGACCTTCCTTTTGAGGAAAGTGAAGACCTTAGAAGTAAATGTGAAAATGAGGGATTAAAATTTATCTCTCTAGTTGCACCAACTTCTTCAAGTCGAATTGAAAAGATCGCTTCGAATGCACAAGGATTTTTATATTGTGTTTCATCCCTTGGTGTAACGGGTGTTCGAAATTCGCTTAATAATGAGGTATACTCATTTTTACAAGAGGTAAAACGCTATAGTAATATTCCTGTAGCGGTTGGGTTTGGTATTTCTAATTCTTCTCAAGTAGAAGCACTTAAAGACCATTGTGATGGGGTGATCATGGGAAGTGCCCTTATCCAAAAGATTGAAGAGTATCTACCAGAATTAGTAAATGAAGAAACAAGAGCTACCGCCTTATCCCATTTTAAAAATTTTGTAGATGATGTATTGCATCCAATTAACAGTTAAGAGGTGTAGCTTCAGATGAATATCAAGGAACAGTTATTAGATTTAAAACCATATCAACCAGGAAAACCAATTGAAGAAGTAAAAAGAGAATACGGTTTAGAAAAGATTGTGAAATTAGCTTCAAATGAAAATCCATATGGGTGCTCAGAAAAAGTTAAAGAAGCAGTTAAAAATAGCTTGGACTCATTTGCGATTTACCCTGATGGCTATGCAACGGTGCTTAGAGAAAAGCTCGCAAAACACTTAGGTGTAGATGGTTCACAACTTCTTTTTGGGAATGGGTCTGACGATGTCATTCACATTATTACGGCTGCTTTACTTGCACCTGGCAAAAATACAGTTATGGCAAATCCTTCATTTTCGCAGTATAAGCATAATGCTATTATAGAAGGGGCAGAAGTACGTGAGGTTGAGCTAATTGATGGTCATCATGACCTTGATGGAATGCTCAAGCAAATCGATGAGAATACGGAAATTGTTTGGGTTTGCTCTCCAAACAACCCATCAGGAGTGTATGTGAACTCAGAGAAACTTCATCATTTCTTGAAGCAAGTTCCAAAGCATGTCCTAATTGTAATGGATGAAGCTTATTATGAATTTGCGGCAAATGAAAAGGATTATCCAAATACTGTTGCACTTCTAAATGACTATCCTAACTTACTTGTTTTAAGGACTTTTTCAAAGGCATATGGCCTTGGTGGACTTCGCGTTGGCTATGCAATTGGAAACAGTGATTTCATCAATAAAATTGAACCTGTTCGTCAGCCGTTCAATTCAAATCGAGTAGGTCAAATAGCAGCAGCTGCTGCAATAGATGATCAAGATTTTATCACTTCTTATGTTGAGAAAAACAAACAAGGCTTGCAGCAGTATTATAGTTTCTGTGAGGAAAATCAATTATCTTATTATCCATCGTTCGGAAATTTTATTTTGATTGATTTTAAACAACCAGGTGATGATGTGTTCCACTATTTATTGGAGCGTGGTTTCATTGTTCGCTCAGGAAATGCTCTAGGCTTTCCAACTAGCCTTCGAATTACTGTTGGCACAGAAGAACAAAATAGTGAACTTATAGCGATACTTTCAGAGATGTTAGCAAATCAACAGAAGTAAAACTGTGGGGGTTCAATGTAACCCCCATTAGTGTTTCTATTATCGGTGGTGATGAGATGGGAAAAAATATATTAGTAATTGGACTTGGTTTAATAGGGGGTTCAATTGCACTTGCGATAAAGAAGGAACATCCTAATGCTACAATTTATGGTTTTGATAGCAATACAGAATCATCACTGTTGGCAAAAACGTTACAAGTGATTGATGAAGTGGTATTTAAGCTAGAGGATGTCGTACATACATGTGACTATATTTTTATATCGGTTCCAGTAAAGCAGACGATTGACATTATTCATGAGCTCAGCTTATATGAGCTAAAAGAAGATGTCATCGTTTCTGATGTGGGGAGTACGAAACAGGAAATTGTTCATACAGCAGATTCCATTTTTGAGGAGATTGGTGTAACCTTTATCGGTGGCCATCCAATGGCTGGTTCTCATAAAAGTGGTGTTGTTGCTGCGAAGGAACATTTATTCGAGAATGCTTTTTATATTTTTACCCCCCATAATGAATCACCTTCTAGTAAACTTGGTGTAGAGCAACTTAAAACTCTATTAAAGGGAACAAAAGCAAATTTTGTTATCATGACTCCTGAGGAGCATGATCGTGTTGCTGGTGTAATTAGTCATTTTCCACATATTGTTGCAGCAAGTCTTGTACATCAAGCGCTAAAATATGATCAAAAAAATGAACTGGTTCGTCCACTAGCAGCAGGAGGTTTTCGCGATATTACTAGAATCGCATCTAGTAATCCGTCCATGTGGCGTGATATATTATTACATAATCGAAATGTATTACTAGATCTTTTTGAAAATTGGATTGACGAAATGGAACAAATCCGAAACTTTGTAGCAAGTGGAAATGGCGATGATATTTATAATTATTTTATGGATGCCAAAAACTTTCGCGATGGACTTCCTACTCGTACAAAAGGTGCTATACCTTCATTCTACGATTTATATGTTGATATTCCGGATTATCCTGGTGTCGTTTCGGAAATCACAGGTCTTCTAGCTCAAGAAAGAATTAGTATTACGAATATCAGAATTATTGAGACGAGAGAAGAAATCTACGGTGCGTTACGTATCAGCTTCCAAAGTGACGAGGATCGTGCCAAAGCTAAGTTATGTATTGAAAGCAAGACGAATTATGAAACATTTAATGGATAATGTATAAAAAACACAAAGGGGTATTTGATTAGGAGTGGTAATATGGATTCAATAAAGCTACGTACAAATATTACAGGTCTCAATGGTTCAATTGATATTCCTGGTGATAAATCTATCTCCCATCGCTCTATTATGCTTGGGGCAATTGCAGAAGGGAAAACAGTTGTGGACAATTTTCTACCTGGGGATGACTGCTTAAGTACGATTAGTTGTTTTCAAAAACTTGGTGTGAAAATTACACAGGATAAGGACCATGTTGAAATTGAAGGAGTAGGTTTTGAAGGGCTACGTGAACCAGAAGTAGTATTAGATACAGGTAATTCTGGAACAACCACAAGACTAATGGTCGGACTTCTCTCTGGTATACCAATTCATACTTGCATGATTGGGGACGAGTCAATTGCAAAGAGGCCAATGAAGAGGGTAACAGCACCATTGCGTCAAATGGGAGCAAAAATCGATGGAAGAGAAGATGGGAATTTTACTCCACTCTCAATTCGAGGTGGCGAAATACAGGGAATTGACTATGTTTCTCCTGTAGCAAGTGCACAAGTAAAATCATCTATTCTTTTAGCGGGTTTAAATGCGAAAGGGACAACATCTGTTACTGAGCCGCATAAATCAAGAGACCATACTGAACGCATGCTGCGTGCCTATGGCTGTGATGTTGAAGAGGAAGGTCTAACTGTTAAAGTAAAAGGCGGACAGAAGCTCATAGGAACAAATATTCAGGTTCCTGGGGATATTTCTTCTGCTGCATTCTTCCTTGTTGCAGGGGCGATTGTACCAAACAGTCGAATTACACTGAAAAATGTTGGAATGAATCCAACTAGGACAGGTATTATTGATGTGCTGGTTAAAATGGGAGCACGTCTAGAAATCGAGAATGAGAGAGTGGAAAATAACGAACCTATTGCTGATTTAACAATCCAAACATCTGAGTTAAGAGGGATTGAAATTGGTGGTGACCTCATTCCGCGTTTAATTGATGAGATTCCAGTCATTGCGCTTTTGGCAACACAGGCTGAAGGTAAAACAATTATTAAAGATGCCGAGGAGCTTAAGGTAAAGGAAACAAACCGAATTGACACAGTTGTCGGCGAGCTTTCTAAACTTGGAGTTTCAATTGAACCGACAGATGATGGAATGATTATATCAGGCGAGAAGAAACAATTAACGGGTGGACATGTTCATAGTCATGGAGACCACAGAATTGGCATGATGCTAGCTGTTGCGGCATGTATTGCGGGTGATGAAGTTTCTCTTGAAGATTATGATTCCATTAAAGTTTCGTACCCAAGCTTTTTTGAACACCTTGATTTATTAATAAAGGAAGATTAAGAATGAAAACCCTTGGAAAACTGAATTTCCATGGGTTTTCTGTTTTATTAAGAACAAAAACTAACATACATCCACTACTTTTTGCATAGCTTGTCTTAAGACTAAGATTTGCGAAAGGGGAGGTTTGATGCCATATATATTAGAAAAAGCGAATGTTTTAAAGGATAATAGGGTCATAACATGCTCAATTCTTATAAAAAATCAACGCGTAGATTATATGAAAGAAAACCTCAAAAGACTCTCTTTTATGAAGACAAACCTATCACAATACTTATTAACACCCGGTCATGTTATGATTAACTACTCCTTTTCGAAAGGGCATTCATTTCAATCCTTTAAAATGGAAGTGACGGAAAAATACTTGAGAAAAGGCTGTACAACCTTACTAGTCATAAGTGACGTAAAGAGTGAACGCGAACTAGCCAACTCACTAAAGAATACTAGGCATTACCTGTTAAATAGTCCAATTGATTATTATTTAGGAATTCGTATTCCCCTTGAAGCCTTAACGCCATCTATCATTATTGCCTGCAGGCGAAAAAGGGTCCCTGTCATTATTGTCACAATTGAGAAAGTGGACGATCTATACAAGGTGCCATGGGGATGGATTAGGGAATCCTATCATTCATTCCAAATTCCAATCATTCCTGAGTGGAAAATCAAAGAGAAGGCGATTTTTCATAGTAATCGAAAAGAAGAGATGTGGAAATCTATTACTGAAGAGAATCGAATCCCGACGATACCGGTTTGTCCGACTGAGAATGAACCATTGTCCTTTGATATGTTAAAAAAGATCGGGATATATCCAGATAAAGGGGATATACGTGTAGGTGGAGAACTAGATTATAATTTATATGAAAATGATTCTATAGGCTATTCAGTTGATGAAAAGCCAACTCTCGATTATCATAATCTTATACCCACAATCACCATGCATAAAGGTAATTTTACAAAAGTTGATGCTAATGTATACTTTCGTTCCGGCTATGGTAATGAATGTATAGTAAAAAAGCCTGGCTTTTTTGCATCTTCGTATGATCCGGACGTATTGGTGGAAGAGAGATAGGTAAGAGGAGTTAATAATTTTATGAATAGATTAGAGAATGCAATTCAGTTAGTTGAAGATGGTAAAGTTGAAGAAGGGCTCAAAGCTTTAAAGAAGCTAAGAGAATACTCCAATGATGATGAAAAATACACCATTGCAGAAAGTTACTATAAATGGGGCTTTGTCGAAGAAGCCAAAGAAATCGTTGAGGAATTAATCGCAAGATACCCTGATGAAGGTGAGCTTTTTGTATTTTTAGCAGAAATTATGATTGATCTAGATATGGAAGAGGAATCAATTGAAATTCTCGAGCAAATTTCAGAAGATGACCCAGTCTATTTGGAATCCCTTGTTTTGCAAGCTGACCTGTTTCAGATGCAGGGTTTACACGAAGTGAGTGAGCAAAAGCTTCTGTTAGCTAAGGAAAAATCAGGGGATGAGCCAATCATTGATTTTGCTTTAGCAGAATTGTATTCAACTCACGGCGAATACAGCAAAAGTATTCCTTATTATGTGAAGGTTTTACAGGATAATGACGAAGTTGCAGGTGTAAATGTTAACGCCAGAATCGCGGAAAGCTATAGTACAACAGGTAAATTTGAAGAGGCTCTTCCGTATTATGAAGAAGCAATCAAAAAACAAGAAGATAGTAATACGTTGTTTGGATTCGGCGTTACTGCTTTTCAGGCAAAATACTATAAAAAGGCAATTGAGATTCTTTCTAGACTAAAAGAGCTAGACCCGGACTATGGTTCACTTTATTTATACCTTGCTAAAGCTTATGAGGAAGAAGGAAGCTTCACTGAAAGCCTTCAAATCCTCTTAGAGGGTCTTGAAGTGGAGTCATTAAATAAAGAACTCACATATTATGCAGGAAGAATATCTATGCTGCTTGGAGATAAAGAAAACACTGAGAAGTACCTTCGCGCTGCAGTTGGAATTGATCCAGGGTATCTGGAAGCAACTTTACAACTTTCAAAGTTTCTATTGCGCGAAGAAAGATTCGAGGATGTTGTGGAATGCCTCGATAATGTCATGAGCTATGGCGAATATGATGAACAATTTGAGTGGGACCTTGGGTTTGCAAAAAATAAACTAGAACAATATTCGGATGCATTAAACCATTACCGTCATGCATATACTTCTTTTAAAGAAACTCCAGAGTTTTTAGAAGAGTTTGGATATTTCCTGTTGGAGGACGGTAAACGGGAAGAGGCAATCGAAGTATTTAGGGAACTTCTTAAGCATGACCCAATGAAGTACGAGATTGAAGAATTAATATCCGAACTTGAATAAGCTTAAAGTTCTGTTGTTTTTAACATCCTTTTGAAGGATATTTTGATGTCAATGTTGAAGTATAACATTAAAATTACTCCATACTAGCAGAGGAGGGAAGCATGCGATGACTACCCCTGTATCTGTCAACGAGAAAAAAGACTTCATTCGCTGGTTTCTGAATAATTATCAGCTAAAGAGAAGAGAGTGTGTTTGGATTTTAAACTACTTGATGAGCCATGACCAACTCATGAAAAATGTCCACTTTGTCGAGCAAGCCCAATACTGCCCTCGAGGAATCATTATGTCGACTCATTGTGTTGATGATGTACCCTTCCGTTTTTATAAGGAAAATGTCATGACCACTGATGCTGAAAAGTCATTTCATGATATTCGACTAAATAGGGAAGAAGAAATTTATATTCAACTAAATTTCAGATCCTCCTTCCATTCTCCGAATTATGTGGCTGTACTTGAAGAGAATCCATATATGCCAAAACATCTTCAAGTGAACGAACAGGATAAAGAGCTGGCGAAAAAGTTTCTTGAGGAATCCATTCATATGTTTCAAAAAGAACATCTGTTGAAGAGGATTGATGAGGCGCTTGACAAACAGGATGAGACAGCGTTTAAAAGGCTAACTGAACAACTTAAACAATTATAGAGGGTTGTATGAACATTGGGGCTGACAAAGTGTGTCAGTCTTTTTTATTTGTCCAGAATATGGTATGGTAGTTTAGGAGTTTACCATTACAACATAACGCAATTGAGAAAGGAAGCATACATAATGAAATGGGTAACCAAGGATATGGATGTGTACATTCAAGCAAAGGAATATGTTGATACAGCTGTCATTCCACTCATTCCTGTTTCGCTTGAAGGAAACTTAAAAAACACTGTTTCGATGGGGGAGTTTATTACCATTCTTTCAAATGAAGTGGAACGTCAATTTAAAGGAAGAATTATCTTATTTCCTGCGTTCACGTATTCAAATGGTGAAGAACTTGAAATGGCGAAAGTTCGATTAAATCAGTGGACAAGCGATTTAAGTAGTGGTGGTATGAAGCATACGATATTTATCACGTCTGATAGCAGCTGGAAACAGGTAGAATCGGATATAAATGGATCTCTAATTTGGCTTCCTACTTTACCGCTTGAATATGTTGAAGAAAAATATAAACAAACGATGCTTCAAGATCAAATGAAACAACTTGTCACATTATTTACAAACATCTGGCAAAGATAATTCATCATTATTTAGCAATAATATTGAAAAATTCCTTACTTTTCCTAAGAAAGTCACATAGTTGCCATTGTTTCGGTAAATCCTATTATTGACCTGTACCAAATATTGATATATCATGAGAATGTCCTAGTTTTAAATGTGTACAATTATGTCCGGAGTGGACTTAGCTTAGCATAGAGGGGGGAAAAAAATGAGCGAGAATAAACAACGGGTTTCAAGACGTCAATTTCTAAACTATACTCTAACAGGTGTAGGTGGATTCATGGCAGCTGGGATGTTAATGCCAATGGTTCGCTTTGCAGTTGACCCATTACTTCAGCAGGATGCTGAACAAGACATGGTACAAGTGGTAAGTGTTGATAAGATTTCAAATGAACCTCAAAAATTTGATTTTAAAATAAATCAAGTTGATGGATGGTATGAATCAGAGGTTCCAAATTCAGCATGGGTTTATAAAAAAGATAACGGCGACATCATTGCATTGTCACCGGTATGTAAGCACCTAGGCTGTGCAGTTTCTTGGGGTGAAGATCCAGCTAACCCAGATCGTTTCTTCTGTCCTTGTCATTATGGTTTATATGAAAAGGATGGTATGAACGTTCCAGGTACACCACCAATGGGCCCATTAGATGTATTTGAAAGTGAAGTAAAAGATGGTTATTTATATTTAGGAAAAGCAAAACCACATCCTGGAGGAGGCAAGTAATCAATGTTAAATAAGATTTTTGATTGGGTTGACGAACGACTTGATATTACTCCTCTCTGGGCAGATATTGCAGACCATGAAGTTCCTGAGCATGTTAACCCAGCGCATCATTTTAGTGCGTTTGTTTATTGCTTTGGAGGATTAACATTCTTTATCGTCGTCATCCAAGTACTATCTGGTATGTTTTTAACAATGTATTATGTACCAGATATCATTAATGCATGGAATTCTGTTTATTACTTACAAAATGAAGTAGCATTTGGACAGATCGTTCGCGGAATGCATCACTGGGGAGCTAGTTTGGTTATCGTCATGATGTTCCTACATACCCTACGTGTTTTTTTCCAAGGTGCTTATAAAAAACCTCGTGAGCTTAACTGGATAGTGGGAGTTTTAATTTTCTTTGTCATGTTAGCGCTCGGTTTAACAGGTTACCTATTACCTTGGGATATGAAAGCGTTATTCGCAACAAAAGTTACAATCCAAATTGTTGAATCAGTTCCACTCATTGGGCCTTACTTAAAGACTCTAATTGCGGGACACCCTGAAATTGTTGGGGCACAGACTTTGACACGTTTCTTTGCTATTCATGTATTCTTCTTACCAGCAGCATTATTTGGATTACTAGCTGCTCACTTTATCATGATTCGTCGTCAAGGTATTTCTGGTCCATTGTAGGATGGAATTACCTTCATTTTATGAAGTGTAAAGTGTGCACTACACACATTGGTTTGAAATGGACTAATAATTTTCGAGCTTGCTCGATTGAATAATGAAAAATATGTACAAACTCTTTTGAATGAAAAATTCTCTAAAAAGGAGGGGGACTGATTATGCATCGCGGAAAAGGAATGAAATTTGTTGGGGACTCACGTGTTCCTGTAAGTAATAAAAAGCATATTCCTAAGGATTACTCCGAGTATCCAGGGAAAACAGAAGCATTCTGGCCAAACTTCCTCTTAAAAGAATGGTTAGTTGGTTCTGTTTTCTTAGTAGCCTTTTTATGCTTAACAGCAGCACACCCATCACCATTGGAAAAAATCGCTGATCCAACTGCGGCAGGATATATTCCATTACCAGACTGGTATTTCTTATTCATGTATCAATTAATTAAGTACACGTATGCATCAGGTGATTATAACATAATAGGTGTACTTGTTATTCCGGGACTTGCGTTTGGAGCACTTTTACTAGCACCATTCTTAGATCGTGGTCCTGAGCGTAGACCATCTAAACGCCCAATTGCTACAGGTATGATGCTTTTAGCATTTGCCGCAACTGCTTACTTAACATGGGAATCAGCTTCTCAAGTAGACTGGGAAGCAAGAGCAGAATCTGCGAAAATTGTAGAAGAGGCTGAGGTAGATAAGGAATCTGAAGGATACTTACTTTACCAAGACAAAGGTTGTATCGGATGTCATGGTGGTAACCTTGAAGGGGGACCAGCTGGAAAGGCGTTAGTAGATAACGGACTATCAGCTGAAGAAATCGCAGACATTGCGAAAAATGGTCAAGGTGCAATGCCTCCAGGTATGTTCGAAGGAACTGATGAAGAATTACAGAAGCTAGCTGAATTTATTTCAGGTGTAACTTCTAAATAATGAAACAAAAAGCTGACTTATACGGTCAGCTTTTTTTATTAGAAATACAACCTTTTTTAACTTGACAAAGAGACTATTTTTAAGAGAATCTTGAGGTAAGAAAAAAGGAAAGTTGGTACATAAATGAAGTGGATTTCATATTTAATGGGGCAACGCTGGGTGCTTTGGATTCTATTACTCATTAACATACCTGGTACGATATATGGTTATATTTGGTATGAAAGTCAATTAAACACTACACCTCCAAAATTTTTAATTTTTGTTCCAGACAGCCCGACGGCAAGTTTGTTTTTTTGTTTTGTTTTAATCGCGTTTTTACTGAGAAAAAACTGGCCGCTTATTGAAGCATTGGCCATTATTACCCTATTTAAATACGGGATCTGGGCAGTAGTTATGAATATTCTTACTTATTTTGTGGACGGCCTAAATATATATGGGTATATGCTTATTTTTTCTCATCTAGGAATGGCAATTCAAGGGCTATTATATGCTCCTTATTATCGAATAAAGCCGATTCATTTAGTAATTGCAGCTATATGGACCCTACATAATGATGTAATTGATTACGTTTTCTTTATGATGCCAAGGTATAGTGTGTTGGATCAATATATCCCTCAGATCGGGTACTTTACATTTTGGTTAAGTATGGTGTCAATTTTAATTACCTATCTTCTTTGTATAAAAAAAGATCGATATAAATTAGAGTTAATCTAATCAAATACACCTTGGTGTATTTGACGTCCGACTTTTAGGCCCACAGGAAGTGGGTCATAAAGACGTTGCCACATGAAGTGGCGCTTTTAGTCTTTAATCTTACTGGTCGAAAAATTTCCTTTGAAAAATCGTGACATCCGCCGGAGGCTTTTTACTTTATTCAACAGAAGTTCGTAACTTATTCTGTTGAATAAAGTAAAATTAGTGGTCTACTCTTGTCCAATCTATCATACATTTTATTAGATGTTTGAGGAGGGACAAGTATGAAAATTTCTAGAATTATATGTATTATTTGCTTTATAGTTATGATTCATCCTATATCCATAAACGCCACCTCCAACGAAGAAAATTGGGAAAAGCTCGATCAAATCTCTGATCAGGCACTGCAAATGGTGAAGCAAGAAAGATACAAGGATGCCAAGCAATTATTAACACATTTTTCAAATGAATTTTTACGAATGAATCAGCGAGAACAATCATTTTCAATGGATGACCTTCGAATTATTACAATGACCCATAATTCAGCATTTGAAGCTGTAAATTCGACTTCAATCAGTTTTGAAGATAGGATAAATCGTGTTACACAATTCCGTTTAGTGATTGATGCGATGAGATCCGAACATCAGCCGATGTGGACTGAAATGGAAGATTCCATTATGACGACATTTGGACATATGAAGGAAACTGTAGAAGAAGGAGATACTGAAAGCTTTAATCATCAACTGACAGTCTTTCTATCAAAATATGATATGATCCACCCGAGTATAACGGTTGATATTACGCCAGAGGATGTTCAAAAAATTGATTCACATATCGCATTTTTAGATACGTACCGAAATGAAGACCTTAAGTCAACTACAAGAATCCAGCAACTTGAACAAATGGAAATGGATCTGAAGAACTTATTTGAACGCATGAAAGAGGATGAAGCCGATCCATCACTTATTTGGGTGATGATATCAACGGGTGGTGCCATTATTCTCACATTAATTTATGTCGGATGGAGAAAATATAAAGGTGATAAACAAAAGCGACAAAAACAAAGAGATTATGATAATCGATAACAGTGGGACATAACCCACTGTTTGTTTTTTAACGATTATATTTTGTAAGCAAGTCAATTGACTTTAGGTCCTACTCAAATTAAAATTAAACTATACTATAAGTATGGAGGAAAAAAAATGATTTTTGTTTATTTTGCTTTAATCATTATCATTCCAATTTATGCGCAAATTAAAGTTAAGAGCGCATATAAGAAGTATTCACAAATTCCCTCTTCATCTGGTATGACAGGTGCAGACGTAGCGAGAAGAATACTCGATCAAAATGGACTATATGATGTGAGAATTGAAGAAACACCTGGTATGCTATCAGACCATTATGACCCAAGATCAAAAGTTGTTCGACTATCTACAAACAATTACTACGGGAATTCAATTGCGGGTGCGGCAGTTGCAGCCCATGAGGTTGGACACGCGATTCAAGATCAACAAAATTACGCTTTCCTTCGCTTCCGCCATGCACTAGTACCGGTAGCGAACATTGGCTCAAACTTTTCATGGATTTTAATTATTGCAGGTATGATTTTCACAATACCAAGCTTAATGCTATACGGAATCATCTTTATGGCAGCAGCAGTATTATTCCAGCTTGTAACACTACCAGTTGAATTCAATGCTTCGTCAAGAGCAATGAATGAAATCGTATCAGCAGGCGTTATTCGGAATGATGAAGAGCGTGAAACTAAAAAGGTTCTGAATGCAGCGGCATTAACATACGTTGCAGCAGCTGCAGTAGCGGTACTAGAACTATTGAGATTGATCTTAATGTACACAGGAATGACTCGTTCAGAAGAATAATATAAGCCGAAAGCCAGTTATCAAAGTGATAACTGGCTTTTTTATTCATCGCTCTATTGGCTTTTTATTCTCATCTAGCGTAAAACCTTCACCGAGTACATCATGAACGTCACTAACCGAAACAAAAGCGTGGGGATCAACAGATATAATGACCTGTTTTAAGCGACCAACCTCACTTCTACCCACAACACAATATAAGATATTTTTCTCTTGTTTCGTATACGACCCCATTCCCTTCAAAATCGTAACACCACGTTCCATCTCATTTAAGATCTTTTCAGCTATTTTATCGTTCTGCTCTGAAATAATCATCGCACCTCTAGCCGCATACGCACCTTCCTGCATAAAATCAATCACTCTTGCCCCAATAAACACAGCTAGTAACGTATACATTGCCTCTCGAGGAGATAGATAGAAAATAAGCGAAATCGTGATAACAACAGCATCAAACAAAAACATTGTCCGTCCCATTGGCCAACCTACGTATTTGCGAACTAGCCTTGCAATGATATCTACCCCGCCAGTGGTTCCTCCATAGCGGAATATAATACCGAGTCCAACCCCAATAAAAACACCCGCAAATAGAGCTGCAAGCATTAAATCCCCATGAAGTGGGATATCAAACTGATAGCGTTGAAATAACCATAAAAATATTGAAACACTAATAGTACCGATCATTGTATAGTAAAATGCAACACGGCCTAGAAGCTTCCACCCGAGTATAAACAGCGGGATATTTAATATTAGATTCGTATAAGATGGATCGAATTCAAATAGAAAATAGAGCAAAAGAGTGATTCCGGTAAATCCACCTTCCGCAAGATTATTTTGCATATTGAAATGTACAATTCCAAACGAAAAGATGGCAGAGCCTAATAATATAAAAAAGATACTTTTGATCGATAACTTCAAAATGATTTACCCCCGAGATAGTAATATTTTGCCACTTTATTATAAAGTATGGGTAAATATCTGACAAATCATGTTATATAAAAGAAAAGTTTGTCAAAACTCTATATTTTAAGCTAACATAAGAAGAGAAACTTCATGAGGTGATAGAGATGGCAGATAAAACAATGAAACAGCTACAAGAAGAAGTAGATGCGTACATAAGCCAATTTAAAGAAGGATATTTCAGCCCTCTTGCATTACTAGCAAGATTGACAGAAGAATTAGGTGAACTTGCTAGAGAAGTTAATCACTATTACGGTGAAAAACCAAAAAAAGATACAGAAACTGAAAAAAGCATGGCAGAAGAAACGGGCGACATGCTATTTGTTTTGATTTGTCTTGCAAATTCCTTGAACATTGACCTTGAAGACGCACATAATACTGTTATGAACAAATTTAATTCAAGAGATAAAGATAGATGGACTCGAATTGACACTAACGAATAAGGGAGATATAAGAATGGAAACAATTAAAATCGTAATTGCTGGACCTAGAGGCAGAATGGGAAAAGAAGCGGTAGCGCTTGTACAGGACACAGAGAATTTTTCTCTAGTTGGGGTAATCGACCATAAGAACAACGGAATGTCTTTAAGTGAGATTGATGGATTCTCAAATGTTAACGTACCTATCTTTACTGATATTAAAGAAGCGTTTAAAGAAACAAATCCCGATGTTTTGATTGATCTAACGACACCTGAAACGGGTAAATATCACACAGAGATTGCTATTGAACATGGAGTACGACCAGTCGTTGGCACTACAGGATTCACAAAAGATGAATTAGAAAGATTGTCAGTGCTAGCAGAGGAACGTAAAGTGGGTGCAATTATTGCTCCAAATTTTGCAGTTGGCGCGGTTTTAATGATGAAATTTTCACAAATGGCAGCCAAGTATTTTCAGGATGTGGAAATTATCGAGCTACACCATGACCAAAAACTCGATGCTCCTTCTGGTACAGCTGCTAAAACGGCAGAACTTTTAACAACTGTTAGGGAATCAAAGAAACAAGGACACCCTGATGAAAAGGAAACCATTCAAGGTGCTCGAGGTGCTGAGTATGATGGAATTCGTATACATAGTGTCCGCTTACCAGGACTTGTCGCACATCAAGAAGTACTGTTCGGTGGAAATGGACAAATGCTTTCCATTCGCCATGATTCTTTCAACCGAGCTTCTTTCATGTCGGGTGTTAAATTATCGGTTGACACTGTAATGAACCTTGATGTACTAGTTTATGGATTGGAAAATATTATCGAATAAGGGGATACATAACTATGAAAATTGCATTAATTGCTCATGATAAAAAGAAAACAGATCTTGTTCAATTTTCTACAGCTTATAAATCCATTTTAGAGGATCATGAATTGTTTGCTACAGGTACAACAGGTTCACGAGTTTCTGAAGCTACTGGGTTAAAAATCCACAGATTCCAATCCGGCCCATTAGGTGGCGATCAGGAGATTGGTGCCATGATTGCAAATAATCAAATGGATATGGTGATCTTTTTTAGAGACCCACTTACTGCACAGCCACATGAGCCAGATGTAACAGCACTTATAAGATTATGCGATGTATATGCTGTACCATTAGCAACAAACATGGGAACGGCAGAGGTGCTTATTCATGGCCTTGAACAAGGATTTTTCTCATGGCGTGAAATAATCCGTGATAGACAAGAAGGAAATAAATTGTAAGTTATTAAATACACATACATGTATTTGACGAAGAAGTGGGAGATTCGTAATGAAACTTAAAATTGGGATTACCTGTTACCCATCTGTTGGAGGTTCAGGTATTGTAGCAACAGAGTTAGGGAAGCTACTTGCAGAAAAAGGACATGAAATTCATTTTATTTCCTCAAGTCTTCCATTTCGTCTCAACAAAATTTATTCAAATATTTATTTTCATGAGGTGGAGGTAAATCAATATTCTGTTTTTAAATATCCACCCTATGACCTTGCATTAGCTAGTAAAATGGCAGAAGTCACAAAGAGGGAAAATCTAGACCTTCTTCATGTGCACTATGCGATCCCACATGCTGCATGTGCATTTTTAGCAAAGCAAATGGTGGGCGGTGATGTGAAGATTGTAACCACCCTCCACGGAACAGATATTACAGTTCTCGGGTATGATCCATCTTTAACAGAACTTATTCGTTTTGGAATTGAACAATCTGATGCGGTGACGGCTGTTTCACAATCACTTGTTGACCAAACGTATGAGTTAATCGAACCCCAAAAAGAGATTAAGACAATTTATAATTTTGTAGATGAGAAAATCTATTACAAGCGAGATGTAAATGATCTGCGAAGTCAATATGGGATTGAAAAGGATGATCGAGTGATCATCCACGTTTCCAACTTCCGTAAGGTAAAACGTGTACTCGATGTTATCCGCGCATTTGACCTCGTTCAAAATGAAGTTAAATCAAAGCTGTTACTGGTTGGTGATGGGCCGGAGTTAACAACTGCCTGTAAATTAATTAATGAATTAGGACTAGATGATAAAGTCCTTCTTTTAGGAAAGCAGGAGAACCTTGCTGAACTGTATTCGATCAGTGACTTAAAGCTACTATTATCTGAAAAAGAAAGCTTTGGACTCGTTCTCATTGAAGCTATGGCATGTGGGGTTCCGACTATCGGTACAAATGTTGGTGGAATTCCGGAGGTCATTGAGGATGGTGTAGATGGCTATATTTGTGAACTCGGTGATATTAAAGATATTGCAAAAAAGGCAATCAACCTGCTATCCGATTTTGAGTTACATAAAAAGATGTCAAATCAGGCAATTAAATCTGTTCAACAGAAATTTAATTCTGAACGAATTGTCAATAACTATGAGGATTTATATTATTCAATACTTTCGAAAAAACGTTGATAGGGGCTCACGAAGATGGATGAATCTTTTGTAAAAGCAAAAGCAATTCTTACAACATTACATAATAATGGCTACGAAGCTTATTTTGTTGGTGGTTCTGTTCGTGATTATCTCCTTCATCGTCCAATTGGTGATATCGATATTGCTACCTCGGCATTACCGAAGCAAATAATCGATTTATTTCCTAAAACGATTGATGTCGGAGCCGTTCATGGTACCGTGATCGTTTCACATGAGGGTGAACAATTTGAGGTCACAACCTTTAGAACGGAAGAAGGTTATGAGGATTACCGTCGACCATCACATGTGGAGTTTGTTACTTCCCTACATGAAGATTTAAAAAGAAGAGACTTTACGATGAACGCGATTGCGATGACGATTAATGGAGATATTATCGATCCTTTTGATGGAAGGAAAGCGATTGAAAAGAAAATTATCCAAACAGTCGGTAATCCAACTGAACGTTTTCGTGAAGATGCGCTAAGGATGATGAGGGCTGTTCGATTTTTAAGTCAATTGTCCTTTTTGCTTTGTGAAAAAACTCAATCTGCTATCATGGAAAATGCATATTTATTAAAAAAGATCTCAGTTGAACGGATTACAATCGAATTTGAAAAGTTACTATCGGGGCCGAGTTGTCAGGCTGCTTTTCCAATCTTAATTGATACAAAATTATTTAAGTACATACCAGGATTAGAAAATGAAATAAAAGGGTTGGAAAACTTCCCTACATACAAATGGAATCAATTGCAAGACAGAGCTGAATACTGGACACTTGTTTGTTATTTGTTGTCTAAAGAGGATTTCAATTCTTTTTTAAGGCAATGGAAACTCCCAAATAAAGTTATAGAACAAGTTGTAAAAAATGTAGCTTGTATACAAAATGTCTTTCAAAGTGGTTGGAACAATCGGCTGTTATATGATAGTGGAGCTAATTGTGTCCAACAAGTTGAGAGAATTTTAAGTGTGCTGGGGTGTGAACAAGAAATATCACCCTATAAAGCATATGAAAAATTGCCCATTAAGCATCGATCAGACTTAGATATTATGGGTGAGGATTTATTAAATTGGTTCGATCAAAAACCAGGAAAATGGGTATCAGATCTCTTTTATAAAGTTGAAGATGGAATACTTGAAAACGAAGTGGAAAATAACAAGGGAAAAATAAAGGAGTGGCTTCTATCGTGCAATCAGAAATAAGAAAAAGATTGTTAGAGGTCTTCTCTAATGCTAACGGAAAATTTATTTCTGGTCAAAAAATTAGTGAGCAACTAGGGTGCTCACGTACTGCCGTTTGGAAGCATATTGAAGATTTGCGAAACGAAGGGTATGAGTTAGAGGCAGTTAGAAAACTTGGTTATCGAATCATCACGAAGCCAGATAAAATTAGCGGCAACGAAATTCAATTGGGTCTTGAAACCGAATTTCTAGGAAGAAATATTCATTTTGAAGAATCACTCACCTCAACCCAAAAAATAGCACACCGTCTATCGTATGATGGTGTTGCTGAGGGTACACTTGTAGTGGCCGAAGAACAAACAACAGGTCGTGGAAGACTAGACAGGGCCTGGTATTCACCCAAGCATACAGGAATCTGGATGAGCATGATATTAAGACCACAAATTCCACCTTCACAAGCTCCGCAATTAACGCTTTTGGCGGCAGTAGGTGTAGTCCAAGCGATTCAAGAAGTGACAGGGTTAGAGCCTGATATAAAATGGCCAAATGACATTTTAATCAATCAAAAAAAGATTGTTGGTATTCTAACAGAACTTCAGGCAGAAACTGACCGGATTAATTCAGTTATTATTGGAATTGGCATTAATGTAAATCAAGAATTGGACCATTTCCCTGAAAGCTTACATTCAATTGCAAGCTCACTTGCAATTGAAAAAGGAGAAAAAATTGATCGCGCGAAGCTTGTTCAGGTAATCTTATTAAAAATCGAAAAACTGTATAAGGAATATTTACAACATGGCTTCAAGGTTGTGAAGTTATTATGGGAAAGCTATGCAACAAGTATTGGCAAGAGAATCGTAGCAAGAACACTTTCAGGGGCGATTGAAGGTAAAGCAATCGGTATCAATGACGAAGGTGTATTACTTCTTGAGGATGCAGCTGGGGTATTGCACCATATCTATTCAGCAGATATTGAGGTTCCTGAAAAATAAAATGTAGAAATAATATTGAATATTTTATATAATTCAAAGTAATGGGTGGTATCCTTTTTGGAACTACACCAGTCACTTACGTTTTACCATTGTCATTTACAATTATATTCTGCCTTGATCCATTGGACTGGGACAGAGGGATGAAATTTACCGAACACATTAATGTTTAATCCTTCTTTCTCTTTTTAGAAAGAAGGATTTTTTACTGAATTTACAAAAAACGCCACGAATCGGTTTTTCATCTCCTCTTTAAGGACTCGAGGACAGCCTTAAGCAAGGCGAGCTTTAAAAGCCAAAAGGAGGAAAAATGATGAAACAAACAACAGAATTTTTAAAAATGAAGCAGAAGAAAGAGCCAATTGTAATGCTAACAGCTTATGACTATCCATCTGCAAAGCTTGCAGAAGAAGCAGGGGTCGATATGATCCTTGTTGGTGATTCATTGGGTATGGTTGTATTAGGCTATGATTCTACTATTCCAGTAACAGTAGATGATATGATTCATCATACGAAGGCCGTAAAACGTGGTGCAAAGGATACGTATATTGTAACGGATATGCCATTCATGTCGTATCATGTCTCTCGATCAGATGCCTTGAAAAATGCCGCTCGAATTATTCAAGAATCGGGTGCAAATGCAGTTAAAATAGAAGGATCAAATGATGTTATTTATACGATTTCGGCTTTAACTGAAGCTGGAATTCCTGTAGTTGCGCACTTAGGGTTAACCCCACAGGCAGTTGGTGTATTAGGTGGTTATAAGGTACAAGGAAAAGATGCAGAAAGTGCTAGACAGCTCATTGAGGATGCAAAAAAAGTAGAAAAAGCAGGTGCAATCGCTTTAGTATTAGAATGCGTTCCGAAACAATTAGGAGAAGAAGTCACAAATAGTATTTCAATTCCGACTATTGGAATTGGGGCTGGAAACGGTACAGATGGGCAAGTTCTTGTTTTCCATGATGTGGTTTCTTATGGAGTCGATCGTGTTCCGAAATTCGTGAAACAATATGCTTCTGTAAATGAACCGATTAAACAAGGAATCCAAGCTTACATTACTGAGGTTAAAGCTAAGTCATTCCCTGATGAAAAACATTCGTACACAATGAAAGAAGAAGAGCTTGCAAGCCTTTATGGGGGAAAATGAACATGAAAGTTATAACATCGATTAAGGAAATGCAGCAACATATCAAGACTTTAAAGCTAGAAGGAAAAACGGTTGGGTTTGTACCAACAATGGGGTATCTTCATGAAGGTCATTTAACATTAATGAATAAGGCAAGAAGCGAAAATGATGTAATAGCTGTAAGTATATTTGTAAACCCGCTTCAATTTGCTCCAAATGAAGATTTTGATTCATATCCACGTGATTTTGAAAGAGATAGCAAACTCGCAGAAAACAATGGTGTTGATATTCTATTTCACCCAAGAACCGAAGACATGTACCCGACCAAGATGTCACTGACTGCAAATGTTCAATCAAGAATAGATGTGTTATGTGGTAGACAACGAAATGGACATTTTGACGGAGTGGCTACAGTATTAATCAAATTATTTAATATTGTACAACCAGACCGAGCGTACTTTGGGTTAAAGGATGCTCAACAGGTAGCTGTGGTGGATGGTTTAATTACTGATTTTAATTTCCCAATTACGCTTGTTCCGGTCGAAATTGTCCGAGAAGAGGATGGGCTAGCAAAAAGCTCTCGTAATGTTAATTTAACTGCCAAAGAGAGAGCAGAAGCTCCAAAATTATATGAAGGCCTTCAAATAGCTAAAACGGCCATAGAGGATGGACAACGAAATCCAAGAGTAATTGAAGAACTAATCATGAACCATCTTACAAAACATACATCTGGTGAAATCGATTATGTAGAAATATACAGTTACCCTGCGCTTGACGAGCTTTCTGAGCTAACTGGTAAAATCATTATTGCGATCGCTGTTAAGTTTACAAAAGTTAGACTTATTGATAATATAACTTTTGATGTGAAAGAAATCTTTTGATTCAAGGGGGAGCATCATGTTCCGTACAATGATGAACGCAAAAATACACAGAGCACGTGTCACAGAAGCAAACTTAAACTATGTAGGTAGTATTACTATTGACGAAGATATATTAGACGCAGTCGGAATGGTTGCTAATGAAAAAGTTCAAATTGTTAATAATAACAATGGGGCTCGACTTGAAACATATATTATCCCTGGTGAAAGAGGAAGCAGTGTTTTTTGTTTAAATGGAGCTGCTGCTCGTCTTGTACAAGAGGGAGATGTTATTATTGTGATTTCATATGCGATTGTACCTGAAGAAAAACTGGCAGAACATAAGCCTAGGGTAGCAATCATGAACGAAGACAATCAAATTAAAGAGTTACTTTATCAGGAACCAGCTGCAACTGTTTTATAAGAAAAACTTGATAAAAACAACGCCCCCGCATTGGGGGCGTTTGTGTTAGGAGGTGGCACCAAATGAATAAGCGCTTTGTCGTTGTAGACTTGGAAACAACAGGGAATTCTCCAAAGAAGGGTGATAAGATTATTCAGTTTGCAGCTGTAGTTATTGAAGATGGAGAGATCATTGAAAGATTTGCAACTTTTGTAAACCCGAAACAAGACATTCCTGTTTTTATCGAACAATTTACAGGGATTTCAAATGAAGTCGTTGCAAATGCTCCTGATTTTTCAATTGTGGCACCCGAAATTATTTCGATGTTTAAGGATTCCTATTTTGTTGCTCATAATGTTCCTTTTGACTATTCCTTTTTACAGGAGGAGCTAGCCAAGTGCGGTTTTACGAACTTTCAATGTCTTACTATTGATACGGTTGAACTTTCAAGAGTGATGCTTCCATTGGCAGATAGCTATAAACTTGGACAGCTTGCTGAATCTCTTTCATTAACCCATGAAAATCCACATCAAGCTGATAGTGATGCTGAAGTAACTGCAGAAATCCTCCTGAAAATAGTACGTAAAATAGAGCAACTGCCTTTAGTAACGATTCAAAAGCTTTATACCCTTTCAAATTATTTTAAAAGCGATATCCGTGAAATTTTGCGAGAAATTATAGATGATAAATCCATTCATGCACAACGTGAATCGAAATTTGATATCTATCGAGGACTTGCACTGCGTAAAAAGAAGAAGCGTAAAGGTAAACCAAACCCAAAAAGTAATACATATACTGAGGTTTTTCACTCGGTGATACATGATTATCCTTTTCGACAGGGTCAATTAGAAATGGTGCAAACAATTCACCATGCGCTTGAAACAAACCAACATGCAATCATCGAAGCGGGTACAGGTATTGGGAAATCATTAGCTTACTTGCTTCCAGCAATCTATATCTCGAAAAAGAAGGGACGTTGTATGATCAGTACAAATACCCTTCAACTTCAGCAACAATTAGTAGAGCGGGATATCGCGAAATTGCGAGAAATCCTTCCGTTTGATTTCGACGTTGCTCTTTTGAAAGGAAGAGGGAATTATCTCTCTTTAAGAAGGTTTGAACAGATTCTTTATGAGAACAGTGAAAACTATGATGAGGTCTTAGCGAAGGCTCAAATACTAGTATGGTTAACTGAGACAGAGACAGGAGACATTGACGAAATTAACCTACCTTCAGGCGGCAAGCTTTTATGGGATCGTGTGAAAAGCACATATGAAAATCCTGGATTTGAAGATACGATTTGGGAGTCAAGAAGTTTCTATAAAAGAGCAAGGGAAGCTGCAGAAAAAGCGGATATATTGATTACAAATCATGCTTTACTATTACAGGATCTGAGCCGTGATTTTGAGATTCTCCCTTCTTATGACTATTTAATTATGGATGAAGCACATCATTTTGAAGCTCTGGCGAAGCGGCAGGTAGGATTACATATTCATTACTTAATGATTCACTCTGTACTAACGAGGATTGGTCTACTCGAAACAAATGATTTACTTAGGAAATCATCAAAAGTAATGGAGCGGATTGGATACAATTCAGATTCATTTGTACGTGTGAACCAACTCTTAAAGGACATGAGGGCATCTGTTAATGAATTTTTCCGGATGATACGGAGTCATGCATTATCAAAACAATCATATGATAACCAAACCAATCGGATTCAATATGTAGTAGATCCAATAAATGAAACAGGTGATCATTGGCAAGAAGCGATTGAACAACTGACAAAGCTCAGTATTTCAAAAAAAGAGCTTACTACAATGGTTCAATATCAGAACGAGTTTATTATACAAAATAAATCATTGCTAACACCTTTGCAATTTGGCCTATTTAATGATTATGTATTAAGTTTCAATTTGTTATTTGAAAAATGTGCTATCATCGAGAGTTTTTATAGTGTGTTGGAAAATCAAATGGTTTGGATTGAAATCGATCCAAAAGGGCCTGTAAATTCAGCAACATTATTTGTGGAGCCTACAGATGTTTCTGATTATTTAGCTGATCACTTTTTTACTTTTAAGAAAAGTGTGATTATGACTTCTGCAACATTAACGATAGATGATTCATTTTTTTATATGGTTAAGAAACTGGGCTTGTCAGATTTTCAACCAATTACATTGTCAATACCATCACCATTTGATTATGAACGTCAAGCAGCAATGATGGTACCGTCAAATGTTCCACTAATCAATTCTGTATCACAGGATGAATTTGTTGATTCGATTTCTGTTCATATTGCTGAAATTGCCAAAAAAACGAATGGACGTATGCTTGTTCTTTTCACTTCTTATGAAATGTTGCAGAAAACATATATGAATTTAAAAAGTATGCAGCAACTTGAAGAATTTGTGTTAATTGCTCAGAGTATAAGTGGGGGTAGTCGGGCAAAATTAACAAAGAATTTTCAAGCGTTTGATAAGTCAATTCTTTTAGGTACGAGCAGCTTTTGGGAGGGGGTAGATATCCCAGGCGAAGATTTAACCGCACTTGTTATCGTCAGGTTGCCGTTTACTCCTCCAAACGATCCAATTTTCGCTGTACGTTCAAATGAAATTGAAAGAAAGGGCGGAGATTCCTTTAGGGACCTTTCTTTACCTGAAGCGATTCTTCGATTTAAACAAGGCATTGGTAGGTTAATACGGTCAGAAAAAGATAAAGGGGTAATCTTTATTTTAGATCGTCGAATTGTAACAACATGGTATGGAAAGAAGTTCATTTCATCTATTCCACAGATGAAATTTATTCAAAAACCTCTTAATGAGTTATTAGAACATGTTGAAAAATGGCTATAGATTTTCTTATTCTGGAGGCTGATTTGTGAAGCATTTAAATCTGATCTTATTACTTTTTTTAACATTACTTAATTCAGACTGGACAAGTGAAAATGTGCGGACTAATATAGAGAAAATAAATGTTAAATTATCCGAGGATGAGATTGCGATTACATTTTTGGACCTATCAAATGGTGAAGCAAGTTTGATCCATTTACCAAATGGGGAGTTTTACCTAGTGAATACCGGTGGGAACGGAACGCAAAAGGAGCTAAAGGAGTACCTTGAAGTCTATGAAGTGAAACAATTAAAAGGCATTATTATTACAAAACAAGATACATTATATACTTCAAATAGAGACTGGCTATTACAGCAATTCTCAGATGTACAAATCATTCAAGGGGCACATAATAAACAGGAATATCCCCATATCAAAATCGTTAAGTGGGAAAATCAAAAGACCTATCAATTAAGCTCTTTATTAGCTGCAGAAGTCATTCATGAAGAACATGATAATGAAAAGTCTCTAGGCATGGATGTATTATTGAGATTTGGTAACCATCAGATTCTTTTTATGACCAGTGCTAATTCAAAGTTAGAGCATCAAATGCTTTCAAATAAAGAGCTGCCCATAACAAATATTCTAAAGGTCGCAGAATTTGGGAATGAAAAGGGTTCAGGAGAAAAATTTGTGAATCATGTAAATCCCCAAATGGCGATTATATTCCATAAAAAAGGATCACTTCCTAGTTCAGACGTGTTAGAAAGACTAAATAGTAGTTGGATTGACATTTACTATACAAAACAGTTTGGCAGTGTCACCATCAAATGTTCACTGACCGATTATGAAGTCTTTCCAATATCGTTAAAAAGTGACCAACCAAAGGGTGACTAAGAATAAAAAAGACCTGTCAAAAGACAGGTAAAGGCATGGGATTAGGAGTTAATTTTTTAGGCTATTTTTTCAGTTTGGATTTAACCCGAACTGAAAAAATTATATTGTGAATGGTAATACACCTGTTATAATGATGTAAGGCAACTTAGTGTAGACAACTTCAACTGTAATGTTGTAGTACTTCTATTGTTGCCGTTAGTGAGATATCGTATGAGTAGTAAAATTTGTGATGAATGAAGGGAGAGCTCTTGCTTGGAAAGTAAGATAGAAGTTCTATCGACTGTTAAGATTCAAAATACTCCTGATTTATATAAAATTGTTGATGTGTTAAATCGAAGTTTAAAGCATGAAGATCTTATGTTTGGATTGGCACTCGATAAAGATGATGAAAATAAAGCAGTTTTTACAATTTATCGTACGTAAAGAAGTTGATTAAAATGAAAAAATGGATTATTTGGATACTCGTCCTTCTCCTTATTATAATAATTTGGACAGGAATCAGCATTTATCAGTCGGCATTAGAGCCGTTTAATATTGCTCAATCAAAAGGAAATGAAATTGCGCTCGAGAAGACAGCAATTGAAACAATTGAAGAAAGTTATACATATTTTGGAACGAAAGCGTATCAAGTCGTTATTGGTAAAAGTGATAAAGGTGAAAAAATGATGGCTTGGATTCCAGAAAAAAATGGTGAAATAGTAACGCGCTTTGAACGTGATGGAATCACAGAAAAAGAAGCAATTGCTATACTAAAAAGGGAACGGGATCCACAAGAAATTCGTTCCGTCAAACTTGGGATCGAAGATAATATCCCAATTTGGGAAATTATTTATATAGGTAGCGATAATCGATTAACCTACCATAAATTATATTTTGAAACTGGCAAATACCGCAATTCAATCAAACCATAATACGTGGGGGGAAAACCATGAAATTAGCAAACAGAGTAGCAGCATTAACACCTTCATCTACACTTGCCATTACCGCAAAAGCAAAAGAATTGAAGGCAGCGGGGCATGATGTGATAGGACTTGGTGCAGGTGAACCGGATTTTAATACACCTGATCATATAATCGAGGCTGCAATAAAAGCAATGAAAGAGGGGCATACAAAATACACACCTTCTGCCGGATTACCTTCTTTAAAACAAGCGATTTGTAATAAGCTTCTAAAAGACCAACAATTAGAATATAAGCCAAATGAAGTGATTGTTGGAACGGGTGCAAAGTTTGTATTATATGCTTTATTCCAAGTGCTCTTAAATAAAGATGATGAAGTTATTATTCCAACTCCTTACTGGGTTAGCTATCCTGAGCAAGTAAAGCTTGCAGAAGGTGTTCCAGTGTATGTTGAAGGAAAAGAAGAAAATAATTTTAAAGTTACAGTAGAACAGCTGGAAGCAGCCATTACAAATAAAACAGTTGCTTTAGTATTAAATTCACCAAGTAACCCAACTGGTATGCTTTATTCAGAAGAAGAATTAAAAGCAATTGGTGAATTATGTGTGAAGCATAATATTTTGATTGTTTCTGATGAAATATATGAAAAACTTGTGTATTTTGGTGCTACTCACTATTCAATAGCTCAGGTAAGTGAAGAAGTGAAAGCAAAAACCGTGCTTATCAATGGACTTTCAAAATCACATTCAATGACAGGTTGGAGAATTGGTTATGCGGCGGGTCCTGTTGATATCATTAAAAGTATGACAGACCTCTCAAGCCATAGCGTATCTAATCCAACATCAATTGCACAATATGCATCAATTGCTGCTTATGAAGGGCCACAAGAACCTGTTGAAACAATGAGACAGGCGTTTGAACAAAGGTTAGATGTTATTTATGATAAATTAGTAAGCATTCCTGGTATTTCATGCAAAAAGCCACAGGGCGCATTTTATCTTTTCCCAAACGCTAAAAAATGTGCGGAATTGACAGGATATGATAATGTAGATGATTTTGCTAAGGCTCTATTAGAAGAAGCACTTGTTGCTGTTGTACCTGGATCAGGATTTGGTGCACCAAACAACATTCGTTTATCTTATGCTACATCGTTAGTACAGCTTGAAGAGGCGATTGATCGTATTCGTAAATTTGTTGAGGAAAAAATGTAATTAAGGGATTTATATGGGGATGGTTCAATTGGGTTTTATTCACTCATGAACCATCCCCATGGTATTTCTTGCTTCATTATGACAAGAAATGTATAATAAAGTAGGTATTTATACATAAGTGGCGCTAATACGCCAATGCGCATTTGATTGATTTTTGGAGGGAAAATTGTGAAAACAACTATTTCTGAAGTTAATAAATTTGTTGGAGAAGAGGTTACAATCGGTACTTGGTTAGCGAATAAACGCTCAAGTGGTAAGATTGCCTTCTTACAACTTCGTGATGGGACAGGCTTCATACAAGGTGTCGTTGTGAAGGCGGAAGTGGATGAGGACGTTTTCAAAGCAGCGAAATCAATTACACAAGAAACATCCTTATATGTAACTGGTGTTGTTAGGGAAGATGAAAGGTCACCTTTTGGTTATGAACTAACGGTTACAAATATTCAAGTTATACATGAAGCAGTCGATTACCCAATTACCCCAAAGGAACACGGAACAGAATTCTTAATGGATAATCGTCACTTGTGGCTTCGTTCAAAGAGACAGCATGCTGTCATGAAAATCCGTAATGAAATTATTCGTGCAACTTACGAATTTTTCAATGACAATGGATTCACAAAGGTTGATCCACCGATACTAACTGGAAGTGCACCTGAAGGCACAACTGAACTCTTCCAAACAAAATACTTTGATGAAGATGCATATTTATCACAAAGTGGACAATTATATATGGAAGCTGCAGCGATGGCTCTAGGTAAAGTATTCTCCTTCGGCCCGACATTCCGTGCGGAAAAATCGAAGACACGACGCCATTTAATCGAATTCTGGATGATTGAGCCAGAAATGGCCTTCTATGAACATGAAGATAGCCTAAAAGTACAAGAAGAATATGTTGCACATATTGTTCAGTCTGTCTTGAAAAATTGTCAATTAGAGCTACAAACATTAGGTCGTGATGTATCGAAGCTTGAAAAAATACAAGCACCATTTCCACGTATCTCTTATGATGAGGCGATTGAATTTTTACATGAAAAAGGTTTTAATGACATACAGTGGGGCGATGACTTTGGTGCGCCACATGAAACAGCAATTGCTGAAAGTTATGAAAAACCAGTATTCATTACAAATTATCCAAAGGGAATTAAACCTTTTTACATGCAGCCAGCACCTGATCGTGATGATGTGGTGTTATGTGCGGACTTAATTGCTCCTGAAGGCTATGGTGAAATCATTGGTGGATCAGAGAGAATTCACGATTATGATCTTATGAAACAACAGCTTGAAAAACATGGATTAACAAGTGATGCGTACCAATGGTATCTTGAATTACGTAAATATGGTTCAGTACCACACTCAGGCTTCGGATTAGGCTTAGAGCGAACTGTAGCATGGATTAGTGGTGTTGAGCATGTACGTGAAACAATACCATTCCCACGCTTATTAAACCGACTATATCCATAATTAACAATAGTAGAGACCTTCTTGAAGGAGAAGGTTTCTTTTTTATTTTTTCAACAATTCGAAGCCAAATATTTCTTTCTTATTGCTAACCGTAATCTCATGTTATACTAGGTATGAAGAGGTGTTTATACATGAAAATGGATAAATTAGTTGATTTATTCGAACAAGGCAGTATTTCAATTCCGAAAATGTTAATGTCCTCGTATCGACATCTACAGCTTAATGAAGAGGAAATGATGGTCCTATTCCATATCTTAACTTTTATGGATGGTGGAAATTTCTTTCCTACACCAATTGAAATCTCAAATCGCATGACAATCACAGAAGAAAAATGTATGGAAATTCTACGTCAGCTCATTCAACGTGGTTATTTAGAAATAAATGAAGGAAATGATGAAAATCGTATCATCTACGAAAAATACTCTTTACGACCATTATGGGAGAAAATGCTCCAATATCTTGTTCAACAAAATATACATGAAGAGAAAGAAATCGAACAACAACACGAAAAGGATTTATATAGTATTTTTGAACAAGAATTCGGACGACCACTCTCACCATTTGAATGTGAATCCTTAGCGATGTGGCTAGATCAAGACCATCATGATCCTTCCATTATAAAAGCCGCCTTACGAGAAGCAGTTATGTCAGGAAAGCTCAATTTCCGATATATTGATCGCATCCTCTTTGAATGGAAAAAGAATGGTATCCGTACAATTGCACAAGCTCAGAACCATTCTCAAAAGTTCCGCCAACACCAACATAAACAAAAACAATCTGAGCAACCTCAGCAGGGAAATTACAAACGGACAATCCCTTTTTATAATTGGTTAGAGAGCTAAAGATAAAAAACAGGTGATAAAAAATGCTAAACAAACAACAAATTCAATTTTGTCTAGACACAATGGGAGAGATGTTCCCGGAGGCTCATTGTGAGCTGAATCATAAGAATCCGTTTGAACTGGTGATTGCTGTTTCATTATCTGCTCAATGTACAGATGCATTGGTGAATAAAGTAACAGCTTCTCTTTTTGAAAAATATAAAACACCAGAGGATTACTTAGCAGTTTCTCTTGAGGAGCTTCAAAATGATATTCGTTCCATTGGTCTTTTTCGAAACAAAGCAAAAAACATTCGTAAACTATGCCAAATGTTAATTGAAGAATATGGAGGCATCCTTCCACAAGACCGTGATGAATTAACAAAATTACCTGGAGTAGGTCGAAAAACGGCTAATGTTGTTGTCTCTGTAGCCTTTGATATTCCGGCAATTGCGGTTGATACTCATGTAGAAAGAGTAAGTAAGCGACTAGGATTTTGCAGATGGAAAGACTCTGTATTAGAAGTTGAAAAAACATTAATGAAAAAGGTTCCTAGAGAAGAATGGTCTGTGACCCATCATCGGATGATTTTTTTCGGAAGATACCATTGCAAGGCTCAAAATCCTCAATGTGAAATATGTCCGCTTTTAGAGGTTTGTAGGGAAGGTAAAAAGCGAATGAAGGGGAAAGAAAAGGTTGGATAATGAAAAGGGTATATCTGATATTATTGAAAATTGGGATATAAGAAAAGAACATCTAACTCGCTGCTATCGAAATAGAGAAAAAGTAGCAGTTGTTGAGCCGATGAAAGAAGCAATAGATGATTTTTTAACTTTTTTATGTTTAATAAATGAAAAGCAATTTTCAAGTGCAGAAACCATACTTGAAAACCCTCAGGAATTCAATTATAAGCCGATTAATTTTGAGGAGCGGATTTCTTTTATCTTGAAAAAGCCTCATCAATACCATTCATTTGTACAATTAAACGAACTTTATCATGAACTTCTAAAACTTCATGCAATCATGAAAATTAGAACACAAAAAAAATAACGCACAATTTGTGCGTTATTTTTTATACTTATTCACGGTCTTCATTACCAGGTGGGAGAGGAGGGAAGATCGCGCCTTCACCAGCACCTTCGCCTTCACCGTTGCCATTACCTTCGCCATCGCCACCATTATCACCATCGTTTCCACCGTTTTCATGACCTGGTGGAGTTACAGGAGGGAGTGGAATTTCAATTTCTTCTTCCTGTGGTTCCGGAACATTTATTGTGTTTGATGCAGGATCACTGCGTTTCTCAGGGTTATCATCATTTACAACTGTAACTGTAAATTTGTAGATAGCTCCAGGAATAGCATCAGGAATTGTATAGGTTAATTCCTTAGTTGTTGTAAGAACCTTAGCGGGCCCTTCATCAATTGATACACCAATCTCAAAGCTATTACCCTCAAGCTCACCTTCAGTATATGCCCAAGATAGATTGATTTGATTTGTCACTTGGTCATATTGCACATCAAGGTTTGATGGTGGGTTAAGTTTGTCATATTTATCAGACACTTGAGTTGGTTCTGTACCTTTTATGAAATATTCATAAACAATTTGGTCTTTTGGCGTATAATCACTTGGAAGTTTTGCAGGATTTGATCCTTTTTCCACACCGACCTTAACAACTGATTTAGGCATTACAAAATCCTCTGCTTCTTTTCCTTCAGAAAGATTAGTAATGATGTTTCTAAATAATTTTAATGCTAGGTTCTGTTCAGCAGGCTTAATAGGCTCTCGATTATTTTTATAACCCGTCCAAATTGCGACAGTATGGCTTGGGGTGTAGCCACTGAACCATACATCTGGTACACCAGAAGAAATATTATATTTTTTCATATCCTCTGCTGAATAGTTTGTTGTTCCTGTTTTTCCAGCAATTTGTAAACCGGAAACATCATATTTTCTACCAGATCCAAAATCCATTACAGATTTTAGCATGTCTGTAATCATAAATGCTGTTGCTTCCGACATTGCTTCTTCAGGCTCGGGAGCAAGAGTTACTTCTCTTCCGTCCGGAAAGACAATTTTGTTAACCGCATGTGGTTTAATAAAGTTCCCTTGGTTTCCGAATGCCGCATAGGCTCCAGCCATTTCAAGAGGAGAGATACCCGTTAACGTCCCACCAATTGAATATGGTTCATTAATTCTTTCATCGAAAGTAATTCCAAGATTTTCAGCAAATTCAGTTGCTTTTGTTACGCCAACTTCTTGGAATGCCTTAAGTGCTGGAATATTTCTTGAGTGGGCTAATGCAACTCTTGCAGTTATTTGTCCCATATGTTTTCGATCAAAGTTATTAATAGGAACACCATCTGAGTAAGTGTATGGTTCATCTTTAATTTGATGGTAGGTTGACCATTTTAAATATTCAATAGCAGGGCCATAGTCTAATATAGGTTTAATCGTTGAACCAGGTTGGTTTTCGGATTCAAGCGCAAAGTTTCTTCGGTTATTTTGAGCCTGGTTTCTTCCGCCACCTAATGCTCTAATTTCGCCTGTTTTCGTATCCACTACCGCAATTCCAGCTTGGAACTCGTCATTTGGAAATTGGACATCAGTATTTTCATTTGCTAATAATGAATCGACGTGTGCTTGTGCTTTAGGGTCAAAGGTTGTATAAATTTTCACACCTGCATTATAAACATCGATATCATCATATTCTTTAAGCTCGAGTTTTACTTGGTCCATGAAAGAATCTATTGGTGATGATTGTTGCTTTGATTCTACTATAGACGATTCAATCGGCACCTTTTTAGCAGCTTCTGCTTCTTCTTTCGAAATAAATTCATGCCTAACCATTAGGTTTAGTACAATATTACGACGCTTTTCTGCTGCTTCTGGATGAACAAAAGGGTTATAAATCCCTGGATTTTGCCCTAATCCAGCAATAAAAGCAGATTCATGAAGTTCAAGTTCGTCAAGTGACTTATTAAAATATATTTCGGCAGCCTTGGACACGCCATATGTGTTACCGACCCCGTAGTAGATTTTGTTAAGGTACATTTCAAGAATTTCATCTTTTGAATATTTACGTTCTAATTGAAATGCAAGCCATAATTCCTGTGATTTTCTCGTAAGCTTTTTTTGCCCTTCTTCGAAGAAGGAATTCTTTATTACCTGCTGTGAAATGGTACTCGCTCCTTCAGAACCAAATCCATCAGTAATATTTGCGACAACGGCGCCACCAAGACGAATCACATCTAAGCCATGGTGCTCATAGAAACGAGCATCCTCAACAGCTATTACCGCATTCTTTAAATCCTCAGGTATTTGATCAAGAGGGACGTAGGTCCGTTTTTCTGCCCCAAATTCATAAATTTTATTACCATCCATATCATAAACTTTTGACGATAGTGGATCCTTTAGTAAGGATTCATCTAATGGTGGGGCTCCACTTGCCATTACGAAGAATGTAGTAGCCCCTGCTACCATCCCTATTATTCCAATTAGTAGGACAATGAGTATGATTCGTTTAAATAATGAACCTTTTGCTTTTGCTTTTTTTGGTTTCTTTTTCTTTTGATTCGCATGTCGACGTTCTTCACGTGTTTTATATTTTTCAGACATACAGTTTCCTGCCTTTCAAATGCATTCATACCTATTGACGTTTTTGAATAACAAAATGTTTCATTTTTAGCTTTTTACTATTCAAAATAAAGTTGATTAATAACTTTAATATAATCAATTCTTGGCCTAAATCCAATAGATAATGGATGTCCGTAGGTTTCTACTTCTTTTTTTGTAATTGATTTTCTTCCATCAGCCATTTTTCGATTCCAGAAGGTTAATAAGTGTTTAGCTTCAAGGAAATACATTTCATCTAATGTTGTAAAACGAAGAATTACAAAGCAAATCCCATTTTGCTTTACACAATCAGACATATGCTTTATTTGGTGCTCGTGAAAGTTTTGAAGCGGAAAAGAAGTTTTATTTTTCGTTTCCTTCGCTTCGAAATCAATATAACGGCCTTTGTAAATACCATTATAGTCCGTGGTTGATGCTTGCTTAAAATAAGCTTCCTTTATTACTGCTGCACTTCTTTTCGGATAATCGACATTTACGATTTGCACAGGTGTTGGTTTTTTATGAATGACTGCAATTTCCTGTTCCAAATAAAATTGATTTGTTTCGTTGAGATCTTCTTCTAGCGTCATCCCACGATTCCCATATATTTTTTGCTTGAGATGTGGTTTGTTTTTTACCTGTTGGGGCTTATATACTTTCCCATTTGGATAACGAAACTCCATACTCACATACCCCCTTAGGACACCTATTATACCAAAAATTTCTCAGAATTAGTTTGAAGAAATTGTAACAATTAGGGTCAGGTCTTGAAGGATTACTTTTCACTATACCATACTATTCGGCTGAAAATATACTTTTGGGGGCGTGTTGCTCTAAAGGATGGACACACTATGCGTAAGAGGTGTGCCAAGAATGAGTAAAAAACAAATAGATATTTTTGATATAGAAATGATGGTAGATATTCGTAGAAACAAGGAACTGCATTTAACAATTGAAGAAAGAGAATTACTTTTAGATATTCAATCAAAAACAGCAAAAGGAAATATTGATAATATTTCGCGGACGAAGCGTTATGCAACTTACTATAAAAGAAATAAAGAGATACGTTGGTCATTTTTAGCAAGTCAAGTGTCACGGAATGCTGGTTGGAATATGACGGATTTAGAAGGAGAATGGTTCCCGAAAATTCTAAAAAAGAAAGAGAGAAATATTTTATTCGACACATATGAACGGGCGAACTGGCTCATTTTTTCAGATGCATTTCCACAACTCTTGGTTTACGAGTATTCGAAAAAAATAGGGAAGCCTTTGTTTCACATGCTTAAAATGTTTTCGGTATCCCGATTTATCGAGGCAGAATGGGAGTTTTTTTGGCGATATGGTGATGGGGGGCGTTTGGTAACAGCCCAAATCATTAATGAACAGAATCTCATTCAAAAGCCTGTAATCCAACATCCGTTATTAAAAAGGAAGGTTTTTCAAAGTTTCTTCTATAATCTTCAGGACTTTCTGCACTTTAGTTCAGTCCTTTTTCCAACAATGGATGGAAGATTATTTGGATTTTCCGTTCATAAATTTACAAAACTAGATAATAGAATTGAACTTGGTAAAAAGCTTGCTTCCCTTTTATTTCACAAGGACTATTATAAACTTTTTATTCAATTTTCCAACGTCGTTGAGCATACAGGTTCTAGATATGATTATGAAAGGTATATAGATGAACGAAGATTTCGTAATACTCCATTTTTACGAACTACCTACCCAATTATCCAACACCATAAAGGCAAGACATTAGATTGGTATAAAGGAGAGAGAAAAGATAAATGGTTTGAAGAAGTGGAGTTAGGAGACCAATTTGATCTTACAAAATGGTTCCTGAAAAAACAGAAGCAAGTACAAGCAGGCATCCTACTAGAAGAATTGTTATTAAAAAACAAAGGCTGACTGTCAGCCTTTGTATGTATATTATGTTGATGGTCTATCTGGTCCTTCAAGTTTTTTGTCTCCATAACCAGGTGCTTTCTCTTCATTACGTTCTTGCTTATTTTCCTTCTTATTTTGCTTTGCCATGGAATCTTCACCTCCTACTCGTAGTGTGAGCATCTTTCATAGATAACATTCTTAAAATGTAGGAAACCATTGTCGAAAATAGGGAAAGCAGTTGGAGGAATTCCGCTTTCTTTGACGAATAAAAACTAGTTTTGTCAAGCGTGCAGGAGGAAAAAATTCGGTATCGAATTAACTAAAAAAGACCGAATAGGAGGATGGATATGTTGAAGAGTGAACTTACGACGAAAGCACATGTTTTTGGGGATATTGATCAATTGCTTAATTCATTAGACACGATTGATAGACAAATCCAGGCCGAAGTAGATTTGTGTATTAATGAAGGGGAAGAACAGAAACTGAAGCATATTAAGAATCTCGAAAATGATCTTATTACCTTACAAAACACATATCATAGTCAAAACCCAGAACAATCAATGCAAACTAAAAAGGAGCATTCTTATCACTTAACATTAAGCTATTAAAGCGGTAAGATAGATGTTGAGGTGAAAGAATGTATACGGAATTATTAGCGAAGACGAATATTGTAAAGGATCTCTGTGACCAATCCCTTAAACGATTAGAGGATGTTAAAACGAGTGAATCCTATGAAGTGGATTTTTATAAAGAAGTTAAACCTTTTGTAGATTCTACAATGGAAATTGCAGATAGTTGGAGAGATTTGGCGATTGCATGGATTAATAAAGAGTATCCTAAAAATCTTCATCCTAATCAGATTGATGCTACGCATGAAAATATCCAACATATCTCCATCCAAAGTTTTTATCAAGATACAAAAGTCAAACGTTTTAAAAATATGTATGAATCTATTCAATTTGTACTTGATAACATCCTGGAAAGGGCTACAAAACCAAAACAATAAACCCTCCGTTAAAGATACCTTGATAGAATGGTATCTTTTTTTGAACACCTAACCCAACTTCTACATAATCTATAGTAAAAGAACATCACAGGAGGTTTGTTCCACATGTATCAACATTTTCGAAGGAACAAATATGCAGCTAGACCTTATGGAACTTCGTGGCCTTACTATGGGCAATCTACTTATCAGCAATTTTACGGAGGAGGGTACCAATCGAATTGGAATCAATACAATCCTCCAAGCTATATGCACAATAACATGAACAGTTATCCTGGTTATTCTCCAAACGGATATCAGACTCCATATTCAAATCCTTATCCGATCCCTAACCCAAATGGTACGGGTCAAATGAAAGTGAAAGGAGCGGGGGCCGTCCTTAATCAATTTAAGAAAAAGGATGGGACCTATGATATCAATAAAATGATGGACACAGCAGGACAAATGGTAGGGGCAGTAAACCAAGTTAATTCAATTGTTAAAGGTTTAACGAAAACATTTAAAGTGTAGCTACGAATAAATAAAAGAAAGCTGTTACATATTCAGCTTTCTTTTTTACATAGGTTTATTTAGGTTTCTTTTGTTCATTGTACTGCTTTGCCATTAGCTGTAATGCTTCGTTATAGGATAATCCAGAATTTGCATTCAATCGTTTTACATCTTCGACATTTGTATTCGAATACTGCTTCGTACTAAATCCGTTTGCCATTTTATCCACCTTTTCTAAAGCAATTCATATACTTCATTAAGTTGATGAACACGTGTAAAATCCTTTTCGTCCATCGCATAATTAATTTCTTCTGGTAAAACTTTGTTTAAAAATTCGATTTCTTCCTCATCTAAGTCTCTTACAAATGCTTCTTCAGAAGCGTATTGGGCGTTTATCATCTTTGTAAGAATAGCACGGCTTGTCTTATTCTCATCACCATAGTTTGAAATTGATTCTATTAAATAGCCTAATGTTTTATCCACGATTAATCACCATTTCATTATTATTTGAACATCCTCTATTAGGATTCTTCAAAAAAAGAGGTAAATTCCTCTTTATTATCTGATTCAGATTCTTTAAAATATGGGTTTTCCTCTGTTGCATTTTTAGGGTCAAGATTCGTTTTAATCACAAGCATCGGTTCATCACTGGCTTCTGCAATAATTCGATCGTTTAATTCCTTAAAATCAGGTAAATTTTGGTTGCCTGCCTTTTTGTCCATAATTACACCTCCTAGCCATATCATGCTAATCTTCGAAAGAAAGTATGTAAAAAAGAGCATGTAATTTCACATGCTCTCATCGATGGAGATTTTTCGTTTTTTTGGTTTAGGTATCCGAATTTTTAAGACACCATTTACATAAGATGCTTTAATGTGGTTTGTGTGAATGGGGTATGGTAACGAAATTGTCCGACTGGCTTTGTTGAAAGAATTCTTTTTTACATAATAATGTTTTTTCTCATTGGTTTCTTCCATTTCTTCAACATGGTTAACGGTGATCGTAATATACCTTTCTGAGTACTCGATATCGATTTGTTCTTTTTTGACTCCTGGTAAGTCTGCTGAAATAATAAGCTCTGTGTCTGTTTCATACATATCAATGGGAATCGTTGAGAACGGGAATGGTTTTTCGAAGAATTCGTCTATCGTATCTAATAGTCGTTTGACAGGTTGCTGGGTAAAGAACTCATTCATAGATTTCATAAGTGGACCGAATGCTTCATTTTCACCTTTTGGGTTTGGTTTATCTGACATATCGTCTTTCATTCTTTTTCTCCTCCTAGACGTATTATCTATTGTCACTATATTCATTTCAAATCAAAATGTTTTTATTTTGGGCATGAAAAAAGAACTGAGTTAAAATTGGCTCAGTTCTTTAAAACTTAAATGAATAGTTCTTCCTCTAAGCTTTCATAATCAACCATAATGTTCCCTTTTTCATCAACTTCCACTATATCTTTTTTCTTTAATTTGGTTAAAGTTCTGCTGACTGTTTCACGAGTGGTTCCGATCATATTGGCTAAATCCTTATTTGTGAATTGCGTTGTAATCATGATTTTGCCATCGGGCGTCTCTTGGCCATCTGTATTACAAAGGCGCATGATTAATTTAATAATTTGTTCATATGTATTATTTAAAATCTGAGCCTCTAGTCGATTTTGAAGGTCTACTATTTTCTCACCCATCACCCTAAAGAGCTTGATGCTAACTTGCGGCTGCTGTAGTAATACGTTTTCAAAATGAGAAATTGAAATAACCACAGCCTTTGTATTCTCTAGCACCAGAGCATAAGCAGGATAGTTTCCTTTTCTGAAAAAACCAACGTGTGGGAACATATCTCCATCCTTTTGGACAGTCACAATTTGTTCTTTTCCATTCACATCATTTTTATATATTTTTACTTTTCCTTGGTAAATAAAATAAACATTCTCTAAAGGGTCGTCCTGCATAAAAACATGGGAGCCCTTTTTATACTGACGGTATTGGGCAATGTTCACGATTTCATTTAATTCACTACTTGTTAGTTCTTTAAAAAGTGGTACCGTTTGTAACACCTCAGTTATCTCGATCCGATTCATTTGTATCACTCCATGTCTCTACTATTACTTTAAGTGTACCAAACTACTAGATTACAGGTAAAGCACTTGCGATTTATTTAGCGGCTTAAAAGGTCGTTGTATTAAAGTATGAAAGGAAAACTAGTACTTATCACATAAAATCAAAAGAAATTTATACCTTGTGTAATATTTTGATGATTTTTTTTATAGATTTAATGTAGAAATCATATGATTTCAAAAAATAGTATAGGGGGTCATTTTTTTTGAAAAGGAAGCTTTCAGTTGGATTGGTATTATTGCTTTCTATCTTTTTAGCTTTATCTGGTTGCTTTAGTGGTGAAACGACGACAAATGAACCAGAAAAGCCAGCAACTCCTAGTGAGGAAGGTAAAGAAAACGAACAGGAATCATCAGGACCAAAGATCCTTCGCTTAAATAATAATGAGGAACCTGGTTCATTGCATCCAGGAACTGCACAAGGAACGCATGATTCATGGATTCTTGAGCATGCATTTGAAGGGTTGACAAAGAAAACGCCAGAAGGTGAGATCGTAGCCGGCATGGCAGAGTCCTGGGAGCCAAGTGAAGATGGACTAACTTGGACTTTCAAACTTCGAAGTGATGCAAAATGGTCAAATGGTGACCCTGTTACAGCACATGATTTTGAGTATGCGTGGAAATATGCTTTAAACCCAGAAACTGCGTCTACATATGCATATCAACTCTATTATTTAGAGGGTGGAGAAGCATATAATTCAGCTGAAGAAGGTGCTGATCTAGCAGCACTTGAAGCTGCAGTAGGTGTCAAAGCAGTTGACGATACGACGTTAGAAGTCAAGCTTGCACAACCAACACCATATTTCTTAGACTTAACCTCTTTCTATACGTATTATCCGATTAATAAAGCTGTTCAGGAAGCAAATCCGAACTGGTACCAGGAAGCAGAATCCTATGTTTCAAATGGTGCATTTAAATTAACAGAGTGGAAGCATAAAGAAAGCATGAAGCTTGCGAAAAACGAAAATTATTATGAAAAAGATAAAATCAATTTAGACGAGGTTCATTTTGTTATTATTGACGATGAAAATACGTCTTGGCAAATGTATCAATCAGGTGAATTGGATCTGGTTTACCCGCTTCCACAGGATGTAATTGGTCAGTTAAAGGCTGAAAATAATCCTGAGTTCGAAATCGGCTCTGATCTTTCTGTGTATTATTACAATTTAAACACAGAGAAAAAACCGTTCAATAATGCAAAGATTAGAAAAGCGTTATCTATGGCAATTGATCGCGAAACAATTGTGGAGCACGTTGCTCAAGGTGGTCAAACTCCAGCATATTCAGTAGTGCCACCAGGAATTCCTGATGTATCAGGGGATTTCCAAGAGAATACAGGTAAGCTATTTGAAGCAAATATTGAAGAGGCGAAGAAGTTAATGGAAGAAGGATTGGCTGAAGAAGGACTCGATAAGTTCCCAGCGGTAACGTTAACTTATAACACGTCTGAAGGGCATAAAATGATAGCTGAAGCTGTTCAAGAAATGTGGCGTAAAAATCTCGGTGTTGAGATTACATTAGAGAATGTTGAATTCCAGGTTAAGCTTGACCGTGAAAAAGCAGGAGACTATGAGATTTCTAGAGCGGGTTGGGTAGGTGACTATGTAGACCCAATGACATTTATGGATCTTTGGGTATCAGATGGACCATATAATGACGCAAACTGGAGTAATTCCGAGTACGACAAGTTAGTCAATCTTGCGAAAACAACAATGGATCAAGAAGAACGGATGAAGGCAATGCATGATGCTGAAAAAATCTTAATGGATGAAATGCCGATTATTCCTATTTATTTCTATACAAAGCCGTTTACTGTGAAACCACATGTAACAGGTATCTACACACCAATTAATAGTTATCCTCAGTTCATCTATGCAGATATTAAAAACTAGGTAACAAGTAAATCGAGGTATGCTAGAAATTTAGCATACCCCGATTTTTCTATAGTAGAAGCTCTACTTAAATGCTTGCAATCAAGGTTTTAGAGGGGGATAACATGCTTAAGTATATTGGAAAACGAATTGTCCTAGCGGTTGTAACCCTTTGGGTGATTGTCACACTAACTTTTATTCTCATGCACAGTATTCCAGGAAATCCATTTGCCCAAGAGGGAACAATGCCTGAGGCAGTCTACAATAATCTACAAAGCTATTATAATTTGGACAAACCTTTACATGTACAATATGGTCTTTATTTACTTTCTATTTTACAGTTTGATTTCGGACCTTCTTATAAATCTTCAACCTTAACAGTGAATGACTTAATCGTGAACGGCTTCCCAGTTTCCTTACATTTAGGAACACAGGCCTTGCTAATTGCGATTCCACTTGGCTTGCTTTTCGGAATCATTGCTGCCCTTTATCGGAATAGGTGGCCTGATTACTCCTCTATGATTCTCGCAATCATTGGAATCTCTGTACCAAACTTTATTCTTGCAACCTTTCTCATCAATTATTTGGCGGTTGAATTTAGATGGTTCCCTGTTGCAACTTGGAAATCTTGGTCACATACCGTTTTGCCGTCCCTATCACTTGCGATGATGCCAATGGCCTTTATTGCGCGGTTAATGAGGTCAAGCATGCTCGAAGTAATGAGTCAGGACTTCATTTTAACAGCCAAAGCAAAAGGACTTAAAAAAGGGTCGATCATTTTAAAGCATGCGATTCGAAATGCGATATTGCCAGTCGTTACAATTGTTGGTATCTTAATTGCCAATATTGTAACTGGAAGTTTTATTATTGAAAAAATATTTGGTATCCCAGGCATGGGAGAAATGTTTGTAACTAGTATTTTTAATCGTGATTACCCTGTTATTCTTGGCTCTACGATTTTTTATTCAGCCATCCTAATTCTTTTCATTCTGATTGTTGACATTGCCTATACGTGGATTGATCCGAGAATTAAGGTAACGGGGGAGAGCAAATGAAAAATCAACCAAATCTAACGGAAGATATGTTCACACCAGTTGAACAGAAATATGCGGAAGCAGAGAAAATCGCAAGGCCTAGTATTTCCTATTGGGGCGATGTTTGGAATCGCCTAAAGGAAAATAAATTAGCGATAATAGGGCTCATTATCATTATCATCATCGGAGTCATGGCCATCATCGGTCCCCATTTAAACGGATATACGTATTATGAGCAGGATTTTACGAAAAAGAACCTACGTCCGAATGCTGAGCATTGGTTCGGAACAGATGCATCTGGACGTGATTTGTTTACACGAGCATGGTATGGCGCGCGAATATCTTTATTTATCGGACTAATGGCTGCTCTAATTGATTTTGTAGCGGGGATTATTTATGGAGGTATCTCAGGTATTCGCGGTGGCAGAGTCGATAATATTATGATGAGAATCGCAGAAGTCCTTTATGCTATTCCCTATCTCCTAATGGTCATTTTAGTCATGATTGTCCTTGAAAGAGGCTTATGGGCAATTATTATTGCAATGTCCATTACGGGTTGGATACCAATGGCGAGGCTTGTCCGTGGGCAGGTACTTCAACTCAAGGAATATGAGTACGTCCAAGCAGCAAATGCGATGGGAGCAAAAACCTCTTGGATATTAAGAAGACATATGATTCCAAATACGATGGGGCCAATATTAGTAAATGTGACATTGACCGTCCCAACTGCAATATTTGCTGAAGCAACACTTAGCTTTTTAGGACTTGGGATTCCTGCACCGAAGGCAAGTTGGGGTACGATGGCGAATGATGCATTAGGAAGTATTTTAATCGGGAATTTCTATCAACTATTTTTCCCAGCTTTTCTCATCTCACTGACAATGTTCGCATTTAATGTGTTCGGAGATGGATTAAGAGATGCACTCGATCCAAAATTGCGGAAATAGATTAACTGCATTGATTAGAAGAGGGGGGAAAGTAGATGGAAAACATACTAGAAATCAATGATTTGCATGTTTCGTTTGATACCAGTGCAGGAAAAGTAAAGGCAGTTAGAGGAGTTTCATTTTCAGTTGAAAAAGGGGAGGCAATTGCCATTGTTGGCGAATCGGGCTGTGGTAAAAGTGTGACGGCTAAATCAATTATGAAGCTACTTCCAAGCCCACAAGCAAGAATTGAAAATGGCTCTATTCTTTTAAATGGAGATGATTTAGTTCGAAAATCAGAAAAAGCGATGGGGAAAATTAGAGGAAATGAAGTAGGGATGATTTTTCAGGATCCTATGACATCGTTAAATCCTACAACAAGGATTGGGATTCAAATTGCGGAGGGTATCATTCGCCATAGAAAGGTTTCAAAAAAGGAAGCACTTGAGAATGCGGTAAACATGCTTGAAATGGTGGGCATTCCTCAACCTGAGAAGCGCATTCATCAATATCCACATGAATTTTCAGGTGGGATGAGACAGCGGGTTATGATTGCCATTGCGCTTGCCTGTCAGCCCAAACTTCTAATTGCTGATGAGCCTACTACTGCGCTTGATGTGACCATTCAGGCACAAATTTTAAGGCTGATGAAGAATTTGCAAGAGCAAACCAATACTTCGATTATATTAATCACCCATGACCTTGGAGTTGTAGCGGAAATGTGCAGTAAGGTCGTTGTGATGTATGCAGGGGAAATTGTTGAAACAGGACTTGTCGAGGAAATCTTTTCAAATCCGACTCATCCTTATACGAAAGGATTGTTAAAATCAGTACCTCGTCTCGATATGGATAAGCATGAAAAACTATCGACCATAACTGGTACTCCTCCAGATTTACTCGACCCACCAAAGGGTTGCTCATTCTATCCAAGGTGTGAAATGGCAATGAAAGTTTGTGCTGAACATAAACCAGTTTTTGAAGGCGTTAGCCCAACACAGTACAGCTCATGCTGGTTAAATCATCCGATGGCTAAAAATCGTCTAAATCACGTCTAGGGAGGAGGTAAGAAAGTGGTTGAGAAATCAAACGCATTACTTGAAATAAAAAATGTAAAGAAATACTTCTCGATCCAAAAGAAGCCGTTAAAGGCGGTTAATGATTTGAATTTAATCATAAATAAAGGGGAAACAGTTGGATTAGTAGGGGAAAGTGGCTGCGGAAAATCAACAGCAGGAAAAACGATTATTCGTTTAATTGAACCAACAGCAGGAGAAGTCCTATTTGAAGGAAAAAACATTTATAAGTTTAATCCAAGACAAATGAAGGAGCTTCGCAAAGATGTTCAAATTATTTTTCAGGACCCCTATGCATCTCTAAATCCAAGAATGAAAATTGAGGATATTATTGCGGAACCACTTGATATCCACGGTTTTGCAAGAGGTAAAAAAAGAAAAGAACGTGTGAAGGAACTTTTAGAATTGGTAGGTCTTCGTCCAGAGCATGCTAATCGATTTCCCCATGAGTTTAGCGGGGGACAAAGACAGCGAATTGGAATTGCCAGGGCCTTGGCTCTGAATCCAAAATTTATTGTTTGTGATGAACCAATTTCAGCATTAGATGTATCAATTCAGGCGCAAATAGTTAATCTGTTAAAGAGTTTACAGGAAAAAATGGATTTAACCTATTTATTTATTGCCCATGATTTATCAATGGTCAAATATATTTCAGATCGCATTCTTGTGATGTATTTAGGAAATATGGTTGAGTTTACGGATAGTGAGTCCCTTTATGATGAACCACTCCATCCATACACAAAAGCTTTGTTATCCGCTGTGCCAATTCCTGATCCGGTAGTGAAACGTGAACGAATTGTGCTCGAAGGAGAAGTGCCCAGTCCATTATCTCCACCATCTGGTTGTGTGTTTCGAACAAGATGTCAATATGCAATGGAAAGATGTTCAACGGAAGTTCCACAGTGGAAGGAAGTAAAGCCATCTCATTTCACAGCCTGTCATCTTTATGATTAATACGCACGTTTTACAAATATAGGTAGAAAGTGGTATAATATTTACTAACTAAGTTAAATTAATAGTAATGCTTATTATAAGGAGTTTCTCAAGGAAGCTTCGCGTTAACAAAAAGCCCTAAAGCCAAAGTTAGCCGTAGTGGCGCTATCCAGTTTATAAGCGCACAAAGAACACTTTTTATAATAAGTTTTTTTTTGTCTAGCTTCTGGCGCCATCGGCTCTCTGGTCTAAGTAAATCGCTTCGGAAGGCAAAAAACGCCTTCTGTCAGCGCTTGTCTTATGCTTGTCACCGATAAGCGGGCGCCATGCGCTTTTCTTTTTTTAACAATACTTTGCAATAAGTTTCGTGCCAACCAAAACAAAGGAGATGATTTGAATGGCTTTTGGAAGAAGACCAGTCGAAGAAATTGTTACTGAGGAAACAAAGGTGTGGGAATGCACAGCTGAGGAATGTAATGGATGGGTACGAGATAATTTTAAGAGCACACAAGAACCAACTTGTCCATTATGTGGAGCAGAGATGGAGACCAATACAAGATTATTACAGGTTGTCAACAACCATAATAAAAGCTTTTTAGCATAAAAATTTTATCTGTTTCCTCCACCAAAAAATAGAAAATAATTTTTTAGTTATAAAATGTTTTTTCTATGGACATAATAATTCATGCATTACCTTGCAACAACTTTTGTTGCATTACATAGGAGGAAACAATAATGGCACAAGGAAAAGTAAAATGGTTTAACAGTGAAAAAGGCTTTGGATTTATCGAAGTTGAAGGTGGAGACGATGTATTCGTACATTTTTCAGCAATCCAAGGTGACGGGTTCAAAACGTTAGAAGAAGGTCAAGATGTTACGTTCGATATCGAAGAAGGTAGCCGTGGACCACAAGCTGCTAATGTTCAAAAAGCATAATGAACCAATCATAAACCGTTCAAAACAGACTCTATTATAGAGTCTGTTTTTTTTGTCGTTAATAATCCACTGAAATTGAAAAAACCCCTAACTAATGTTAGGGGAGAGTAATTAATTTGTAGCGGCTTTAACTGGTTTTGCAATCTCAGACCCATGAACGGCCTTGTTGCTAACATCTACTCGTTTAATAAACAATGCTAAGATTAAAGCAACTATATTAATACCCAACGCTACTAGGAAGGAATAATTAATTCCTGCAAGTAATGCTTGTTGACCAATTAAAGCTTGAGTGCTTTCAGTTAATGTAGTTGGATCTACATTTGCTATGAGATTTTCGCCTTCAGACTTGGCCACGCTATTCATTACAGTTACCAATACGGCTGTTCCAATAGAACCAGATACCTGCTGGGCTGTATTGTTGATAGCTGTTCCGTGTGGGTAAAAACGTGCAGGCAGTTGATTTAATCCATTGGTCATAATCGGCATCATGACCATTGACATTCCAAGCATACGAAGAGTGTATGTTGTGATGATATAGGTGTATGAAGAATCAATTTGCAATTGTGATAATAAATAGGTTGAAACTGCTGTAATTACTAACCCACATATTGAAAGAAGACGTGGTCCGAACTTGTCAAATAATTTTCCTGTAATCGGGGACATAATTCCCATAACGATTGCTCCGGGTAACATCATTAAACCAGATTCAAATGGAGAAATTCCACGAACACTTTGTACATATGCTGGTGTCAAAATCATCCCTGAGAACATCGCTACCGCGTTTACAATGGAGATGATTGAAGCAAGTGCAAACATTGGATATTTATAAGCTCGTAAATCAAGAATAGGTTCATCTATTTTTAATTGGCGTAAAATAAAGATAATAAGTGCTAAGCCACCAATAATTAATGATGAAAGAACAAGGGTATCGCTCCATCCGTCGTTGCTTGCGGAGCTGAATCCATATAATAATCCTCCAAAACCGATTGTTGATAGAATAACGGATAAATGGTCAATTGTTGCATTTTTGTTTACTTCCATCACATTCTTTGATTTCCAAACAGCAAGGACTAAGCTGATTACTGCAAGAGGTAAAATCATTTCAAACAATACGCGCCAATCGTAATGCTCTACAATATAACCTGATAAGGTAGGTCCAATTGCAGGTGCAGTTATCATAACTAATCCAAAAACGCCCATTGCCGTACCGCGTTTTTCAACTGGGAAACTAACAAGCATGATGTTCATTAACAGTGGTCCCATAACTGAAGATCCAGCTGCTTGAACCATACGACCAGCAAGTAATACTCCAAAATTAGGTGCAAATGCTGCCATAGCCGTACCAAGTGCGAAAATAACCATTGATGTAATAAATAAGCTACGGTTTGAAAAACGTGTGATTAAATATGCTGAAGCAGGAATTAAAACACCGCTAACCAACATATATCCAGTTGCAAGCCATTGTACAGTAGAATAATTTTCGATATTTAAATCAATCATAATGGATGGTAATGCAACATTTAATAATGAATTATTTAAAAAAGAAACAAAAGCCCCAATAAATAATACAGCTAACATTAAATATGGTGGTTTTTTTTGTTGTAAAGTAGTCTCCATTCATCTTCCCCTCGATCCGTTCGTAAAATATTTACTTGATGATTTTATACCATCAGTTCAATTTATGCAATATATTTATACTTAAGGTATAATATGCTAGTAGTAGTAAATAAAATGTTTACTTGGAATATACAGGAAACGGTTGGAGGATGTATGAATAAACGTAGGAGAAAAGTGGCTGACGTTGCTTTGAAATTATTTGTAGAGAAAGGATTTCAACAAACATCGATACAAGATATCATTGAACAAGCCAATATTTCAAAAGGTACATTTTATAATTATTTCTCGAATAAAAATGACTGTATTGCTGAAATATTAGAAGGATTGCGTTATGATGCCAGCCAAATTCGTATGGAATTGCAGGTTGGGAAAGATGAAACTGACCGTAGTGTTTTAGTTGAACAAATTTCGATACTAACCAAATTAAATAGAGAGCGTAACCTGAATACCATTTTTGAGGCGATTTTAAACTCAAATGAAGTAGAACTGAAAAAACTTGTGATGCATCATCGGATTCATGAGTTGGAATGGCTAGCAGGACGATTTGTTGATGTGTATGGGGATGAAATAAGTCAATATGGGTTTGAACTTTCGATTCTTTTTTATGGGATGATGCATTACATCTCATTTACAATGAAGATGACGAATAGTACGCAACCAATGCCAGAGACGGTAGAGGTGCTGTTAACCTATTTGGAGGCAATAATCCCAATTATGGTCAAAAGTGGTAGTACTTTGCTTGACTCGTCGTCTCTTGATTTTTTACAAGCGAGAATTGATCGAAAGGTACTAAACTTACAGGAACTTTTGGATTTAGCAAAGAATATAGAGAAGGACGTAATTTTTTCAACAGACCAGCGAGATTTATATAGTGCGATTGTGTCAGAATTAAAGCGGGAACGAATTCGAAAAAGTGTGCTTCAGCCATTGATAAAACCATTTCAACTGTCTTTCGTACAAACAGATATTGAACATGAAGTAAATACTTTCACAAATTTTCTTTGGTATTACTTAAGGATGCATTAATAAAAAATACAAAGGGGTGTTCAAGATTACAAAAAATAAAATGGGTTGGAATTTTGACAATAGTTATGTACGTTTACCAAAGGAATTGTATTCAAAAACAGATCCTACTCCTGTACGTGAACCAGAACTAGTGAACTTAAATAAGAATTTAGCCGACTTCCTTGGGTTAGATGTAAATACTTTGCAGAAAGAAGGGGTAGAGGTCTTTGCTGGGAATAAGATTCCCGAGGGGGCTGAGCCTATTGCGCAAAGCTATGCTGGTCATCAATTTGGTCATTTTACAATGCTTGGTGATGGCCGTGCGGTGTTGCTCGGTGAACAGATGACTCCAGATGGAAAACGATTTGATATTCAGTTAAAAGGTGCAGGTCGTACACCTTATTCACGCGGTGGTGATGGTCGGGCTGCAATTGGGCCAATGCTTCGTGAATATATTATAAGTGAAGCAATGCATGGATTAGGGATTCCCACTACCCGAAGCTTAGCTGTAGTTACGACAGGAGAACCGGTTTATCGAGAGACAGTTCTACCTGGTGCGATTCTTACACGCGTTGCCTCAAGTCATATTCGTGTTGGTACGTTTCAATTTATTGCAGGACTTGGGAAAATCGAAGAACTGAGATTGTTAGCAGATTATACGATAGAACGACATTATCCTGAGATTAAAGATGAGGAAGACCGGTACCTTGCTTTACTACGAGAGATGATTAATCGCCAAGCTGCTTTGATTTCAAAATGGCAATTGGTCGGTTTTATCCATGGGGTTATGAACACTGATAATATGACGATAAGTGGGGAAAGCATCGATTATGGACCATGTGCATTTATGGATACCTATGATCCAGCCACTGTTTTTAGTTCAATCGACACGGGCGGTCGTTATGCATATGGTAAACAGCCATATATCGGTGGCTGGAATTTAGCCAGATTTGCAGAAAGCTTATTGCCTATATTAGATGAAAATGAAGAAAAGGCACTTCAATTAGCGCAGGATGAAATGTCAAAATACATCGGGATTTATGAAGAAAATTGGTTAAACGGGATGAGAGCAAAGCTTGGCTTGTTCAATGAAGAGGCGGAAGATAAGAGTCTTATTGAAAACCTATTGGAACTGATGAATTCAAACCAACTAGATTACACGAATACATTTGTAGCGTTAACCTTCGATAAGCTTGATAGCATTGAGATATGTAACACAGCGAAATTTAAAAGCTGGCAGCATAAATGGAAGGAAAGACAGTCTAGACAAGAGAAATCAGAGGTTGAAATAAAAGAATTAATGAAAACATCGAATCCTGCTATCATACCAAGAAACCACCGTGTTGAAGAAGCGTTGGAAGCAGCTGCAGAAGGTGATTATAATGTCATGGGTAAACTGTTAAAGGTATTAAAAAATCCTTTTGCGCACTCCCCGGACCAAGCTGAATACGCAAAACCACCTGAGCCAACAAACAGGTCATATCAAACATTTTGTGGAACTTGATTTAAAGAGCACGCCAATTTAGGTGTGCTTTTTTGTATGCTTAAATATACCAGTAGGAATAACTTCAAAAACGAACGTTTATTCTGTACAATAGGAGATAGATATCCCTGAGGTGATTGATTATGAAGTTTCGAAAAAATATCCATGAAATAATAGATCTAATAAAAGAAAACCCGCAATACGCGAAAAATATTGTACACTGGCATACTATTGAGGCTACGTCCGCTAAAACAATGGACATGCCGAGAGCCATAGATAATAGATTACGAGAAGCATTGGACAAAAGAGGCATACATCAGCTATATACCCATCAACATTCTGCCTTTGATATAACACGAAAAGGTGGAAGTTTTGTCGCCGTAACTCCTACAGCATCAGGAAAAACACTTTGTTATAATCTTCCTGTATTACAATCGATTGTTGAAAACGATCAGGCACGTGCACTTTATTTGTTTCCTACTAAAGCTTTAGCACAGGACCAAAAAAGTGAATTAAATGAAATTATCGAAGAAATGGGAGTTGCAATTAATAGTTATACATATGATGGTGACACACCAGCAAATATCCGCCAGAAAGTTAGAAAAGCAGGTCATATTGTCATTACAAATCCGGATATGCTGCATTCTGCGATTCTCCCACATCACACAAAATGGGTTTCATTGTTCGAAAATCTGAAATATGTCGTTATTGATGAACTACATACATACCGTGGAGTTTTCGGAAGCCATGTTGCTAATGTAATCAGACGGTTAAAACGGATCTGTGAATTTTACGGTAGCAGTCCAATTTTTATGTGTACTTCAGCGACTATTGCCAATCCAAAAGAACTCGCCGAAGATCTGACGGGTACCCAAATGGAGTTAATAGAAAACAATGGTGCCCCAACTGGAAGAAAGCATTTTGTTTTTTACAACCCACCAATTGTCAATAAGCCACTCAATATACGGAGAAGTGCGACACTTGAGGTGCGAAAATTAGCCAGTGAATTTTTACAAAATAAAATTCAAACCATCGTTTTTGCACGAAGCAGGGTGAGGGTAGAAATTATCCTAACGTATTTACAGGAACTAGTTAAACATAAGCTTGGACCAAAAGCGATCCGTGGCTATCGTGGAGGCTATTTACCGAAGCAACGGCGTGAAATTGAACAAGGTCTTCGTAATGGTGATATCTACGGAGTTATCAGTACAAATGCGCTCGAATTAGGTGTGGATATTGGACAGCTTCAAGTTTGTATTATGACAGGCTACCCTGGAACAATCGCGAGTGCGTGGCAACAAGCAGGTCGTGCTGGTCGTCGACAAGGAGAAGCGGTAATATTTATGGTGGCTAGCTCCAATCCTCTGGACCAATACATGATTCAAAACCCAGAATACTTTTTTAGTAGAAATCCTGAAACAGCCCGAATTAATCCTAATAATCTTGTGATTTTAATTGACCATATTAAGTGTGCTGCCTATGAATTGCCGTTTAAAGCAGGTGATACATTCGGTGAACTTGATCTGGAAGATATCCTAGAGTTTCTAACCGAAGAAAGAGTTCTTCATCAGAATGGTGAGAAATGGTATTGGATGAATGATTCATTTCCGGCCCACAATATTAGCCTTCGTTCTGCTTCCCAGGAGAATGTTGTCATAATTGATCAAAACGATATAGCTGCTGTCAAGGTTATTGGTGAAATGGACCGATTTAGTGCAATGACATTACTTCATGATGAAGCTATTTATTTGCATCAAGGTGTTCAATACCAGGTTGAAAAGCTGGATTGGGAAGAAAAGAAAGCATTTGTAAGAGAAGTAGATGTTGATTATTTTACAGATGCAAACCTAGCTGTAAGTCTTCGTGTTTTAGAGGTTGATAAGGAACGGTCGAAGGAATCTGTAGAAATCGGATATGGAGATGTTTCCGTCCAGGCTATGGCGACGATTTTTAAGAAGATAAAATTTGAAACTCATGAAAATATCGGTTCTGGACCGATTCATTTACCCGAAGAGGAACTCCATACGTCTTCAGCATGGATTAGCTTGAAAAAATCAGAGCTTGAGGGGATAAGTGAACAAAGGATCGAAGAAGGATTAGTTGGTGTCGCCAATGTCTTAAGACATGTTGCCCCATTAATGACCATGTGTGACCCATCAGACTTACATGTTGTTCCTCAAGTGAAAGCTGTTCACAATGAGCAGCCGACAATCTTTTTATATGACAGATATCCAGGCGGAATTGGCTTGAGTGAAAAAGTTTATGAGGTTATGGAAAACCTCCTCAATCAATCTGAAGAATTAATTGGTAGATGTTCATGTGAATCAGGCTGTCCTTCTTGTATTGGTACGGATGTGCTAAATGAACGAGCAAAAGGTGATGCACTTACATTAATTACAAAGTTAAAACAAGGTTCAAAACATTAAAGGGGACTCGATTATGTCGATTAAAAGGAAATTAAATCGATTAAAAAATCATATTGTCAAAGAAGAAGGGGTTAAACAAAAGCCAGTAGAGCCGTCTGTTCATTTGGAGGAAATTCCTTATTTAGATAAGTGGAAAGAGTTTGGAGCGGAACCTTTTTATTTTGATGGTACCTATTGTATGGTTCGTAAAGTTGAGTATCCACTGGATTTTCAGCATGGCTTGTATTCTTTTACTAAATTAAACGATGTAATTGAGCTGTGGAATAATTCTGTATTGAACCATCCTCTGTCTGCAAAAGGACATCAAGTTTCTGATTTGTTTTTCTTTGACACTGAAACAACAGGATTAGGTGGGGGGACTGGGAACACTATCTTTTTATTAGGACACGCAAGAGTTCAGAAAGATCGCGTTGTTCTCACCCAGCATTTTTTACCGAATCCGGGTAGCGAGGTTGCTCTTTACCAAAGTTTTCTTTCAAGTGTTGACTACACAACCCTTGTGACATATAACGGAAAATCATTCGATTGGCCACAGGTGAAAACAAGGCATACATTAATTCGAGATGCCCTACCCAAACTTCCAGAATTTGGGCATTTTGATTTGTACCATGCTGCAAGAAGATTATGGAAGAACAAACTCGAATCTGTAAGACTTTCAAATGTCGAAAAAGAAATTCTTGAAATTCAGCGTGATGGGGACGTACCAGGTTATTTAGCACCGATTCTTTATTTTGATTTTGTCGAAAATCAAGTACCAGATGGAATTTTTGGAGTGATGCGCCATAATGAAATCGATATTCTATCGCTACTAACCCTTTATATTCACTTATCTGGTGCTGTTATGCTTGACGAAAAGAATAAATATACGGCCGATAAATACGAAGTTGCGAGATGGTTAGAGGCACTTGGGGAAACCTCCAAGGCTCAGGAACTATATAAGCAGGTTGTTGATGTGGACTCAGAGAAAGAAATGAAGGCAAAGCTTGCGTTAGCGTTTTTATCTAAAAAGGAAAAAAAACATGAAGAGGCAATAAAGCTATTTGGTGAGGTACATGAAAATGGGGCAGAGCATGATTCTGTTCTAGCTAGTGTAGAGTTGGCGAAATATTATGAACATTACTTGAGGGATTATAATATCGCATTGGATTTTGCAAATAGTGGATATGTGAAATGGAAAGAAATCAAGGATCCAGGTAATAAGACAAAAAATGAAAAGATTGAAAATGAATTTCAAAAACGACTTGCAAGAATAACCAGGAAACTTCAAAAAAGTTAGAAAATATTACCCAGGTAAGCGCAAAATTAGTGGTTTTTCGCGCTTTGTTTGTCGATTTTATGAAGATTTGCAAACTTCCTTCATTTGTCATTGTAGAACTTTGTAATACCATGTAAAATAGTGTTTTGTGTAAAGGAAATATTATTTTAGATGGAGAGAGAAATGTATGTATAAGAAAATTTTATTTCTGTACTTTTTTGTACTTGTAATAACTGTAATTGTATTAACTGGAATAAAAGAAGGCTCATATGCCTTTTTCTAATAAGACGCGGCTTTAGAAAACTTCTACTAAAAATAGGTGTTTTGATTAGTACATGACTATCCATTCCTTCATAGGCTATTAATGTAAGACAGATGAAGGAAAGGAGATAAAAAAATGAATGGTAGACCACGCGTAATGCAACCTATCGTACACCCAACAAAATGCTGTGTTCAGCATCATTGCTTTACAACAATTGTTCCACATATTCATCCTTCACATACGCAACACATTAACCACCATATGTATCAACATATGCATTACTACCCACACACTGAATCAGTTGCGAATGAAGTATCAAATCAGCACTTTAATTGTGGAGCAAGACCACCAGGACCGTTTATGGGAAGATAATTGAAAAATAAAACGCAATCTAAAAATGTAACGTATAATAAGACGATCTAACAGGAACTGTCATGGTTCCTGTTTTACATACTTCAAGGAAATTATTCGATGTAAGGAGTGTTGTCATGGTAAAGGTTGTTGCAATTACAGGCTATAAACCATTTGAACTTGGGATTTTTGGACAGGATCATCCGGGAATCAAATATATTAAACTAGCCCTTAAGAAGCAACTGATCCATTTAATTGAAGACGGATTAGAATGGGTCATTATAAGCGGACAACTTGGTGTCGAGCTTTGGGCAGCAGAAATTACATTCGAGCTTCAAGAGGAATATCCTGAACTAAGGCTTGCTGTCATTACTCCATTTCTAGAACAAGAAGAAAAATGGAATGAGACAAACAAAGAATTCTATCAGCTTATTTTGTCGCAAGCCGACTATGTAAACAGCATAACAAATCGAAAATATGATAATCCATCACAATTCCGCCTGAAGAATGCTTTTTTTCTAGATAAAAGCGATGCGTTATTAATTTTCTATGACGAGGAAAAGGATGGAAGTCCTCGTTATATCTATGCAGACGCGAAAAAGAAATCCGAAAATGAAGACTACCAGCTTATTACAATAAATGCCTATGATCTTCAGGCAATCGTTGAGGAAGAACAATTCGCGAACAATGACTACTAATGGTTACACCATTTAAATTGACAATACACGAATTATTTGAAAAAATAGGTGTAGGAATAATGGGGAAAGTGTATCGAGGTGAATGATATGATATCAGATAAAATAAAACTAAGTGCGACACAAATACTTGAAAAAGAATTTAAAACAGGCATGAAAGGCTATAAACAAGAAGAAGTTGATAAATTTTTAGATGTAATCATTAAGGACTATGAAATGTTTTACCAAGAAATCGAAGAACTTCAACAAGAGAATCTCCGCTTAAAACGTCAATTAGAGGATTCTTATAAGAAACAGCCACAGGCACAAACTGGAACAACTAATTTTGATATTTTAAAACGGTTATCCAACCTTGAAAAACATGTTTTTGGTAGTAAGTTATACGACTGAGGCCCACACGATGTGGGTCACAAAGACGTTGCCGCAGGACGTGGCGTACTTAGTCTTTGTTCCTTAATTGACAACATGAGCGAGGAAAAATTTTCCAGTGTGTAATTACTTGCAATCTTAATGTTTTTCCACTATACTATTTTTTACACACATTAATAACGTTCGGGTAATCGCTGCAGGGTAACCTGCAGAGGAAAGTCCATGCTCGCACGGACTGAGATGTCCGTAGTGTTCGTGCCTAGCGAAAAAATAAGCTAGGGTAGCTAAAGTGTTGAACTTTGCTAACGGCAGGGAAAAAACCTAAGTCCATTAGGATATGGTTTGACTACCTTTAAAGTGCCACAGTGACGAAGTCCTGTAAGAAATTACCGGAGTGGAACGAGGTAAACCCCACGAGCGAGAAACCCAAATTATGGTAGGGGCACTTTCTCTTTTGGAAATGAACAAGGAGAAGGACAGGCGTCCTGACGTCTGTAGATAGATGATTACCACCGGAGTACGAGGCATTCGTTTTGCCGACTGAAGTACGAAGGAACAAAACATGGCTTACAGAACGTTATTAATTAAACGATCAATATGAATAAAGAAGTAAAGCTCTTCATAATTGAAGAGCTTTTTGTATGCTTTCGTACTTTTTTGACGATATTTAATAGCATTTCTTGCTTTACTCTGTGAGTTTCTTTATTCTTTTACTATACATAATGTACATAGTTAGGGTGAACGTAATGGGAAAAGTAACACTTATTGCAACGGCGGCAATGGGAATTGAATCAATCGTTGCCAAGGAAGTGCGGGATTTAGGCTATGAATGTACCGTTGAAAACGGCAAAATTACATTCGTCGCCGATGAACAAGCCATATGTCGAAGTAATTTATGGCTTAGAACAGCAGATCGTATTAAGCTAAAGGTGGGAGAATTCAAAGCCACAACCTTTGATGAATTATTTGAAAAGACCAAAGCCCTTAATTGGGGGGACATTATTCCAGAAAATGCTGAATTTCCTGTTATAGGAAAATCAGTAAAGTCAAAGCTCTTTAGTGTCTCTGATTGCCAAAGTATTGTTAAAAAAGCAGTTGTTGATAGTCTTAAAAAGCATTATCGTAAAACATCTGGCTGGTTTGAGGAAAATGGACCATTATTTCGGATTGAGGTTGCTTTACTAAAAGATGTTGTGACTTTAACAATCGATTGTAGTGGAGTCGGACTCCATAAACGCGGTTACCGAGCTGGACAAGGGGAAGCGCCATTAAAAGAAACGCTCGCAGCGACATTAGTCAAGCTAACAAATTGGACACCAGATAAGCCTTTTGTTGATCCATTTTGCGGCTCAGGAACGATTCCGATTGAGGCTGCCTTAATCGGCCAAAACATTGCTCCTGGTTTTAACCGAGATTTTGTATCTGAAGAGTGGGATTGGATTGGAAAAAAGAAATGGGATGAAGCACGACAAGAGGTAGAGGACTTAGCAAAATATAATCAGCCTCTGGATATTAGTGGATTTGATATCGACCATCGAATGATTCAGATTGCTAAGGATAATTCAGATGAAGCTGGTTTCGGAGATATCATCAACTTTAAACAAATGCAGGTTAAGGATTTTACAACAACTAAAGAATACGGTGTGATTGTCGGAAATCCACCTTATGGAGAAAGACTTGGTGAAAAGAAAGCTGTTGAAGAAATGTATCGCAGTATGGGAGAAGTACTTCGCACTTATGATACCTGGTCAGTCTATATGTTAACGTCACATCCGGAGTTTGAGCAATTATATGGTAAGCCTGCAACAAAAAAACGTAAATTGTTTAACGGGTTTATTCGCACAGACTATTATCAGTATTGGGGTAAGAGACCACCAAGGAATCAATAAAAATTTTCTTTTTTTCTAGTAATTCATGAATAGTTCCATTCCGAAGGACATATACTCTATTGGTGTCAACAAAATTTCCAGGAGTGAATCAATGATGAATTATATAGACTTTAAGAAAATCCAAGATGCGCTGAATGATACATATCGGGCACTTCAAAATGAGGTCGGTGAAGAGCTGGATCCACTTAAATCCATTGCTAAAGCAAAAAACGACCTTCTACATGCCATGTCTCATTCTACTTCAATAGATGTTGATTATTTACGATATAAGAATGAATAGAACTAAAATAAAACTCGCTACGGCGGGTTTTTATTTTTTAATTTTGCTAGTTCTAGACGTCATGTACTATTTAAAATATTGACTTCCCACATTTACTAGTAGATAATTAAAAATTGGCGCGTACCTTGGTATTGGGGGTTTTTACATATGATTGGAGAAGGGTTACCCTTTCAAATTTCCAGAAATGAAAATTTCTTTGATAAATTAAATGAGTGGATTGGCGATGTTTTTTATGACATCCTTCCTGAAAAAGACTTTGAGCTCCGTGATGAGCAAATTTTTATGGCATTTCAACTAGAGAGGGCGTTTAAAGATAAATCAATTGTGTTTGCAGAAGCCGGTGTAGGCACTGGAAAAACAATTGTTTATTTGTTATACGCAATTTGTTATGCCCGATATATGAGAAAGCCAGCGATTATCTCATGTGCAGATGAGTCCTTAATTGAACAGCTTGTTAAGCCTGAAGGGGATATCGCGAAAATAGCGGACGCATTAGATCTGAATATTGATGTTCGACTCGCAAAAGCACAGGATCAGTATTTATGTATTCGAAAATTAGAGCATGCTACTCGTCGCACAACCAATGAAAAAATATCGAGCATTTATAACGAACTACCAGATTTTGTTCATAATCATTCTACCATGCAAGCATTCCATCATTATGGAGACAGAAAGACATACCCTGATCTTGCAGATGAAGAATGGAAAAGTGTCGCATGGGATAGTTTTCAGGACTGCTTTTCTTGCGAGTTAAGACACCGCTGCGGGCTTACACTTTCAAGAGAACATTATCGAAAGGCTGTTGATTTAATCGTCTGCTCACATGACTTTTACATGGAGCATGTGTGGACAATGGAAGCTCGGAAAAGAGAAGGACAGCTTCCGTTTTTACCGGATAGCAGCTGTGTGGTCTTTGATGAAGGCCATTTACTTGAATACGCTGCACAAAAAGCATTAACCTACCGTATCCAAGAAACAACTTTAGAATCACTGTTAACTAGGTTATTAGGAAATGATATTCGTGAAGAATTTGCACAATTAATTGAGGATACAATCGAACAAAATGAGCAGTTTTACAGAAGTCTTCAGGAAAATAGCCAAGCAGTTGAAGGCTCTGAGCGAATGGATATCGAGCGGACAGTACAATTAGTTGCCACCGCTAAGAAACTGCATCAAATGATTGTTGAGATAGGCAATAACCTTGTTTTTGAGGCAGAAACTTATACAATTGACCAATACGAATTACATATTGTAGATGAATACTTGGATCAATTGGAATATTCATTAAAACTTTTTGGTGAAGAAAATGATGCAATTACGTGGGTTGAGGCAGACAGTGACAGTTACACGCTTGTCATAATGCCCCAAGCAGTTGAAACCATCTTAGCGGAAAACGTATTTTCGAAACAGATTCCATTTATCTTTTCTTCTGCAACATTATCTGAAAATAAATCTTTTGACTATATTGCTAACAGTCTGGGAATCAAAAACTATCAATCATTTTCGGTGGAATCACCATTTGACTACGAAAATCAGATGAAGATCCAAATACCTATGTTCAATCCTAACGAGGATATTTTCCAATCGAAAATGGATTTTGCTTCGAATGAAATCGAAAAATCAGAAGGTAGGGCATTACTCTTATTTAATTCAAAAGAAGAACTTCAGAAATTTAAAGAGAACTGTAAGACTGAAAAATATGAGTTTCTTTTTGAAGGAGATCAAGAAATCAGCGGGTTGGTTTCTAGGTTCCAAAATAATGAACAAAGTATCCTTTGCTCTGTTTCTTTATGGGAAGGTCTCGATATCCCAGGTCCTTCGTTATCCAATGTCATTATTTGGTCATTACCATTTCCACCAAATGATCCGGTTTTCCAGGCAAAACGAAAAGGAGCAGAACATTCCTTTGAGCAAGTTGATTTACCATATATGCTTCTGAGATTAAGACAAGGAATAGGACGACTAATTCGGTCAAGTGAAGATACGGGTACGGTTAGTATTTTTGTAGATGACAAAGTTTCTAACGAGGTTTTAAATAAAGTAAAAAATGTACTGCCAATAGAAACAAATTAATAGGAGGACTAATTATGTCAGAGCAACTAAAACAAACTGAACAAGCGTTTCTTGAATTAGTAAAGAAAATGACAAGTTACAATGAAGCAATTGGAGTTATGTATTGGGACTTGCGAACGGGTGCTCCAAAAAAAGGAGTAGAACAGCGCTCTGAAGTTATTGGAATGTTGTCTTCTGAAGTATTTGCAATGTCTACTTCCGTTGAAATGGAAACCTATTTAAAAGAATTAACGACTCCTGAAGCTCAGCAACAACTTAGTGAAATCACAAAAAAAGTAGTAGAGGAATGTCAAAAGGATTTTGAACGTAACAAAAAAATTCCTGCTGATGAATTTCGTGAGTTTGTGATTCTTCAATCAAAAGCTGAATCTGTATGGGAGGATGCAAAAGAAAAATCTGATTTTGAAATGTTCCGCCCCTATTTGGAGAAGCTTGTAGATTTCACGAAAAAATTTATTAACTACTGGGGCTACGAAGGGAATAAGTATAACACATTATTAGATATGTACGAGCCAGGTGTTACAGTAGAGGTAGTTGATCAAGTGTTTGCTCAATTACGTAATAAAATCGTACCACTTGTTAAAGCAGTAACAGAATCACAAAACAAACCAGAAACTTCATTTTTATTTAATGAATTTCCTAAGGAAAAACAGCGTGCATTAAGTTTAGAGATTCTAAGAAAAATGGGGTATGACTTTGAAGCGGGACGTCTTGATGAAACTGTTCACCCATTTGCTACTGGCTTAAATCCAGGGGACGTTCGTGTTACAACAAATTATGTTGAAAATGACTTTAGAACTGCGGTTTTTGGAACGATCCATGAAGGTGGACATGCTCTCTATGAGCAAAACATTTCTTCAGATTTAGTTGGAACCAACCTTGCACAAGGAACTTCAATGGGGATACATGAATCTCAATCCCTTTTTTATGAAAATATACTTGGGCGCAGCCTGCCATTTTGGAAAAACAATTTTGAGTTATTAAAAGAATATGCAAGTGGTCAATTTGACGGAGTATCGGTAGAGGACTATTATCGAGCAATAAATGAATCTAAACCATCATTCATTCGAATTGAAGCAGATGAATTAACATATCCATTGCATATTATGGTGCGTTATGAAATTGAAAAAGGTTTGTTTAATGATGAGATTGAAGTAAAAGACCTACCTGAAATTTGGAATGCCAAGTATGAAGAGTATTTAGGTATTCGTCCTGAAAATGATGCAAAAGGAGTCCTACAGGATGTCCATTGGGCAGGCGGCAGCTTTGGATATTTCCCTTCCTACGCACTTGGATATATGTATGCTGCTCAATTCAAGAATGCAATGGTAAAGGACCTTCCTAACTATGATGAGTTACTTGAAGAGGGGAACTTACTCCCAATAAAAGAATGGCTAACTGAACATATCCATAAGCATGGAAAAATGAAAAAGCCTTTAGAAATCATCAAAGATGTAACAGGTGAGGGGTTAAATGCGAACTATTTAATCCAATATTTAGAAGACAAATATAGTGCAATCTATAAATTATAAAAGAAAAGCTACGCAATCTTATGTTGCGTAGCTTTTATGATTCTTATAGTAAATGTTTAAATGGTTTTGCCCCTGGTGGTGCGTTTTGAATCATATCCACAAATGGAATTGTATAAGCGATTAAGATTAATACCGCTAGTACACCGACCCAAAGTTTCCAGTTTTCTAGAATCATAGGTGTTTTTTCTGCTTCTTCAGAAACTTCACCTACAGGGAATTCTGTTTCCCCTTTTGGAGCAAAGAAGGCAAGATTAATAAAAATAACTAGAACTAAGATGATACCAATAAAAAGAATAGAGCCGCCAATCGCTTGAGCAATTTGATATGGTATCCAATCCATTGCTTGTGCTGAATCTCCGTATGTTGAGAAAGCAGAACGTCTTGGTGCTCCTAATAAGCCCGCAAAGTGCATGGAAGTTGACATAAACGTCATACCAATTGTCCATACGATTGTTTGAATAATGGCAAGTTTGTTCATCGCTTTTGTCATTACCCGACCAGTTAAATGAGGGATTAACCAGTAGGCGATACCAAAGAATGTTAGTAAAACAGTTGTTGCTACAGTTAAGTGAAAGTGTCCGGTTACCCAAATTGTATTATGAATAACTTGGTTCATCTGGTGACTTGCATTGATAATTCCACCCGCACCTGCTGGGATAAAGAATAACATACCAATGAATGGTGCGAAGAAACGAGCATCTCCCCATGGAAGTTTTCTAAACCAGCCGAAAAGTCCTGTCGCTCCTTTTGATCTTCCGTATGACTCGAAAGATGCAAACAAAGAGAATGCTGTCATTAAAGAAGGAATTACAACCATGAATGTTAGAACAACTTGTAAGTATTTCCAATTTGGATCAATACCTGGTTCAGTTAACTGATGGTGGAATCCGACTGGAATTGAGAATAACAAGAACAAAATAAATGATAATCTTGCAAGTGCATCTGAGAAGATCTTTCCTCCGATTACTTTTGGAATCACAACATACCATGCCATGTACGCAGGTAATAACCAGAAATACACAAGTGGGTGACCAAAATACCAGAATAATGTTCGACTGATGAGAACATCAATTGTTTCAACCCAACCAAAAGACCATGGAATAAATTGAATAAGAACAGATGCAGCTACACCAAGTGTTGCAACTAACCATAAAATCATTGTCATTACAGCCATAAAGCTTAATAAAGGTGTTACTTGACCTGGATTTGCTTTCTTCCACTTACCAAAATGGGTGAACATTGCAAAGCCACTGATCCAGCTACCAACCACAACAAGTGCTAACCCAATATAAAAGAACGGATGTGCTTGTAGAGGTGCATAAAATGTGTATAGAACAGATGCTTCACCTAAAAGAATTGTAGTTGCTGTAGAAGCAGTTCCAATTGTCATTGTCCAAAAACCAATCCAACCCGTTAAACGAATTTTCGGTGATAGGGTTCCTGCTGTTTTACTTAAGCTAGCAAATAGAAATCCTATAATAAAAAATGTAGTAAGTACAAGTCCCAATAAAACTCCGTGAACGGTTAATAGTTGATAGTAACCGATTCCAGCTGGTAAAGTAAATTCTCCTGAACGAACAAGAGTTTGAAGTAAACCGGCAGTTCCCCCAAGAAGTAAAGCAGCGAAGGCAACGTAAAAGTGTGCCATTGCTAATTTTCCATCGTTTCTGTCTACCTTGAAATTTGAATTTATCATTATTCGGTCACCTCAACTTTTGCCATCATTAAGTGGTGTCCAGCTCCACAATATTCATTACATAACACTAAAAATTCGCCTGTTTTAGAAAATGTTTGAGTATAAGTGCTAACATATCCAGGTTCAACCATCATATTGACGTTTGTACCGGCAATTGAAAATCCGTGAACAACGTCTTTTGTTGCTACGTTAATTGTTACCTCTGCGTCTTTTGGAATTTGGATGGTACTAGGTGTATACGCAAAGGCTTCTGCAACAAGGTTTAATTCATATTTGTTACCTTCAATATGAACTAGTCCAGGATTATCAAATGGTGCTGTTTCAGCAACCTTTTCAGGATCGATTGTTTTAATACTACTTGCTGGCTGGTGACCCATCGCAAATGCGCCAACACCAACAACTGCTAGAAATACGAAAAGTATTCCGATACCAAAAGTGAGCCATATTTTTTCAAATTTATGCAGATGCATGGCTTTTTCCCCTTTCAAATTTTCACATTCTTTTTCTGTTTGTTTTCTCATAAAATATTACAAGCCATTTTTAAATGAATTTGCCTCGTAATCTTAGATAGAGATTACTTTTACAATCTGTCTAAGAACAAGAAATAGACACCAAGCCAAGATAAAATTAAGAAAAGTCCAAGTAAAAATACAGATGCCAATGTTCCTTTTAATGAAGTTCTTTCATCCTCAATTTTTGTCTTTTGGTTTGTTTTTGTAAGCTGTGTCTTTGCCATTCCTCACGACTCCCTTCAAGCGTAAATTCAAAGGTTTTTACATAATCATCATACAAAACAATTTGATAAAAACTAGTCGGTTTTGACTATTTCACAAATTGTTCATTCCTAATCTAATCACTATATTAATAGTGAAAACTTAATAAAACAGTGATTTTTATCACATTTGGAAAAGAAAACATTTGACTAATTTGTGACATACGTTATAACAGCAGTTCAAACTTCAACATAAGATAATAAAAAAGGGAGTGGTGTGTAAATGATTAGGTATTATTGTTCTAGATGTCATACGCTCATGCTAAATAATAAAGAAAGATGTTTTAAATGTGGGAATGGTACAATTAGTCAAATTGATATTAATGTACAAAAGAACGATCAAAAGTCCTCTTAATCACTATTTTTTAATAGTGATTTTCTTGTGATTATGAAAGTAAAAGTTTTATTAAAATAGAAAAAATAAAATGTTACGGTTCGAAAACAATATTATTTTTATTCACACACAACATATACCTGCCATACTCTAATGTAGGCGAATGTCTACAAGGAGGTATGTAGTTTATATGGCAAAAGTAAAAAATTATTATGCAGGTACAAATTCAAGTGTAGGTTTTTACTCGTTTTATGATGAGGCATTAAAAGGGCTAGAAACTCTATATATTTTAAAAGGGGGACCCGGAACAGGGAAGTCCACCTTCATGAGGAAAATAGGTCTTGTGTTTATGGAGAAAGGCTTCGATCTCGAATACTTACACTGTTCTTCAGATAATCACTCTATAGATGGAATCATTATTCCTGAACGAAAATTAGGATTTGTAGACGGAACGGCACCACATGTGATCGAGCCTAAATACCCTGGAGTCGTTGAAAAGGTGATTGACCTCGGTCAATACCGCAATGATCAATACTTAGCTCAATTTAAGGATGAAATCATCGAACTAACAGATGATATTTCAAAGAACTTTGAAGATGCTTATAAAACCTTTGCGGAAGCTAAGAAGGTACATTTAAAGCGTGAGGATATTTATGTTTCATCCATGAGCTTTAAAAAGGCAGATGCTGTCCTTCAGAACTTGATCGATGAAATATTTAGTAAACCATTTACAGCCGAGGAACATCCAACAAAAAGAAGACGTTTCTTTGGAGCGGCTACACCGAAGGGTGCAGTTAATTTCATAGATAATATTACAGAAGATTATGATAAGCGCTATATAATTAAAGGCAGACCAGGAAGTGGAAAATCGACTTTGATGAAGAAGGTCGCCAAGCATGCAGAACAACAGGGATTATCAGTCGAATATTTCCATTGTGCCTTTGACCCAAAAAGCATAGATATGATCATCATTCCAAAGTTGGGTGTTTCAATTGTAGATGGAACGGCACCACATGTTGTCGACCCATTCCGTGAGGGTGATGAAGTTGTAGATATGTTTGCTTTGTGCATGGACCCAAAAATTGAAAACACGTTTAAAAAAGAAATTGAAGAGCTTAACCTAGAATACAAGAATAAAATGGCGATTGGTACGAACTATTTAAGCGAAGCAAAAAGACTTCATGACAAACTTGAAGATTACTATAAAGCTGCCATGGACTTTAATGCAATCGACAAAAAGCGAGAAGAAATTGTAAAGACATTACTGTAAAGGTGTTAGTTAAAAAAGGTTGAAAAGGACCGCGTCGGCGAAGGCGCCACGTCCTGTGGCGACGCCGACACTAGCACATCCTGTGCGTCGAAAGTTCAAGGCGGTGCAGCTTTGAGTACCGGAACGTATGTTGTTAATACGTGAGGAACGGAAAAGCAAGCCAACGCAGAAATTCGATGTGTCATTTTCGGCCGGAATCCAAAATTTTACTAGTGAATGTTTAAAACGTTTGAGTTATACTATAAATGCACAACAACAAAACAACTCCTTTGAAACGTGAGCTTTCCCGTGTTGGGAAGGCTTTTTTTGTGCCCTTTTTTAATTGTTTGCATACTAAATTTAAAACTGGAAAAAGTAACCTTAAGAGATTGCCTTTAAAGTGAGGGGGGCTCCTATGCCTAAAATCATTTCAGTTGGTATTTGTAATCCACCACATAAGATTAATCAATCCAAAACAACTGAATTTATCAAGGACTTATTCCAAGAACATTTTCCAGACATTGACCGTCTCATCCGAGTATTCGCTAATAGTGAAATCGAGGAACGGTATTTCAGCGAATCATTAGAGTGGTATAGCAAAGACCATAGCTTTGAAGAAAAAAATAATACATATATTGAAAAAGCAATTTCGTTTGGAGTGAAATCCATTCAGAACTGCTTAAATAATACCAACATGCTTAAAAAAAAGATCACGCCCAAAGAAATTGATGCAATCATTTTTATATCGAGTTCTGGAATTTCTACTCCAAGTATTGAAGCAAGGATCATGAATCAAATGGATTTCGGAGTACATACAAAGCGGATTCCAATCTGGGGACTTGGTTGTGCGGGAGGGGCATCTGGATTGGCGAGGGCATTTGATTACTGTAAAGCATACCCGGATGCAAAGGTGCTTGTCGTTGCAGTTGAGCTTTGCAGCTTAACTTTTCAAAAAAATGACTTTACTAAGAGCAATTTAATAGGCACTTCTTTATTTGCGGATGGAACAGCTTGTGCATGTATTGTGGGAAATGAAGTAGAGTATAAGGAATATTCAGTATCGGATGTTTTACCCGAATTTGTTTCAGCGCAATCGACCTTGATGGCAGATTCAGAGGATGTGATGGGCTGGGATATAAAAAATACAGGTCTGCACGTGATTTTTTCAAAGGATATCCCTAGTATTGTAAAATCGTGGTTAAAAGGAAATGTTGATGAGTATTTACATACAAATCAGTTGGATATGAACGATATAAAGCATTTTATCGCCCATCCAGGTGGAAAAAAGGTATTAGACGCATATGAGGCAGCACTTGAAATTCCACGATCGATGACAGAAATCTCTAGAGAAGTTTTACGAAAGCAGGGGAATATGTCTTCTGTAACGGTGCTTTATGTATTGAAAGAATTTATGGAAAAGCAGCTAGGTAATGAGGGCGACTATGGGCTTGTTACAGCCTTAGGACCTGGGTTTAGCTCAGAGTTAGTCCTTTTACAATGGAGGAAATAGGATGATATTTTGGATATTTATTACGTTGGTAATCGCCCAAAGATTAATTGAAATGCGAATTGCCAAAAGAAATGAAAAGTGGATTTTGTCTCATGGTGGCTATGAGGTAGGGCATAGGCATTACAAATACATTGTACTCATGCATATCCTGTTTTTTCTTTCGGTCATGGTGGAAGTTGTCTATTTTAAAAAAGAGTTATCAACATATTACCCTGTTCTTTTTTTCTTATTTGCGTTAACACAGTTAGGAAGATTATGGGCACTTCAATCATTAGGTATGTTTTGGAATACGAAAATTATGATCCTCCCGACAAAACAAGTGCAGACAAAAGGTCCATATAAATATCTTAAGCATCCCAATTACCTTGTTGTAGCGTTAGAGATAATCCTAATCCCGGTGTTATTCAAGGCTTATATAACGGCTATTGCTTTTTCAATATTTAACCTGATGGTAATGGCGATTCGGATTCCAATCGAAGAACGAGCTTTAGCTGTTCATGTTGAATATCACAATATCGGCTTGGTGAGTAATCGATTCATTCCAAATAGAATGAAACCGTTAAAAAAAGATTGAAAAGAGCGAAAACTGCTGATAAACTAATTAAAGATGAAAATAATTATCACTATCAGTTGAAAGCTGGTGATTAGATTGCTAACTTTATTTATAACACTAACAATTGGAATATACAGCTTTATCATGTATCACGTCCTACATAATATCCTAAACTCAAAACAAAACCAGAAAAAACATCATAATTCCATCCACGTAACCAGGTAAATACCTGGTTTTTTTTATGAAAAATTTGATTCCTAATATTCTGCTTTGTCAAAAGCATAGGTGTAGAGTAAAATACATATATATTGAATTTTTATGCAATGTACAATAAGGGGATTAGACATGATACAAACAGAGCAAATTAAACACATCACAAAGGGAGATTTAGAAAAAAGGCTATCTTATTTGTATGACATTTTTGAAAAAAACAATGATAAAGAAAGTAGCTCAAAAATCATTCAGTTGCTAAAAAAACTATATAACTCTGAATATATGATTGGTTTTTCTGGCCACTTCTCAGCTGGAAAGTCGAGCATGATTAATGAACTCATAGGGGAGAGTCTTCTGCCATCAAGCCCGATTCCAACAAGTGCAAATTTAGTAAAAGTAAAGTCAGGACGAGAATACGCACGTGTCTACTACCGTGACGGAAAAATCATTGAATACCCAGCACCCTATGATTATGATGTGATTAAATCATATGCTAAAGACGGGGAAGCAATTGAGTCCATTGAAATTAGTCATGATAATAGGAAACTCCCAGAGCAAGTTATCGTGATGGATACGCCAGGGATTGACTCTACTGATGATGCCCATCGTGTATCAACTGAATCGGCTCTCCATTTAGCAGATTTGCTGTTTTATGTGATGGACTACAACCATGTCCTTTCAGAGTTGAATTTCCAATTTACAAAGGAACTTACGGATCGAAACAAGACGGTTTATTTAATCGTAAACCAAGTGGATAAACATAAAGAATCAGAGCTGAGTTTTGCTTCCTTTAAACAAGGTGTCGAAGAGGCATTTCAGAATTGGAATGTAGCTTATTCAGATATTTTTTTCACGACATTAAAGGAACCCAATCACGATCATAATCAGTTTAAGCAGGTCCAGCAGTTGCTCCATGATAAAATTGCTAACAAGGAACAACTTTTATTAGAGGGTGTATTCCACTCTGCAAAACAAATTATTTTAGAGCATATTGCATTCTTAGATGATAAAAATGCTATAGGGCTCGAAGATACAAAAGAAAAGCTCCGGTCATTATCAGAAGCTGAGCGGGAGACAATCCCAACTCAAATAGAAAAATTGAACAATCAATTAACTAGCTTTGAAAAAAACAGGGAAAAAATCGAAGTAGAATTTATGGATGAAATTGACACGATTTTATCAAATGCAATTCTGATGCCTTTCCAGACTCGTGATTTAGCGAAAAACTTTGTTGAATGTGTGCAGCCAGATTTTAAGGTTGGATTGTTATTCTCCAAAAACAAAACAGAAAAAGAACGTGAAGAACGAAAGCAAGCTTTTCTAGCAGATGTGAAAGAAAGAATGTCCACCCAATTGGAGTGGCATTTAAAGGACTTTGTCGGGAAATTTGCAGGAAATCTACGTCTTTCGAAACAACCGACTGGGAACGAGCTTGCAACGGACTTGAGTGCTAATGAGTTACAAGATTTAGTTAAGCCTGGTGCGGGTGTTACAGGGGAATACATTTTAACTTATACAGATGATGTAGGAAATTATATTAAGAGAAAATATAAACAAAAAGCAGTAGCGTTATTAAATGACATTCTTGAGCAGGTTAAGTCAAGTACTGTAAAAGAAGAGCAAGGGATAAAAGCGGAGTTAGATAAATATGAGGTTTATCAAGAAGCGTTTGCCACTTTGAAGAAGTTTGAGTCGAAACGAACTGAGATTCGTTCGAAGCTTGACGACATCATGAATGGAAATTCTGAAATAAATAGTGTGGAATCAGCTGAAAAACTACTTTCTAGATTTGCTGAGGATGTTGAGATTTCTTCCACTGAAGAAATACTACAGGATTTGAAGAATCAAGAGGCGGCCACTCCAAAATCTGAAGAAAAACCAACACAACAGCATAAAGAAAAAAAAGGAACATCTGAGCAAGCGATCGTTCATTTAGAAAAAGCGCATGACTTGATTAAACCAATTACAGGTCTCTCTACGCTTGCTAAAGATATTCAGGAAAAAGCTCATCGCTTAAAACATAAACATTTTACGGTTGCATTATTTGGAGCGTTTAGTGCAGGGAAGTCTTCTTTTGCTAATGCATTAATGGGGAAACATGCACTTCCAGTTTCACCTAACCCAACAACAGCAACAATTAATAAAATTACATTTCCAACTGATGAACATCAACATGGAACAGTACTTGTAAAGATAAAATCAACCAAACAGTTATTAGACGATATCAACCACTCATTACACATTTTTGGTGAAAAAGCGGGTAGTCTTGATGCCAGTATAGAAATCATAAAGTCAAGAATTAGTAATATCGAAAAGATCGAAGCGAAAGAAAAGCCTCATTTTTCATTCTTAAAAGCAGTGTTGGCAGGGTTTGAGAACATCGCTTCAGACCTAGATCACGTTTTAACGACCGATATGGATGGTTTTAATGAATATGTTGCGAAGGAAGAAAAGGCATGCTTTGTAGAATGGATTGAGCTTTATTATGATTGTCCATTAACAAAGCAAGGGATTACGTTGGTAGATACACCAGGGGCAGATTCAATCAATGCTCGCCATACAGGGGTTGCCTTTGAATATATTAAAAATGCCGATGCCATTTTATTTGTAACGTATTATAATCATGCTTTCTCTAAAGCAGACCGTGAGTTTTTAATTCAACTTGGCCGTGTTAAAGACACCTTCAGTATGGATAAGATGTTCTTCATCATTAATGCGGCAGATTTGGCAAACTCAACTGAAGAGTTATCAGATGTAAAAGATTATGTCGGGTCACAGCTTGTAAGTTATGGAATTCGTTTTCCTCGACTCTATACCGTATCAAGTCGTGCTGCCTTACTTGAGAAGCTTAACGAAGATAGTCAGAAGGACCGTGGAATCCTTGCGACTTCGGGTATAGAACGTTTTGAAGCTGATTTCCATTCATTTGTTATTGATGAGTTGACAGAAGTAGCAGTTAATGAAGGATACGTTGATATTCAGCGTGCTGCTTCAATCATTGATTCGTATATTCAATCTGCAAAGGAAGATAAGGATATTAAGCGTGCTAAACTTCAAGATGCTAAAGACCAGCATGAGAAAATGAAGTCTGTTATTGAAACTGTTGATGAACTGGAAGCGTTTGGAGTGGTTGAGCAAGAAATCAAGGAGCTCAGTTACTACATTAAGCAAAGGGTCTTCCTTCGTATATCAGATATGTTTAAGGAAGCATTCAACCCATCATCACTAAGAGATGATGGCCGAGATTTGAAAAAAGCGTTACAATCATGTTTGGCTGAATTTTTAGAGTCAGTAGGCTTTGATTTAGCCCAAGAATTGCGCGCCACTTCATTGCGGATAGAAACTTTTATTTCAAAGCGACTACATGGCCAGCTCGGTACTTTTAATGAGCAAATTAAGTCGATCAATTCAAATATGAGTATTTCAGAGTCCATTGAACTAGATTTTGAAACGATTGAATTTAAGAATGGGCTTGAGCAGGAAGATCACACACGTTACAAAAAGGCACTGGGTCTGTTCAAAAATCCTAAATCATTTTTCGAGAAAAATGAGAAAAAACAAATGCAGGATGAAATAGAAGTATTGCTAGATGCTCCAGTTAGCTCATATCTTGAAGAAAACAAAGCATACCTTGTAAATTTCTATAAACAGGAATTTAATAAAGGGCTACAAGTACTTCAAAAAGATGCATTGCAAGAGATTCATGAGTATTTTGATGGTGTAACCAAAATTCTATCTGAGGATATCGATATCGACAACCTTGAACAGGTGCATGAAAAGCTAAGCGGATACTATATGGAGCATATGGGGTGATTTGATTTTGACTGACTCGAAATCAAAGTATCATGCATGTGCCACTTGTGTTCATTTCTTAGCAGAACGAAAAAGTGGCAAGATGATCTACAGATGTGCACGTTTAGGCTATGATACAAATCCAGCTTACCAATTCAATTGTTGGACGCCTAAACCCCATATTGTTAAACTAATGAAGAATGAAACAACGGAGGAGAAATAATGACAAACGTCCATGAAGCAATCACAAAACATTCAAAATCACAGCACGAAATTGTAAAAATGTTCGTGGGACTAGAGCAACAAAGGGAACTATTTATTGATGAGGCAGTTTCTTTAGCAAAACAAAACAAAGAATTCACCGTTGATAAAATCAATAAAGTGACGAACGAAATGAACAAACTTGCAAAAAAAGGAATTGTTCCATTAAGAAAGCTTGTTACAGTTGAAATGGTAAAGGAGTACGCATTCCGCAAATAAATAAATCACGCATGTTGGGTTAATACTAACCACAATCTCTCATAAAGGAGACATGCATGTGAAAAACGATAAACAATCTGCTTCGAAAAAAGATAAAAAGCAAGAAGGAAAAGGGACTACCCCCTATCATTTTGCATCCTATGCAGAAATTGAAGCAGAAAAACTGAAGAGTAAATAAATGTGAGCCCTCTTGTGTAAGAGGGCCTTTTTGTGCGCTTGGAAGGAAGATACAAACAATTGCACTGTAGTTATATGTTATAATTCTATTTATGAAGATTTTGCTAAAAGGGGAGGATATGCTGATGAAAAATCAGATTATGTTAATAGATGGTATGGCATTATTGTTTCGTTCTTTTTATGCAACGGCGATGAGTGGATATTTTATGGTAAATAGTAAAGGGGTTCCAACAAATGGGATTCATGGATTTGTAAAACATATGATGACTGCCGTCAATAAGTACAAGCCTTCACATGTCATATGCTGTTGGGATATGGGGAGTTCTACATTTCGTACTGAAATGTATGATGGTTATAAAGCAAATCGTGGCGCACCACCAGAAGAGTTAATTCCACAATTTGATTTAGTTAAGGATGTAGTTGAATCCTTTGATATCCCGAATGTTGGACTTTCTGGATACGAGGCAGATGACTGCATTGGTACACTTGCAAAACAATATAGCCAAGACTCTGATGTGATCATTCTAACTGGTGACCAAGACATATTACAATTACTTGATGAAAGTATTACGGTTTTAATTATGAAAAAAGGAATCGGTAATTACGCGGAGTATACGAGTGAAAGCTTTATTGAAGAAAAAGGAATTACTCCTCAGCAAATGGTTGACTTAAAAGCATTAATGGGTGATACAAGTGACAATTATCCAGGTGTTAGAGGAATTGGTGAAAAAACAGCATTAAAATTACTTCAACAGTTTGGTTCAATTGAAGGTATTCTTGAAAATGTAGAAAATCTAAAAAAAGGCCAAATGACTAAAATCAAAGAAGATTTAGAAATGCTGCACTTATCCCGTAAATTGGCGAGAATACATTGCGAAGTTCCGATAAACTGTTCACTTGAAGATGCATTAATCCAAATTAACCGTGAAAAAGTGCATGAAAAGTTCTCTGAGCTTGAATTTAAAGGCTTAGATCAATATATTAGCTAATGGAGTACTCAATTTGAGTGCTCTTTTTTAATTATATTGGAGAGGTTAAGATTAAAAATGTTGCTTATGGCTGTTAATTTAAGTTTATGGCCGATAAATAAATTTTATTGCTGATAAATAAAAAATATGGCTATTATGAAAATTTTTCGGCTGATAGCCTACGCCGCGACTCGTCAGTACCAACAAGGATGCCCTGCATCACAACCAACCACAGGGCGTCCCACAAAAACTTTATCTTTTCGTATTTGATTTTTTTGCTTTGTTCTCAAGCTCACTTTTTGGTTCCATTGAAAATTCTGTATCTTCATTATGACCTTGTGGATTAACGCCTTTTGGAACTTTTCCGCGGTTGTTACCTTTTTGTGCCATGATATGTCACCTCCATTTCGTATTATTTCCATCCTAATTTGGAATATGTCTTGAATAGAAAATGAGGTGATATATGAAACTAACCATGAGGTGAGAATCGTGAACAAAGGAATCTATACTGCGCTACTTACAATTGGGCTTGCTCAATTTTTAAAAATTCCAATCAAAAAAGTCAAAACGGGAAAATGGGAGTGGGGCACTTTTTTTGAAACGGGTGGGATGCCAAGCTCTCACTCAGCTGGCGTTTCCTCACTTGCAACTTTTATTGCGTTAAAAAGGGGTATTCCCACGATAGATTTTGCACTATCCACCATATTTGGTTTAATCGTCATGTATGATGCACAGGGGATCCGCCGCCAATCAGGTGAACTTACAATTAAGGTAAACGAGCTTGATGAAGAAATAGAACGATTAGCAGGACAAAAGGACCACCACTACCATGATAACAAGGAAAAAAGAATAAAAGAAAGACTGGGCCATCAGCCAGAAGAAGTACTTGGTGGAGCGATATTTGGAATGATTGCAGGTACTTTAGCCCATTTTTTAACAAAAAAATCGTAGTATTTCGACAAAAAATGCGATATTATTAGGATAGAATTTTTTGTTGGGGTTGGGGTCAATTGTTTAAATTAGAAAAAAAAGTAAATGAATACTTGCAATTCTTGGCGCAAAAGGGTTTTAATTTTGGGGAGGACGCAGTTGGCTTCATTACATTTGGCCAGCAATATACCAACGCAACAGATGAAATCGTCAATGTTGCAATTGAAATCACTTTAAAAGCACAAAAGGAATTTGACGGAAGCTTCTTTATATCTTTATTAGAGATGCTGAAGGAAAATCAAATACAAAATCGAAAACAAGCGTATCGTTTTGTAGAAGAACGAAATATAATGGCATAAAACCCTTGGACAAGTTAGTCCAAGGGTTTCTTCAAGCTTCATTTTTTCGAATACCTTGTCTTGCTAATTCATCAGCTACTTTATTTTGTGTGCTTGGAATCCACTTGAGAAAAAAGAGGTCAAGTTCACTTGAAAGCTGCAGTGCTTTTTCAAGCAAGGGAGCAAATTTTTTATTTTTAACGTATTCCTTTGCTATCGCTCGGTCAACCAGTTGTGAGTCCGTTCGAAACGATACAACTCTGTAGTCATTCTTGATGCAAATTTCAAGACCTTTTAGAAGAGCATAGTATTCAGCTTCATGGTTTGTCATGATCCCAAGAGGAATCGAATGTTTTTCCACGATACCGTTTCCCTTAATAAAAACCCCAGCACCAGACGGACCAGGATCACCTGCGCTTGCACCATCTATATACACTTCGATCATTTAATGCCTCCAAAATATACTAAATAAAGCTATTTTATCATTAATCATGTAAAGTTGTGAAGATAATAAGAAAAGGATGTCTGCTCACAGACAGCCTTTTCCATCCCGTTGGTTATGCATTTTTATGAAATCTTCTAGCGATATAAATAAATGGTGTATCGATTAAAGCAACTAACCATTTAATAAAGTATGTCGTGATGAAAATTTCAATCCATACGTCAAACGGATATGCGCCTAAGAATGCAACACTTGTAAAGATTAATGTATCAAGTAGTTGGCTAATCATCGTGCTACCATTATTCCGTATCCATAGCTGGTTATCCTTAGGAAAGCGTGCTTTAATTTTTGAATAAATAATAACGTCCGAATATTGACTAATCAGAAACGCAAGTAGGCTTCCTAAGGCAATCCGCGGAAGAAGTCCAAAGATTGTTTCCAAAGAGCCTTGAGCAAAGTCCACCTCATGCGGGTCAAACGCAAGAACAAACTGCATGATAATAATCATTGAAAGCAGTGTGAAAAAGCCAAGCCAAACACCTTTTTTTGCTTCCTCTTTTCCATACTTTTCATTCAGAATATCAGTTATTAAGAAGGTTGTTCCATACATAATATTACCGAGGGTGGCGGTTAATCCAAATAGCTCAACCGTTTTTACAACCTGCAGATTTGCTATAACGGTAGAAAAACCAATCCAAACAAATAACCCGGATTTTCCGAAGATGCGGTAAATCGTTAAGACTAAAATGAAATTGACAATTGCAAAAACGAACCAAAGAATTTCGTTATACATACTATTACCTCCTGTAGTTTTGATAACGCGGGAGTTTACGAACCGCGAAAGGACATCATTAAATTGTCAAAGGTTAATTATAGTACGATATGAATAAAAGTGGAAGTACATAACCTAATGGAAAAAGTGTATAATGAGTAAAAAATTAGGAAAAATGAAGATACGTTCCACTAGAGAGGATGAGCATGATGAAACTTAAGCTGGAATGGACTTATAAAACGCCAAAAAACCAAGTGATTACCTTAATGTCCGATGAAGTATCTGCGGAAGAGGCATTGCTCTTAGCAGATGACTTTGAACGAACTGGACGCACAAAAGAACTCGTATTTTATGATGAGCGTCATACAAAATGGACAAAAAAAGAAATAATTAAATTGATCAAAGTAGTTGAAACTGAACCTCAGGATATTATTGCTTATTTTGATGGTGGGTTTGATATACAATCAGGTAAGGCCGGCTTAGGAGTTGCTATATACTATTCCCAAAATAAAAAGCCCTATCGGGTTAGGATAAATGAAGTATTTGAAGAAATGGAATCAAATAACGAGGCAGAATACGCAGCATTCTGGTTGCTTTTAAATACACTAGAGGAAATAGGTGTACAGCATGCAACTGTCACATTTAAAGGGGATTCCCATGTTGTATTAAAACAATTGTCAGGGGAGTGGCCGTGTTTTGAGGAGAACCTGAATAAGTGGCTGGATAGGATAGAGGAGAGAATTGAAAAGTTAGGGATTCATCCAATATATGATCCGATTGGCAGGAAACAAAATGCAGAAGCAGATCGACTAGCTACTCAGGCGCTCGAAGGAACAATTGTTTCCAGTAAAATTGAAATAAAAGGGTAAGTAATTAAGCCTAATCATCATACTCATAAAGTAGGTGAATTTGATGGGATGGGTCATTATTCGTTCGAGTGGGTGATACCGATGAAAATAGGAGCTGATTTTTTTCATGAAACGCAAGGAACTTATTTTGGAAGTTGGTGAAATACTTGACACCTATTGCCAAGATTGTTTTGTAAAAGAATATTTTCGCAAAGAACATGGCAAACGCTACGCCCAAAACTTTTGTATTAAAAACTGCACCGTTGGTCAAAAGCTGAAGGAATACGGAGAGAAACTATCGTAATATACGTAAAAAGGGCTCTTTTTAGGTAGAAAGAGCCCAAAGAAAAGGCTGATAAAAAAAATCAGCCTTGGTTTCACATTGTTAAGTTAGAATGTAAGAATTATAGCTTTACAACGTTCGCAGCTTGAGGTCCACGATTTCCTTCAACAACTTCGAAAGAAACTTCTTGGCCTTCTTCTAAAGATTTGTAACCGTCACCTTGAATAGCTGTGAAGTGTACGAATACATCGTCTCCGCCTTCAACTTCGATGAAGCCAAATCCTTTTTCATTGTTAAACCATTTTACTTTACCGTTTTGCATTATGCTTTTCCTCCTAAACCTTCGGCACAACCGTGCATCGTGAAAATTTTTATCAATTAGCTACCTATTTATGTATCTTTAAAATAATAATATTGTAAAAAAAATACTAAACTACTAGCTAAATGATGATTTTAATATACAACCTAAATCGTGTTAAGTCAAGGGAATAAAGGGTTTTTTACGTATTATTGGAAAATATTTGTGACAAAGAGGAGGATAAATATAAAAATTGTTAAATATTTTCGTATATTCGAATAATTATTGAAGAAATTCCATAATTTGATATAATAATAGAAAGAGAAGTTTGAGGTGTCCAATACGATTATCGATTCATCTTGCAAAAAACACGAAAATGAAAGCGTTTTATCATTAATGTTGGATGGAGGCTATATTATGTTTAGACACAACTACAATGGGAAAGAAATCATCATCAGGTTTACCTCAAATTCGAGAAGCACCAAGGTCAATAAGGATTATCTGTATAAAAAAATAGCATCCATATGTGAAAGTATAATGACTGCAGACCATGAAACTCCATTCATTGTTGAGGATGAGCAAGGGCGCCTAGCCGTTGGCACGGTGCAGCATGGTGATTTAACTGTCATCTCTATCCATCATATTGTCGAACATTCGCATATGTATCTCCAAAGAAATGAAGTTAAAAAACCATCATGAATGGTTTTTTAACTTTTATTATCTCTCCTATCTGTCTCTCTCATTCTCCCACCAAAATCTGTATTTCTATGAATCATAAAGTTTTGATAGAATAATCTTAGTAGTGTAATTGAAAAGAGGAATAAGATGAAGGTTATTATCGCGGAAAAACCAGACCAAGCGATGAAGCTTGCGGCTCCATTTAGGAGTAAGAAATCTCAAGGGTTTATCGAGGTTTCACCCAATCCATTATTTCCGAAGGGTGCTTACTTTACATGGGCAGTCGGCCATATTTGTGAGTTGCTTCCCCCCGAAGAATATAATCCTGCCTGGAAAAAATGGCGAATCGAAACACTCCCCCTCATTCCCGAGCATTTCTCATATCGGGTCATGAAATCTAAATGGAAACAGTTTACCATTATAAAAAATCTCCTTCGTAAACCAGAGGTAACAGAAATCATTCATGCAGGTGATGCTGGTCGTGAGGGAGAGCTAATCATCCGTAATATTATTGAAATGGCCAAGGTAAGTAAGCCGTTAAAACGATTATGGATTTCATCTTTAACGGAAAAAGCAGTGAAGGATGGTTTTCAAAATCTATTAATGGAGGAGGATACTAGGAACCTATACTTTGAAGCGAAGGCACGGGCTTGTGCCGATTGGATCGTTGGGATGAATGCGTCTAGAGTCTACACATTACTACTTAAGCAAAAAGGAGTATCTGATGTATTTTCAGCAGGAAGAGTTCAAACGCCTACTTTGGCCTTGATTGTAAAACGTGAAAAAGAAATTGCAAATTTCAAATCTGAGCCCTTTTGGGAGGTTTTTGCCAACTTCCAAATAAATGATAAAAAGTATGAAGGGAAATGGATGAAGGATAATGAATCACGGCTTTCTTCACAAGACATGGCGGAAAGGATCGCGGCATTTTGTCAAGATAAGCCTGCGGAAATTGCTGAAGTGGAAACGGAGAAGAAAGAATATCAGCCACCTTTACTATTTAATTTGTCGAGTCTACAAGCAACGGCAAACAAAGCATTTAAATTCTCACCAAAAAAGACATTGGATGTCGCACAAAGCCTATATACGAAAGGGATTATTTCCTATCCCCGTTCAGATTCAAGCTATATAACAAAAGGGGAAGCACAGACAATCCCAGAAATTTTTTCAAAGCTTGAAAAACTAGAAGACTATAAGGCTTATTTTCCAACACCTAATGTGTCGATCATGAATAATTCTCGTTACGTCAATGAGAAAAAAGTAACTGATCACTATGCGATTATTCCAACTGAACAGGTTCCACATCCTGCAAAGCTATCTGGCGATGAGAAGAAGATTTACGATTTAATCGTAAAACGCTTAATTGCCGCGCACTACAAGCCTGCTATTTTTAACTATACAACCGTAAAAACATTAGTAGATAGGCGCGCTGAATTTATTACAAAGGGTAAGGTTAAGCTTCAGGAAGGGTGGAGAAAAGTGCTCTTCCAAGAGAATTCAAAGGAGGAGGATGTAATCTTGCCTCCCCTTGAAAAGGGCGAAGCTGGAGTTGTCGAAAACAGTTACACAAAAGAGGGAAAAACACAGCCACCGAAACGCTACACTGAAGGACAGTTGATTACCTTAATGAAGACGGCCGGTAAGCATATTGACAATGATGAGCTAGAGAAAATACTTGCCAAAACGGAAGGACTTGGCACCGAAGCAACACGCGCAGGTATTATCACAATGTTAAAACAACGGAACTATATAAACGTCGAGAAAAACCAAGTATTTGCAACAGAAAAAGGGATTCTATTAATTGATGTGATTGGTGAAAAAATTCTTGCATCTCCTGAAATGACAGCGAAATGGGAACAGCGTCTTCATGAAATAGGACAAGGCAAAGCTTCACCAGCCTCATTTATGATTCAGACGAAAAAGCTTTCCCAAAAAATTGTGGATGATGCTAAGGTACAAAGTGATACTTGGGATATTTCAAGTATCAATATTGAAAATGTTAGTTCTCAAAAAAGCTCTTATAATAAAAAAGAAATCGGTACAGTCGTAGGAACCTGTAAAAAATGTGGTGGAGAGGTCATCAATAAAGGCAAATTTTATGGGTGTGCAAACTATAAAACAAAAGGCTGCCAATTCACAATCTCAGGGAAGATCTTAGGAAAAACAATCACAAAAACAAATGTTCAAAAGTTACTTTCTGCAAATAAGACAAATTTAATAAAAGGATTCAAAAAAGACAGTAAAATATTTGATGCATACCTTAAATGGAATGAACAAACAGGGAAAATCGAATTTGAATTTCCGGCAAAAGTACTAAATAATAATTAAAATGTAAGAGAAAAGGCGAAATGTCTTTTCTCTCTTTTTAAATTTTTGAAAAACTGCATTGAACCAAATTTAACCAAGTTGTATAATAGAAAAGAATGACTGATACGCAAACGTACTAAAAGAATGGATGGATTGGACTTGTTATTTGTAACGGAGATGCCGATAGAGGCAAGAGAAAAACTTTTATTTGCTGGACTTAAGTTGTTTACAGAACTGGGGTATCAAAAGACATCTGTACTTGAAATTGTCGAAATGGCGAGAGTTTCAAAGACAACCTTCTATCAACATTTTAAAAGCAAGGAAGATATCATGGTTGCCTTGTTTGAACAGCTAGGCAACGAAATGTCTGAGGAAGTTAAACTAGCAATCTCACTAGAAGAAAGCATGTCATACAAAGCGTTTGCTGGGATCAATCGGTATATCCAGATTTGTTTTGAAAATAAAAATGTTGCACAAATATTATTGGTTGAATCAGTTGGAGTGTCGCGTAAAGTTGAATTAGTACGACAAAGGTCTCACCAAGTGTTTGCATCTATTATTCTGCAAACAGTTCAGACAGAGTTACCGAAAACTGTTTCAAAGACGGAAATGCGAATCGTGGCCCAAGCAATGGTTGGTGCAATTAATGAAGTTATTATGCAAAACTTTTTTAACAATGAAGACGAGACATTTGATTTTGAGGGAATCTCTAGATTATTAAACCGAATCGTTATTTCTGCATTTGTGAATCTTGGAATGCAGGAATAATCTTTTTTGTATGAGGAATACGACTTCGTACTCGCTGTTTTGTAATTATATTTATTAATTGGGAGGATGCTAACATGACAAATGGTATCGATAGTTACACTTTAACTGAAATGATGCAAAGAATTGAAGAATTGATTAACCAGAACCCAGGACCGATTGAAGGATTTAATGTCATCTATCAATTCAACATTACAGGAGATGAGGAAGCCAGTTATCAACTTCAGCTTGCGGATGGTCAGGTAAGGGTATTAGAGGCTTCTGAAGGGGCAAATTGTACATTAATTCTTTCACTTGCACACTTTAGGCAGTTTTTAATTGGAAAACTAGGAGGAACTGCTGCATTTATGACAGGAAAATTAAAGATTAAAGGTGATATAGGAAAAGCAATTAAATTAGAAGGACTCTTACGCGAATATAATCTAAAAGAACATCTATAAGTTAGAGAGGTGATCAAGATGGCCGATTTCAGATGGCATAAAGAAGCTGAAAAGCAATGGGATGGTCGAGCTGACTTTTGGAGTAAGCAAAGCCAAGCAATGTGGAATTCCGGAAGCCGATCCACAATTATTCCGTTTTTTTCGAAGCACCTAGAGGATAAGGCTCATATTTTGGATGCAGGATGTGGTGACGGTTATGGGGCATTTTTACTTTCTGAGCGTGGGTTTCAAGTAGTTGGTGCAGATATTTCAGCCGAAATGATTGAAAAAGCCAATCAAAGAAGTCAATCAGAAAACCTTTCATTTACACAAGGTGATTTGACAGATTTTCCTTTTGAGGATGAAACTTTCTCAGGTATCATGGCGATTAACTCAATTGAGTGGACTGAGAAACCGCTCCGAGCAATCAATGAGATTAAGCGTGTGACAAAACCAGGAGGTATCTTTTGTGCTGGGTTATTAGGTCCTACGGCTGGACCAAGGCAACATGCATATCGACGCTTGTACGGGGAGACCGTCATCCAAAATACGATGATGCCCTGGGAGTTTGAGCAATTGGTATTGGAAAATGGCTGGCGAGTAGTTGATGGTCAGCCTGTTTATAAGGATGCTGTGAAAGTAGAAGCAACGAAGGGATTACCCAAAGAACTAAAACAAGCATTATCGTTTATGTGGGTGTTTATCTTAAAAAAGGCGTAAGAAAAGGTATCTCGAACCCGAGATACCTTCTATTATTCCCAGTCATATGGAGTTTCTTGATAAACATAATAGTTGAGCCAATTTGCAAACAATAGATAAGAGTGTGATCTCCAGCTGTGAACCGGTGGATTGGCCGGGTCATTGTTTGGAAAATAATTAACAGGAATGATGACCTTTCCTTTAGCGAGGTCACGTTCATATTCCTCTTTTAACGTATTGACATCATATTCAGGATGGCCAGTTAGAAAAATTTGCTTTCCGTCATTTGAAGCTACTAGGCACACACCTGCATCATCTGAAAAAGATAAAAGTGTTAATTCTTCAGTATTTTCAATTTCCTCAAGTTTTACTTCTGTAAACCGGGAATGCGGCACAAAATACAAATCATCAAAGCCTCGAACCAAATTCACATCCTTGTTTACCAAATGGTGGTGAAACACACCCGTACATTTTTCAGGCAGTGGGTATTTTTTAACCCCATAATGATAATAAAGTCCGGCTTGTGCGCCCCAGCAAATATGTAGGGTCGATGTTACGTTGGTTTTCGTCCACTCCAGAATTTCTTTTAGCTCTTCCCAATAGTTTACATCCTCAAATGAAAGATGCTCAATCGGTGCACCTGTAATGATCATTCCATCAAACCTTCTGTGCTTAATGGCAGAGAAGGAAGTGTAAAATTTATCAAGATGATTCTTTCCCGTGTTTTTTGCGACATGCGTTTCTGGGAATAATAGTGTGATATTCAGCTGCAATGGGGAGTTTCCAAGTAGTCTAAGAAGCTGAGTTTCAGTTCGTTCTTTTTCTGGCATAATGTTTAAGATTACTATATTAAGTGGACGAATGTCCTGACTATACGCGCGATCTTCATCCATCACAAATATATTTTCAGATTCTAATACTTCTTTTGCCGGTAAATCATGAGGTATATTAATTGGCAATCCTATCATCTCCTAGTTTCTTATAATTGAAATTTTACAACAATTCACACAAGAATATCAAATAAAATATCTTTACTTGTTTTATGTGGTAAAGGAAGGGAATAAATAGAAGTTTCACTTTATACCTATGTGTCAAATAAGGTAAGATAAAGAGGTAAAGGAAGTTTGTTCATTAAAATAGTCTTGGGGGTATTGTGCATGGGTTTATCAACAAAGTATAAGTCTGATATTGAAATTGCTCAAGAGGCTGAGTTAAAGCCAATCAAGGAGATTGCAGAACAGTTAGATTTACTTGAAGAAGAACTAGAACCCTATGGTCATTACAAAGCAAAAATTTCCTTAGACGTGATGAAGCGTCTTGAACAAAAAAGGGACGGTAAAGTCATCCTTGTAACATCCATTAATCCAACGCCGGCAGGAGAAGGGAAATCGACAGTCACTGTGGGACTTGGACAAGGACTTGCTAAGCTTGGAAAAAGTGCAATGGTTGCGATGAGAGAACCATCCCTAGGACCAACTATGGGAATCAAGGGTGGTGCAACGGGTGGCGGATATTCACAGGTGATCCCAATGGAGGACATAAACCTGCATTTTACAGGAGATTTTCATGCGATAACAACAGCAAATAACACATTATCTGCATTACTTGACAACCATATCCATCAAGGAAATGAACTTCAAATTGATGTCAGACGTGTCACATGGAAGCGGGTTGTTGATTTAAATGACCGTGCGCTACGAAATGTTGTAGTTGGGTTGGGAGGACCGACTCAAGGTGTACCTCGTGAGGATGGTTTTGATATTACCGTTGCATCAGAAATTATGGCGATTTTCTGTCTTGCAACCGACATACAGGATTTGAAGCGAAGACTATCAAAAATAGTAGTAGCTTATAATATACATAAACAACCGGTCACAGCTGCAGACCTAGGAGCAGAGGGTGCGCTCACCCTTTTACTAAAGGATGCTCTTAAACCGAATTTAGTTCAAACACTTGAACACACTCCAGCTCTTATTCACGGTGGCCCTTTTGCTAATATCGCTCATGGCTGTAACAGTGTAATTGCCACAAAAATGGCGGCAAAATTAGCTGATTATGTGTTAACAGAGGGTGGTTTTGGTGCCGATCTTGGTGCCGAGAAATTCCTTGACATTAAAGCGAGATATGCAGATATTAAGCCAGAAGCAGTTGTCATTGTTGCAACTAACCGGGCTTTAAAAATGCATGGTGGCGTTAAAAAGGAAAATTTAACTGAAGAGAATGTAGAAGCTTTAGCGAAAGGTTTAGAGAACCTTCAAAAACATATTGAAACCATTCAAGCTTTCGGATTGCCATTTGTAGTGGCGATTAACCGTTTTGTTACGGATACAGAAAAAGAAGTTGAAAAAATCGAATCTTGGTGTGCTGAACATTCTTATCCTGTCGCTCTAACAGAAGTATGGGAAAAGGGCGGCGAAGGTGGAGTGGAGCTTGCTAAGAAGGTACTCGAGACAATCGAAAATAGTGAGAATCACTATGCACCCATTTACGAATTATCTGCTTCAATTGAAGAGAAAGTAAGGGCAATTGCTAAAACTGTTTATGGGGCAAAAGATGTTGAGTTCTCGAGTAAAGCGAAAAAGCAAATGATTGATTTTGAAAAATTCGGGTGGAGCAATCTTCCGGTTTGTATGGCGAAAACTCAATACTCGCTTTCGGATGATCCAACATTGCTCGGAAGACCAACGGATTTTACAATTACTATTCGTGAGTTCCGACCATCAATCGGTGCTGGATTTATCGTTGCTCTAACAGGTGATGTCATGACGATGCCCGGGCTCCCAAAGAAGCCATCAGCACTAAATATGGATGTTACTGAAGACGGGAAAGCTGTAGGATTATTTTAGGAAGTGATAGGGGGGATCTCCCCCTTTTTACTAAAAAGGAAGGTATATTTTATGTTTGATCCAACCGTATTTGATAACTTAAAGGTTGTAATTGAGGGAGCTCTTTATGATTTAGATTTAGAGGGACAGCTCTTAATAACAGATCGTCAGGATCAAGTGGAAATGGCGAAAATGGGTCGGCATTATCGTATTACTTTTAAGGATAAAACCATCGATGAAATTCAAGCCTATATTAACCTGAAAATGGACCTTGATAATCTCGTATCAGAACTACGAAGCCTTGATGAGAATAAACCAGGGTGTCATCTGGAAATAGGGTTTATTTTTAAACTCGAATCTCTGGATGTATGCTCAAGTATTGAACGAGTATTAACCACCATCTGGGGGGACGAAAGGGAAATCGAACAGGAAATTTCATTTCAATATAGCACGAGAAATCAATATACTAACAATAGTAAAATTACTTTTCATCGATTAATACAAGAAGATCATATGGATGATTTACTTGAAATGGTTGACTATATCATTGAGACGATTCATCAACTACATACCGTTACAACTTAGGGGCAATCTCGCCTCTTTTTTTTACGACTAAAGGATTAAATTTTCTGATAATTTAATGTTTTTTATGATATAGTAAGAGCATATATAGTAATATAGTGATAATGGTTATTTGTTAAGGGGGCGATTTTATGGGGAAAATTGCATGGGTTACAGATAGTACAGGATTTTTAGATGAGGAACTTTTGGACCATGAGGATATTTATGTGATTCCAATGACAGTTTTTTTTGATGAGGAAGAATATCTTGATGGAGTTACGATTACACCTGCACAATTCTTTGAACGATTGAAAACGGCAAAGACCATCCCAAAAACATCACAGCCTTCCATTGGAAGCTTTGTAGAACTATATAATAGTCTCGAAGAAAAATACGATGAGATTATCTCGTTGCATATCTCGGAAAAATTAAGTGGAACCGTTTCGTCAGCAAGACAAGCTGCAGAATTAGTCAATATTCCTGTAACAGTCATTGATTCAAAAATCCTTACCTATCCGATGACAAAATTAATGAAGGAAGGGATGAAGCTTTTACAGGATGGTGGGACAGTAGCAGACGTTGAAAAACATATTGTGGATCTAGCTGATAGATTTGAAACCTACGTAATTATCGGCAGTTTAGAGCAACTGCACCGAAGTGGACGAATGAACACGGCCCAATATTTCCTTGGAAGCATGCTTCAAATTAAGCCAGTCATTCAAATTAACGATGGTGCGCTTTCTGTAAAAGAAAAAGTACGCTCTGAAAATAAAGCAACAAGTAAAATACTTGGTTATCTAAAGGATGCCATTGCGAAAAATCATGTGGAAGAGGTCTATATTTTATATGGCTTGGACGATTCTAAGACAAAGGACTGGGAGCAACATATTCGGGAATTTGCACCAGACAATATTTCGATTAACGCGTACCCTCTTGGGGTTGCGATTGGGGTACATGCTGGTGAAAATACGATTGGGATTAGTTGGATGAACAAATAATCTATTTAACTAGGATGTATTGTACTTCGTTATGAGATAGGGGGGCAATGGCTGCGATATTGTACCCAATACTCAAGAATTGGGAGATTGTTTCCGCACAATTTGGATGTGGCGGTTCAGTAGGAGCATGAAGACTCTTATGAAGTTGTAAAAATTGATTTGTAATGGGGTTACACGTAATCAATACAACATGACGTCCATACCATGCAGTTCCAATTTCCCGGTTTAAACCTTTTGGATTATACATATATTTTTACCACCTTTCACTTTGCCAGAGTTTACTCTGGTTTTTTTAGTTTATGCATGTGTTTTGTAGTGCGCGACAGTTTAGTTGGCGCTAGAATATGATACAATGGTTACGATATTGATGGTAGTGGAGGATACGATGGAGCAGCAAAAAATAATTGAAGCAACAACTACATTTGTGAAAAATATTTTGCAACATGATAGCAGTGGTCATGACTGGTGGCATATAGAACGCGTCAGAAAAGCAGCGTTGCAAATTGGCGAAAAAGAAAATGCTAATTTATTTGTCGTTGAAATGGCAGCATTATTGCATGATGTGGCAGACGAAAAATTAAATAAATCCGAAGAGGAAGGCCTCATGAAAGTACGGAACTGGCTTTCATCTCTACAAATAACGGACTCTGAACAAAAGGAAATCATTGAAATCATCTCAACAATGTCCTTTAAGGGTGGCAGTCGACCACCAATGAAAACAATTGAAGGACAGGTCGTTCAAGATGCTGATCGTTTAGATGCGATTGGTGCGATCGGTATTGCAAGAACCTTTGCTTATGCGGGGGCACACGGTGATTTAATCTATGACCCAGAACTTCCATTTCGTGAAAGTATGACAAAGGAAGAGTACCGAAATGGTAAATCAACGGCAGTCAATCACTTTTATGAAAAATTATTAAAATTAAAAGACACACTTAATACAAATGCAGCACAAAAAGCAGCACAGGAACGGCATGATTTCATGACAGCGTTTCTTGATCAATTTTATAAAGAATGGAATGGACAGATATGAGGCTTTTAACGGTTGAAGGTTTAGCAAAAAGCTACGCCGAAAAAACATTGTTTGAGGATATCTCATTCAGCATAACAGATAATGAGCGAATCGGTATTATCGGTGTGAATGGAACGGGAAAATCGACGTTATTAAAAATCATTGCTGGTGTAGAAGAAGCGGACCGCGGTGAGATTACTCATTCAAAGGGATATACAATTAGCTATTTACCGCAACAACCTGAATTTACTGAAGGAAATACGGTTCTTGACCAAGTATTCCAAGGAAATACCCCACTCCTCCGATTATTAAAGGAATATGAGGAAGCGATGATTCGGATTGAAAAAGATTCGATGAACACAGTAAATCAGGAGAAGTTATATGACTTGCAACAAAAAATGGATGCCGCAAATGCGTGGGAGGCAAACTCAAACGCAAAAGCTGTGTTATCAAAGCTTGGAATTAATGATTTTTCTCAGGACGTGATGGAACTGTCAGGTGGACAGAAGAAGCGCGTGGCATTGGCCCAAAGCTTAATTGAAGTTCCGGACCTATTGATTTTGGATGAGCCTACCAACCATTTAGATTACGATACAATTAAGTGGCTTGAAGACTATCTTGCAAAATACAATGGAGCACTGTTGGTTGTCACCCATGATCGTTATTTCTTAGACCGTGTTACGAACCGAATTATTGAGCTTGATGAAGGACGGCTTTACACATATACCGGAAACTATAGTAGCTTCTTAGAGGCAAAAGCACTTCGAATGGAACAGGAGCAAGCATCTGAACTCAAGCGACAAAACCTATATAGACGTGAACTTGCTTGGATTCGTCGTGGTGCTAAGGCGAGAACGACAAAGCAAAAAGCACGTATTCAACGTTTTGAGGAAATTGAGAATGCAAAAAAGACAGTAAATACGGATTCGCTTGATATTTCAGTTGGTGGTAGCCGACTAGGTAAAAAAGTAATAGAATTGAAAAATGTTTCAAAGAGTTTTGCTGGAACGAAGATTCTAGAGGATGTAAATTTACTTGTAAAACCAGGTGACCGAATCGGAATTGTTGGACGTAACGGAAGCGGGAAGTCCACATTATTAAATATCATTGCCGGTAAAATTCCTGTAGATACGGGCGAAATCGAGATTGGACAAACAGTTAAGCTCAGCTATTATACTCAGGAAAGCATAGATATGGACCTAAACAAACGATTGATTGAGTATATTAAAGAAACGGCGGAAATGATTCATACCCTTGATGGTAAAATGATATCAGCAGCGCAAATGCTAGAGCGGTTTTTATTCCCAATGCATACCCATGGTACGCCGATTCGCAAGCTTTCTGGCGGGGAACGAAGACGTTTGTATTTGTTGAAGATTATTATGGGTGAGCCGAATGTGTTGTTACTGGATGAGCCTACGAATGATTTGGATACCCATACGTTGACAGTATTAGAAGATTATTTAGAGGACTTTCCAGGTGTTGTAGTTACTGTTTCGCATGACCGATACTTCTTAGATAAAGTAACAGACCAATTGTTAATCTTTGAAGAGGGGAACAAAATTTCAACGTATTTTGGAGATTACACAGATTACCTCGAGAAAAATTCAGTTGAGGCTGCGAAGTCGGTACAGAAAGAAAAAATCGAAAAAAAACCTGTACAAGAGGCGCCAAAACCAAAGAAAAAGAAGCTTTCCTACAAGGATCAGCTTGAATGGGATGAAATTGAGGGGAAAATTGAAGCCCAAGAGGAGAAGGTTGCAGCTCTAGTTAAAGAAATTGAAGCGGCCGGAAGTGATTATCAAAAGGCACAGCAGGCAATGGATGATCATGCGAAGGAATCAGAAGTACTAGACCACTTGCTTGAAAGATGGGCAGAACTCTCTGAACTTGTGAATGATTAAAAAAGGCTCGGCAAAGTAGTACGGTTATTGTAGAGAAATATTGTAAATAGCATAAGAATTAGCATGCCTTTTAATACAATCACTATTTTCGTTTTATAATTATGGTTTTAAAGTATTGTCGTCTTTGGAATCAGCATTACCTTTTTTGGATTTTACGAATGACTTCATACGGCCAATCTATATAAAGCATACGCATTTCTTTTTTTGCGTATGCTTTTATCGCTTTTTTACATAAAAATCATGCGCAAATGGATATTTATAACATTTTTTATCTATTTCGAAACTATTTTTACCATTTATTGGATTTCGCGAATAATTTCATACTACCAATCTATATAAAAGCATACGCATTTCTTTTTTTCGAATGCTTTTATCGCTTTTTTACATAAAAATCATGCGCAAATGGATATTTATAACATTTTTTATTTATTTCGTAACTATTTTTACCATTTATTGGATTCTACGAATGACTTCATACTACCAATCTATATAAAAGCATACGCATTTCATTTTTTCGAATGCTTTTATCGCTTTTTTACATAAAAAGCATACGCAAATGGATATTTATAACATTTTTTGTTCCGTTCGAAGTCACTTTTACCGTTTTTTGGATTTTGCGTATGATTTTTTACTGCCACTCTATATAAAAGCATACGCATTTCATTTTTTCGAATGCTTTTATCGCTTTTTTACATAAAAATCAAACACAAATGGTTAATTATTACATTTTCTTTTCTTTAGAAAATTAAAGTCAAAAAAAGCTTGAGGTCTGGAAAATTCAATCAAGCTTTTTTGTGAGTTATTTAACTTTGCAATTTGTATAACTAATTCGTATGTTATTTAATCTGTGACTTTGGATTTCTCCACGTTTTCAAAATTAATTAGGAAAAGTGCCGGGCCTTTATAATCTTTTTGCGCCTAAATATCGTGATTGCCAATAGTTGATAGTCATATCATCAATACTCACACCATCAGTGGAATCAGCATGGATAAATTTATTGTCGCCAAGATAAATACCAGCATGTGATGGACCTGGTTTATAGGTTTGGAAAAAGACCAAATCCCCGACACTTGGTGCCGATACGCTCGCACCCTGATTCCATATTCCAGAAACAGTCCGTGGGACGTTAACTCCTTTTTGCGCAAACACATATTGTAAAAAACCACTACAATCAAATCCACTTGGTGAAGTTCCACCCCAGACATAAGGAACACCCATGTAATTCATCGCGATTGATATCACACTGCCATCAACAGGTGGAGTTTCGATTGGTTCAACTCTTGCTTCAACCGTTTCGGTATTCGAATTTGTCTGTGTCTGTGTCCGAGCTGTAACCACAGTTACTTTTTTAATGGTTAGCCCCCTGACATTTTTGTTTTTCATAATGTGATCAATTGTTTCGTCCGTGGCAAGCCCATTTTCTTCTAGGTTGAATTTCTTTTGATACGCCTTCACACTTGCCTCCGTGACGGATTCAAACTTCCCATCTATTAAACCACTATAATAGTTTAATTTGTTTAATTTGGATTGTAGCTGTTTGACCTCTGGCCCCTCGTCCCCGACTGAGTAAAAGGGGGGCCTTGGCTGTATGATGACTTCATTTAATTTTTCTAATGTTGTTTCACCAGCAATTCCATCAACCTTCAAATCATATAATTCTTGGAATCTCTTTACAGCTTCTTGAGTAGTTTCTCCATAGTGACCATCGATTGTTTCATAATAAAAATTCAACTTATGTAATTCAAATTGAAGAAAACGGACTGAGTATCCGGTATGTCCATAGCGTAATTCCTGTTTTGTATCGAATTGATAGTTTTTGTCTAGTAATGGATCCAAATTCTGCTTTTCAGTAGCATCAGCTGCAAGTGGGGCGCCGAAGAAAAATCCAGCAGCTAAAGATGTCACGACAATGGCTTCGCGTGTTCCATAGCGTTTTTTCATTGAAGACCTCCTTGGTGTTTGCGAAAGCAAAGTAGTATAGTTTTCGAAAGGTTTGTTGTAGAGAAAGGCTATGGATTTGAAGAAGTACTATAACTTACGTAAAAAATGCATTACTGTTTCCAATCCTTAGTACAACAAAAGCGAAAACAACTCTTAATGAACACACATTTATGATATTGAGTTAAATAAGCCATTATGACAAAAGTTCGGATAATTAGTACTTAAGCGCTAAAATAAGACAAGGACTAATCGGTAGAAGTATAAGTTCTCGCAATGGATATATGGTTAATTCATGTGCTACAATTACGGTAGTATACTTAGTTGGAGAAGGAGCGGTAGATGTGAAAATTAAAGCAATTGAACCAACACCTAGTCCGAATACAATGAAAATTATTTTAGACGAGGAACTACCAAAAGGAAAAAGCAATAATTATAAGAAAGAAAACATAGATCATGCACCAGCACTTATTAAAGAAATTTTGGCAATCGAAGGTATTAAAGGAGTTTATCATGTAGCAGATTTCCTAGCGGTTGAACGAAATGCGAGGTATGACTGGCAGGAATTGCTACCAAAGGTTCGAAAGGTTTTTGGGGAAGATGTCACAGAAGGTGAAAACGAAGCTCCAAAGCTGGATGAACATTTTGGAGAAGTAAAGGTTTTTGTTCAAATGTACAAAGGTCTTCCGATGCAGGTTAAGCTTCATGATGGTGAACAGGAATTACGATTTGGGTTACCTGAAGTGTTTCGGGAAGCGTTGCTGCGTGCACAAGAGGTTTCAGGAAATGTTGTGTTAGAAAGAGAATGGAAGGAACAAGGTGTTCGATACGGTAATCATGAAGAAATAGGGAAAGAAGTTGTCGATGAGCTAGCTGCTGCATATCCCAAGGAAAGACTTGAACGTATTGTTAAACAAATTTCAGAGCAAACTTCTGCTCCAACTGTCCAAAAAAGACAATCCTATAAAGTTACTTTGGAGATGTTGGATGATCCTGAATGGACAAAACGCTATGCAAGTCTTGAACAAATGGATCCTGAAGAGGATGATATACCTGTCCTTGCTAAAGCATTAAAAGATGAAAAACCATCTATTCGTCGTTTAGCAACTGTGTATTTAGGCATGATTGAAAAGCCATCAGTGTTACCTTATCTGTATGAGGCTTTAAAGGATAAGTCGGTTACTGTTAGAAGAACAGCAGGTGATTGTTTGTCAGATATCGGTGACCCTGCTGCAATGGCCGCGATGTGCGATGCATTGAAGGATTCGAGTAAGCTTGTAAGATGGCGCGCAGCGATGTTTTTATTCGAGGTTGGAGACGAGTCTGCATTAGATGCTCTAAAAGCCGCTGAAAACGACCCGGAATTCGAAGTGAAAATGCAAATCAAATTAGCAATCGAACGAATCGAAGGTGGAGAAGAAGCAAAAGGCTCTGTATGGAAGCAAATGACCGAAAGCCGTAATAATTAATCGGGGTTTCATCCGCTTTTTACCAAACATTGTGTGGGGGATAACTCCTGTATGTAAAAAAACATTGGTATAGATTGGATGTTTGAAAATTGATTTTGCTTGGTCATCTATAGTATGCTATGTTTATCGAAATTTTAATTGGGAGGGATTTATATGTCAATGGCATATGATGAATATATGAAGCAAATTGTGAAGCCGATGCGCCAAGAACTTGTTGTTGCAGGCTTTGAAGAGCTTCAAACAGAAGAAGAAGTAGAAAACTTCATGGAGAAAACAGAAGGTACCACTCTAGTGGTAGTAAATTCTGTATGTGGTTGTGCAGCTGGACTTGCTAGACCTGCGGTCACTCAAGCAGTTCTTAATAACGAGAAGAAGCCAGACCAACTTGTAACTGTATTTGCAGGTCAAGATAAAGATGCAACAGCAAAGATGAGAGAGTATTTCGAAGGCATCGAGCCATCATCTCCATCCATGGCTTTATTAAAGGGCAAGGAAGTTGTTCACTTCATTCCAAGACATGAAATTGAATCAAATTCAATGGAAGCAATCATGGAAAACATAACTTCCGCATTAAATAAGCATTGCTAAAATAAGAGTTCAAAAAGGATGTCACTGCGACATCCTTTTTTGTTCAAATAGGTGATTATATGATTGTAACGACAGCCGGGAGAACAAATGATGAGATGGTTGATTTGGCTAAAATAACTGCACTGGAACTCAACGTCACTTTTATCGATAGGAAAAAGCGTTCTATCGCAAAGTTACAAGATCAAATCAACGAAGATGTTCTTGTTGTAGGGAAAAATCGGATTGAAATCTATCCTTTACATGGTGATGAGCCACTTTTCTTCCATCCCAACTCTGCTATGTTTCGAATGAAAAGAATAATGAAGGGTGAGTATGATCCTTTGATTCAAGCATCTGGTCTTACCCAAGGTAACTCAATTTTGGACTGTACTTTAGGCCTAGGATCGGATAGCATTGTAGCGAGTTTCGCTGTGGGTGGAACAGGAAAAGTAACCTCCCTAGAAGGAAACAAGTATTTGTATTATCTATTAAAGGGTGGGTTAAAGAGTTGGGATACCGGAAATACGATAATGAACGAAGCGATGGCTCGAATTGATGTGCTGCACGATACTTATGAAAGCTTTTTAACTAGCTGTCCCACGAATAGCTTTGATATTGTGTATTTTGACCCAATGTTTGAGGAGAAAATTGAAGAATCAGAAGGGATTAAGGGTCTCCGTAATTTCGCAATTTACTCCACATTAAGTCCTGAAGCGATTGAAGCAGCAAGAAGAGTTGCAAAGAAAAAAATAGTACTAAAAGATCATTGGAAAAGTGAGCAATTTGAAAAATACGGTTTTACCGTTTATAAACGAAAAACTGCAAAATTCCATTTTGGAGTGATTGAGGTTTAAAGAGGAGTTACGGCCCGTTAATGCAGGATATTTTGCCACACCTTTGGATACTTTAAATAACGTACGGAGGTGATGAACATGGCAAAACGTAAAAAGGATCCTTCTAAAATCGGATTAGGCTCTGCAGATGTAGAGGGACAAGGTACTACCAATCAAGAAACGGGACGAATGGAAATGGATTCGTCTAGACGTAAGAAAAAGAAGATGTAACCAAAACGTTGAATTACATATTCGTACAAAAATAAAGCCCGCTTAAAAGCGGGTTTCACTATTCAGTCACACAACAAGTTATAAAATATAGTAATGTAACAACACTTGCAATACCAAAAATCCATTCCATTCCAACGAATCCACCTTTCAAATATGTATAATCAATACGCCTTGGCGTATTTCCGCCCGATTTTTTTCGAGCCCGCTCGAAAAATTTCCTTCGAAAAATCGTGGCATCCGCCGGAGGCTTAACTTTATTCAGCCAAGTATTAACCTTGTTGAATTTAATATACTCTTTTGCATTCATCCCTAATTACAGAAGTGAGAACTTCTGCTGAATAAAGTTATCCCTATTTTATCAAATATTGAGGATTTTATGAACTTTAATTTTACGAAGGTTTTCATCTCCTTATAATGTGGGGGTTTTGATGATTTTCCTTGATGGGCATTTATCCTTATTTTTTTGTATTTTCTTAATTTCATAGTAAAAATTTTTACTAGATTGTGTTAAAATGGCGATAAGGGTAAATGTGTTGAAAGGGCGTTTTCGTTATGAAAAAATGGTTACGAAAAGCATTAGTCGTCTCATTTTCCATTTTAACCCTTGGTTTGGTAACGCCACCACCGGCTCTTACTATGCAGCAGGCGGATGCCGATAAGCCAAGTAAGTTAAATTCGATTAATGATCAAAATGCTGAGTCGAATCTATATTCCAATTTTGAATCTGATTTTGGATATGACAGTAGAAACTTTGTTACATATGCGATGTCACAGGCAGAAACCAAATCCTTTGAGAAATTTGGGAGTAAAATAGGGCCTGTTATTGAAGATGAATTCCGTAATGCAATTTTGCCTGAAATTGAAAGTGTAATTGAATTATTAGCCGAGCAATATCCAACCGAACAACTTGACCACCTTGAGATTTCAGAGCAACCTTCTGGTGGAAATGGGGAAAAGATTTTTCACATTTTCGATAAAACGTCTGGGAACGATATTATACGTTTTCATGTAAGAAGGGATCATCCACCGCAGGAAGGCTATTGGTTTAACTTCCACTATCATACACATCATGATGGATTCCAAACACATCATGCACTAGGTGAAATTTATTGGGATAAAAATACTCCGCCAAAATGGCTAAGTTAATAAAAGATGAAAGGCAATCCATGAGTCGACGATTCGCTCTTATGGATTGCTTTTTTTGTCCGTATTTTTTCTCTTGAAGAACTTACCACTCCTAGTCTAGCAGACTCATATTTCCAATTATGATATACTATTATTACTATTTAACAGAAGAGTGCGCTTTAGCATCACGATTTTTATTCATAGATTAAGGAGAGCATTCTTATGCAAAAAACGTTTATTCTTACGCTTCTATTTGTTCTAGTCGGCTTTACCTATCATCCTGGTGAAGCGTCTCCTCATGGGATTCCACTAAAAGATTATCAATCTCTCACACTATATATTGAAACATCAAATCTTAATAACTATGAAACTTTAAAAAATATCATCTTATTACCTGAAACAAGATTTAATGAATCTGCTGCAGCAAAAATGATTGAACGTGTAAACCAAATTGACGAACTTATTTTGCAAGGATTGGTTGACAAAGGTGTTGTGCTAAAGCTGTTTACAGGAAATTTAACGGACGAGCCTACGGCAGCCTATTTGAAAGGGGAAAAGCCGCGTGGCTATAGTGAAAATGGACCTACTTGGGACGATGTGCCGGGAATTGGTGGCTCAGAAGTTGTACTAGCGAAAATTGGATACAGTGAAAAAGGAAAAGGCCACGGGTCTATTAATTTAGAGTTGCATGAATTGGCCCATTCGATTGACAAATTTGTATTTGGTTCGATTAGCGAAGATCCTTCTTTTTTATCCATTTGGAAAAAGGAAGTCAATCAACTATTCCCGGATCGTCCCTATTTCAGTGATTATCCAGAAGAATATTTCGCGGAAAGTTTTGCGATGTACTATTTTTCCGATCAAACAAGAGAACAATTAAAACTAGCAGCACCAATGACGCACCAGCTTTTTAATGAATTAAGCAAAACTCAGCAATGAATTCGACTGCTATTTGTAGTAATATAGTAGAATGAAGTTCATGCAAGGAGTGAATCTATTGAAACATGGTGAAAATGCGTACCTAGATCTATTAAAGCATGTTCTTGAAAAAGGTACGAAAAAAATGGACCGAACAGGGACAGGAACGGTTTCTGTTTTTGGTTATCAAATGCGTTTTAATTTAAGTGAGGGCTTTCCTTTGCTTACGACGAAAAGAGTGCCATTTCGTTTAATCGCGAGTGAACTGCTTTGGTTTATTAAGGGTGACACGAATATCAGATATCTATTAAAAAATAACAATAATATCTGGAACGAGTGGGCGTTTAAAAATTGGATTGAGAGCAATGAATACACAGGTCCAGATATGACGGATTTCGGTAACAGAAGTCTGGTAGACCCTGAATTTAATGAGTTGTATCAAGTTGAAATGGACAAGTTTAAAACTCGTATTTTAGAGGATGATGAGTTTGCTTCTAAATATGGCGAACTTGGTCCAGTTTATGGGAAACAATGGAGAGCGTGGGAATCATCACGTGGTGAAACCATTGACCAGTTGAAAAATGTCATCAACCAAATTAAAAATAACCCAGATAGCAGACGTCATCTTGTCGTCGGATATAATCCGGGTGATGTTGAATTCATGGCACTACCACCTTGTCACAGTCTGTTTCAATTCTATGTGGCAGATGGGAAATTGAGTTGTCAGTTGTATCAGCGTTTGTAAATGAGCGCCTTTAGGGAGAAATCTCTATAAGAAAACCTACCTAAACGGGGAAACTCTTGCAAAAGACAATCCCGTGCTAAATTGTTTCTTAGTTCCGTTATTAAATAAACCATAGTAGGTGAGATTAGTGCCGATTATTGGGGTTTATCATATTGTAAATTTAGAAAACGGAAAATTATATGTTGGGAGCTCTGTTGAAGTAGAAAAACGTTTAGATAGACACAGACGAGATCTTAAAAAGGGAGAGCACCACTGCATCCCACTTCAACGGGCGTGGAATAAATATGGTGAAGAAGCTTTTGAATTTAGAATCGTTAGGATTTATGATAATGAGTTTGATGCAAGATTCATTGAACAAGAACAACTAGATTCATTAGATTCATTAGATTTACTCTATAATATGAGTAAAATTGCAGGTGGCGGTGACTTAATCTCTTACCATCCAAATAGAGAACAAATAGTACAAAAAATAAAAGCTTCAGTTAAGAAAAGGTATAGTTTAATGACTCCTGATGAGCGAAGAGAAGTATACGGAAGTCATGTAAATGGAATGACAGGTCGTAAGCATAGTATAGAAAGTAGAAAGAAAATGAGCATGGCAAGCATAGGAAACACTAATGCTAGCGGTTCGATAAGATCTCCTGAACACAGAGCCAAACTTTCTAAAATAGCTTCTCAAAGAAAAGGAGAAAAAAATCCTTTTTACGGTAGAAAACATTCCGAGGAAACTAAGAAAAAACTTTCTAATCAAATGAAGGGAGTTCTTCCTCCTAATACTAGGCCAGTTCTAATTGATGGTATCAAATATGTAAGTTGTAGCGAAGCAGCACGTCAGCTAGGAGTTGTAACTGCAACTATTCTAAATAGATTAAAGTCACCTAAATTTCCAACATATAATTATTTTGAAACATAAATGCCGAACGACTATCCCATTTGGGAGTACACCTAAGCAGGTGGAAATGGTAGGGGTCCATCATTGGATCGTGATATAGTCTCATCTGTATGGCGACATACAGCAGTTCATAAGTGAACGGGCTAGGTGTAGCGAACCTAGTTGAAGATCATGTCAGGCGACCTTTTTCTGGGAATTCCCTTCAATATCGCAAGTTATGCATTATTAACTCATCTAATCGCATTTGAATGTGGATTAGAGGTAGGGGATTTCATCCATACGATTGGGGATGCCCATATTTACACAAACCACATCGAGCAGGTAAATTTACAGTTAAGTCGTGACCCACGTTCCTTTCCGACAGTAAAATTAAATCCTGCAGTAAGTTCTGTTTTCGATTTTGAAATGGATGACATCGAGATCGTGGGATATGAACCACATCCATCCATTAAGGCACCAGTTGCTGTATAAAGCTATAAAGTTACCTATTTCGAAGTTCCTAGGGTATAATTTATCCTAGGACTTTTTAGTAAGGAGAATAAGTATGATTTCATTACTAGTTGCAATGGATAAAAACCAATTAATCGGTAAGGACAATGATCTACCATGGCGTTTACCTGCAGATTTAGCTTATTTTAAAAGAGTAACGATGGGGCACCCCATTATCATGGGACGTAAAACATACGATTCAATCGGACGACCCCTTCCAGGACGTGAAAATATTATCGTAACACGTGACACTTCGTACAAAGCAGAAGGATGTAAGGTGATTCATTCCATCGAGGAAATTGTAAAAATGAATCAACAAACTGACCAGGAGCTATTTGTAATCGGCGGGGCGGAAATTTTTAAAGAAATCCTACCATATTCAGACCGTCTGTACATAACTGAAATCAATGAGGGATTTGACGGAGATACCTATTTCCCAGCGTTTGATAAAGCCAAGTGGAAGGTTATTTCCAAAGAACAAGGCATTAAGAACGAGAAAAATCCTTATGACTATACGTTTTTGGTATATGAAAAAATCCCGCAGAATTAAATCTGCGGGATTTTTTTATGAGATAAACGGTACATCTACGACATAAAATAGTATGCTAAAAAACATTGCGGCACTTCCTGCTAACACAAACAAATGCCAAATTGCATGGTTAAAAGGTAGCTTTCTCCAGACATAAAAGACAGCTCCAACTGTGTACAGGATTCCGCCAGTTAATAGCAACATAAAGCCGTTAAACCCGATGCTTTCATATAAAGGCTTAATGCCAACTATGATCAACCACCCCATCAGAACATAGAAAATAGTTGAGAGGATCATAAACTTTTCAACAAAAAAGACTTTAAACACGACTCCAACAATCGCTAGTCCCCATACGATTCCGAAGAGGGTCCATCCTAACCAGCCTCCTATCGAAACAAGAACGAAGGGGGTGTATGTTCCAGCTATTAATAAATAAATCGCTGAGTGATCTAATATCGCGAACACCTTTTTCGCTTTCGGGTGTGTGATGCTGTGTAGAAGCGTTGAGAATAAATAAAGCAGTATCATAGATGTCCCAAAAATAGAGAAGCTAACAACATGCCAGACGTCCCCATACTTTACCGCAAATACGATTAACATGACGAGGGCAGGAATACTTAATAAAACTCCGAGACCATGTGTGATGGCATTTGCAATTTCTTCTTTTAATGTTTCTTGGCGAAATGTCATATTTATCACCTCTTGTTACATTTCTTTCTCCAATCATACTGCTAATAAAAAAAGAATACAAATGACATTCGTAATATATTTCCCCGTTATTTTAGAAAAGATTTTATGAAAACAAATGGTAGCGATTTCATTTTAAAAAGTAATACAATATTTAGAAAATTTTACTCCAGATAGGCTAATTCATGTTATAATGAACAAATTAAATCTTCATTACTGTACAGTGTTGTTGTAGAAATAAGCGAAGCGAAAGGGGATATGGGACTCATGGCACACGAAGTAAAACAAAAACTAGATGGGATCCATGTAGAGGATATCATAAAAGCGAATCAAACATTGAAGGATGTTATAATCCATACACCTTTACAAAGAAATGAATTGCTATCTGAACGTTACGAATGTAACTTATTGATAAAACGAGAGGATTTACAAATTGTCCGTTCATTTAAAATTAGAGGAGCCTATAACCGGATTAAAAATCTTTCTGAGCTGGAGTTAAAAAATGGAGTTGTTTGTGCGAGTGCTGGAAACCATGCACAAGGCGTAGCTTTTTCCTGCTTTGCGTTAAAAATTCAAGGTAAAATCTTTATGCCTTCCACGACACCAAGACAAAAAGTTTCTCAAGTAGAGGCTTTTGGTCGGGATTATGTAGAGATTATTTTAACAGGTGATACATTCGACGATTCTTATGAAGAAGCTGTAGCATGCTGTGAAAGAGAAAACCGTACATTTATCCATCCATTTAATGATGCCGATGTCATGGCAGGTCAAGGAACAGTAGCTGTAGAAATTTTAAATGATTGTGCAGAACCAGTTGATTATGTATTTGCTGCGATTGGTGGGGGCGGACTTATTTCAGGAATTTCAACCTATATGAAAAGCATTTCTCCTGAAACAAAGATTATTGGTGTTGAGCCTGAAGGTGCAACAAGTATGAAGACTTCAATTGCCAACGGGGCTGTTACAACATTGCCCAAAATTGATAAATTTGTTGATGGTGCAGCCGTTAAAACGGTGGGTGAAAATACATTTAAAATCAGCAAAAAGCTTGTTGACGATATTATTCCTGTGCCTGAGGGCAAGGTTTGTACAACTATTTTGGACCTTTACAATGAAAATGCCATTGTCGCTGAACCAGCAGGGGCATTATCAATTGCAGCACTTGATATGTACAAGGATCAGATTAAGGGAAAAACAGTTGTCTGTGTACTAAGTGGTGGTAACAATGATATCAGCAGAATGCAGGAAATAAAAGAACGTTCGATGCTCTATGAAGGACTACAATGCTATTTCATTGTGAACTTTCCACAAAGAGCAGGTGCATTGCGTGAGTTCTTGCTTGATGTACTTGGACCAACTGACGACATTACTCGTTTTGAATACACCAAGAAAAATAACAAGGATAATGGACCTGCATTAGTTGGGATTGAATTAAAAGCTAAGGATGACTACCAAGCACTAGTGAACCGAATGGAGAAAAAAGGGTTCCCATTCCGCGAGTTAAATAAAGAGAATACATTATTTAATTTGTTGATTTAAATTCAATAATTCTACATTTTTAGACAAAGACGAAATGTTTGTTTTCATGTATAATATAAGAAACGGGTGAAAAAGGACTGATAGTTTGCTATTCAAAAGCCTAGAGTTCAAAAATAGTTATGGACATAAGGTAAAAGTAATTGAAATTCCAGTGTTAGAGGAAGGCAACACATATCGCTTTATGCTCGATTTTCGCTTACAAGCATTTTTGTCGAAAATCATGACGAAATCAGGTCCAAATCAAATCTATTCGTTTCGGGAATATTTGAAGACAGTGCTAAAATGGACTGATTATGAACGGATTTTTAAACTAGATATTTTAAAACATAATGCATAGTTTTAGAATGAGCTGATTTTAAATCAAATACGCCTTGGCGTATTTGCGCCCAGATTTTTTCGAGCATGCTCGAAAAGCTTCCTTTGAAAATCTGTGGCATCCGCCGGAGGCTCAACTTTATTCAATTATTACTTACAAATTGAATATCAAACATGCATACTTCCCCACTTTCAAGGTGGGTTTTCTTTTGAATAAAGTTGACTAAAATCGGCTCTTTTTTTCTGGTTAGGTATAAATTGTAAGCAACTCCCCGTTAAAATTTGGATAAACTATTTTTATAATAGCTGTACCAGACGTAGGAAGTGAACGTATGACAAAGGTAAAAATCGTAACAGATTCTACAGCAGATTTATCAGAGGAACTAGTAAAAGAACTAGGAATCGAAGTTGTTCCCTTATCAATCACGATTGATGGAGAAACGTTTTTAGACAAGGTGGATATCACTCAAAAAGAATTTTTAGCGAGAATGAAGCAATCTGTCGAATTGCCAAAGAGCTCTCAACCAGCAGTTGGGCATTTTGTCGAGCTTTATGATCAATTAGGAAGTGATGGCAGCGAAATTATCTCCATCCACATGACAGGTGGGATGAGCGGGACAGTTACCTCTGCTGAGAATGCTGCTAATATAAGTGAATCGAATGTAACCGTGATTGATTCCATGTACATTTCTAGGGCTTTAGCATTTCAAGTTGTTGAAGCTGCTAAAATGGCAAAAGCGGGACAAACGAAAGAGCAAATCGTGAAACGAATCAATGAAATTAGAGAAAACTCAACTTTATTTGTAACCGTTGATACGTTAGAAAACCTTGTAAAAGGTGGGCGAATTGGAAAAGGCAAGGCATTTATTGGTTCTTTACTGAACATCAAACCAATCGCTTCTTTACAGGACGGGGTCTATACTCCAGTTTCAAAGGTAAGAAGCCATGCCCAAATCGTTAAATACTTGAGTAAAAAGTTCGCTGAAGATGTTAGTAATAAAACAATAAAAGGTGTAGCGATTGCTCAAGTTGATGCAATAGAACTTGCAACAAATTTAAAAGAGGCCATTAAAAAGCTGACTGGGTATGAAGATGTTGATATCGTTGAAACCACTCCAGTGATCAGCACCCACACTGGCCCAGGTGCAATTGGGTTTATGTATTACGCGGAATAGTACAAAAAAGACGTGTGAATTTCACACGTCTTTTTTAGATTTCAGGCTGTGGAGTCGGTGTTGGGTTAGCATAGCCTTCTTTATATGTTTCATCAATCATAGCTCGAATTTCACTTGGTGATTTCCCATTTGAATATTCAAGCACGGCAGTAGCTGCGATTTCTAAACAAACGTTACATTTTGTACCGTGATCATCCCATACAACTGCATCGCCTTTATTGTCATGAACAAAGCAATCGTAATTATCGCGATGGCCGACAGAATCAGCACAGCCACAATAGCAAGGCATTGTTTCAAGTAGATCTTTGTGCATTGCTGCAGCTTTATATATTGTCACTAATTCCTCTGACTTATCATCTAAAAAGGACGGCATCACATCAATTGAGGCTGTTTCCTCACGTATATCACCGATTACATGGTCTTCGCCCTGGGACTCATGACTATCTCCATTTTGGGAGCAACCAGCCATTCCAAACACGAGGACAAGCATAAGAAGGACAGATAATTTTTTCATTTCAAACAACCTTTCCAATGTCTATGTAAGCCCATTTTAACATAATCCATGTCCTTACAATATCTGTTCACCGTTTTGTCAAAGAAAAAAGGATATCGAAATCGATATCCTTAGTTTTCTTCCGATTCTTCTTCTGATAAGTCTAATTTTTCTCCACCAATCGAGATGTAAGAGAAAATATCTAAATCTGGCTTTGCTTTCGCCATACCTTGAATGTACGGTGTGATTGTGTCTTTAAAATCCTTACTTACACCCAATTCCTCACAGTGTCCATAGACATACATTTTTTTATCATCAAAGAAAAACGAGATATAGCCAAGTGCTTTTTTTTCTTGATTGACGATGTTTAGTATTTGACATTCTTCCTTAATAACCTCTGGAGAAACAAAAATTTGCAAAGCTCAACCTCTCCTTTATCATATTAGGTAAACTGAAGTTTTTTGAACAGGGAATCATTTGTTTCTTTATTAGGCTTTTTCTTTTTAACATGAATCAGGAGCATACATAAAAGCCCAACTACAAGTGTTAATGATGCAGTTGTTAAAAACATACCGGCTCTTGACCAATTCATTAACCAACCGTATATAGGTGGACCAATGGCCACTCCTAAGAAGCGAACAGACCCATAAAGAGAAGTAACAAATCCTCGCTTTTCGGATGAAACAGAGCCCGTAATAAAGCTGTTTATACAAGGTAATACAAGCCCAGTTCCGATACTGCTGATTGCCAAAACGGCAATAAACGGAATCAAACTCTCAAAAAAGACTAATAATCCAAACGATACAGTCATGAGAAGAAGTCCAATGATGATGAGCTTTTTCATCAAAGGCATCTTTTTACCGATTTTACTACCTGTAATATAAGATGTTGTTGTCATACATAATAATGGAATTGCTAATATGGCTCCTTTAAGTACTCCATCTGTATCATACGTTTTTTCTAATACATCAGATAAGTAAAAGAGAATCCCAAAAAGGGTGAATAAGCAGGTTGCTCCAGCTAAATATGCAGTGAATAACCATCTGCCTTCATGTTTAAACACTGAAAACAATCCTCGCACATATTGTTTAAGTGGGGGTGGTTCTTTCTTTTGTTTTTTCTCTTTAACAAAGAATATCGTGAGAAGTACGGAAATTAAGCAAAAAATTGGGAAAGCGAAAAAGGCAGCATACCAAAATAGTAACGCTAGAAGGGAACCGATAATTGGTGAAATAACCTTCCCAAAGCCATTTGATGCCTCCACGAGTCCTAAAACTCTGCTTTGTTTTCCTCCTTTAAATAGATCTCCAGTAAGCGCCATTGCGATAGGTGCTGTTCCTGCCGCACCGATACCCTGCATAAGCCTACCAGCCATAATCCAAAAATAAGGGCTAGAAAACCAGGCGGCTGCAGCACCAGCAAGCAATCCACCAGTACCGTAAAGAATCAATGCTGGTATAATAACCGCTTTCCTAGAAAAACGATCCGAGAAATAGCCGAGTAATGGGATTGAAATCGCCGCTGCAACTGAAAATGTTGTGATTACAAGACTCACCTGAAATTGGCTGATTTCTAGCTCTTTTTGCATTTGTGGTAAAACAGGGATGAGCATCGAATTACCAAGTACCAGGATTAGTGGAATAGAACTAATCGCAACAATTGTCATTGCTGAATTTTTTTGATTTGACAAGTTTTTGCATCTCCTTCTTTTACGGTATGTAAAAGGCTGGATGAACTTCATCCGTTCCTCTCTTGTCATTGTCGTTAAAATCAATTATTGCCTTACTATTTTTTCAATATCTCACGAAACCTATTCTGTAAGTAGTTTCCAAATGAACAGTGCCCAGAAAAGCCCAATCTATACACCCTTTACCTATTTTTGAATAACATATCAACTGTAAGAAGATGGGTATATGTAATAAAAATAGAACAGAAGCCTATGAAGAATTAGGCAAATGTAGTGAGGATTTTTTATCCTTACGCTGGACTAAGGAGGAGTTATTCCTATGGATTTTTTAGATGTTCCTTTACGAACACAGGGAGAACGAAGCTATGGACTTACCTCAATCGCTGATTTTGGTACGCCAATAGGTCAATTAGAGGCTTATTTAAAGGATTATCATACCTATATCGATATCGCAAAAATTGGGATTGGCTCCGCTTATGTGACCCCGAACCTACAAGAAAAAATCAACCTCTATAAAAAATACAATGTCATCCCTTATTGTGGCGGAACCCTGTTTGAAAAATGCTATGTTCAAGACAAACTTGACGAATATGCAAAAAGCCTACAAACGCTAGGGATTGAATGGATTGAAATTTCAAATGGAACAATTGACATCCCACTTAATAAGAGAATTTCATTAATCAAAAAACTAAAACAACATTTTAATGTAATTGCAGAGGTTGGTTCAAAAGACCAAGATAAAGAAATGCCTTTATCTGAGTGGGAACATGAGATTAATTTACTGTTGGCAACAGGTTGTAAATATGTCATCACTGAGGGGAGAGACTCAGGAACAGCAGGTATTTACAATCGTTCAGGTAACGTCAACATGGATTTAATTAATCAAATTTCCCGAAATATTGATGTAAATAAGGTGATATTTGAAGCACCCACTCCTAAGCACCAAATGTTTTTTATTAACCAGTTTGGAGCAAATGTCAACCTCGGAAATGTGAAATTACACGATGTACTCGTTTTAGAATCACAAAGACTCGGTCTACGAAGTGAGACATTTTTCCTGGGGGAGAAGACATGGAACTTACCTTAATCAGGCATCTTCCAACTGAATGGAACGAGAAAGGAGTTCTTCAAGGGAGTAAGGATATTCCCATTTTAGAGCTAACGGATGAGAATAGAGAGGAAATTGAAATCAATAAAGAAATGTTAAAACCAACATACTCATTGATTTTAACGAGTGAATTGACTCGCACCCAACAAACAGCAAAGGGATATGGGTATGATTGTTTTGAAATTGATCCACTATTAAATGAGCTTAATTTTGGAGATTTCGAAGGGAAAGAAAAGAAGCTACTCATCGAAACGTATAAAAATGAGTGGTATACACATCCAGGTGAAATTATGCTTGGGGAAAAGATTTCGAACCTGGAGAAAAGGGTGCACACATTTTTACAAAAATACAAGGATTTTGAGTCAATTTTAGTATTTGGTCATGGTTCCTGGATTCGAGCATGTGTATCTTATCTAAAATTCGGAACCATCAATAACATGAATCAGCTAGAGATAAAAAACAATCAGTTGCTAACGATCAAGGTCCGAGAGGAGGAACACAAGATTGGGCGGCATCACATATGAAAATTGGAATGAGGAAAGTGTAAAGGACGTTATAAACAGCAACAAAGATTATTACGACATTTTAAAATGGGCGTATCGAACGTATTCGGCAGAAGACATTGTTTATGCATGTAGCTTTGGTGCTGAGGGTATGGTCCTCATTGACTTGATTTCTAAGGTCAACAAGGAAGCAAGAATTGTCTTTCTGGATACAGGACTTCATTTCAAAGAAACCTATGAACTCATTGATAAGATTAAAGAAAAGTATCCAACTCTCAATATTGAACTAAAAAAACCGGCCTTAAACCTTGAGGAGCAGGCAAAAGAGCACGGGGATGAGCTATGGAAAACGAATCCTAACTTATGCTGTCAAATTCGAAAAATTGAACCTCTACATGAAGTATTAACATCTACCAAGGCTTGGATTTCGGGACTGCGAAGGGAGCAGGGGCCAACCCGCAAAAATACGGAATACCTAAACAAGGATGAAAAATTTAAAAACATAAAAATTTGTCCGCTAATTCATTGGACTTGGGACGATGTTTGGACCTATATCAAGCTGAACAATCTACCCTACAATGAATTGCATGACAAAGATTATCCAAGTATTGGGTGTGCACCTTGTACAAATCAAGCATTAAATGGAGATTTGCGTTCGGGTAGATGGGCCAATTCTGATAAGACAGAATGCGGTTTACATGTGAAATAACGAAATTGGTAATGGAGGTTTTTAAAGTGTCATTAAGTACGCCGCATGGCGGTTCGCTGGTAAATCGTTTCAATCCAACTTTAAACGTTGAAGAAATCGATAAACAAATTGAACTGAGTAACATGGAGTTAAGTGATTTGGAATTAATAGCGGTTGGGGCATACAGTCCGCTTGAGGGATTTGTAGGTAAAGAAGACTATGAATCGATTCTACACTCAATGAGACTTGCAAATGGTTTGCCATGGTCAATTCCTATCACATTGGCGGTAGATAAGGCAACGGCAAAAAAGATCTCAATCGGCGAAAAGGTTCGATTAGTACAAAATGATGAGGTTTATGGGGTTATTGAAGTAACCGAAAAATATGTGGCAAACAAAGAAGTTGAAGCTTTTAAGGTGTATCGAACGACGGAGGATGCACATCCGGGTGTAAAACGCTTGTATGAAAGGCCAAGTGTTTATATTGCAGGTCCGATTCATATGATTAAGCGTCCAAAAAAGGAAAGGTTTGAAACCTTTTACTTGGACCCAATCGAAACAAGAGCGGTTTTTGAGCATCTTGGTTGGAAGAAAGTAGTCGGATTTCAAACACGTAATCCAGTACACCGGGCACATGAATATATTCAAAAATCTGCATTAGAAGTTGTAGATGGCTTATTTTTAAATCCCTTAGTCGGGGAAACGAAATCGGACGATATTCCAAGTGATATCAGAATGGAAAGTTATATGGTTCTCCTAGAAAAATACTATCCAAAAAACAGAGTGTTCTTATCGGTATTTCCGGCTGCGATGCGTTATGCAGGTCCAAGAGAAGCGATTTTCCATGCTTTAGTTCGAAAAAATTATGGCTGCACTCACTTTATAGTCGGTCGGGATCATGCAGGAGTGGGGAATTACTATGGAACGTATGATTCACAAACTATTTTTAGTCATTTTACAGAAGATGAGTTAGGCATTTTGCCATTGTTTTTCGAGCATAGTTTCTTCTGTAGAAAATGTGGGAATATGGCGTCCTCAAAAACATGTCCTCATAGTAAAGAAGACCATGTCATTTTATCGGGCACCAAGGTACGTGAAATGCTAAAAGCGGGTAAAAAACCACCAAAGGAATTTAGTAGACCAGAAGTAGTCGAGGTCCTCATTCGAGGAATGGCAGAACAATACACGAAGATATAAGGTGGGGAATATGGGCGAAGAACAATATATTATATGGCATCAATCAACGATCACGAAGAATGAGCGACAACAACAAAATCAACATAAAAGCTGTGTGATTTGGTTTACTGGGCTATCAGGTTCAGGTAAATCATCATTAGCAAATGCCCTTGACAAGGAGCTTTTCTCACTAAATGTTCAAAGTTATGTCCTTGATGGTGACAATATTCGTCATGGATTAAATGCCGGACTTGGCTTTAGCAAAGAGGACAGGAAAGAAAATATACGTAGGATAGGTGAGGTATCAAAGCTATTTGTTGATAGTGGGCAAATCGTTTCTACAGCATTTATTTCACCGTTTCGAGAGGATCGCGATCAGGTGAGAGCCTTGTTTCCGGACGGGGAATTTATCGAAGTTTACGTGAAATGTCCAATTACTATTTGTGAAAATCGTGACCCAAAGGGCTTATATAAAAAAGCAAGGAATGGAGAGATATCCGAATTTACCGGAATAAGCTCTCCATACGAAGAACCCAATCATCCAGAGTTGATTATAGAGACAGATAAATTAACCATTTCACAATCAGTTGGAACGATTATTAACTATTTAAAAGACAGGGAAATACTTTTGAAGTAAGAAAGTACATTTGGCTTTCTTACTTTATTTTTTTCGCCAACCCAGTGAGGGTGTGTTGATAAACGAAGGTGCTCTAAGATGATAGATTACGTCAATGATATTTGTTGATACTGTTTGGCATATAATCGCATAAAAAACGATTCGGATATCGATAACTGTTGCTGTTAATAAAAAAATGAAAAAATTTAACCAAAGCATGACTTTACCAGGAGACCAATCATTGTATTGTGCAATCATTAATGTTGGGATAACCATTCCGCCACTAGATGAACCACTTCGAATTAAAAGACCGACACCAATACCAAAAATTACTGCCCCACTTAAAAGGTCAAGCCAGAAGAAAGGGGTTAAGAATGATCCAAGAGTAGATACATAACTCACTGTCACCGAAGTAATCGTCACTGCAATCATCGTTTTTACAGTCCATGAAAATCCAAAGTATTTTAAAGCAAGAATTAAAAAGGAGAAATTGACAATCCAAAGGGATATGCCTAGAGGCAAATCGACCCAATGATTCATAAGTATCGCAAGCCCCGCAGCACCACCGGAAGGAATATTATGAGGAAATAAAAATAAGGACATACCGAGCCCCTGTAAAAATGCGCCGATTACAATACATATATAGGTAATAATAATTTTAGGCATTTGAATAAAAACCTCTCCAACCAGTAAAATAGAAACTCATAACCGTTAACCTCCCAAAACTCACTCTCCTTGTCCATTTTATGATGACAAGCTGTTTGATATGTTCGAAAATTGTTCACAGCTATTTTGTTGTAAGTTTGTCACAGATTCTTTAAAATGAGATATTGAATGGAAAAATGACGAATGTAGGTGAAAACGTGAAAAGAATAAAATTTTTTGTTATGATCGCCCTTATTTTTATTTTGGCTGCGTGTGGAAATAGTGGTATTGCAAATCCATTGAATTATGAGGTTTCCGATTTCTCCTATGTAGATCAGAATGGCGAAGATTTTAGCCTTAAAGATTTAGAAGGAAAAGTATGGATAGCGGATATGATCTTTACACAGTGTGACACGGTTTGTCCACCAATGACTGCTCATATGGCAAAACTTCAAGGAATGGTAAAAGAAGAGGAGCTTGATGTTGAATTTGTTTCCTTTTCAGTTGACCCAGAAGTTGATACGCCTGAAATGCTGAAGGAATATGCAGAAGGCTATTCTGATGATTTATCTAACTGGCATTTGTTAACTGGATATACATTGGATGAAATCACAGTATTTGCAAAAGACAGCTTTGCAGCCTTAGTTGCAAAACCAGAGGGTGAAGACCAGGTGGTGCATATGACTAAGTTCTATTTGGTAGACCAAAATGGAACAGTGTTAAAGGATTATGATGGAGTTTCAGATACTCCATATGAAGAAATTATCGCAGATATCAAGAAAGTACAAGAGTTTGATTGAAGAAGGACTCCAAGCCTCGGAGTCCTTTTTCCTTACCACCTCAATCCTCTGCTGATTCTACGCCGTCAACAACGATGGTTTCTAACTCTTTCCAGAACAGCTCATGACTGGTGAAGGTCATACAGCCATTTGAGATTTGTTCAGGAAATTCATGTTTTGAATCCTGTTGTTTTTCATTATCTTTTTCCATCTAAATGACTTCCTTTCAAATATAAATGTATGTGCATAGTTTTTTTAAAATGGCCTACTTTTATCTTGCCTTACTTTTCCAAAATAATTTTTAAAGAAAATAGAGAAAATGAAATTGTAAATGATTGTTAAGGGGATGCATCCATGCTCGCAAAAATGAAGTTGTGCGTGATTACCATTTGGACAATTCTTGATCCGATTTATTATGGTCTTACAAGACTTACATATGTAGAGGATAAAGAGATTTTGCGGGTTAAAGTAACAAAATATAAAGGACGTTCATGCGTTCTTGCTGATGGAACTGAAATAAAGAAAAACGATTTATTAATTAAAATTCATTTACATAATGTGATTTTACTTAGAGAGTTGATTGGACTTCAAGGAGAAACTTCAAAGGCTAGAATGATATACAAGCAAGTGAAGCAGGCATTGCCTGGAGTTGCCGAGTATTTACAAAACCATCCAAAAAGGGATGAAATAAAAGGGCTTATTGGTATTACAGCACTAAACAAAGGTAGCAAACGATTAGGCTTTGAAACAGTAGCGATATCGAACAAAGTCTATCTGTGGTTTAAATTAATTGTATTTCTTCCCATGTATGGTATGGCAGTTTCAACTATGTCAGCGCAAAGTATCCGAAGACAACCGATGTATTTATTTATGTCTAAAAATACCTTATTTAAGATGTATCGATAGGTATCCATTCATTACCACTGCTTTTTTCGAATTCTATTATCTATAATGGAAGGAGAAAAGGTGGTGTTTTTTTGTGAAAATTTTTATCGCTCTTATCGCTATCTTAATCGTTTTCTATTTTGTTAGAAAAGCTAATAAAAACACGTATAACGTGATTGTTAATAAAATATCTGTAAACCCAGAACAACAATATGTGAACCCAACACAAGTCAATGTTCTCCACCTATCAGACTTACATCTTGAAAATCTATCGATTACTCCTGATGAATTATACCGACAAGTGAAAAATGAAAAAATTGACCTAATAGCCATAACTGGTGACTTCTTGGATCGTCAACGCAGTATTCCAAAACTCGTTCCGTATCTTGACATACTAAATAAGATTGCACCGTCACATGGTATTTATGCTGTGTTTGGAAATCATGATTATTTTTTACGTAAGAAAAACTTTGAAAAACTTAAACAGTTGTTAGAGGAACACGGGGTAAGAACGTTTCAAAATGAAAATGAGTCACTTCTGATTCATGGTCATCGTTTGAACTTGATTGGGATTGATGATTTTATTTCGAAACGAAGCAGTCTAGTAGAGTCTTATTCATCATTAAAAGCGGGGTATAATCTTGTGTTAACTCACGACCCAAATCTTGTTTTGCAGATGAAGGAGTATCATTTTGATTATCTCTTATCTGGCCATTTTCACGGTGGACAAATTTGTTACCCGAAGCCATATCACTTGGTGAAAATGGGGAAACTTGTTAGAATGAAGATGATAAAAGGTTTTCATACACATGATGGAAAACCGTTTTATATAAACGAGGGATTAGGTCAGACAGGGGTTAATATTCGCGTTCGAAGCAATCCTGAAATTACCATTCACACCCTAACGCTCGGAGCAAAAAATGCATCGGAACAACAAGCAATGTAGTGAAGACGTCCATATAGACGTCTTTTTTCATCATCTATTTAATGAATTGGTCAAACTTTTATGAAGATTGGAATTATTACTTTGAATAGAAGATATTTCAACGAAACATGAATCCTTAAAGGTTTTTTTACGTATGCTATAATACTAAACTTGTAGACAACAGTCTGGAAAGAAATGTGGTGAGCAAGTTGAACAAACCGATTTTAGCCATTATTATCACTAGTTTATTATTAAGTGGTTGTTCAGGGGGAATAGCTACAACAACAACAGCTACAGCCACCAGCGACCATGATACAGGTCTATCTCCAAAGAGTGAAGTTCCGGATGATTTTATCCCTAGAGAACTCCGTATTGCATCAATTGGCGATTCATTAACAAAGGGTGTCGGTGATGAATCGAAGCAGGGGGGCTATACTTCGTTGCTGGAGGAAAAGCTTCTTAGTGAAAAAGATGTAAAATCGGTTACTCTCCAGAATTTTGGTGTGAAAGGTCATAAGACAACTGACCTTCTAAATCGATTGCAGAATGAGGAAGTTCAAGAAGGGATTGCGGATGCTGACATCATTGTCATTACCATAGGTGGAAATGATATAATGAAAATTGTGAAAGAGAACCTTTTTGATCTATCATTACATGTGTTTGAGAAAGAACAGGCTAAATATGAGGTTCGCTTACAAAAAGTCCTCGAAAATATTAGAAACCATAATAGTGAAGCCGAAATCGTACTAGTTGGGCTGTACAATCCGTTTGGTTGGTTTATTGACCTTTCCACGGAAATTAATACAATTGTAGACAATTGGAACGAAGGTAGTGAAAGAATTCTTTCAACATTTGACCATACTAAATTTGTAGTCCTAGACGATGTTTTCAGTCAAACGAGTGATAATCTTTTATCAGAAGATGAGTTTCATCCAAACGCAAAAGGGTATGAAATAATGAGTGAGAGGATTTTCGAATCAATCAGAAAAGAGTGATTTCCTACGTAGAGGGGGTCTTTGATGAAGGTAAAAAATAAATGGAAGTTTCTTTTTCTCGCACTGCTAGCACTTAATCTCTTGTGTGTGCTTATCTTTTTCGGATTGCTTTTCGCACCTAATAAAGAAGTGGCCCTGAAGGAAAATGTCGACTCAACGGATAAAGTAAATCTGTCAGTCGAAACCAATAAAGAGGACTTAACGAGAGTAATCAATAGCTTTTTGAAAAAAGAAGCAAAGGATAATCCTCTAAATTACAAGGTTTTGTTAACGGAGCGGGTTATGCTCCTTGGAACGATTACTGTATTCGGGAAAGAAATTGATATGGTTATGACATTTAAACCTGAGGTAATTGAAAATGGGGATTTACTATTACAACAGGAGGCTTTTACCGTGGGTCAAGTAAGCTTACCTGTTTCCTTCGTACTTAGGTATATTAACGACTATTATAATCTTCCAGAATGGGTTCAAATTGATTCGAAAAAACAAGATATCTATGTCTATTTGTCCGAAATGAAAATGAAAAGCGATATGAAGGTCGCGGTCGAAACGTTTGATCTCAGCAAGGACGAGTTACGGTTCAAGTTGCAAGTCCCAATAGACTAGTAAGCAAACCAATGATTGGTTTGCTTTTTTTTTATATATTAATCATTGAATGAGTACAATCCGTACCATCATATCTATGTAGAGGAAGGGTGAGAATAAGGGAGGGTGGGAGATGGCCGATCCAATTGTTACGAGGTCATTAGATGAGATTAGATTTTGGTCTAGAATAATGAAGGAGCACGCTTTGTTTTTGAGTTTGGGTTTTACGTATGAACAACAACAATTAATTAATGAAGCAAAGAATTTTATTACAGTGTTTGAAAGAATTGAGGAAAAGCTAGCTCGGTTTTCGGTAAATTCGGAATTACAGCAAGTCCAAGCATTTAATAATGAAGTGTACCAAGCTGCTGCGTCAATATGGGCATATAAAAGAAAGGTATTAGGGTTAACTTTACGTTGTGAGATTATTACAAACAATTACCCTTTGCTAGTTGACCATATTAGTAGGGAAGCAGCCTATTTTGCTAATCGGTTAAAGGAACTTAATCAAGGAATACTCGCGCCAAAACCAGAAGCCATTATTCAGGAAAATGTTTTCTTCCTTAGAATCATGGCTGATCATGCAAAATTTATCGGGCATTTGTTGGATCCATCAGAAAGAAAGCTTGTTGACCAGGCTAGAGAGTTCAGCCATGACTTTGATCAATTGTTATTTCAAGCAGTTGATTTAGATTCAATGCGACCACAGTCGGAAACAAAACCAATTCTAACTCAGTTTTTAGATCAAAATAGAGTATCAGTTGCCTCACTTAGAGATTTTAAGAAAACAGCGAGGGAGCTAATTGAGGCTTGTCGGATAAAAAGTAATATTCATCCTTTGTTGGCTGATCACACATTTAGAGAAGCGGAAAGGTTTTTAGAAATCATTGATTTATTTGAATCGAGTTTAAAAAGAAATAATTAACGTTGTAACAAGGTAAGAGCAAATCGATGTTGATTTGCTCTTTTTTTACTTTTATAAAGGAGAGGAGCATTTTTTGTGGAAGTAGTATGGATATAATATTAATTACAGAGGTATTTTTATGAAAGGTGAGATGTTTTATGATTTCTGATATAACATCAAAAATGCGAATTGATAAGTCGACGAGTGAGGTGTTTGAAGCTTTAGTAGACCCAGAAAAAATCGGAAACTATTGGTTTTCTAATAGTTCAGGTCGATTGGAAGAAGGAAATAAAATTACATGGATTTATCAGGAATATAATGCAGAATTAACAATTAAAGTAGTAGAGGTAGAACAAGATAAAAAAATAGTGTACAAATGGGGAGAAGGTGAGCATGAAACGACAGTGACTTTTTTGCTTACGGAAGAGCAAAATGGAAGCACAGTATTAGAGGTAACAGAATCAGGTTTTAACACCAACGATCCTGAAATCGTAAACATTCTATTAGGTCAAAAAGAAGGGTGGATGTATATGCTCACCTGTTTGAAGGGATATATGGAAAATGGTATTTCTACGCTTAGGGGTTCTTTGATTCATTAGGGTTTTTAATTTGTGTTATGCTAGTATAATGTTATACATAATTTATTGGGGGTAATAAGATGGCTCTTCCACATTTTGAGGAGAACTTAAAAAAGTATGCGAAGCTTTTAGTAGCTAACGGACTTAATGTGCAAAAAGGTGATTGGGTTAAGATGACAATCACGGTTGATCAGGCTCCACTTGCTCGCCTTGTGACAAAAGAGGCATACGCATTAGGGGCTGAAAAGGTTATTGTAAAGTGGTCTGACGATGAAATTACAAAAGAACACTATCTACATCAGCCTGAAGAGGTATTAACTGATATTCCTGAATACGAAATTCAAGAATCAGATGATCATGTTCTCAACCATAAGGTATGCAGACTTTCAATCGTCTCAAGTGATCCAGGCTTTCTAAGCGGGGTTGATTCTGCTAAAATCTCTGCCTATCAAAACAAAGCTGCGAAGGCATTCAAAGTACAACGGGTTGCGACTCAAAACAATGATTTAAAATGGACAGTTGCAGCAGCTGCTGGAGCAGGGTGGGCGGCTAAAGTATTCCCGGACCTTGCAACAACTGAGGAGCAGGTGGATGCGCTTTGGGATCAAATTTTCAAAACTTGCCGAGTGTATGAGGAAGACCCTGTTGCTGCATGGGACGAGCATACAAAAGTTTTGAATGAAAAGGCAGCCAAGTTAAATGAAATCCAATTTGATGCGTTGCACTATCGAGCACCAGGTACGGATTTAAAACTTGGTTTGCCCAAGAACCATATCTGGGAAAGCGCTAGAAGCTATAATCCAAAAGAAGAAGAATTTATCGCAAATATGCCGACTGAAGAGGTATACACGGCTCCAGATACACGTCGTATGGACGGTGTAGTTCGAAGCACAAAACCATTAAGCTATGCAGGCACCTTAATAGAAGGTATTGTAGTGCACTTTAAAGATGGCAAAATCGTCGATATCTCCGCAGAAACGGGAGATGATATTATGAAGAAGCTCGTATTTGATAATGAGGGTGGAACAGGTCTAGGTGAGGTTGCATTAGTACCAGATCCATCACCAATTTCTCAGTCAGGTATTACTTTCTTTAATACATTATTCGATGAAAATGCTTCAAATCACCTTGCGATTGGTGCGGCGTACCCTACAAATCTTCAGGGCGGCACGAAAATGAATGAAGACGAACTAAAAGAAAGTGGCTTAAATGTGTCAACAGTTCACGTCGATTTTATGATTGGATCAAGTGATATGGATATAGACGGCATTAAACAAGACGGTGCAGTCGTTCCGATTTTCCGAAAAGGTGATTGGGCTATTTAAGAATGTAACGAGGTCCAGGAGAAAGCTGAATAAGCATTTTCTCTTGGGCTTTTTAATTTGGATTGAATTTATTGGTGTTTGTCCATTTCTTCTTCAACTAAGGCATCTAATCTTTCTATCATTTTCTTCGCTTTGTCCTCATCAATTTCACGATAGTGGTGAAGACCACCTTCTTCTTCATCCAGTTCATCTGCAAGCTTTGTAATGGCTTGGAGTGGCGTACGCTTGATAAAACCTTCTTCGATATATGAGTCCGTGTGGAATAGTATAGCATAAGCAATTTCTTTGGCATATTTCGGATTTTCACCTAATCGAATCAATAATTTATGAGCACGTTCTGCCCCTTTAATGGCATGAATGTCATTTTCCTTGTACATGCTATAATCCCATTTTCCATTCTTATACCATGTATAATGCCCCATATCATGGAGCAAAGCTGCTTTTGTAGCAAGATCGACAGAAACATTTTGCTGCTTGGCCATTTTGAAAGCATGGTAAGCACAAGCAATGGCGTGAGCCTTTCCAGAACGAGACAGGTATTTTTGAGCAATTCTATGATTATAAACTTCCGTTAACGTAACATATCTCATTTTCAGGCCTCCCAAAAAAGATAAATTTTTTGAATCTTATCATGTATGAAAGATATTATCAAGAGAGAAACATCTAAATTGATACGAAATAGGTGGAAGAACAAAGCGACCGTGTTAAAATGGTTGTATTACGTGAGTGTGGTGATTTGTTTTGTTTTTACGGAGTGTAAAATTAATATCGGAAAAAATACATAATAAGCGGGCATATCCTTTTTCGATACCAAGTATTAGGGGTCTCGAACAACTTGATTTTTATGAACCTGTTACGTTTTTTGTAGGTGAAAATGGGTCGGGAAAGTCCACTTTGCTTGAGGCGATTGCCCACCAGTGTGGGTTTAATAGTGGGGGAGGGGGAAGAAACAATTCCTATTATTTTGAAGATGCGACCCCAGCCTTAAGTGAGTATATTCGACTCTCATGGATGCCAAAAATCAATCAGGGCTTCTTTTTACGGGCAGAAAGCTTTTTTCATTTTGCCTCTTATTTGGACCAATTGGCTAAGGAGGATCCAACTTTTAACTATGAAGGGTATGGGGGAAAGTCGCTGCATGAGCAATCACATGGCGAGTCTTTCTTGTCGTTATTTTTGAATCGGTTTGGTGAACGAAGTATTTATCTTTTGGACGAGCCTGAGGCGGCTTTATCTCCAGCGCGCCAACTTGCCTTTTTAAGAGTGATTCATGATCTAGAAAAAGGTGGAGATGCACAATTCATAATTGCAACACATTCACCGATATTACTGGGATATCCGAGGGCTCAGATTTTTAATTTTGATGCATCACCAATTGAGCAGATTGAATATGAAGAAACCGAGCATTATCAGATCACAATGGGATTTTTGCATCGGAGAGAACGGTATTTGGACGAGTTGTTTAGAGAGGATGAGGAGGAATAGGATAATCAACCTGTTCTTGTTACAAGTCGAATAGAAGATTAAAAAAAGACTACCAAATTGGTAGTCTAAAATAAACTAATAATCGCACCGCCGATTGCACCTGTTACCACAACAATCCAAGGTGGTAGTTTCCAATAGACAAGCATGCTGAACAAAATGGCTGCGAATGCAAAATCGATTGGTGCATACACAGTGCTGGTCCAAATTGGGTGATAGAAGGCAGAAATCAATATTCCAACCACTGCTGCGTTAACCCCCATTAGTGCTCCTTTAATTTTTGGATTGCGGCGTAAAGAATCCCAGAACGGTAATGTACCTAAAATGAGTAGAAAAGCTGGTAGAAAAATAGCCACCGTTGCAAGTAGTCCACCTTGCCATCCATTTATCACAGCACCAAGATAGGCAGCAAATGTAAACAATGGTCCAGGAACGGCTTGTGCTGCTCCATACCCAGCAAGGAATGCTTCTTCGCTTACCCATCCTGTTGGGACAAATTCACGTTCTAATAGCGGTAATACAACATGCCCGCCACCAAAAACCAGCGAACCAGATCGGTAAAAGCTATCAAACATTGCAATCCATTCCAAGGAAGTAACTTCTCTTAAAATCGGTAAAAGAATGAGCAAACCGAAAAACAACATCAAACAGAAAGCTGCGAATTTACGAGATATTGGGAACTGTAAATTGGTAGTCTCACTGTCTGTATGATTTTTAAATAATATAAATCCTAAAATGGCTGCAATGAGAATAACGCCTACCTGTGTAAAGGCAGTCTGCCACAGTAAAGTTCCAACTAAAGCAAAAAGTGCAAGTGATTTTCTCTTTAAATCTGGAGTAAGTTTTTGTGCCATTCCAAGAATTGCATGTGCCACAACGGCTACGGCCACCAATTTTAATCCATGAATCCAGCCTGCAGTTCCGATATCCAACCCTTGTAGGATTACTGCAAAAAGAATGAGTGCAATGACAGACGGAAGAGTGAACCCCAGGAATGAAACAATTCCACCGAGTACTCCTGCACGCATCACACCAATACCAATTCCGACTTGGCTACTAGCAGGTCCAGGTAAAAACTGACACAAAGCAACTAAATCTGCATAGGTTTTTTCATCCATCCATTTACGTCGACGGATATATTCTTCGTGAAAATATCCTAAGTGTGCAACAGGTCCTCCAAAAGATGTCAAACCGAGTCTTGTTGATACAACTAGAATTTCAAGTAAGTTTTTCATGTTTTCCCCCTTCAACTAATCCTTAATTTCTTTGAAAAGCTCATAAGCTTTATTCCGAGCTTCGATAAGAACGGAATTTCCTTTATCGGTTGTGGTATAATACTTTCTAATTTTTCCGTCTACATTTTTTTCTTCTTTTACTAATAGGCCATCTGACTCCATGCTGTGGAGGATCGGGTAGAGTGTTCCGGAACTTATGACATATCCATGCTCTCTAAGTTCTTCGAGCATCCATGCCCCGAAAATAGGGTGTTCTTTTGCATGGTGTAAAATATGAATCTGGATGAACCCAAGAAAAAGCTTCCTCAATATTTTTTCTTCCACTTTAGTTACCACCAATCAGGTTGATATAGAAAACCAATATCGAAAACCGATATCGGAATTATAGCATACAAAAAAAGATACCTAAAGTCAAAAATGAAAATTTACAAAACCTTAACAATCTGAAACCTTTTCCTAGTCTATACGTATAACAAACTAAAGAAAGGATGTGGGGGATATGAGCAAATATTCAATTGCTGAATTTATAAAAAACACAGAGCAAGAAGACAAAGGTGAAGGATTGTTTGAGTTAGAGACACCTAGAATGCTTGAAGTAAATTTGAATGGGATGATTTGGGCAAAAGCAGGGTCAATGGTTGCCTATAACGGAAAAATCAAGTATGAACGAGAAGGAATCCTGGAGCATGGCCTTGGAAGTATGTTTAAGAAAGCGTTAACAGGTGAAGGGGCATCGTTAATGAAAGCAAATGGGCAAGGGAAACTATACTTGGCCGACAGCGGGAAAAAAATTATCATTCTTCAACTTCAGAACGAATCAATCTATGTAAATGGGAATGATCTTCTTGCCTTTGAACCATCCTTGAAGCATGAAATAAAGCTAATGAAGCGGGTAGCAGGTATGATGGCGGGTGGGCTGTTCAATGTTCGTTGTGAGGGGAGTGGAATGCTTGCGATTACGACTCATTATGAGCCACTTACATTGCGGGTAACGCCAGGAAAACCTGTTATAACAGATCCGAATGCAACAGTTGCTTGGTCTGGAAATCTTCACCCTGAGTTCCAAACGGATATTTCATTTAAAACATTTGTAGGTCGTGGAAGTGGCGAATCGATTCAAATGAGATTTGAGGGAGATGGCTTTGTCATCGTTCAGCCGTATGAAGAGGTTTATATGCAGCAATCGAATAGCTGATATACGAAAAGAAGCATAAGAGGTAAACTCATGCTTCTTTTTTCATGTTTCTCATTTTCTTAAGGTTTCCACAAGACATCGACGAGTTCACGTTTGAATAGGTTTGTGTCAATGTTACAAGTTTCAGAGTCTAAGCCGTATTGCCAGCCCCATGCAAGTGAGCCTTCTGGAGCACTCGGGTTATATTTTGGTGCTTTGGCTTCTGCTGTTATTCCGACACTAGGTGCAGCTGTCCAAATATAATTCTGTTCAAGGATGGCGCCGTTGCTTTTTCCGGCCTCTTGATAGGCTTTAAACAAAGCTTGCTCAGGGTCAAATACACCATAAATTCCAGATTTATACGGAGAGCCTTCTACTGTCTCAAACCAGCCTTTAATAAACTCAGAATCTACTGGGTAGGTTGGTTCAATATCTGCAAACAGGGCAACTCCTTCTGGGATGCCAATTTCACCAGCTAGTTTAATTGCTTCCTTAGCATGTGCAACCCCATTGTCATAACCTGTTGCATCATTAAAATGATTGTATATTGGTAGAATAAAGTCACCTTCAGCATGGATTATCTCCACTTGTTCAGCTGTAAGACCTACTGAGATCCCTTCGCGCTCGCCAAGATAACGACCAAATACGACGGGGTCACCAAAATTCTCTTTTACACAAGCATAAAAATCTTTTGTCGTTTCACTTGCAGAATCAATTCCCCAAACAATCTCTGGGAGTTCATCGCTAGGCTTTGCTTTTTCATTGTTGTTTTGTTCTTCATTGTTTTGTTTTTCTTTATCTTCTTTTTGCTTATCTTTTTCACTTTGTTTTTCTGAATCTGTTTGCTTTTCAGTTTCATTATTCTTGTCTTGATTTTGTTGTTCCTGGCTATCAGCCGGTGGTGGTTTTTTCTTATCTGTATTGGAAGGAGGGGGAGTTGTCGGTGCTTCGGTCGTTGGATTCGATGTTACGGGTTTTGCTTTGTCCTCAGTTACATAGAAAAACACCGCACAGCTTAAAAGGAACCCGATGATTACGGATATTAGTATATTAAATCCTTTCTCTGTCATTTTATCACCTCACCTTTGACACCTTATATATATGTAAGGTGTCAGTGTGCGGTGTGGGCTTAGGATTTTGGAACTTAAATCGAGATGTCCGATGCTTGATTTCTGTAGGTAACTTTTTGGTGAAGCTGCAACATATACCTCATACTTAGAAAAACCTCAAACACAATTAGCATTAAAATGAGCCAAATCCCAAAAGATAGGACCAAATGGCGGATATGTAAAATAATTGTGATATCTGTTTGAAGGCGGAAAGTAAATGTATCAAACATGGCAAAGGTAAATATCCGGCTCCACTGGCTGACATCGTAAATAAAAATTCCTTTTTTAATTCCAAAATGTTTAAGTCGTGAATAAAGCCTGATGATCTCAATTGTCTCAACAAGTAAGTAGATAGCAAAGACAATCATCCAGAGCGTGACGATAATAGTAGGATCGACACTTCCGGATACAATACAGGCAATTCCGGAAATGGACAATGCCCCGTGGAGAATACAGTTTGTGTTATTCCAATCATCCTTGATGGACCAGCTTTTTCGAATGTATCTTTTACCGATAAAATAAATCCCAACACAATAGAAGAGGAAACCTATGATAAGCAAGCTTATGTTCAAGTAGATTGGAACCTCAGGATATATGGTGTTTATTAAAAGTATTATAGACTGTGTACTAACAGTGGTTAATAATACAATTCCGTGAACTTTATGGTAGGAACTGGTTTTATGGATTTCGAAAAAGGCTACTATCGATATTATAATATAAAATAGCCAGAAGCCGAAGTTCACAAGTGAGATGAGCATCGCGGGCATAAACCAATCGTTATAAATATATAGTAAAATTCCACAAATGGAGGAAGCTGCCACCCATGTTCCAATCCCAAATCGATTGATAGGATTTTTGAGATGGAGCTCCCTGAATTTTCCCTTCCAAATGGTCATTCCTAAAGAAAAAAGAAATGACAGCCATAGTGTAATATTGATCATCACTATAATCTCACCATAAATATCAAAGCCTGTTGTGAAATAATTGGATAAAACCCCTCGAGTCATAATTCCAATCGCCATTACCGCGGCTAAAGTTGAAGTTTTAACGAAAATATTGGTGTATTTTATGTAGACTATTCCGATTAATATGAGCAGTAGCCATAATAAAAACAATATGATCACCTTTTAAATCTAATTAATTACTAATCTATGTTACCATGTTATGCCTGAATAGGAAAAAAATCCGTTCAATGGATGAACGGATTTATGTTAGGTTTTAGATTCCGGTTTTAATGCCAAAGCCGACAAGGATTAAACCGGTTGATTTTTGGAATGCTTTATTGAATTTGGGATTGTTGAACCATTTTTTTGCGTAATCAAGGATAGATACGAGGAGTAAAAACCAAACAATGGCAAGGATGGACATAATAAGGCCCATTATGATTAATTGTTGGTTTATGTTCTCGTTCAAATCAATAAACTGGGGCATGATTGTGATATATACTAGAACGGTTTTAGGATTAAGTATGTTACTAAGCAACCCTTGCAAAAATGATTCCTTATGATGTTTTTTTGTAGGTGTAACTTGATTCTTTGCTTGTTCTTGAAGCTCATTCAATGACAAGGAGCTTTTGGTGAAGAAGCTTTTGATTCCTAGATAGATTAAGAAGGCAGCACCTGCATATTTAATAAAACTAAACAAAAACACTGACTTCGCAATTACAACAGATAACCCAAGAACGGCAATAAGTGTCCAAAAAGCAAGTCCCATAGACGTTCCAAGTAGGGTATAGCGACCAGCTTTTGGACCGTATGTAAGTGTGTTTTTGATGATTAACATCGTGTCCACTCCGGGAATTATAACCATCATAGCTGCGATTGGTAAGTAGGCAATTAGGTTATCCATTGTCTGTAGACCTCCAAGTTGGTTTTAGTGACTACTACAGTAACTACTTTCAAAAATATTGTAGCAGATTTGATTGGAATGCATCAATACTTTTTGTTAATATATTAGTTACAAAGGTAGCGACTATTCGGTGGAGGAACGAAATTGGATAATATTTTTGATACATTTAAGAATTTACAGTTTACGGAGTATGAGGCGAAGGCATATTTGAGCTTATTGGAAGAATCTCCATTGACAGGCTATGCAGTTGCAAAAAATTCTGGTGTACCTCGTTCAAAAATTTATGAGGTATTGGACAATCTAGTTATGCGTGGGGATATATTGGTTAGTCCAGGTAATACACCACAATACACGCCGGTACCTGCCAAGGAACTGATTCGTCACCGTCGTACGAAGGCAGAGGAAAATTTTAATAAGGCAGAGAAGTTTTTCGAAAACTTTGAGCGCTCGGTTCATGACCGTGAAAATATTTGGAATATCACAGGGGATACAGAAATTCTGGATAAAGTGCGGACATGTATCGAATCAGCTAACCAACGGATTTTGTTAGAAGTATGGAAAGAGGAGTATGAGGTATTAGCAGAGGATTTAAGAGCTGCTGCCAAAAGAGGTGTCAATATTACGATTGTCGCGTATGGAGAGGTTGAATCTGATTTTGCCAATGTATATTTGCATGACATGAGCCTTGATATTACGGACGAATATGGCGGAAGATGGCTCGTATACAGTGGCGATGATTCAGAGGTCGTAGCTGGAATCGTGTCTTTAGGTAAAGATAGTCGCGCAGCATGGACGATGCATGTAGGACTAGTTATGCCAATAACAGAGGTCATCATCCATGATTTATATTTGATGGAGCTGTTAAACAAGCATCGTGATATTCTTGAAGAAAGCTTTGGCAAAAACCTGATTGACCTACGTCACAAATTTTCAATCCACTCGGATTTCAAAAAGCATTATGTGAAGTAAAATGGTTTAGCGTTGGTCAATGGATCAGCGCTTTTTTATGATGAATGGAGAACGTGTTTATGATAAGGGTTTTGGATGAAACAGGAAAATGTAGTAGCATAACTGCCGGATAAGGTGTGGGTATTGGATGAAGTTGGAAGAAGTCATGGCTTAAAGGTGAAATATGGTATGAGTTTTGGATAAATGTGGAAGAAGTTATAGCATAAAGACCAAATAAGGTATAGGTTTTGGATGAAGCTGGAAAAAGTCAATGGAAATCACCTTTGGGGTCCAAGAATAAAGTCCCCGCGGTTCGCTAATTACTCATCATTTTTATCCTTACTTAAGAGAATTATTTGACTATAACCCTATGAATATAGTATTACTAAATAGAAGGATGATTGAAAGCGATTACTGAAATTTAAATACAGACAGCCTGTCCTTCTCTGATTCAGAATGATTTATTTTAAATGCAAGTAAATATGTTTTGAAATTGGGGGAAGTAAAAATGTCGAATATTCCATCTATCCTGAAATCCTTAAGGATTCCTGTTATCGGTTCACCAATGTTCATCATTAGTAATCCAAAGCTTGTGATTGAACAATGCAAAGCAGGGATTGTAGGGTCGATGCCTGCACTAAACGCTAGACCAGCCTCACAACTGGATGAATGGTTGGCAGAGATAACTGAGACACTAGCTGATTACAATGCGAAAAATCCTGACCGCCCAGCAGCTCCATTTGCTATTAATCAAATCGTACATAGGTCAAACAATCGTCTTGAACAGGACATGGAGCTATGTGTGAAATACAAGGTACCGATTATTATCACTTCTCTGGGAGCTCGTGAAGAGGTGAATGTAGCAGCTCATAGTTATGGGGGAATTGTTTTACATGACATCATCAATAATAAATTTGCCCATAAGGCAATTGATAAGGGGGCAGATGGCCTAATTGCCGTCGCTTCAGGTGCAGGAGGGCATGCAGGAAGCAAGAGTCCATTTGCTTTAGTTCAGGAAATCCGTGAGTGGTTTGATGGTCCCTTAGCTTTAGCAGGATCCATTGCAACTGGGAAGTCTATATTAGCGGCTCAAGCTATGGGAGCAGATTTTGCATATATCGGTTCACCATTTATTGCAACACATGAGGCACGAGCTGCAGAAGACTATAAGCAAGCCATAGTTGATTGTAATTCGGATGACGTTGTGTACAGTAATTTATTTACGGGAGTTCATGGAAACTATCTAGCACCATCCATTCGTGCAGCAGGCTTAGATCCTGAAAATCTTCCTGAAAGTGACCCTTCAACAATGAATTTTGGTGGAGAAGGGAAATCAAAGGCCTGGAAGGATATTTGGGGAAGTGGTCAAGGCATTGGTGCGATTAATGAAGTGACAAGCGCTGGTAAGTTTGTTGATAAACTCCATCACGAATATATAGAGGCAAGAGAAAATTTATTGAAGGCAAGTCAAGTATTTGCTTAGTGAGATAAATTTAGTGTGGTGCTTATTCCTAGTTTGATTTTTTGTAGGAGTAAGCACTTTTAATTTGTTGAAGGGTAGGAGGAATTACAGTGGACATAGCTCAGCATAACAGAAATGCTTGGGATAAGAAGGTAGAAGATGGTTCTAGATATACTCAATCTGTGAGTAGTGAAGTAATCGAAAAGAGTAAAATTGGCGAGTGGGAAATCATCGTTACAACTGAAAAATCAGTCCCTAGACACTGGTTTCCGAAATCGTTAGATGGATTGAAAATTCTTTGCTTAGCTTCGGGTGGGGGACAACAAGGGCCAGTATTAGCCGCAGCTGGAGCAGACGTAACCGTTTTTGATCTATCTAAAAAACAATTAGAACAAGATGAAAAGGTAGCAAAACGTGAAGGGTTAACCTTAAAAACAGTACAAGGTGACATGTCTGACCTTATTGAATTTGAAGATGAATACTTTGATATAATCGTTCACCCTGTTTCTAATTTATTTGTTAAAGATGTACGCCCTGTCTGGAAAGAAGCATCCAGAGTTTTAATAAGCAATGGTATTTTGATTGCTGGGTTTACGAATCCTTTACTCTGGATCTTTGATGAAAATCAAGAAAATAAAGGGATTCTAGAAGTTAAACATTCTATACCATCTTCAACCCTTGATTATTTACCAGAGGATGATGTACAAGATTATATCGATTCAAATCAAACAATCGAATTTGCCCACACGTTGGAAGACCAAATTCAAGGGCAAATTGATGCTGGGTTTGTCATTTCAGGTTTTTATGAAGATGATTTTGGTGGAAAAAGAATATTAGATAAGTATATTAAAACATTTGTTGCTACACGAGCGATAAAGATAAAAGAAACGCTCAGAGAATTCTGAGCGTTTGTCTATACGTACGAACCTATTTTATTTCTTAGCCAGTACCCCTCGTTTCAAGACACTTTTCCGTTGATCGCCATTTAAGTAAGCTGTAGCCAGTGCAACTAGGAGCAATATTCCTGTCACGGTGAAGAGCATTTGTGTAGGAAATAGGCCTCCTAATACCCCACCGATAAGTGGGCCAATCATACCTCCAATTTGATTTGCAGTTTGACTGAGGCTGAAAGCTCTGCCGCGGAAATCTTCTGGAGTAATTTTGACAATAAGCCCATTTAAAGCAGGGAAGATCGCACAGAAGAAGACTCCATAGATGAAACGAATAATTGAGAAGCCCCAGATTTGAGTAAAGACAATCTGAGCTAATGTGCCAATTCCAGCGCCTAATAGCCCAATGAGTAAAATCCTATTGAAACCTACTTTGTCCGCCCATTTTCCCCACACAGGCGCAAACAAGGCACTCGCAAGACCAGGTAATGCAATTATAAAACCGGTCAGTAATGTTGTATAACTTGAGTGACTTGCGATATCAGCGATGTATAATGGTAGAATCGGGTCAATAATCATTGTAGAGCAGCTGACCATTAAGGTCAGAATCAATACAAGGAAGAAAGGGCGATTGTCGATTGCGATTTTAAAATCTTTGATAACGGAACCTTTTTCTTTGTTCGCTTTGAAGTTTTCTTCTTTGACGAAAAAGATGATTAAAATGGTTGCCAATAAGACAATGGTTCCCGCGCTTGCAAAGGCCCATCGATTACCCCAAAGTTCAGCTAAACCGCCACCCAAGAGAGGTCCTAAAATCATCCCGGTTGCTGCAGCGGATGAAATCATGGAGAGCGCATACCCAACATTTTTTGTTGGAGTGTTTGTCCCGACGAGTGCAATCGAACCTGGGATAAACCCACTTAATAAACCTTGCATGATACGTAAGCCTAAGATTTGATAAGGATTTGTAACAATTGCCATTAACGTATAAACGAGGAAAAGGGCAAATCCAGCCCTTACAATCATTGGTTTACGTCCGTATTTGTCGGCAACTCTTCCCCAAAACGGTGTCGCAAATGCACCTGCAAAAAAGGCGGCCCCATAGATTAGCCCTGACCATAATTCAGTGTGGTCGTGTACCCCGATTTCTAACAGAAAAATCGGTAAAAACGGGATAACCATTGAAAACCCTGAAGCGGTAAAAAAGACACCAATCCAAAGAACCCATAAATTTCGTTGCCAATTCGGCATGATTTTTTCCATCTCCTAAAAATATACTTGTTTTTTTAATAGATTTATAGTACCACAATTGCAGATTATTTTCATTAACGAAACTTTCGAAAACTGAAATAAATTTAAAGCGGAAAAATAAGCGAGAGGATGATATTGCTCACATAAAAAAAGTCCCAGAAGGTTTGTTTCATTTTGATTAAGATTTTTCAGTATAATTACAAACTAGCCATTAATATTAAAAAGACATTTACAAATCAAAGACATTTGCATAAACACCCTCCTTACGATGCTATAATACGATAACAATAGTTTGGAGGTTTTATGATGGCAAGTAAGCGAGAGTATTATTTTGATAACGCAAAGTTCATCCTAATATTCCTTGTTGTCTTTGGGCATTTCATTCAGCCTTTTATTGATGATCATAAAATCATCATGACAATTTACCACTTCGTGTATTCCTTTCATATGCCTGCTTTTATATTAGTTTCGGGGTATTTTGCAAAGGGGTTTAGGAAGGAAGGATATATTAAAAAGACGGCAAAAAAACTGTTGATTCCCTATTTAATTTTTCAGCTTATCTATACGATCTATTATTACTACCTATATAATGGTCAATCACTTTTATTTGAGCCATTTAATCCACAGTGGTCACTTTGGTTTTTAATTAGTTTATTTTGCTGGAATGTGATGCTGTATGCGTACACGAAAGTACCGATGAAATGGTCGGTGACTATCGCAGTTTTAGTTGGGATAGGTGTAGGCTATATTCCCTTTGTGGAAAATTACCTAAGTTTATCTCGGACATTTGTCTTTTTCCCATTGTTTTTATTGGGTTTTTATTGTAAAAGAGAGCATTTTACAGCTTTGAAACGCCCGGCAGTTCAAGTGGGATCAGGAATTTTGCTTTTAGCTATTTTAATCGGCTATTATTTTGTACCAGATTTCAATACCGGTTGGTTGCTTGGCTCGAAGTCGTACGAAACGTTATCTCATGAGAATCTCGGCGGACTCATTCGATTAGCAGTCTACTTGGTTTCAATTGTTATGACGGTTGCCTTTTTCTCACTATTACCGAAAAGGCAATTTTTCTTCACAAGCTGGGGCACACATACATTATATGTATATTTGTTGCACGGCTTTGTCATTAAATATTTCAGAAGTAGCGAATGGCTAGACGTAATTAACGATACTGGAAATATTGCAATATTAGTAATCGCTTCACTCATCCTAACATTGTTGTTGTCAACGAAAACAATTCGAGCGATAACTCAGCCGTTAATTGAACTTCGAATCTCCATCATCAAGAGGTTCTTTAATGTCAAACAAGAAGGCTACTAATTCATTGAACCATAGGGACGGTTCTCTTGGTCCGGTAGATACCGGAGTTTGAGAGCAGTCCCTTTTTGGTCATAAATGGAGAACCACTAGAACCGTCCCCGTGGTCCCGTTTGATGTTTTACCCTTTGTAATTTTCGGCTCTTTTTATAAAGGATTGTTCGTCTTCGATTAGGCCACAGACCCCGCATTGGACCTTGATTTCTGGCCCGCGGTATGGGACATGGAAGGGATCAAGGTTTTCTGTGTATTCTTCCATAACTTCGCCACTTTGTGGATTCATTTTTACGGATCTAGAGACTTGTTCAATAATATTGAATCTGGAACGATTGGTTTTGCAATTAGGACATAAATAAGGACTACTCATTCTTACACCTCCTATTTTTTACTGTTTCCAATTATGGAAATACTATGAGCGTATTTTTTTGAACAGACAGCAGAAATGATATAATGAAATAAAGCACAAGGAGAAAGGAAGAGGGTACATGGAAAATACGCATGAAAAAGTGGAAAAAGCAACCTTTGCTGGCGGCTGCTTCTGGTGTATGGTTAAGCCATTTGATACACAACCAGGAATCATTGAAGTTGTGTCAGGTTATACAGGTGGAACGAAAGAAAATCCTACATATGAAGAGGTTTGTTCGGATACAACAGGACATTATGAGGCCGTTCAAATTACATTTAACCCAGACATTTTTCCTTATGAGAAAATAGTCGAGCTCTTTTGGCAGCAAATTGATCCAACAGACGCAGGCGGTCAATTTTTTGATCGGGGTGATTCCTACCGCACAGCAATTTTTTACCATACGGACGAACAGAAAAAGATTGCCGAAGAATCAAAGCAAAAACTTGCTGACAGTGGAATTTTCACAAAACCAATCGTGACACCGATTCTTCCTGCAAAGGAATTCTACAGAGCAGAAGAATATCATCAGGATTATTATAAAAAGAAGCCTGAACACTATAATCGTTATCGTAAAGGATCAGGCAGGGACAAATTTATTAGAACCCATTGGGCTGCAAAGGAATTTGAAGAGGCTAAGAATAGTCTGACAGATATGCAGTATTACGTGACACAGGAACAGGGGACAGAGCCACCGTTTCGAAATGAGTTTTGGAACAATTCAAAAGAAGGCATTTATGTTGATATTGTGTCTGGTAAGCCATTGTTCAGTTCATTGGATCAATATGATGCAGGCTGCGGTTGGCCAAGCTTTACAAAAGCGATTGATGCGAAAGAAATCGTTGAGGAGCTTGATACATCACATGGTATGATCCGTACTGAAGTTAGAAGCAATACAGCAGATTCCCATCTTGGCCATTTATTCTATGATGGACCAGGTCCAACTCGTATGCGTTATTGTATAAACTCCGCTGCACTTCGGTTCATTCCTAAGGAAGATCTTGAAAAAGAAGGCTATGGGGAGTACGCGAAACTCTTTAACTAAATCGAGAGAATGCATGTTTATACAGCATGTGTGAGAAAATGACTATTTTCATATTTGTTGGTTGACTCTGGTAATCTGCAATGATATGATGAAATAGACCATTTTGTTGCGTTATATAAGTTTAAAGAAAAGAAAGAACGATAATTTCATTTTAGAATCAGGCTATTCTTCTGAAGTTATATGTCAATTTGTTTTAGATTTATGTAAGTGTACAATGGTTAATTTTTCAATGCACAAATGGTTTGTGTGTTCATTTTAGGAGGCATATTTCATGCAAAATGGTAAAGTAAAATGGTTTAACAGCGAAAAAGGCTTCGGATTCATCGAAGTACAAGGTGGAGACGATGTTTTCGTACACTTCTCAGCAATCCAAGGCGATGGTTTCAAAACTTTAGAAGAAGGTCAAGAAGTTTCTTTCGAAATCGTTGAAGGTAACCGTGGACCTCAAGCATCTAACGTAGTTAAATTATAATTTAACCTATAAATAAGATCTCAAAACAGCCCTACTGATGTAGGGTTGTTTTTTTATGGGTGGATTTTTGCGATTGTGGGTCAGGTCCGTTGTCCCATCTAGGTTCGTGCTTGATTAGAGGATTTGAGTGTTTACCAGAAAACGGAGTTAGTGTACATGCTAGGTTGTAAAGGTGATGAGCGTGTACTGTAAGAAAGGTTTCGCGGTACAAGCTAGTGTAGAAAACGAGTAGAGCGTGTACTGCAAGAAAGGTTTCGCGGTACATACTAGTGTAGAAAACGAGTAGAGCGTGTACTGCAAGAGAGGTTTCACGGTACAAGCTAGGTTGAAAAAGAGGATAGCGTGTATCACAAGAAAAGTTTCGCGGTACAAGCTAGTGTAGAAAACGAGTAGAGCGTGTACCGTAAGAGGGGTTTAGAGGTACATGAAAAAGAGTATAACCCGTGAGACAGATTTAGGGAAACATGCTAGTGTGCTAGAAAAGTATTTTGCATATATGATAAAGTCTTTCCTTGGAATTAAGCTTTATCGTACCCTCACCGGAAGTTATGCAAACATCTGAGGGTACGAATAAGGGTTAATCTTACGAACCCTGTGCATTAATTAAGATAATTCCTGTTTAACTAGCTTGATAAAGTTTTTAGCAGGAGTTGAGACATAGTGATGCTCAAGCCAAATCATACCTAATGAGGAATGCGTGGTTGTTTCTTTAATCGGAGCAGAATATAGGTCTCCATCTCCATACACATCAAAAACGGATTTAGGCACGATCGTTGCGCCCATTCCTCCTTTCACCATTTCCATCAATACATGCATATCTGAGCACTCCGCAATACTCGTAAATTGAAGTTTTTGTTTTGAAAAGGCTTCATGAATGATATTATAACTCCCCAAACCTTCAGTACTTGGAATAATGAGTGGCAATTGAGAAATCATTTCGAGCGAAACCATGTCCGTTTTCTGCTTACTTACAAAAACAAAGGGTTCACTAAGAAGGTGTTCATATATGAAACCTCGATGTTCAAGTGGAAGTCGTACAAATGCCATTTCAATCGCGCGGGATTTAACCATTTCCGCTAGATAAAAAGAATCGTTTTGAACAACTTTAATCGAGACGAGTGGGTATTTTTTGTGGAAGGCATGAAGCATATCCGAGAATCCTGAGACAGACAACGTGTTTAAACCCACCGCTAGTACACCTTTTGTACCTTCTTCTGTTTCTTGGATTTCATTTTTAATTTCCTCAACACTGTTCACGAGATGCAATGCACGTTGATAGAGAACTTCGCCTTTATCCGTTAACGCCATACTTTTGCCATTGCGCTCAAATAATTTAACTCCAAGTTCTTCTTCCAGTTGCTTAAGTAGCATGCTGAGAGGCGGTTGAGACATATGGAGCCGATTGGCAGCTGCTGTAATATTTTTTTCTTCAGCGATTGCAATAAAATAACGTAATTGCTTAATATCCATCAAATTTCTCCTTCTATATAAAAAATATATAGTTTCTATATATATTATATATTTTTCGAATGGCAGAAGTCTATGTTATGATGAATATCGTTTTTAGTGGACGTTAGAAAGGTGATTAATATGGAACGGTTTTTTAAATTACAACAACATGGTACGACAATTGGAAAGGAATTTTCTGCAGGATTTATTTCATATATAACAGTTGTCTACATTATTATTGTCAATGCAACAATCCTCGCTGTGGCGGGAATTCCGATGGAAGCGGGAATCATTGCTACCATTTTAACTAGTTTCATAGGATGTGTAGTGATTGGGTTATGGAGTAACACACCGATTCTCCTCATTCCTGGAATGGGACTTAACGCGATGTTTACTTATACCATTGTGCAATCCGGCGGATTCACATGGCAGGAAGCATTAGCTATGGTATTTGTAGCAGGATTGATTTTCGTGGTTATTGCTTTTACACCATTAGCGAAGGTAATTACTTCCTCGATCCCGGCTTCCTTGAAAGAAGCAATTACGATTGGGATTGGAATTCTGTTGATATTAATTGGGTTTGACAATGCAGGGATAATTACGAGCTCAGAACACACTCTGCTAGCTATCGGTGATTTAAGTAGCCCAACTGTGATTATAACTTTTATTGGTTTGATCATCACAGTTTTATTATTTATTAAAAATGTACCTGGTAATCTATTATTAAGTATTTTGATTACATCGGTATTAGCGATTCTGTTTGGAGGATCAAACGTAGAGGGAATTTCCTTATCCACACCAGATTTCAGTGAATACTTTGGTGTGTTTGGTCAATTATCTTGGGCACAAGCAGGGAATATCATTTTCTGGCTTACTTCAATTTCACTTGCTATGGTGCTAGTATTTGAAAATATTGGTTTAATACATGGACATACCAACATGTTAAAACGTCCTGAGACTAGTAAAAAATCACTTCAGGCTACAGCCGTTTCTGTATTATCTTCTGGAGTTTTTGGAACGAGCCCAACGGTTGCTTCAGTGGAATCGGCGGCTGGAATTACAGCTGGAGGAAGAACAGGACTAACAAGTATTGTAACAGGGGTTATGTTTTTAGTTTCAATTTTATTTATTCCAGTGATAAAAATAGTTCCAGCAAGCGCGGTTTCACCGATTCTAATCTTAATTGGGGTTTTGATGCTCCAAAACATTGTGAACATTTCTATGGATGATTTCACTGAGAGCTTTCCGGCACTTTTAATTATCGTGTTAATTCCATTAACGTATAGCATCGCGGACGGCATGGCGATCGGCTTTATAATGTACCCAGTCATGAAGCTATTGATGGGGAAAGGAAAAGAAATCCATCCGGCACTTTATATGATTGCGATATTGTTTTTAAGCAATTTTGTAATTCAATATGTGTACTAAAAAATAGCAGTCCTTTGAGGGCTGCTATTGTTGTTGTGCGCATATCAGTTGTTTAAAACATACCATTTTCATTTGGGGAGTTTTCTGGTAGCGGTTGTCCGATATCCCATAATTCAACGACATTGTCATTTTCGAAACGAAAGATGTGTACAACAGCCGCACCAAAATCTTCAGAATTTTGTCTGATATGGGAGTAGACAGTAACCTTGTCTCCTTCTTCAATGGCAAGTTTCACCTCAAAAATCTTATGAGGATTCTGGACTGCATTTTCTTCCATAGCGAGCATAAGACTTTCTGCATCGCCACGAAAATAGGGATTGTGGTGACAAAAATTAGGTCCGATGTGTCGTTCGTATGCTTCTCGAATGTTCCCAGATACTATTAAATCTAGAAAAGACTTTGCTTTTTCCTTCAGGGTGGAAGTTGTTGTGATTCCATGTTCCGTACTCAAGTTAATCATCCTTTTTTAAAAATTATATGTTTTGAATAATACGGTGTCAATTAATGGGGAGTTTCAACATGATACTTTGAATAGAGATCTATCTATTTTCCGATAATGGTGAAGGTGTAACAGCATCATGGGTAGAATTACATAATGTTGGGAAAATAATGAAAATGTAGGTGGATATGATGGGAAGAATCGTTCATTTTGAAGTACATGTGGATGACATGGAGCGTGCAAAGAAGTTTTATGGAGAAGTTTTTGATTGGAAATTTGAAGACTGGACGGATTATGCGGGGATGCCTTATTTTGGAGCTGTAACTGGTGATGCAAATGAGCATGGTATTGACGGTGCTCTGATGCAAAGGCAGGGACCACCTCCCGGACCAAACCAGCCATTAAATGGATATGCTTGTACAATGGGTGTGGCAGATTATGATTCTACTGAACAGAAAATTTTGGCTAATGGTGGGAAGGTCGCTTTGCCGAAATATGCGCTTCCAGGTATGGCTTGGCAGGGATACTATATCGACACAGAAGGAAATATATTTGGGATTCATCAACCTGATGAGAATGCGAAATAAGTTTTAAAAGATCCTTCAATTAATAAAGCCTTTCGCCCAATAATGGGTGAAAGGCTTATTAGTGTAATATGTATTCGTTTATCGATGCTGATCAAATAGAATTTGATTTCCGTCCGGATCTTCTATGACAAAATGTGCAGGTCCTTCACCTGATTCATCTGCCTCAGTCAGCATTGTCATTCCTTTTTCTTTTAGCTGCTTTTGGATATCACGAACGTCTGTAAAGGAATCAAGATTTTGTGCGTTTTGATCCCATCCAGGGTTAAAGGTGAGAATGTTCTTATCAAACATCCCTTGGAATAAACCGATTACAGTATCTCCATTTTTCAAGATAAGCCAATTTTGGTTGATGTCCCCACCTAATGTCTGAAAACCTAGATTTTCATAAAATTCCTTTGATTTGTGGATGTCTTTTACATTTAAACTGACAGAAAATGCACCAAGTTTCATTTTTTTCCTCCTAATTATGGTTTAATTTAACTATAAAGGAGTAAATCAAAATTCACAAGATTCACAGTGGGTTACAAACTAAAATTAATAGAAAAGGGCATCTATTGTCAATACTGGAAGATAGTTCTAGAACATAATGAAAGGATGAATAAAGTGACATATGAAGAAATTATGGAAAATCTTGAGGAAATGGGTTCCGAGCAAATAAAGCAAATTTATAAGAATCATGGGGTAAAAGAGCCGCATTTTGGAGTTAAAATAGGGGATTTAAAAAAGCTTGTCAAGTTTGTAAAGAAGGACCATGAATTGGCGCTAAAATTATATAAGTCTGGTAATCATGACGCTATGTATTTAGCGGGTCTCTCGGTGAATCCAAAGGTAATTACGAAGGAGACGTTGCAAGATTGGGCGACTAAAGCATATTGGTATATGGCTGCAGAATATACAGTTGCCCAAGTGGCTGCAGAAAGTGAGTATGCACTTGAATTGGCGAGGGAATGGATGAACTCTGAGGAAGAAATGATTGCAGTTTGTGGATGGAGTACGTACTCAAACTATTTATCGATCACACCAGATGAAAAATTAGATATTGCAGAAATAAGAAAGCTGTTGAATCAAGTGAAAAATACGATTCATGAAGAGCGCAATCGGGTTCGCTATGTGATGAATAGCTTTGTTTTGTCTGTCGGAACCTATGTAGCGGAACTAAATGATGAAGCGAAGCAAGTCGCAGCACATATTGGAAAGGTACATGTGGATGTGGGGAATACAGCATGTAAAGTTCCTCTTGCGTCGGATATATAAAGAAAGTAGAAGCGAAAAATAGAGTCGGTCTGAAACGGAAGACTTGTATTTGTTAAATACACATTATTGTACAAATAAATAATTGAAGGTGAAAATGAATGGAAAAAACAAGAACGATAGAAGCAGTAGACCAGTATATTTCTGAACTGCCAGAAAATATTCAGCACATTACAACTGCTTTAAGAAAAATCATACTAGATGCATCACCTAACTTAGTAGAGGAATATAAATGGTCGATGCCTAATTACACTTACAATGGATTGGTGTGCTATCTTCAGGCTTCCAAAAAACATGTTAATCTCGGTTTCCATAGAGGTGTTGAACTTCAAGAAAACGATACAAATCAATTATTGCAAGGTTCAGGCAAAGGGATGAGGCATATTAGGATTAAAAAAATGGAAGAGATCCAGCCTGATGTTTTTACTGAATTCATTAAGGCTGCGATGGATTTGAATGAGAAGTAAAGAGTAAGGGATAGGGCTAAGGCTCTGTCCCAAAATCTAAATTTTTGATAAATTCAAGCAATAGGATTGACAGTTCCGCACTAGTCTTATTAATATTATGTTATATAGACGAAGGTGGATAAAACGTAATGAAATTGATATTGTGTAGAGGAGTGGGGAGTTTGAAGCTTAGGGCAAAAAGAAGTGAGCTTGTGGAAGTAGCGAAGGGGAATATACCTGCTGATTTGTATATTAAAGGCGGGACAGTCATTAATGTGTATTCTGGGGAATTTCTAAAACTAAATGTGGCTGTATATAAAGATAGTATCGCGTATGTAGGAGAAAGTGAAGCGATGGTTGGAGAGCATACTGAGGTCATTGATGCTGAAGGAAAGTATGTATCTCCTGGGTTCATTGAAGCACATTCTCATCCGTGGGTTGTCTATAACCCTATCAGCATAACAAGTAAGGTGTTGCCGCTTGGTACAACCACATCAGTCAATGATAATCTATTTTTCTATTTACATATGGGAGCGAAAGGCTTCAAGGACATGGTTTATGACTTAAAGTCCATGCCAGGAAATTTCCTTTGGCTTGTAAGACTTGTTTCACAGGCGGACTATCCGGGTGAACGTGAGTGGTATAATCACCAAGATATTCAAGAATTACTTGCATTGGACGAAGTGGTTGGTTCAGCGGAAGTAACACGTTGGCCGCTCCTTTATAACGGAGATCCATTTTTACTAGAAACCATGGATTATGTAAAAGAAATCGGAAAGGTTTCCGACGGCCATACTTCAGGCTGTTCGTATGAAAAATTAAATGCAATTGTGGCGTCAGGAGTGACTGCGTGCCATGAAGCAATCACGGCGAAAGAGGCATTAGACCGTCTTCGATTAGGCATGTGGACGACATTACGAAACAGTTCGCTTCGACCAGATTTAGAAGAAGTGATTAAAATGATAACAGAAGGTAAGGTCAACACAAGTAGAATTGTGATGACAACAGATGGGCCACATCCTGGCTTTATTGAAAGAGAAGGATTTGTCGATGGACTTGTTCGTCAAGCAGTTGAACTTGGTGTTCCAGTGATGGATGCCATTCAAATGGTGACAGTCAATGCAGCGACCTACCTTCGCCTAGAAGATTACATTGGGGGCATTGCTCCGGGAAGAAAGGCAGACATTCTCCTACTTCCTGACCTAGTTGACTTCCGCCCTGACTTAGTCGTTGCGAGCGGTGAAGTTGTTGCAGAAAATGGCCAATTATTGGCTTCGATGCCGGAAGTAGACTGGACAAAATATGTGGTAAGAGAAGCATTTGAATTCCCGAAATCTGTTCTTGAAAATCCAGAACTCTACCAATATCCACATCCGGATGAAAATGAACCATTGCCTGTTTCATATTTTAAAAGTAATGTCATTACCGCTAGGAAGGATACCATCATCCCGTCTGTGAATGGTTTTGCAGATCTTTCAGGTCATGAAGGACTTATGTATTCAGCATTGATTGACCGTCGAGGGAATTGGGTCAGTAGAGCAGTCTTAGAAAGATTTGCTGTTACCCTTGATGGGATGGCTTCAACGTACAATACGACAACGGAATTACTTGTTGTTGGAAGAAACCCTTTAGCGATGGCAAAAGCAGCATCAAGGGCTCATGAAATTGGAGGGGGTATTGTCATCGTAGATGGTGATGATGACATTATCCTTGAAATTCCTTTACCACTTACAGGTATGATGACCACGAGCCCATCATTCGATAAAGCAGTCCAATATCATGATGAGTTGCTTCAAACCTTGCAGGAACGAGGATTCCCATTCCATGATATACTTTATACTTTATTGTTCTTAACCTGCGACTTCCTTCCAGGATTACGCTTGGTACCGTATGGGCTATATGAAGTGAAAAAGGATGCTATTTTGTTGAAGGCCGAAACGTTCGGGACAGAGGTAACGAAGTAGTGAAAAAAAGAAACCTACAAACATTGAAATTTTAATGTTTGTAGGTTTTTTTGTTTTGGGGTTAATGATTATTAAACTTATCAGCAAGAAACTTGAGCAGAGCTCTTACTGCGAAAGATTGGTACCTGTCTTTTTTCGTAATGACAACAAGCTCCCACATGGGTGGTGATACGAGTGGAATCCTGTTAATTTGAGTTTCATCCATTTTTGAATATATGGATTTCGGTAGAAGAGTAACCCCCAGTTGCGCAATCACAAGTTCCGTTATCAAGTCCCATTGTGAACTCACATAAGCAATTTTAGGAGTGAATCCAGCATTTTGACATTGTTGAATAATCAAATTATGTAAAGCAAATTCTTGATTAAAGAGAATAAAAGATTCATTTTCTAGTTGTTCTAGTTTTACAGAATTCTCATTCGATAACCGGTGTGTGGGATGAGTGAAAAGCATAAATTCTTCTTTGATAAAGGGGGCTACCAAAAATTTATTGTGATCGGTTGGATTTACTACAATACCAACGTCAACTTGCCCCTCATCTACCAAATGTTCAATGCGCTTAGCACCAAGTTCGATTAATTCTAACGACACTTGCGAATGCTGCTTTCCAAATTTTTGCGCAATGGTTGGAAAGAAGAGTGTTCCAATTAAGGGTGGTATCCCAATTTTTATATTTCCGGTTGGTAGATTTATAAGGTCGTCTAATAAAGTATGAAGTTCATTTGTGGCACCTAGAATTTTAGCTGCTTGCTTATAGACAAGTTTACCAGCATCAGTCAATACTAATTTTCGAGTTGAGCGTTCGAATAGTTCAACGTTAAGATCAGTTTCTAATTTTTTAATGGATTTACTTAAGGTTGGTTGAGAGATGTAGGTGTTAACTGCTGCTTTTGTAAAACTACCGTAATCAACAACTTCCATAAAATAGCGTAAATCTTTTAGCTCCATAGAAGCCTCCTTTTATTCCGTTTTGTAATAAAGATTATTCTTATTATTCATTTTACGGATAAATAGGATTGTTGTAAAATTTTATTAAGAAGATATTGAAAATTATGAAATAAATACAGAGATTCAAATATCGTATTTCAGGAGGGGAAATAAATGAAAACTATATTTACAAGCTTTGAAGAAGCTGTAAGCGCTATCAAAGATAGGATGACCTTAATGGTAGGTGGCTTTGGCCTTGTTGGAATTCCTGAAAATCTAATCATTGGCCTACGGCAGGCGAATGTAAAGGATTTAACAGTGATTTCCAATAACTGTGGAGTAGATGATTGGGGACTTGGAATCCTTTTGCAAAATAAACAAATCAAAAAGATGATTTCCTCTTATGTGGGGGAAAACAAGGAGTTTGAAAGGCAGGTGTTAAGTGGTGAATTGGAGGTTCAGCTAGTTCCACAAGGATCATTAGCGGAGAAAATTCGGGCTGGTGGATCGGGCATTCCAGCATTTTATACCCCAGCAGGAGTTGGAACGCCAATTGCTGAGGGACGCGAAACAAGAGAGTTTAATGGAAAAGAATACTTATTAGAAGAAGGATTAACCGCTGATTTTAGTTTAGTTAAAGCATGGAAAGCAGATAAATTAGGAAATCTAGTCTATCGACAAACAGCACAGAACCTTAATCCAATCATGGCTGCAGCTGGGAAATACACGATTGCAGAGGTAGAGGAGATTGTAGAGGTTGGCGAACTCGATCCTAACGAAATTCACACACCGAGTATTTATGTTCAAGGACTTATTGTAGGTAAGCATGAAAAACGAATTGAACGTTTAACAGTAAGAGATTAGGGGAGGTAGAACGATGTCGAATTACGTGAGAGTGAAGATTGCACAAAGGGCAGAACAGGAAATTCAGGACGGAAACTATGTGAATCTGGGAATTGGCATGCCAACAATGGTAGCAAATTATATTGCGGACAATAAACATGTGGTTTTACAATCTGAAAACGGATTATTAGGAATTGGGCCATATCCTTTAAAGGAAGAGGTGGATCCTGACCTTATCAACGCAGGAAAAGAAACAGTCACGGCAATGAAGGGTGCTAGCTTTTTTAGCAGTGCCGAGTCTTTTGCGATGATTCGTGGCGGACATATCGATATCGCAATCTTGGGCGGTATGGAGGTGGCTGAGAATGGAGATTTAGCCAACTGGATGATTCCTGGCAAGATGATTAAAGGCATGGGTGGCGCTATGGACTTAGTTCACGGTGCCAAAAAGACGATTGTCATTATGGAGCATGTGAATAAACATGGTCAGCCTAAAATATTGAAAAAATGTAGCCTACCACTTACAGGTCAAAAAGTAGTAGATCGCATTATCACAGATCAAGCCGTTATTGATGTCACAGAGAATGGCTTAAAATTAGTTGAAGTAGCAAAGGGGTATAGTGTTCAAGATATAGTTGAAACTACTGAAGCTGAATTGATCATAGCAGATGAAGTAAAACTTGATGCATTTTAGACGTGTGAATCAATTCAAAAAGGATAAGGCAACCCCTTATCCTTTTTCTGATAGTTTATATAAACATCCCGGCAATCGCAGCACTTAGTAAGGAAGCAAGCATCCCAGCAGCAACTGCTCGTAATCCCAATTTTGCAATATCTGAGCGTCGTGAGGGTGCTAGTCCACCTAATCCACCAAGCAGAATGGCCATTGAACTTAAATTTGCAAAACCACATAATGCAAAGCTGACAACGATGACGGTTTTTTCAGTAAGTTCAGGAATTCGAGGGGCAAAAGAAGAATAAGCCACAAATTCATTTAAGACAAGCTTTTGACCTATAAAGCTCCCAGCAGTGATTGCTTCTGACCATGGTACACCCACGGCAAATGCAATCGGTGAAAAAATGATTCCTAAGATGCTTTCAAGACTTAAAGCGTTATACCCAAATATACCTCCAAGTCCACTTAATATCCCGTTTATTAACGCAATGAGTGCAATAAAGGCGAGTAACATGGCCCCAACATTTAAAGCAAGTTGTAAACCATCACTTGCCCCTCGAGCTGCAGCATCGATTACGTTAGTAGAATCAGAATCTTTTTGCATTTCATAATCCTTTATGTTGGAATGCTCGGTCTCAGGCATAATAATCTTTGCTAATATAAGTCCAGCTGGTGCAGCCATGAAACTTGCAGCTAAAAGGTATTCTAATGGGACACCTAAGAGGGCATAACCTACAAGGACAGAACCTGCAACCGAAGCTAGTCCACCTGTCATTACAGCAAAGAGTTCCGAGTTAGTCATTTTAGCTAAGTAAGGACGAATGACCAAAGGTGCTTCTGTCTGGCCAACGAAGATATTTGCAGCTGCAGACATAGATTCAGTCATCGAGGTTCCGAGTAACTTAGATAATGCTCCTCCGATGATCTTGATGAACCATTGCATAATCCCAAGATAATAGAGAATTGAGATTAAAGAAGAAAAGAAGATAATAATTGTTAACACGTGAATTGCAAAAATAACACCAAATTCCTCTGCATTTGAAAGCGATCCAAATAGAAAAGAAATTCCTTCATTAGCGTAGTTAACAATATCCTGAACCCTCATTGAAACCCATTTAAGTGCGGCTCTTCCTGTATTCCATTTTAAAACAATAAAAGCAAAACTCAATTGAATTAGTAATCCAATCAGAATTGTTCGAGGATTAATATTACTCCTGTTACGTGATAATAATAAGCCTATCCCAAGTACAACCAAGATTCCGAATATCCCCCAAAGTATGTTCATTAAATCACCTCTAATGGTAGATTTATCATCTTTGGTAAAGAATATACGAATTAATGTTTGTATAAGGATAGGCTATTTTCTCTATCATCTTTAGTATGTAACAGTATCTAAATTGTACGGTTGATCATATCCTGCAAATCCAGGAATGGACCATACGCCGATTTTTGCATTTTTCGCTTTCTCCATCGCGGCAATATAATCATCGAGATACTTTTTGTCTTCATAAATATATCTTACTGTTAGAAGACCTTCTTTTAACATTGTTTCTTGAATGTTTTCACCTGTCGGCAAGAATCCATAGACAAGTAGTCGGTCGTATTTATCACGACTATCACCTTTACCTAACTCAAGAACAATTTCTTTTCCTTCTACTAAATCATTTAAATAGTCACGCGCTTCTTCTGCATATGGCATTGGTCCGCTATCTTATCTATGTTATTAATTAATCATATGTAAGATCACGGAAATTTCAAGGGTTGAATTTACCGGACAATATAGAAATGGTCTTTTATAAAAAGTCACAAAATATACCTTTGCATACATTAGGGGGGTATCGTACACTCTAGTTATAAAGAAAAAAATTAATAAATTCACTACCTATTGTTAATGGGCTTACATAACCTGTTTTTTTTTATAATTTAAACCTACTATGCCTATTCACGGTAATTAAAAAGTTTATTTACTATTTTTTATCAATCTTTTTTATTGACTTGAATACTATAGGGGGGTATAGTAAGAGTATAAAGAAAAGGAAGTGATTGATTTGGATAAATTTTTACATGAGCACCCGAGTCAACCAAGAACAAAAGATGAAAAGCAAGCGATTGTTAACCGTTTAAAACGAATCGAAGGTCAGGTTCGTGGTATTCAGAAAATGGTTGAAGAGGATCGTTATTGTGTAGATATTTTAGTACAAATAAGTGCCATTCAATCTGCATTAAAGCAAACTGGGTTTACAATCACGGAACGCCATATGAAACATTGTGTTAGTGATTCAATTAAGAATGGGGAAGGCCAAGAAGCGATTGATGAGTTAATGACTGTTTTAAAACAGTTCTCGAAATAAGGGGGTATAGACGATGAGTGAGGCTCAGCGTGCAATGCAACATACAACACTTGGTGTAACGGGAATGACGTGTGCTGCCTGTTCCAACCGTATTGAAAAACAGTTAAATAAAATGGACGGGGTGGAAGCGCAGGTTAATTTAACAACGGAAAAAGCAACTGTTAATTATGACCCGGAAAAGATCTCCATAGAGGATATTACAAATAAAATTGAACATATCGGATATGGCGTTGTCATGGAAAAAACAGAACTCGATGTTTTTGGAATGACATGTGCGGCCTGTTCTACTCGGATTGAGAAGGTTTTAAATAAACAACAGGGTGTTAAGCTGGCAACGGTCAACTTAACAACTGAAAGTGCCGCAATTGAATACAACCCAGGGATGATTGATGTCAAAGACCTGATTGAGAAGATACAGAAGCTAGGGTATGACGCGAAACCAAAGGCGGAAGCTGAGGAAAAACAAACCTACAAAGAAAAAGAGCTTCAATCTAAAAAAACGAAATTAATTATTTCGGCTCTGCTTTCAGCGCCGTTGTTAGTAACGATGCTTGTTCATTTATTTGGAATGAACGTACCGGCTATTTTTATGAACCCATGGTTTCAATTTGCATTAGCGACACCGGTTCAATTTATTATCGGCTGGCAATTTTATGAGGGTGCCTATAAGAACCTTCGAAATGGTGGAGCCAATATGGATGTGCTTGTCGCATTAGGTACAAGTGCAGCTTATTTTTACAGTTTATATGAAGCAATCAAAACAATTGGGAACGCACATTATATGCCACATTTGTACTTTGAAACGAGTGCCGTTTTAATTACATTGATTTTATTCGGTAAGTTTTTAGAGGCAAGAGCAAAGAGTCATACAACAAATGCGATTTCTGAATTGTTAAATCTGCAGGCGAAAGAAGCGCGCGTGATTCGGGATGGAAAAGAAGTCATGATTCCAGTTGAAGACGTTGTTGTTGGAGATCGTGTACTTGTAAAACCAGGTGAAAAAATACCTGTAGACGGTATCGTGGTTAAAGGAAGAACGTCTGTTGATGAATCAATGCTTACTGGTGAATCGATTCCAATTGAAAAAGATCCAGGTGCAAAACTAATTGGATCTACGATTAATAAAAATGGCGCTATTGAAATGGAAGCAACAAAAGTTGGGAAAGATACAGCTCTTGCATCCATCATTAAAGTTGTGGAGGAAGCGCAAGGCTCAAAGGCGCCAATTCAACGTCTTGCTGATGTGATCTCAGGTTATTTCGTTCCAATTGTTATTGGTATAGCAATTTTAACCTTTGTTATCTGGATTGCTTTTGTGGAGCCAGGTCGATTTGAGCCTGCATTAATCGCAGCGATTGCCGTACTCGTGATTGCATGTCCGTGTGCTTTAGGCCTTGCCACTCCGACATCCATTATGGTTGGAACAGGAAGAGCGGCTGAGAGCGGGATCTTATTCAAAGGTGGAGAACACTTAGAACGTACACATCAAATTGAAGCGATTGTTTTAGATAAAACCGGAACAATCACAAAAGGTAAACCAGAAGTTACTGATTTTACGGGTGACGATGAAGCAATTCAACTATTAGCTAGTGCGGAAAAAGGTTCAGAGCATCCACTTGCAGAGGCAATTGTTGCCTATGCAACAGAGAATGATATCGAGTTTTTAGAGGTCGAAGATTTTAGAGCCATACCCGGCCATGGTATCGAAGCAAGAATTTCTGGAAAACACATTCTTGTCGGAAATCGAAAATTAATGATGGATCATCTCATTATAACTACTGGTTCTGAAGAGCAACTAGTTCAATATGAAACACAAGGAAAAACAGCCATGTTAATTGCAATTGATGGCGAATATCGCGGAATGATTGCCGTTGCTGATACGATCAAGGAAACAGCACCAGAAGCGATTAAGCAATTAAAAGAAATGGGCATTGAGGTCATCATGCTAACGGGTGATAACGAAAGAACTGCACAAGCGATTTCTAAGCAAGTTGGAATCGACCAGGTGATTGCACAAGTGTTACCTGAAGAAAAAGCAGACAAAGTGAAAGAGCTTCAGGCTAAAGGTAAAAAGGTTGCCATGGTTGGGGATGGTGTAAATGATGCACCTGCTCTTGTCACAGCAGATATCGGGATTGCCATTGGCACAGGTACAGAAGTTGCAATCGAAGCAGCTGACTTAACAATTCTTGGCGGGGAGCTATTGCTGATTCCGAAAGCCATTAAAATTAGTCACGAAACGATTAAAAATATCCGTCAAAACCTATTCTGGGCTTTCGGATACAATGTTGCTGGTATTCCGGTCGCTGCGATTGGATTACTTGCACCATGGATTGCCGGTGCTGCAATGGCACTGAGCTCAGTAAGTGTTGTTTCAAACTCACTTCGTTTAAAACGAGTGAAATTATAAGAATAGTGCTTGGCTTCAGCAGACGATTTTTGTCTCGAGCCGATTAGGATAGTACTAGACACTCTTCCATTTAAGGAGGTGAAAACATCATGGAAAAGAAAACATTAGACGTACAAGGCATGTCATGTGGTCACTGCAAAGCAGCAGTCGAAGGAGCATTGAAAAACTTAAATGGCGTATCAGTTGCTGAAGTTCACTTAGAAACAGGTAAAGTAGATGTTACTTACGATGAATCTAAAGTAAGCGTAGATGCAATGAAAGAAGCAATTGAAGAAGAAGGCTATGATGTTGTATCATAAAATTACATTACACCAGTATGGGAGTTCGTGGTTAGACATGAACTCCCTTTTTGGTGCAGAGGAGGGGTATCATGAACAAAATAATGGAGAAGTTGCAGACATTTTTGCCAGTAAGAGCGTATGATGAAGTATCGGAGTATGAAGACGAAATTTTTGATATTTTTGATGCAAGTTCAGATGAAGTCATCGGGAGCTATTCACTGAATGAAAAGGGAGAGTTAGTAAGCTACTCGTTAGTGGATGATGCACCTGAGGGGAAGCTTAAGAAAGAAGAATTAACGGCGGTTGCGAAAAAATTCGTTGACACCTTTTTCCCAGGGCAGCAAGAATACGAGTTTTCGGGAATCCTAGATTTAGATAATCCCTATATGGTGACATATGAAAAAAGAGATGAGAAATATGGTTTGTTTATACATAGCACTGGTTTTACAATAACGATTTCGACCTCAGGTCAAATCATGAGTTTTTACAGTACAGATGAAGACTATGAGATTCGTTATTCTGATATCGTTGTATCTGAAGAGGAAGCTTTGGAAAAATACATCGAAGGACTAGACTTCGAGTTAAATATTCAACAATTCGATCATGAAGTTTATAAAAACGGAGATAACAATTACCACCTTTCTTACAGTGTGATTGAGCAAATCATGGAGATTCCTGTTGATGGTTCAGATTCTCCAAGTATAAGAGAAGAATATCCAACCGATTTGACCATAGTAAAACGTGATTCCCCTATCCAGGATGTATACGAACTAGTCGGTCTAACATCTGATTATACAGTTTTAGATATGCAGGTAGAGGATGGGAAACGGATTGAAGTTTGGACCAAGCAAGAATCTCTAGATTCGTATTCTTTTGATATGGAAGAAGAGTCCAATCATGTGATAAGACTTTGTTTTGATGAGAAAACAGTGTGCCTTTTACAAGTTAAAAATGGAGAAGAACATGATAATAATGGGGAAGAAATTGGCTTAGAAAATGCGCAAGAACTGGCAATGAGTTTGTTGTTTAAACAGTTTCCTGATGCACATGAACGATTTAGACTCGAAATCTTTGAAACGGAAAACGATGAATTCGATGATGAGTTTGAGGATGATATTGAAGAGTTTGAGGAAGAAGCAGCATTTGAGCTTGAAGAAGATTTAAATGAAGCCGAATTGTTTGATGAGGAGTTCGAAGATTGGGAAGAGGAGTACGTTGAAGTTGAGGAAACCTACACCTTCTATGTTCACTTATTCCATCAGGGGCTGCGAGTTGTTAATCATGTGACAGTAATCGAGGTTGGAAGATATACAGGAAAAATAACTCATTTCAACTTGGACGTTCCATCCCTGGATCAATATAGCAATCTACCGACCAAACCTATTATTTCAGTTAATGAGGCAAAAGAAATTTATAAAAGGCATTTGAAAATGGAACGAATGTTTATTCGTGAGTATGATGAAGACGGAAAGTCTATTTATACCCTTGCCTATGTAGCAGACTTTCCAGATACAGTAGGCCACGTCCGTGCGATTGACGCAATTAGTGGGGAAGCGATGTATGTGGATGTGGGTGACGCGACGTTTATTAAGTGATTTTTGTAAAGCAGTCCCTAGGGGCTGCTTTTGATTTGGTTTGTTCAGTGTTAAAAAAAGTTTACATACATTAGGGGGGTATAGTAAACTAGGAATACATATAGTCTATAAATATAAAGTGATATATACCTACCGGGTGTATTAAATAGGGGTGTGTTTATGATGGGAGACGATGTGAAAAAAATTAAGATTGCCATAAATGGAGGCATTGGATTTGGTGCAAAACTGAATGCAAAGCAACTTGTGGCTATTTCTAAATATATGAATGATGATGAGGAGCTAGAATTGACGACATTTCAACAGCTCTACATCGAAATCCCCGAAAATCAAAAGGAAGAAATCATTGAGGAATTCGAGCGGGAGGGGTTAACTTGTTATCCAGTCGGAAATTTCGTTAAGAGTTTAAGAACGTGCAATTTTTGCAAAGGGGAAGAGGAAGAAGGCATGCCGGTTGCAAAAGAGATCAATCGACGTATTGCTGGGAAGCCTGTCCCATTTACGCTTAAGGTGGCGTATACGGGGTGCCCGGTTGGTTGCGGTGAGCCGCTTGTTAACGATATCGGAATTATGAAAATGAGAGACCAATATGATTTATATGTTGGTGGGAAAGCGAAAGGAAAGGATGCTGAGGTTGGTACCTTGCTGAAGGAGAACCTTACACCAGAGGAACTTTATGATTCTATCGATAAAATCATTTCTACATATGCAGAAAAAGGTAAAAAGCGGGAGCAATTTTATAAATTTGTTAAGCGAATAGGGATAGACCAACTTATTAGCTAAAATAAGGCACAGTGTACCTCTGCTAATTAACTGTATAAAAAGAATGTTCTTTCATTTATACTTGGAATATATTTAGGAAATATGGAAGTGTTGTGAATGAATGATTATTTAAAGTCAGATTGTACTCAATGTTTTGGATTATGTTGTGTAGCCCTACCTTATGGTAAATCATCAGATTTTCCCTTTAATAAAGACGGTGGAGAGCCATGTCGCAATTTATGTTCAGACAATCGATGCAAGATTCATGAGGGATTAAGGGAAAAAGGGTTTCGTGGATGTGTTTCTTATGAGTGTTTTGGAGCTGGTCAACATGTCTCACAGACGATTTATAAAGGGCATGATTGGAGAGAGAATTCAGAACGAGCCAGCGAAATGTTTGAGGTTTTCCCCCTTGTGCAACAACTTCATGAAATGCTTTGGTATCTCAATCAAGCATTAAATTTAAGGGAAACTCAGTCGTTTCATTCAGGTCTGCAAAACCTGTACAACGAAACGTTACAATTAACGGAGAGAACGCCTGAAGAAATTTTACAAATTGACATTGTCTCTCATCGAAGTAAGGTGAATGAATTTTTGCTGGAATCTAGTGAATTGTACCGAAAAGATTTAACTGAAAAAAATAAAGAGAAACAAAAAAGGAAGGGTCTCGATTTCGTAGGAGCCAATCTAAAAGGCGCTGATTTACAGGGGGCTAACTTTCGAGGAACTCTACTAATAGCAGCTAATCTGAGCCATGCTGATTTAAGAAAAGCTGACTTTATTGGTGCAGACCTTAGGGATGCAGACCTAAGTCATGCGAACCTAATTGATGCTATTTTTCTAACACAGTCTCAAATCAATTCTGCTAGAGGCAATGTATATACAAAAATCCCAAAATTTTTAAATAGACCAACTCATTGGCTAAAATAAACTTGCTTGGGACACGAGAAATGGGATAGAGTGTTTGCGGTTAATACAACGAGTGTGATGCGCGCAACCCGTAAAGTACTGCCAATCTTTTTAGAGAAAAAAGCTGGGGTTATTATCAATGTGGCTTCTGCAGGCGGACTTCAAGGGGCAAGAGCGGGTGCAGCTTACACAGCTTCTAAGCATGCGGTTGTTGGATTTACGAAAAACACTGGATTCATGTATGCGCAAAAGCTTGGGTCACAAATGGTGATCCAAGCTTTTTTGCATATTTTATAATTAACCTTCAAGTATAGGTCCTAGAGGGATCCTAATAAATATGATTTAAAAGTTTTTCCAACGTATCGAACCATAACCAGTATGAGGGTGTCCTTTGGATTGAACTTTAAAGTATTCATGTTCTAATTCGGGCAGGGATAATTCAAATAGATGTTTTCCATCCTTTTTATATTTATTACACTCAATTAGTTTCCGAATGATTTCATTTTTACGGTTCTCAACATCTTTTAATAAGGCCATCATCATAACTCTCCTTTCGTAATTGGCTTTTTAGAAGACCCAATAACAAGATAAGAAGAGGCTTTTTTTATGATTAGGATAACCTCACTTATCTTTCAAGCTTGTTAGCTTGCAGGATTTAGCACAGTATTCAAAGAATCTGTTGCTGAGGTTTCACAGGGCCAGCCCCTCCACCTCTCTTGATAAGTTTTATGAATTTTATAAAACTGAAACATCTTATATATAGTTTAAACTTATTATTCCGATATGTCTACTTGAAATTAAAGTGTGATGCAAAATGTAATGAATTCGTAAAATAACGAGGGTAATCACGAAAAATATTAAATCACTTTGAAACGGAAAAAAGAGACAAGGTTCATTAACCCTATTTAGGTTAATTAATCTATCTCTCAATCCCATATTATGATCTTGATTTGATTACCAGAAGGGTCCTCTGTCGTAATGACCTCATTTTCTTCTGTAAATTGAAATCCTACTAGTATTAATACCATATTCGTCTGGGACAGTGGACATGTGTCCTATTAAGCTTCGCCGACGACTGTAAATCTTTGGTTAAGATGTTTTGGGTTTTCGATTTCGTCGACTACTGCAATGGCAAAGTCAGCATAGCTAATGTAGCTTTCACCTTTAGAGTTAACTAGTAAATTGTCTTTACCAGTTTGATAGGCACCAGTTCTTTTTCCCTCTGGATCGAAAAATGCCGAAGGACTGATAAAAGTCCAAGTGATATCTGCTGTTTCTTTTAGTTCTTGAAGGTTTCTTGCTTGACCTTTTCCTGTTGGTTTGACAAAGTCAGGAAATTCAGGAGTGTCGATGAGTTGAAGAGTTTTTGCCTCATCAACATAAAGACTTCCTGCACCACCCACAACAATGATTCTTGTATCTGTTCCTTTAACAGCCTCAATTAATGCATGGCCAGCAACTACATGGGCTTGTTCTTCACCAAGTGGTGCACCAAATGCATTGACCACTACATCGAGATGTTCAACATCGGCTGATTTTAAATCTAATACATTTTTTTCTATAACAGACACCTGAACGTTTTGCACCTTAGATGCATCTCTAACGATTGCTGTAACTTCATGTCCTCTTTCAACAGCCTCGTTTAAAATAAGGCTTCCTGCTTTACCGCTTGCACCAATAATTCCAACTTTCATGATCTGTTCCTCCTATGTGGTTTAACTTGTAATTTAATTGATTACATGTAATGATTATAGTTACATGTGTTGTAGATGTCAATACATTCAACTTTTAAGGTATAATAAACGTATGACTAGGAATGAAAGAAAGGTGACAATCGATGTCCATCAGTAGCCGATTTTCTGTTGGAATTCATATACTTTCCCTCATAGAGATAACGAAAGACGGGGAATGTTCATCAGGATTTTTAGCATCAAGTGTGAATACAAATCCAGTAGTTATTAGAAAAATTATGGGAATGCTTAAAAAAGCAAACTTAATTGAAGTACACCCAGGAGTTGCTGGTGCAAAACTAAACAGAAAGCCAGCAGAAATTACAATGCTAGATGTGTATAAGGCTGTTGATGTGGTAAGAGAAGGAGAGCTGTTTAGCGTTCATGACAACCCAAATCCAGAATGCCTCGTCGGTAGGAATATACAAAATGCAATTGAACCCTTATTTGCACAGGCTCAATTCGCCATGGAAAAAATTTTAGCAAACGTAACCCTAAACGACATCATAAATGGCATCAATGACAATGGGACAGAGGGACAGGTTCGTCCCAGATGAGATGAACTTTTTAATGTAAGAAGAAGGACAGGAAGCGTATACCGAAAGTGTACGCAACCTGTCTTTATTTTAATTGTTAGAGGAAATCTTCTTTAGTTGTCGAAATAAAGTACTTGAAAAAATAAATTAGAAAGGATGACTAATTAAAATCACTAATTAGGAGTGAGATCGTGAACCATGATCATGAAAGTTTAATAGAATCAAAGAATATAATCAAAGCATTAGCAAATGGATTGAACCCAATTACCGGAGAAAAAATCGGTGACGAAAGTTTTCTACATGACCCCAGTATCATAAGACCTTTATTCTTCCTAACTCAATACATCGAAAAGCTACCTACTTCCCCAATTAAGAAAAAGAAACCTAAATCCTTTAAAATTACCCAAAATGAAAAAAGTCGAATTGTGTTACCGGCTGGTAAAATAGGTGTTAATAAATTCGCACATGCTGTTAATGAAGTCTTAGATGAAAATAAAAGCAAAAGGTTAACTGGAGTAGTGATTAATAAAAAATTAAAAGCCTTAGGTATACTCAGTGAAGACACAACGGAAACCGGTAAGACAAGAACAATCATGAACGATCTATCAGAAGGATATGGAATAGAGTCTGTGACCATACAATTTAACAAGAAAGAATATCAACAAGTGGTTTTTAATGATATTGGTAAGCAGTTTTTACTTGATAACCTTGAGAAGATTATGGGGATTGAAGGGAAATCATAATAATAAGGGGCATTTTACAAAACTAAAAAAATACTAATGAGGGTGTCGATCCAAAATGGATGGATGCTCTTTTTTTGCAAATAAAATACTATATTTGACAGGGCTTCTGGTTAAAAATGGAAAAGGAAACAACAAATACATCGTATATGCTAGGACTTTTGGATATTAGTGGAAAAGGTTATAACATAAACAACATATATATCGAGGGTTTTGGATATATGTGGAAAAAGTTACTACAAAAACTTCATATATGCTAGTGATTTTGGATATTAGTGGAAAAAATCATCATAAACAACATATATACCAAGGGTTTTGGACATATATGGAAAATGTTATAACATAAACAGCAAATATACTAGGACTTTTGGATAAAATTAGAAAATGCCATAGCAGAAAACACCATATACGACTAAAACGCAAAATGAACAAACCATTCTTTACACTTTCTTTATACTTTTCTGGTCTATTAATTTATACCTACTACTTATGCTAAGTGTAACAACATCGAAAGGATGATAGTGATGTCAGAAACGATTCTTAAAGCAACCAATGTTTCAAAAATATTTGGTAAACATAAAGCACTGGATAAGGTATCGATCGAAATCAAACGTGGTATGATTTACGGCTTAATCGGGGAGAACGGTGCTGGAAAATCAACCTTCATGCGCATCGTTATGGGATTAATCAAAATCGATGAGGGAAACATCGAGTTGTTTGGGGAAACAAGTTCGAGGGGATTGCAACAGGCGCGTCGAAAAATGGGTCAATCGATTGAAACGCCAGCCCTTTATCCGGAATTAACGGCCCGAGAGAATCTAAAAGTACAAGCAGCAAACGGGGGTGTGAGCAACCGAGAGATTGATGATTTACTTCGCTTAATGAACCTTAGTCATACTGGTAAGAAGAAAACGAAAAACTTCTCGTTAGGGATGCGCCAACGTTTAGCGATTGCCTCAACACTTATTACAAACCCTGAATTCTTAATTTTAGATGAGCCGATAAACGGTCTAGATCCATCAGGAATAGTAGAAATGCGTGAAATTATTCAACGATTGGTTACAGAAAGGGGAATCACTGTTTTACTTTCAAGTCACATACTTGATGAGCTTTCGCAAATTGCTACACATTACGGTATTCTTCATAATGGAAAAATCATTAGTGAACTTTCAAAGGAAGAACTGGCTCGTGAAACTCGTCAATACATCGAAATAGAAACAACTGAGATTCAAAAAGCAGTTGTCGTACTAGATGAATTAGGAATAAAGGATTACGCGGTAGTAAATAGCTCTGAAATTAATATATACGAAAAATTAGATAATGTCGCTGCAATCAATCGTTCGTTAGTGTTAGCTGATGTGGACGTTTCGCGAATTGGAACAACTAGACAAAAACTCGAAGATTATTTCTTACAATTAACAGGGGGAAACACTCATGCTTAATCTTTTAACAGCAGAGAGAATTAAATTATTTCGAAGTAAAAAACTATGGATTGTTTTAAGTATTTTTTCGTTACTTCCTATCTACCAAGCAATTAATAGCAGAATAGCCGTGCATTATGGAACAAAACTTGTTCAAGCCATTGATACAGTTATTAATGGAGCAACAGGTATTTTAATGATGGAGAAAAATGCTTTAACCATTTTACTTGTCATAAGCGCTTTTGTCAGTTTTTTTGTTGGAGAAGAATTTCAAAATGGAACAATTCGAAATGCACTTTCATTAGGGCGTAGCCGCACACATTATTATCTCTCGAAATTTGTGACAGCCGCACTCCTAACTTTATTTAGTGTCATTTTACTGACTGCAATTGGTATGATAAGTTTTTCAGTAGTATTTGGTTTTGGAGAATTTGCAGGTATTAGTGATTATTTTAGCTTTGCTTTCAAAGCCTTTAGCACCCTTTATTTATTAATTTTAGCAAATGTTTCAATCTATGTAGCGATTAGCTTTTTAACCAAGAATAGTGCTATCTCCCTTGTTTGGAGTTTTATATATACGATTGGGACGGGTTTTGGTGCGGGGATTTTCCAACAAACCGAACATTTTAAGCAGGTCACATTCTGGTTTACGGAATCATTCTTGTTTTATTCAGACTTCGCTAGTCCGGTTGATATTGCGAGATATCCTGAGATGGTATTGGTAAGTATCATTACAATTGTGTTAACATCAGGTTTAGGAATTCTATTTTTTAACCGAACTGATATTAAGTAGGTCGATCAAAATGGGAACAATTTTAATTATTGAGGACGATATGGCGATTCACTCGCTTATTAAAGAAGCATTGGAGTTACACGATTTTCAAACACTCAGCGCATTCTCAGGGACTGAAGGGAAATTGTTATTTGAACAAAATCAGGTCGATTTAGTTCTTTTAGATTTGATGCTTCCAGGGATGATTGGTGAAGATTTTCTTCAGCAGATCCGAAAAAACTCTACTGTTCCCGTAATTGTGATTTCGGCAAAAAATGATCAGGATTCGAAATTGCAACTTTTAACAAATGGGGCAGATGATTACATCATAAAACCTTTTGATGTGAAGGAACTTCTTGCACGGATTCACATTCAATTGCGTCATGCAGCAAGTTCTTCAGTAAGTCAAATGAAAGAAATTCATTATAAAAATATCAGTGTGAATATAGATACTCGTGAAGTTGAAGTCAACGGCCAACAGCTTCATTTGACTGGTCGCGAATACGCAATTCTTCTCCTATTTCTAGAGAATCCTCAAAAGGTGTTCAGTCGTGCTAATATCTATGAAAGTGTATGGAATGAACCATTTTTTGATAGTGAAAAAACGATTAACATGCATATCAGTAATTTACGAAACAAACTCAACTGTGAGGGTACAGTCTATATTAAAACGGTTTGGGGAATAGGCTTTAAGTTTGATTAAGGAAGGAGCGTGAATGGTATGTGGGGATGGATATTTGTCACACTTGCATTAGCGCTTCTTCTTTATATTTACTTCTTAAAACGAGAACTCCGTAAATTAAAACATGAGATTAAGGACTTACCGACCCGTACTGGCTTTGGGGGAAGGCTTTCACTTGATTTTCGCGAGAAGACATTGATGGATGTAATCGATGAATGGAATCAATTAATTGATACATTTGAAGAAAAAAACCTCCAGGCAAAGCAGATGGAAGAGAATGTGAAGTTATCGATTGCTGGGCTCTCTCATGATTTACGGACACCACTTACGTCGATCAAGGGTTATGTTGAACTCCTACATACGACAACGGATGAAACAAAAAGGGCGCACTATTTAAAGATTATCGAACAATCTGTTAAACGACTGATAGATATGACCGATCAATTTTATGATTTGGCGCGAATTGAAACGAACCAAAGAGAAATAGAGTTATCATCAATTATTCTCTCTAACTTAGTTGAAGAAATCTTTTTGTCCTTTTATGAACAACTCGAGGAAAAAAACATCGAACTCCAATTTCCTGAACACATAAATGATAGACAAATTATTGCTGATAAATTAATGCTCATTCGAGTTATTCAAAATATCGTTCAAAACATCCTTCGTTATGCTAAAAGTAAAGCGATAATTAGCTATAGGAACGAGGGCAACTATCTAATCTTTAGCGTGAAAAATGACGTCAAACCCGATAGCAAAGTTGCTGTTGAAAAAGTTTTTACCCGATTTTATACGGAAGTTACGAGTCGAACAAATACAGAAGCAAGCGGGTTGGGGCTTTATTTATCTAAAAAGTTAGTTGAAAAAATGAATGGAAAGATGGAAGCAGAACTCAATGCAACTTGGTTTATCCTTAACATTCAATTTCCAATCAATTTGGGACAGGTCTATGCTGAGTCGAAATAAATAAGAAATCGAGAGTTTTGCAAATATACTTTGCAGACTCTCGATTTTTTGTATATACTTTTTTGCATCTATCATTCTGTTGAACTTTTGATTAGAATTGAAAGATAGATTGATATAGTAAATGGGAATTTTTGGTGGGACACGGGACCTGTCCCTCTGACCCAGCAAGCAACTTTTGTCTGACAGAGGAGTAGTGTTTTATGAATGAGGAGTTTTTGTATATTGTTGTGATTATTGCGCTGGGGTATGTGTTGAAGCGCATTGGGATTTTGCAGGAGAAGGATGGAGAGACGATTTCCAAGATTATTTTTAAAATTACGCTACCTGCGTTAGTGCTTGTGACGTTTGATACGGTTGAAATTGAGCTGAACCTTATTTTAATTCCGATTATTGTTCTTATTTATGGAATCATCATATCTGTCCTGGGCATGGTTATTTATAAAAATGAGAAAAGAGAGCTAAAGGGTTCGTTTTTGATGATGTCGTCCGGTTTTAATGTTGGTTTATTTGCGTTTCCACTTGTTTTTGCAATTTGGGGAATCGATGGATTGACGTATTTTAGTATATTTGATGTGGGAACATCCTTAATTGTCTTTGGTATTAGCTATATTTTAGGTAGCTATTTTTCTGAAGAAGGCTTAAGTCTCAAACCGATTTCGATTGTAAAAAAACTTACGAAATCTATTCCCTTGATGACGTATTTGATTGCAAGTACTTTAAATTTAAGTCATATTAAATTACCGGAAATGGTCATTAATGTGGCAAGTACCATTTCACAAGCTAATATGCCACTGAGCTTATTACTTTTGGGGCTTTATTTAAATTTTAAATTTGAGAAGCAATTTTTGAAGCCGATGTTGAAATTTTTAACGTTCAGATATGGAGTGGGCTTGCTGATTGGAGTCACCTTGTTCTTTCTGCTTCCATACGAGGATATGTTTCGATACACAGTATTAATTGGTTTGCTGCTTCCGGTTGCTTCATCAGTCATCCCATTTGCGGTTGAATTCAAGTACAGTAATGAAAGCATTCGGTTAATTGCAACGGTTACGAATATTACAATCTTGGTGAGTATCGTAATTTTATATGTATTTGCCAATCTAATCTAACAAAGTGGTCCGTTTCCGGACCACTTTTTATATCTGAAAGGGACTGAGAAACTCATCCCTTTTTTTGATCTTGTTTTCTCATATCAAACAAACCTGTTGAGATCTCATTGAGTTTATTGAGAAATCGGTTAAAGCCAAATCCGACAAAGAAGGCGACACTGACCTGTGCGAATGGACCATCAATATTGTCGGTGAAATCAATCATTAAAATCCCACTTTGAATGAGTGTGACAGCGATGACTGCTGTTCCCGTCGCAAAGAGGGGGAAGAAAATATACATGACCCAATGACGAGGATCAATTAAACTATCGTTCATATAATGGGAACAGAACATATACAGATGCCGAAGTGAACCGCCAATAGCTCCGGCAAAGAAATAATATAGGAACATTTTAATGTTTTCTTGGATGTGGAGTGTCTCATCAAGTGCACCAACCCACAGTACACCTATTGCTAAAAAACTGCCAAAAAATAAAACTGAGAGGTAAATTAAAATAAAGAACTTCAACCAACGTTTCACATTATCACCCCATTTACTACAATGTATGGAATGGTTTTGGAAATGGTGTCTAGGAAGCCAAGGTTTGTTGGCCATTTAGGATAAGGGACCTATGTCTCATTGGAATATTTATAAATGTTGGTGAATAGGATATGGGGATTCTTTTGTGAGGTGGTGTTTGCGTGAATACGGGTAAAATAGCGAAGCATTTAAATCAGCTTGTCTTTTCATTATTACTGTCCGGTTACAAGAGATGTAAGCCTGACTGGTATAAGCCGTTCCGAGAGCAGCCACACCATTCCATTTGGTTTATTACAAAAGGAAGTGGTGAAGTAACTATGGACGGTACAAAGTATAAGTTGAAACCTGGTAAACTAGTTATTTTTAGGCCGGGGATGATCTGTGAAAAAAAGACATCCTCATCAAACCCACTTGAATTTTATTTCGTTCGCTTTACATATGCAATAGCTTTTGAGGAAAAAGGGCATTGGATTTTTGAACGTCCCGAAGCAACATCCTTTCCTTTACAAGGAGTGTTTCCAATTACAAATACGGGAAATATGATTCATGTGTTAGATCAAATCCATCAACTTTCCAAACGCAGAGGACCCGCAGTGGCGATGCAGCGAAGATTGCATTTTCAAGAATTATTGCTGATGATTATTCAGGACTTTCGCTCGCAAAAGATTACAGGAAACTCGACAATGGCCATCGATACCACTATCGATTATATTGTGAATCATTATCATGAACATATGAATCTTTCGGAATTAGCTAAGATGGCTGGTTTGAGTACGAGTCATTATGCACGTCTATTCAAAGAATATGTGGGCTATAGCCCGATCGATTACTTAACCCATGTTCGAATTGACCGAGCAAAAGAACTATTGGCGATTTCCGATTTTCGAATTAAAGAGATCAGCCAAAGTGTCGGGTATCAGGATGAATTATATTTTAGTCGCATTTTTAAAAGAATCGTAGGTGTTTCACCGACTCAATTTAGTGATAACCACAAGACATTTGTAAGCTCAACGAAAAATGACTACCATATTTCTGATGAAAAACGGAAATAATGGTAGTCATTCACCTATTAGTGATACAGTTTTGTTTTTTGTTTTTTAGACATTTGTTGCTTGTTTTGGCTCATACATAAGCGATAATATGCGCCTTTTTGTTGAAGAAGGCGGGCGTGGGTGCCCGTTTCTATAATTCTTCCTTTATCTAAAACAATGATATTATCTGCATGCTGAATGGTGGAGAGGCGGTGCGCTATGATAATCGTTGTTCGGTTTTTCGAAATTCGTTTTAGGGTATCCTGTACAACGATTTCAGTTTCTGTATCAATATTGGCAGTAGCTTCATCTAAAATTAAGACGTCAGGATTTGCCATCATCGCTCGTAAAAAGGAGAGAAGCTGTCGTTGTCCAGTTGATAACACCGTTCCTTGTTCTCCAAGTAAAGTTTCGTATTGTTGTGGTAGGTTTTTAAAGAAGGGGTCAATCCCAACGGATTTGGCTGCTTTTCTTATTTCTTCATCACCGATTGTTTTATTATTTAGGCGAATATTATCAAATACAGTTCCTGAAAATACAAAACTGTCCTGTTGGATAATCCCCACATGCTTTCGCAACTCACTTATTTCAACATCCTTTATTGATACCCCATCTAATGTGATACTTCCTTTTTGAATATCATAAAAACGATTGATTAATTGTATAATAGAGCTTTTCCCTGCACCTGTTGCGCCAACAATACCGATGGTTTCTCCAGAAGCGATGGTGAAACTGATATCTTTTAACACCCAATCTTCTGACTGGTAGGCAAACCATACATTCTTAAACTCAATTTTTCCGTTCACCTTGTTTGGAAGCTTAATAGGGTCTACATTATTCACAATCGTGGGCTTTGTCTCCAATGTATCAAATATCCGTTCTGCAGATGCTAGAGCTGCTTGAATTTGATTAAACCTGTCGGCAAGACCTCGTAATGGTTCGAAAAATTGCCGTACATAGTGGGTGAACGCATACACCACGCCAAACGTAATGGCACCGTCTAATACATTTCTGCCTCCATACCAAATGAGTAATGCCATCGAAATATTACCAAAGAAGCCAATGGAAGGATTAAAAATCGAATTTAATACAGTTTGACGCATCCCGGCCCGATAATGTTCTTGATTCAATTCATTAAATTGCTCTAATTGCTTTTCCTCACGAACAAAAATTTGAATGATACTCATTCCTGACAGATTCTCAGCTAAATAGGCATTTAATTTACTCAAGACATAACGAACGTATCTTTGCGCGTTTCGAATAACCTTTTTAAAATAAAACGTAAGTAGGGCGATGAACGGAATCACTGTAAAACTAATCAATGTAAGCTTAACGCTCATTTGTAACATAATTACGATAATCCCGAGTAGCAATAAGATTTCACGTATGAGATTTACAATGACTTGAGAATAAAGTTGGTTCAATGCTTCAACATCATGTGTAATTCTTGTGACAAGTCGACCAATTGGATTTTTATCATAAAATGAAACCTGCATACGAGACAAGTGCTTCATAATCGTTTGCCGGATATCGTAAATGACGGATTGACCTGTAAATTGTAAGGAGTTATTTTGATAATACGTAAGGACGGATGAACCAATAATCAACACAAAATAAAGCACACCAAGCCAAATCATTCCTGTGTAGTCCTGGCTGCGAAATAATTGCTCCACCTCTCCTTGCAAGGAAATAACAGGGTAGGCACTGTCGTTAATGGTAATTCGATCGTTTATAATCTCATAGTTATTTGGATTCTTTAATCCATTATTCCAACCATGGATGAGGTAGTGTGTTCCATCGATTGAAACAATGCTTGCTTTTTGCACACCAGCAGGTAGCTCATCTCCAGATTCTGTTACACGAAAATACGTATAACCCTCAAAAGACGTAACTTCTTTCCCTTTTATACCTTGTTCTTCGAGTATATGTAATGCTTGGTCTTTTTCGGATTGTTCGACATAAACCATGGGTGCATAGATTCCATTAATATGATTGTCAATCGCGACTTTAATTAGATAGGGCTGGGCCAGACTTGCGATAACAATCAAGGTTGTCAAAAGGAGAGAGAATACAAAGAGCTTCCAATACGGTTTTGCAAACGCAAGAATGTTTCGTAATAATTGTTGATCACTATATTTTTTGAGTTGGTTTGTTTCATTCTTTTCGATCATCGATTCCTCCTCTTAATCGCAATCGGTTTCCCATTTGAGTCGGCGGGATGTACATTTAGTCCGGTCAACTGCTGGTTATGCATTTTTTTATACACCCCATTGTTTTTTAAAAGGGTCTGATGTGTCCCTCTCTCAATAATTTTTCCTTGGTCAAGTACAATGATCTGGTCAGCGTGCTGAATCGTGGAAATTCGGTGGCTAATTAGGATTGTTGTGGTCTCTTTCATCTTCGTTTTGAGTGTGTGTAAAATATTTTTTTCTGTTTTCGAATCAACAGCAGACAAGCTATCATCAAAAATCATGATAGGTGCTTCTTTCACCAAGGCGCGAGCAATGCTAACCCGTTGTCGTTGGCCTCCTGATAATGACAAGCCGCGTTCCCCTAAAGTCGTTTCAAATCCTTGTGGCAACTCTTTAATATCGTGATAAACATGGGCTTGTTTTGCAGCAAGTCCCACTTGGTGATCTTTATATCCCTTTGGATCAAATCCGATATTTTCCTTGATGGATGTGGAAAAAAGAAAATGATCTTGTGGAACAAACCCGATTGATCGTCGCAGCATTTTAAGCGGTATATCCCGAATATCTGTATGGTCGATATAGATGGTTTTTCGAGGTGGATTGTAGATTCGTAGAAGTAGATTAACAAGGGTTGATTTGCCGCTACCGATTTTTCCAACAATAGCTAAGGTTGTGCCTTTTGGTATGTGTAAATCAATGGAAGAAAGTGCATGACCTTGTTTATTTTGATACGAAAAAGATAGCCCTTTAATCGTAATGTCGCCTTGAATCGATGGGATGTTTACAATTCCGTCTTCGTCTTTAATAGAAGGTTTTGTAGAAAGTACATCTCTTAAGCGTAAATCGGCCGCGGATCCCTGTTGAAGTAGATTAATAACTTTACCTAAATTTTCAATAGGACCAACTAAAAGTGATAAATACGTATTAAAGGCGACAAATTCACCAAGTGAAATGGTGTTTTGCATAACTAAAATGGAACCAAACACAATCGAGGTAAGGTAGCTGAGCCCAACGATTCCTTGACTAAGTGAGTTGAAAAGGGAGTTGGACCGAATTAATTGTTGATTTGCCTCTACATTGGTTTGATTGTCCTGTTCAAATTTTTTTAATTCAGATTTTTCTTGGACATATGTTTTAATGATTCTGATTCCGGAGCAATACTCCTGGACTCGGCTCGTTAAGCTGCCAATGGCTTCTTGGACAAGATTTGAGTGCATTCTAATTTTTATGCGAAATCGATAGGCCAAGTAGGTTAAACCAGGGAGTGGTAAAAGGACTAACAATGTTAAATACAAATCAATGGTCGTCGCCATCATGATGACTGTCACTGTAATAAGTACGGCGGCTTCTAATGTTTGGAATACACCTTGCATACCAATTTGCCTTAAGACATTTACATCATTAACAGCATGTGCCATTAAGTTTCCAATCCGTTGCTTTTGATAATACTCTGTTTGCAGAGTCTCCCAATGAGAAAATAACCGTTCACGAATATTACGTTCTAACAGTCTTGATAAACGAAAAATATAAATTCTGCCTGTAGACCTGAAGGCGAATACACCAATACCTACTATTACCATCCAAAGGGCAATCTGGATTAGTTCATCGCTGTTTGTAGAAAAGGTTTGTAGACCATCTGTGAAGACTTCAAGTAACATCGGTACAACAAGTTGCAATATGAGGGAAATCGTAACCAAAATGGTACCCATTATATATCCCCATCTATTTTGAATCAAATGCTCACGAAAAATAGGTTTCACATTCAAATCCATCACCTTCTAAAAAATGTCGTAAAGTAAGATTACCGCATTACTTACAAAGGTAACATGGATTTCCCTATCAACTTACATGGACTATCTTGCTATGGAAGGGAGCACGTCTGTCACGTGTTGGTTGGGGTGAACAAGTGTGGTACGCATGTGGGTCGTGGGTTTGGGTCGCATGCTGGTTGCATGTGGGTCGCAGGGACAGGTCCCGTGTCCCAGTTTGTGGGACACGAAAACTTGTGAAAAAATTAGCACATGTTTGGTGGTATTAAGCCGTTGTGTAATACGGCAGGTAATGTATCGTGAATGTATGGTGGTGCTGGGCGTAGTTTTGGTGCTTTGGCTAATGGTTGAGGGTTTTCTACATATTTAAATACACCTTCGCCATCCATACTCGGACCATTTGCCCATCTACCTGTAGCACTTTCGTTTCCACGAGAGAAATTGAATAGGACATGAGAAACTTCACGTTTTTCCAATTCACGTGGGAATGTACTTGGTACGACAATATTTTCTTTTGATTCAAGTTCATAAATAGCAGCTATCCACTGATTTTGATGCATCGTGTCTCTTGCAATTAACCATGAAAGCATATCCTTTACACCACGGTCAGTTGTTGATTCATACAAACGAACAACTTGTAAGCGACCTTGAGATTCAGCGTTCAAATTTGCTCGGAAGTCAGCTAACAGGTTACCGCTCGCGATAATGTAGTCAGCTGTCCAACGATTTCCTACACTATCAGCCGGCATTGCCCCAAGCCCTGATACGATTGCGTGTTGTGGGTTCATACCACCTAGAATTGCTCCAATCACAGGATCTTGTGCAGCAATTTCCTGGTCACCAACCGGAGCGCCATCAAGTAACCTAGCAATCATTGTTGCTAACATTTCGATGTGGGCAAGCTCCTCAGCGCCTGTGTCCATAAGTAAATCTTTATATTTACCATCTGCACCTCGTACATTCCATCCTTGGAATAAGTATTGTAGAGCAACAGAAATTTCGCCAAATTGCCCACCTAGGACCTCTTGAAGTTGTTTTGCAAAAAGCGCATCCGGACGATCTGGTTTCGCTCGGTACTGTAATTCTTTAATATGATAGAACATCGTTTGTCAACCTCCATATTTAAAATCAAAGAATCATAGGACTCTGTATAAAATGCCTATGTTAACTAGAATATGAAGCCGTAACAATTAGGTGTTTATATTAGAAAAAATGGGTGTTTATCCGTGTTCAATACATAGTGTGGAGCGCTAGGGCGCAGATGTTCTTGGTGAGAGGTACTCTCATAAAATTGAAATGGATTGAATGAACGATACAAAATATCTGTTCAAGTATTGTAACTTTATCTCGTTTGATTCGTAGGTAAAGGAGTGCTATGTTTGGATTAATGTAGGATGGGACGATGGACCTGTCCCTCTGTCCCAGGAGCTATCTGCTCATGACGGGTGTGCATTGTTCCAGGAAGGAGTAAATAGGTATGAAGAAAGAGGATAATGGGTTGAGGCCGTTTTTTCGTTTGATTTTGTCGACGAATATTCCGAAGGCAGCGCTGACTCTTGGTTTAGTTGGGAGTATTATTACAACATTTGTGGGGCTTTCGATTCCGTTATTAACGCGAGAGCTCGTGGATGGATTTTCCGGGATATCGATTAATGGTACTCTAATCGCGATTATTGCAGCCGTGTTCCTTTTACAAGCGGTGATTGATGGAGTATCAACTTATATGCTTGCTGCAGTTGGTCAACGGATTGTAGCACGGTTGCGTGAGAAAATGTGGGAAAAGCTCATCCGGTTACCGGTCAGTTATTTCGATAAGCAACAAAGTGGGGAGTCGGTTAGCCGAGTTGTCAATGACACTGGAATAGTAAAGGATTTAATTTCACAGCATTTCCCGCAATTTATCACTGGTGTTATTTCAATCATTGGGGCCATCATCATTTTGTTAATTATGGATTGGAAAATGACACTTCTCATGCTCGTTTCCGTTCCGCTTACGATGGTCATCATGATGCCACTTGGAAGTAAGATGGCGAAAATCTCACGAGGCTTGCAGGATGAAACCGCCACATTTTCTGGAAAAATACAACAAACGATTAGTGAGATTCGATTAATGAAGTCTTCAACTGCTGAAGGCTTTGAAGAGGAAAAAGGAGTCAACGGTGTTCGTAACCTACTTACATATGGATTAAGAGAGGCGAAGATTTTCGCGCTAATCGGTCCGATTATGTACACCATCGTCATGATTGTAATTGTAATCATTATTGGGTATGGAGGAATCCGTGTTTCTAACGGATCAATGACAACAGGATCACTTGTTGCATTCCTTCTTTATTTATTTCAAATTATTTTTCCGATTACATCATTTGCGATGTTTTTCACGCAACTGCAAAAAGCAAAAGGTGCAACAGAACGGATTATTGATATCATTGACCTTCCATTGGAAGAAGGTCAGCAAGGAAAAGACCTTGATATTTCGAATTTACCGATATATGTTGAACATGTATCATTTGCCTATAGTGATGAGGAGCCAGTTATTCAAGATGTATCCTTTGTGGCAAAGCCAGGCCAAATGATTGCATTTGCAGGACCAAGTGGTAGCGGAAAAACGACGATGTTTGGCTTGCTGGAACGATATTATGAGCCAACAACTGGTGAAATTCGAATAGGTGACATACCTATTCACGAGTTATCACTAGAATCATGGCGAAGTCAAATCGGTTATGTCTCACAGGAAAGTGCGATGATGGCGGGAACCATTCGTGAAAATTTATGCTATGGTTTAAAAAATGCAGATCAGATATCAGATGACCGCTTATGGGAAGTGGCAAAAATGGCTTATGCGGATGAATTCATTCGTGCTTTTTCACATGGATTAAATACCGAAGTAGGCGAGCGCGGTGTGAAACTATCCGGTGGTCAGAGGCAGCGGATTGCGATTGCCCGAGCCTTTTTACGGGATCCAAAAATTCTAATGATGGACGAGGCAACGGCAAGCCTAGATAGCCAATCCGAGAGTATTGTTCAAGAAGCATTATCGCGACTCATGGAAGGTCGCACCACCTTTGTGATTGCTCATCGATTGTCAACCATCGTGGACGCCGATCAAATCATTTTTATTGAAAAGGGAACAGTCACAGGTAAAGGGACACATCAGGAAATGACTGAAGGGCACGAACTTTATAGAAGTTTTGCAGAACAGCAGTTGACATAGTGGGACGTAGGGACAGGTCCGTTGACCCAGTTGGGACACAGTACTTGTCCCTTTCGTCTATTTTTTCTTTGCTAAGTCTCTTCAATTTGACGTCAATGGTGGCTTTTCTAACCATTTGTTAGCAATCATGATGGGAACAAATCTCCAAGTAGATTAATTTCTCTTTACATAAAGGAAATATTAAAGGAATACATATTGTTTAATCTACAAAAGGTGATTAAACATATTGATTCTACATCTGAAACAATTACATAAGTAGAATGGTTGAGGTCGAATATAAAATAGAGATGCATTTATTTATATGTAGGTATTATATCCAAATAATTATATGTGATTATATTTGTAATAAATTGGTTGTTGATAGGAGTTGATTAAAATGATAATATTAATTTTGTCGTTTCGATACAAATAAATAAAACGACATATTTCTAACTTGATTTGTTTAATTTATTATGTTAATATAATTTTATGTTCTTCGAATCTATGAAATTAACACTTTAAAAAAAGTGTTGACTTAATACGATGAAACATGATATATTAATAAAGTCGCTTTTGAGCGACGGTTAAATAAGTTCTTTGAAAACTGAACACAATA
>NZ_NSEA01000019.1:233305-289962 GCF_002734285.1 Fredinandcohnia onubensis | reverse complement strand
TTGTCCGTTTTCTTGACAGAGGTACATTGGCGCCGGGATATCGGACATTGATCCAGTTTTATCGGACAAACTCTGATTATATCGGACATTCGGCACTGTTTATCGGACATAACTCTAGTTTCGGCTATTTTAAAAGCCTTCCGGTTCATCCGGAAGGCAGACTATCTAATTAGGTTTTTTCTATATCGGACAAAGTTTTGATTATATCGGACATTTCTGCCAGGATATCGGACAATGATCCAGTTTTATCAGACATAACTCGGAATATATCGGACATTCACCACTTTTTATCGGACACAACCTTAGTTTCGTCTCAACAAAAATTAAAAGCCTTCCGGTTCGCCCGGAAGGCCTGACATACTACTTATTTTTTCTCAGCTAGCCATGAAGCTACTGCGTCTTTTTCTTCACCTTTGATGATTCCACCAGGCATTGAGCCTTGACCATTTTCGATGATTCCGGCAATTTCTTCTTGGCTGTATTTAGATCCGATCTTTGTAAGGTCAGGACCTGCTCCACCACCGAAGTCTTGTCCGTGACAAGATGCACAGTTTTGTTGAGCGATTTCTTCAGCGTTAACGGTAGCTTCTCCGCCGCCGCCATTGTCACTTGCTGGTGCGTCTCCTGCATTGTCGTCCCCACCGCCACATGCAGCTAACGCGAATACAAGTGATGTTCCTAATAGAAAACTAAATAGCTTACGTTTCACAGAATTTACCCCCTGTAATAAATTTTTCCATTATACAATTTTTATTATACCCCTTTTACGCTCTTTTAAAACCCTCTCCTAATACCTCTGCAGCGTCCATAACGACGACAAAAGCAGATATATCAATGCTTCGAACCACTTGTTTCAATTTTGTGAACTCTTTTTGATCGACTACACACATGAGCATCGGTCGCTCATCGTCAGTGTAGCCCCCATATCCAGAGAGCTTGGTCACCCCTCTGTCCAGTTTGTCAAAAATCTCCTGTCGCACTTCGTCCTGACGGTTCGTAATAATGAGAGCCATTTTCGAATTACCTAGACCTACCTGTACCAAATCAATTGTTTTACTTGTAACGAAAAGTCCAATTAACGCATAGAGCCCACTCTCAATATCGAACACAATTGCCGCGGTCAAAACAATCAAACCGTCAATAAACGCTACACTTTTCCCAAGGGAGATTCCTGTAAACTTATGAACAATCTGAGCGGCGAGGTCTGTCCCACCTGTCGACGCATTGCCTCGGAAAGTAATACCGAGTCCCAAACCTACTCCAATTCCTCCGAATAAAGCACCCAGTAATGGATCCAACGTTGCGGGTTCCATATTTCTAGAAAGATAAACAACAAATGGTAAAAAAAGAGTGCCAATTAACGTCCGAGCACCATACATCTTTCCTAGAAAAATGATCCCTGCAATGAATAATGGGATATTAAATGCCCACTGCACATAGGCTGCTTCCCAACCGAAAAGGGAGTTCAGGATGGTACTAATCCCGCTCACACCACCAGATGCAACCTTGTTCGGCAGTAGAAACAAATTAAACGATAGAGCCACCGTGGCCGAACCTAGTAGTATGTATATGAATTCCTTTACCTTTTGAAGTGTTGGATGAACTTCGTGCTGACGTCTTCTTCTATTCATGAAACTACCCCCGTATACAATCCTAGCAACTAGCACCGTTCAAATGACAAATGCTACTTGTCTTGCGTAATTGCGCCCAAATAACCTTTGGAAGTATAACACGGCTTCAAAAGCAAGTAAACGCCAGCAAAATAACGTGGTAAAGCAACAAAATATACATCTACATCATTAGTTTGTAACGATAAATAAATTATTATTACAAAATAATATTTCAATTCAACTAGTGGCTGGAAATTTTACGAAATGTCCAAATATCCGAGACTGTTCGTCCTGTGTATTTGTCTTCAATAACCGCATACCACGAGTACGAACGGTCACTTTCTAACCCCGTCCACAAGACCTTTGCGGTTTTGCCGCTTTTGGCCTTATCGGTTCCGATTACCCGATTTGTATAAACATTGACCGTAAAGTAATCGGTTGCGACCCGCTTCGTCACCGGTGCTAAATCCATCTCAATTACAAATTGGTCTTTCTGCGGATAAATATCTAAGTCGTAAAAATTGTAGTCGTCCATGTAAGGTGAGTACGTTTTAACCAAAATCCGATTGTTATCTTGGTCAAAATGCAGGAGCCTCATATAACCTTGGCCACCTTCTGGCCCAGCTTGATAATCGGCCAACATTTGCGTAACGGTGCGATCTGGATCGCCATCACCATCATCATCAATTTCATCGACATAGGTTTGTGCCTCATGATAATGACCGCTCAATACCGCAATGACATTTTTGTTTGGGACGACAATCTCATTATAGAGCCTATCTCCCATCGGATGCCTCGTACCTGTCGCAAGCAAATATTCATGAAAGTTTAAAATCGCTTTGCGATCCGGATAGGCTGCAAGCACCTTATTTACCCAGTCAATGCCTTCATCCGTTACATCCCAGCCTAGGTATACCATGATAAAATCATTGCCGCCCGCTGAGATTAAATCGTAATGTCCACGGTTATTTCGGTACGAATCACCATAATAAGGTTTATTTTTAAAACGATCCTCTCCGAAATACCGATAGAACTCGGAATAATCATTATTCACCTGGTCAACGTCATGGTTTCCGGCTAACACTCCATACGGAATATTGTTGTCATCCAACACCTTCATATACTTATCCGCATTTCGCCACTGTTTCTTCTTCCTCGATTGATTGACCAAATCACCGGTATGAAACACATACTTGATGTTGAGCTTTTTCTTCATTTTTGCAATCCATTCCGTTTGTTCCTTGAAAATCTCCGGATAGCTCTCAGAGTAAAATTGGGTGTCGGACATCCAGACGAAGGTGTAATCAAATTCTTCTACAATTTCGTCTTGAATCAGGACATTGACTTTCGAATCGCGGACATAATCACGTACCGCCACATCAGATGCCAACGTAAAATCCTTAGAGCCTGCTATTTTAAAATCAAGCAAAACCCATTTGCCCTCATTGTGATTCCATGCGTACATTGAAACCTTTCGACCTTCAAGCGAATTCCCTTTCCATAAAAGCTCAACCCTGTCATTGTCACCGAGAGACTCATCAACCGTGACATCAAAACGGTGATACGGGAATTTCGTGTCAGAATCAGTAACTAAATAGCGGCCATCTGCTTTTGAAACGAGCGAGATATCTTCTGGTGTGAAAGCCTCCTCTCCTTTTGGAACCATCTTATTTGGGGGCTCAAACTCAGTCGCATTTTTAAATCCTTTTACACTCGAATTTACGTCATGCTTGTAGGCTTCATAAAAGGTAACATCGAGCTTATCCTTTGTCGGATCCTTCACCTTCACTTGTAAAAGTGGATCTCCATCAATCTTACCCTTCGGTGAAATACGCTCTGGTTTTTTCGGGTTTTCATTCACAACTTTAAAATAGAAAACATCTTTTGTTTCATTTCCTACTTTGTCAATCGCATGTACCTTGAGTTTGTGTTTTCCTGGTTTAAGCGTTGCGGACGCTGTTTCAAACGGAACCTCGATTTCCTCTCCATCTAAGGTTACCGTCTTTTTTTCAACACCAGTTAGCTTATCCTTCGCGTCCACATCAATTGTAAAAGCACCTTTGTATGGTTTCTTTTTCAGATTTGTTTTGATCGTTGGAGCCCTATTATCAACTAAAACTTGTGAACTAACCTTTTTATCACCAGCCTGAACTGTGACCAAATGTTTTTTGTCGTGCACCTCAGTTGTGTTCCATTTATAGGTGAGCGAACGTGCCTCTTTTTCCGTAATCGTAAAGGTAAAATCGGCATGCTTACGCTGATCACCCATGTTCAAGATGCGACTTGGGTCGCTATAAATCGGATCCTTAATCACAGTTCCATCGCCAAGGATGAGACGAACGTTCCGCAATTGAAAGTCATCGCGATTTTCCCTCGACCAAAGTTCAAACGGTGAAGCCTTGTTTCCGGAACGAATCGTAATCGTTGTATTGCCAACAGGAAGTCGTTCCGGCTCAATCGGAATCGTGAATGTCTTCCATTCTGTTAGCCAATCCTGGTCCATTACATGTAAAACTTCCTTGCCCATCGTGACAGCATTTTGAAAATACGTATTCAAACCATTTACCTCAAACGCAAAATAGGCGGTGTGTTCAAGTGAACGATAGACGCCCTCTTGAACCTCGTTTCCGTCAATCATCAGCTTCAATGGCGTGTTTTCTTCTGAAGTAGCCTTGATTATTTTTTCTCCACGAATCATTTCTTCATTTTTTAAATTTAGTCTTAGACTTGAGTGGTTCAGTTCATTCTTTATGTTTATCCGATATGTTTCACTTTTTACCTCATTGCTTCCATCGGATACCACATAGTAATACTCGATATACTCGCGTCCAATTAATGCTGGTGCATGGATGGTGTGATGAAAAAGTAAATCATCGTAATTCTCTTGTAACATGACTTCATTGAAGTCGTCACTTTGGTCGATTTTATAATGCAACTTAACAGATTTAACTGTTTGGTCGTCTGTTGCATTTGCAACGAGTTCCAGATTGTCTTTTTGATTGACTTCAGAAGCTAATGTTAAATCCTCAGTAGTTGGTGGGACAATATCTTTTTCTATATGAACGGGCTTTTTAGGTACTTGATAGCTCTCCACCTTGCCAGGGGTCGCATCCTTTGTACCGATTCTTTTAGAGACCGTCGATTTGTTGGTTGGATATCGGTAGATAATTGCCTGATCAACTTCCGTCTTGTTATAGTAAGCAACGGAAATTTCGCGATGCGTATTCGTTCCAATCACGACACCGCGCATGCTTTTGTTTGCCATACCGCCACTGTGAACCCGCACAATATCCTGATTTTCCTTCAAGTTGGTTCCATAGTGCGCATTAAAATCCTCCACCGTCTGCTCGCTATTTTCACTATTTACGATCCATAGCACAAGCGTTTTGCGGGCTGGAATGACCACATTTTCTTTTACAGAAGGCCACATCACATCTGTTCGGCGATTTTTTCCGTATCGATAGTAAAGCTTATAATCCTTGAAGTTGATTGCTTTGTTGCTGTTATTGTAGATTTCTACAAACTCAAATCCATCAGCACTGCCCACATTCGTTGAGTCGGGAAGAACCTCCGTCACAAGCAGCTGAGGCATTTTTGTAAAATCAATTTCTTTTTGAACAACTTGGATTGTGTTCTCGTCCGTTTTTTCCGTATTGGTCCCATCGCTCGCCTCGATATAATAAGTGATTTCATCATATACGTGGAAGCCTGGGATTTCGCCAATGTATGTATCCTCATTCAATTTCATCGGGATTGTTTTAAAGTCATCTGAGTCACCCGTTTTATAAAAAAGCGTCACATGATGAATGACCGTGTCATCCGTTACACCAGCCTTAATTTTGATGGGTAAAAGTGGCTCACTTGTTGTTTTCGGTTTGTGTGTGATGACCGGAGCATTTGTGTCCCGTTGTGCAACTACCATATCTGGGCTTACTGTAGTTGTTAAAAGTAGAATAAATAGAACAGCTATTTTCAACACGTGTTGCCAAAAAGTCATACAGCATACCCTCCAGAATTATTTTCCAACCTTAGTTTGCCAATTGCTTATAAAATGATGTACAAACAAGTGTGAAATAAGCAAAAAGGACTAGTTCTGGAGATAAAAAAAAGACGACTTATGAAAGTCATCTTAAGTGCCGTTGTTACTCTCGTCCCCATGATTCCTGTCGGTGGGGGTACGGTTGGGTCTTTTAATTTTAAATAACACCGCATGCAGTGAAAAAACAGGCATCCGCAAAATGCGAATGCCTACATTTTTGTTACATATCTTTCTCGTCTTTTCTGCGGATGATGGTTCTGCGGAGAGCGACAGCACCTGCTGCTGCAATACCGACAATACCTACCATTGCGCCCGCGAATAATGGTTTGTTTTCATAGAACTTTACGAGTACGCTTTTTTCAACGATTTCGAATTCTACTACTTCGTTCATTTCATTACCCGCTTCGTCTTCGGCTAATACTTCTACCTTGTATTTGTTGATATCAGAAAGTGTTACGGAAATAACTTTTGTTCCGTTTACATCTTTTACCTCACCATTGAAAAGTTCCCCATTAATCATGACAGACTTGAGTGTATCACTAGGATTATCAAGGCTGATTGAGAGTGTTACAGGGTCCCGATATGTTTCGTTTTTCTTAACTCCATCGACAACGACTTTCGGAGGAGTTTTATCAATAATAAACTCAACACTTAGCTGTTGGATATTTCCTGCTTTGTCCTTCACCTCAAAGAAGAGCACGTGCTTTCCTTCTTCCTCAATTGGGTCACCAAAATTATAAGGCTGACCGTTCAAGGTTTGTGAGATGATGTCATAAGCATTTAAATCCTCAATTAGCAATTCAGGAAGTAAGCTTTCCTTGAAATACCCTTCAGAAATAGCTTCTTTAAACTTAATAACTGGTGCTGTTTTATCAATCGTAAACACTATTGTTCGGGATGAAACATTGTTAGCTAAGTCATAAATCTCAGCTTTTAAAATGTAATCTCCCTCTTCACTTAGCTGCACCCCATTTACAAACGGGCGGCCATTTAATGTTACACTTGAACGACTTGAATCAAGGTAACGATCCGAATAAGTCACAGTTGGCATTTGATTGTTATTAAAGAATCCATCAATAACACCTGTGATATTCAAGTTCGGCTTTGTCGTATCAAGAATAAAATTAATATCAATTGTTGACTCGTTTCCTGCTTTATCTCGTGCAAGAACACTGAAATCGTACTTCATTTCCAATGTAGCCGTTGGAATTCGACCTGTTACATTTGAACCATTCATGGTTACTGAAACAATGGTGTCCTCACCTTGGTCTAGCGCAAATTCAGGTGTGAATACTTCATTAATATATTCGCCATTCTTGATTACACGGCTTTGACCTTTAAATTTCGGTGTGATGACTGGTGCTGTTTTATCAATTGTAAAAGCAATCTGTCTGCTGAATTGGTTACCCGCTTTGTCAATCGCTTCTACGTTGATCGCATAGTCACCTTCCTGGCTAAAGTTGTGGCTAAGTCGAGCAGTTTGATTGGCTACTCCAAATCCTCCAGCGTTATAGCCTCTACCATTTCGTGTCACGGTGATGCGGTTCACATCTAAGTTCACATCACGAATTTCCACACTCACTGGCTTATCGACATTATAGTGTGCTGCATTTTCAACACCTGTAATTTCGATTGCTGGCTTTGTCGTGTCAATTGTGAATGTCTTGTTCGCTGTTATTGGACCATTGCCTGCTTTATCTTCAGCGCTAATTGCAATGGTGTACAAGCCATCATCGTTAAAATTGTAGCCTAAGCTTGAAAGCTTGTTGTTGTTTTTCCAAGTTCCAATATTAAATACCTTGCCATCCTTTGTTACAGAAAGCACAACATAATTTGTTCCAAAGTTCAGTTCATCAACAGAAACAGTTACTCGCTTGCCAGTTGGATTGAAGGACTGGTGGTCGACACCGTCAATTTTGACAACTGGGTTTGTTTTGTCGATGATGAATGCAATCTCCTCATGCGTTGTTTTGTTACCTGATTTATCCGTTGCATTGAAGTAAAGCACATAGCTGCCTTCTTCTGCAAAATTGTGTTGTAAACTCGCTTTTGTTCTAGATTGTTGTAGTGCTGGAATCTCATATGCCTTGCCGTTCTTCGTTACGCGTAATGAAGTTTGATCAATGTTCGCGTCAGTTACTTCGAACGTAACTGGTTTAGTAACATTGTAGTTCGTCATATGCTCGACACCTGTGATTTTTAGGCTCGGGAAGCTCTCATCTACCGTGAACTTCACTTCTTTTGCGTCCGCAACGTTTCCAGCTGCATCCTTCGAAGACACCTTAATCACATAGTCGCCATCATCGTTAAACGGAATCACAAGACTTGATTCAACGCCTTGGTTTTTCCACTCGTACGGCTTATTGTTGACTTTTACTTCTACTTCGTTGTTTGCAAAGTTCAGCTCGTTAACCTTAATCGTAGCTTTTTGCTTTTTATCGTAAAATGTTCCGTCTTTTACATCTTCAATTGTGATAACTGGTTTTACGTTATCCACTGTAAATTTGTGTTTTTTCTCCGTTGCTTTGTTACCTGCAAAGTCTTCAGAACGAACTGTTACTTCATATTCTCCGTCCTCTGGGAAGCTTTGCTTGAACCGATAACCAGTTGCTGTTTCTTTCCACTCGGCATCCTTAACCGATTTGCCATTTACAAGGACTTCATTTTTACTTTGGTCAAAATGTAGATCATTGATGTCTACGATTAACTCATTATCACCTTGGACAAATCCATCGTTCGGGATGTTCCCACTGATTTGGATTTCAGGTGAGGTGCGGTCAATTGTAAAGCCAAGATCCTTTGTGCTTTCAGCGCCAAAGTAGTCTTTCGCTTTTACTTGAGCTGAATAAACACCTTCATCTTCAAGTTCAACAGTTAGTTCTTGAGTGATTAACCAGATCATTTTCTTTATCCAACCATCTGTAGGAATTTCGATGGTTTTATCTCCGTTTTTCACTGTGATTTCTGGAACAAACGGTGTGTAGTCATCGACAGTAACAGTTAGATTCACTTTTTCATCATTAAAATACGTACCATCTTTAATCGAGTATTTAATCGCAGGTCCTGTTTTATCGACCGTAAATTTAATGTATTTAGTAGTATCGTTTCCTGCTTTATCCGTTGAAACGACTTGAAGCTCGTAAACCCCTTCTTCAGTGAAGGTGTGTTTGGTTGTTGCCATTTTGCCTTCAAGCACAAGTGGGTCAATCTCATATGACTCTCCGTTGTACTTAACCGTTGTATTTGACTCACCCATATTCAGATCAGTTACTGTGATTGTAACTTCACGATCATCGTTGTATCTGCCATCTTCACCGATGTTTGTTACAACAATCTCAGGCTTGATTTTATCGATTGTAAAACGGATTTCTTTTTCTGCTGATATATTTCCTGCTTCATCAGTTGATTTTAGTTTTACAACATAAACGCCATCGCCAGTAAAGGTGTGCTCTGCCTCAGCGTATCGGTTCCTTTGTTTCTTGAATTTGATTCCATCCGTCGGATAAACTTTGTCATCCTTCGTAATCGTCAGTTCAATGTTGTCTAGGTCGATATGCGAATCCTCAACGGTAAACTTGACTTCTTTGTCTGTATTTGCAAACTCATTTTCATTTACACCCGTGATGTCAACCTCTGGCTTTGAGTTGTCAATTACAAATGTAATCGTTGAAAAATCAGCTTTGTTTCCAGCTTTATCAAAGTATTCTACATTAATCTCATAGATTCCTTCATCTTTAAAGCTATGTGTCTCATGTGCCTTTTTACCTTTAAACGTTTCTGATTTACCATCCTTTTTTACTGTTAAAATGGTGCTGCTATCATCTTTGTTTGTGTCTTTTCCAACAATTTCCACATCTACTTGGCGGTTGTACTTTTTATTATTCTCAGCACCAGTAAGTGAAACGGTTGGCTTCGTTTTGTCGAGTGTGAATGTTTTTGTGACTTTGGCTGCAGCATTTTCGAATTGGTCTGTTGCATTTAACTCGATTGTGTATTTGCCTTCTTTTTTAAACGTATGACTTGCTTCAGCTACTGTACCGTTCTGTTCGAATTTGATTTCTTCTGTGTAGTCGGCATCGTTGTGCTTTACGACAAGAGTTGTTTTCGCCAAATCAAGTGTTAAGTCTTTTACTGAAAAATGAACGTTTTGATCCTCAGGATAATACTTCCCATTTTCAACTCCAGAAATCTCTAACTCTGGCTTCTGGGTATCAATTGTAAAATTGAGTGCTGGGTTTTTCGTTTCATTCCCAGCTTTATCAAACACACTTAGTTCAACAACGTATACCCCATCTGTTAAGTTGCGTTTTTCAAGAGCATCTTTTCCAGTGAAGGTTTCGGCTTTTCCGTTTTTCGTAACTTTTAAAACCGATTGGTTTTCGTCTAAGTGTGTGTCAGTTGCAAAAATAACTAAATCCTTTGATTCTGTATATTTACCACCATTTTCAACACCACTAATGGTTAGTTCAGGTGGTGTCCTGTCGATGATAAAGTTTTCATAAGTCCCAAACTCTCTCGGTTTCCATGAATCAGTTATGTTTGCACTAAAAGTATACGATCCTTCTTCTGTTAAAGTGTAAGTTGCTTGCTTTGAAAAGATTGTGTTTTTTATTTCCATATCAGCAGTCTGTTGCTCGCCGCCATCCTTCGTGTAGGTGAGCTTTGCTGACTCGATAAAGAGCGGATTAGTAATCACAATATTAATGCCATCTTTATAAAAATTGTTATCCGTTTTATTTTCAATGGATAATTCAGCGGTCTTACTAACATTGGCAAATGAGATTGACTTGCTGTCACTTACGTTTCCAGCCTTATCCTTTGCAGTTACTGTTACTTCATATTTACCAACTTGGTCAAATGATAAAGTAGCTTTTTTTCCATCCCACTCCATTGGAGGTGTTTGGAAATCCGAACCATCTTTTTTAACCTTGATATCTACTTTATCTTGTGCAAAGTTTTCTTCCTTTACATCAATTTGAAGGTTGACTGTATGCTCAAAAAATCCGCCCTCATACGCACCTGATAGATTAACAATTGGTGCCGCAGTGTCTTTTATTACACTAAAAGTTGATGGGCTCGGTGGTTCAATTACCCAGGTGTTCTTTTCAAAGTTGATTTCCACCGGGATTTCACCATCTTTTTTAACACCAGAGATGGTTACCTCATATAGACCTGTGAAACCGCCATCTGTGATTGGCGTTATGATTGTTTTACCAGGTCCTTTAACATCTGTAGTCACGTTAAAAGGCTCATTATTAGGTTCAATAGGCGTCGTTGTTTCACCAGAATCTTCTACCTCAGGCGTTTCAGCTCCTTCGGGATTTTCTGGCTCTTCAGGTGTTTCTTGTGACTTCAAGTAATTCTCATAGTCCTCACTTAAATCAACCTGGAACTGAAGGGTATCTCCATTTGTGTACCACTCATTTGAGAAATTTTTCCCAATTTCCCATTGTTCATTGTTATATTTTATATACTGTTTTGTTTCAACCTGGGATGATACGTTCAGGCTAAAGAATACCACCGAAAGCACCAAAACAAATGCGATCGGTAACCAAAGTACCGATTTGTTTTTTCGGTAGCTTTTTGTAATCATTGCTATCACTTTACTACGCTCCTTTTATTATCAAATGCGCCTTGGCGTATTTGCGCCCGATTTTTTTCGAGCTTGATCGAAAAACTTCCTTTGAAAAATCGTGGCATCCGCCGGGGCATTAACTTTACTCAGCCAGGGTTGAACCCCAGCAGTAGTGTTTACCCCTTTACATTCATCCCCTTATTGAAGAAGCAGGGGACTTCTGCTGAGTAAAGTTAATCACATTATTTGTATGGACGATCATGACATCGACTTCGATTTGGAAGTCGGATTCTTCTTCTTTTTCAGTAAGGATTGCGGTTTCGCCATCACCTTCAAGGAGAATCGATGTTTCGTCATCCCCGACTAGCAATGTCGTCTCATCGTCGTCCTGTAATAGGGCCGTCTCCTCATATAAAAGTGAGGTCTCCTCCAGTAATGAAGTTTCTCGGTCAGTATTGTTTTCTACCAACAATTCCGTCGGTGCTTGTGAACTTTCCACAAGTAAAGAGGTTGGCTCCAGTCCCTGGCTCATGAGGGCTGTGTCCTCAACTGATGCTGCAACTGGATCTTCTTTTTTCCGAAGCTTGATTTCACTTGTTGTTCGCTTCGTTTCCTGAGCCTCAAGGGAAACGCGGTTGTTTGTCTTCTTTTTCATAAATCGGTTTCCCGTAATGTCCGCAAATACTTGAGAGATTTGTAGTTTCATATAGACGATGATCGAGATAATGAGCGTAATCACTGCTCCCGCCAATCCCCCGTAAAACATGATTTGGTATTCCAATTGAGAGCCCCCTTTCATTCGAAATGCGCAAGTTTGAGACATGTGGACAGGTGCATTGTCCCACTATCTGATATTTAGATTACTCATGCGTCTGGATAGCTTTTTGTAGGCTTCGTTGTCTTTAGCTCCTTCAAGCTTTCCTGCTTTGTCAAAGACTTCTTTTGCCTTGTTGTAGTTGCGCTGGTCTTCTTGCTTTCCTTGCTCAATGTCTAGCAAGAGATTGCCAAGCTTCACGTACGCATTCAGGCTTTTCGGATATTCCTTAATCGTTCTTTCAAATTGCTCAACCGCTTGGGAATGCTCACCCATCTCCTGATAAATCACACCGATATTGTTCATTACCTCTTCCTTATTCGCTACATTCAAATCAAGAAGACTGTTGTAGTGCTGTGTCGCCTGCTCAAAATCGTCTCGTGCTGCTACTTTATCCTCGGAGTTCACGCCTCTTGAGTAAAAGGCTTGCGCAAGCTTTTGCTCGAACTCAATCTCGTATTTTAACTGTAGTTGCTCATCTGGAGCTAACTCGAGAACCCTCTGCGCTTTCTGAACAACCGTGATCGCCTTCGTATTGGCATCCGCAATTTGACCTTTATAAGAAATGTAGATGTTCGCGAGCGAATTATAGTTATCTACCTTTTTCACGTTGTTCGGTAGATTGTCATTGAACGATTCAAACTCTAAGAGATTAGTAGAAAACTGGTCATAATCAATGTTCATGCCGCCTAATGTTGTCGCAAGCGTGATATAGTAACTCGCATCCGGAATGTCTTTTTCATTCACCTGTTTAAAATACTTCAGTGCAACAGGGTAATCACGTTTCCGGTCAAAATACGTCATCCCCAATTTAAAAAGAACCTCACTGTTTTTATGGATGTTGCCGTATTCGTCATTCACATAAGCCTCAATTTTCGAAAGACCTGTGTCCACTTCATTTCGGTTAATGTAAACATCAAGCAGATTGATATAAGCAGAAGCACGTCCCTTGTCGACTTTAATTGCTTGCTCAAGAAGCTTGATTGCCTCAGTATCATTGCCCTCGATTAACGAAATACTAGATTCATTGACAAGCCCCATATAATCCTGGAACTGTTCATTTTGCATCCCTTGATAACCGAGGACTGACGTCGTTGAAAAACCAAGGCATAATACGGCTGGAACCAAAAAGAGATAGAGCCGCTTCATCATTTTTTTCCGGTAGCCTGCCGTGAGTTTGTTGATATTTTCAAGATCGTATAGAAGCTCCTCACTGGTTTGGTAGCGATTTTCCGGTTCCGCCTGGGTACATTTTAAAATGATATGCTCAAGGCCCTCTGGTAAGGTTGGATCCCACTGGCGAATCGGCCTTACCTCATACGGCGGGTCTGCTAGACTTTTACCAGTTATGAGTTGATACAGGGTTAAACCTAGGCTGTATATGTCCGTTCTGGCGTCTGTTCGCTTACCGGACAGCTGCTCAGGTGCCGCATAGGTTTTCGTTCCGAGATTAGTCGTGTCGGTCAGGCTCTCATCCTTAAATTCACGCGCGATCCCGAAGTCTATCAGTTTGATTTTTCCTTCTGGTGTAAGCATGATATTGTCCGGCTTCATGTCTCGGTAAATAATCGGATGCGGCTTTCTCGTATGTAAATAATGGAGAACCTCTGCGAGCTGCTTTGCCCAATTAATCACAAGCTTCGCCGAGATAACTTTTTCCCGCTTCAGCTTTTGCTTGAGCGACTCGCCCTCGACATAGTCCATGACCACATAAATGTCACCCTCAGATTCAATGATGTCGTAAATCTTTGGAAGTGAACCGTGATCAAGTTTTTTCAGCATGTTCGCCTCGACAACTAGACTATTAATGAGGAGCTCGTTATTACTGTTGTCGCGCTTACGAATATCCTTGACGACCAAAGACTTGTTTAGTCGGTTGTCCATCGCCAAATAGACAATACTCATTCCACCGCGCCCGATTTCCTTCAATATTTCGTATCTGTCATCTATAAAACTTCCGATTTTAATCAACGTAATTCCTCCTATGAATGGCCGCGACCATTCACACTACATGCGCAAGAACGATTGAGATGTTGTCGACCTCTTTTCGTTCTTTCACCGCATCGACGAGTTTAATCGCCTTGTATTTTAATTGTTTTTCATTTAAAAATTGATTCGGTCGGAGCTCCTCAAGAATCTCCGTATCCGTGATTTTATGATAAAATCCATCCGTACAAAGTAAGAACACGGTTCCCGGTTCTGTCTCGCCAGTCAGAATCACAACATCTAGCTCCCTTGTTGCACCAACACATTGTAAAAGGACATTGCGCCGCGGGTCCTTCAAGGCTTGCTCAGGTGTAATGTTTCCGCGTTCCACTTCACGTTCCACCAAGGTTTGGTCCTTTGTCAGCCTTGTCACTTGCTGCTGAATTTGATAAGCGCGGCTGTCCCCGATATGTACGATATAATAACGCGAATGAATAATGAGGAGTGCTGTCACCGTTGTTCCGACCTGGGTGTTTGTTTCGTCCCCATATTCTAAGATTTTGTCATTTTGCTCAGTAATACAGGCTTCGAGCGCTTGGCGGATGTCTGCATCCTGTTGGTCAGAATGAAGGAGTTCTGGAAGCTCCTGTTCGAACCAGTCCGAGAGCCCTCGAACTACTGTTGCACTGGCGAGTTCCCCGTGGTCGAGTCCGCCCATTCCGTCACACACAACGAACATCCCCACATATCCATTCGGCGTTTTTGCCGTCTTGACGAGCAATGCATCTTGGTTTGTTTTCTTTTTAATTCCCACATCTGTGTGGTAAGCATGTATGAACGACACTTATTTCACCTCAATTATTTGGATTCAGCAGTGCTTGCCGAGTCCCATTCCCCTTTTTTAAAAAAGCCTAAATATGAATTCCTCGTTCGCAAGCTTGATTTTGTCTTCGTGTTTGATTTTCACCTTATTTTTAGGGATGAGCTTAACGCCATTTACATAGCTTCCGTTTCGCGATTCTTGGTCGACGATATAATATTCCCCGTTTTCGGTAATCAACTCCGCGTGGACACGCCCAATGACTTTATTGTTGGATGTATAATCAGTAACTCCTGGATCACGGCCAATTTTAAACACTCGCTTGGAAAGGATGATTTTTTCCTGAGTAGACGTTAGTAGGAATGGCTGCTGCTGTTGGAAGCCTGTGCCCACCCCCAGCGCCGTTGTTCCTTCTTCCTCTTCCGGCTCTTTATACGCGGTGAGGACAGTTGTACCCTCTTCTTCCTCAGGCTCATCCGTATCAAACGAAATCGGACTTCCCACGTTTGGCTTGATGTTGATGGATGTTCCACCTGATAGGAGTGGATTTCCTTCGCCAAGCTCAGTGCGGGTGATTCGCTTGTACTGAACCTCTTCCTCGATTTCGAGCTTTTGTTTTGTCTTTTTATCAACCTTTTTACTGCTATATTCTGATGTAATCACGCCGTTTTCTTCGGATGCCTTGATTTCACTGCTAGGACTATAATAGTTCGGTGTTTTAGGTTCTTCGTCCTGAATCGGCAGCTTTCTGAAACTCTGAGGTGAAGTTGGTTTATTCAAGAGCAACTCATTCAGTTTTTGTTGAAGTGCATATAAATTGATTTCCTCTGATGTCGCGAAATAATTATGTAGCTTCACAAAAAAAGCAAGGTCATCATTTTCATCATAGGAGTGGGAGTGTAAGAAACTGGTGAAGTATTCCCGGATTGATACCTTTTCAAAAATATTATTTTTAATCGGCATGTACAGTAGAATTAATCTGTTTGAAAAATTATCAATAAAGATGTAGTTCTCATCAAAAACAAAGTTGTTCACATTTAACCCAAGTCGCTCGGATTCAATTAATGTTTCGATGATGTTTGAAAAATAGCTATGGAGCTGGTCCTTTGTAAGTGAATTCGTTGTCTGTTGACTAAGAGTCACTTCAGATACTAAGTCATAGCGGAAATACGCCTCATCTTCCTTGTTAATCACAACACATGGCAAAAGGCCAGGAACCTTGTTGTTTTTAAGCTTATCAGCTTCTGTAAAATCAACACGAATCGCAGGTGGCACCTTGTAAAATATGAACTTCGAAACACCGTAATTTTCAATATGTAAATCAACATGTTTAATCATTTTCTTGCACTCCCATTGTTTTTCAGATGCGCCATTTGCGTATTTGCGCCCAGATTTTTTTCACGCCATTACTGAAGAAAGTTGGTGAGGACAACCGGCGAGGCCAATTGCCCTCCTCATGGATTATTTAAATGCGCTAGCGTTATTGTTGATTGCAGTTTCTGCAGCGTTGTAGTTTGTAACTGTGTTATCTAGGAATTTCGCATAGCTATCAATAACTTGGCGATACTCCTCAAAACGTGGAGCCAACGCATTGAAGTTTCCGCGAATTGTATTAGAAGCATCAGAGTTCCATGTAGCAGATAAGCCATTCATTTCCTTCTTAATGTCTTCTAGTGCAGTTGCAAGCTGTTGGTTTAAGTTACGGATTTGCCCAGCGGTTTTACTAACCTCGCCAAGGGAAATCTTGATTCCATCAACTGACATCTTGCCACCTCCTTTTTAGTAGTTTTATAGGTACCTGAGATTAGTTAGTTAAGCGACGAGCTTGGTTCACTACCTCGCTTTGTGTTTCACGGTATGTTTTTGCGCTAAGTTTCAAGAACTCAGAGTATTGTCTCATCAAGTTGGTCATTTTTTGGAAGTCATCCATGAAGCCCTTGATTTGAGAAACATATGCTTGGTTATCAGTACCTTGCCACGCAGCACCCATGCCTTCAACCTCTGTGTAAAGAGCTTTGTAAAGTCTCTCATAGTCAGCAGATTGTTGGTCAATTTTAGTAGCCGCAGTGTCTAATTTCGCTGGATCAACAGTAATTGAACGTGCCATTGTTTTTTCACCTCCTTTAAAGGGGATATGTATGAGTTAACTCGGTTTTGGCCGAGAGAACTTTGGATGTATTTAGTAGTGGTCTAGTAATCTATAATTCTATATAACTTAAATCCTTCTTAGGTCATTGCCGACTCTACGGTATTTGTCAGCTGCACTTTGCAAGCTTGATGCACTTTTGGTAGAGCCTATACCTTTGAATTCACGATTGAGACCATTTGAAATTTCATCGAGTTCTCTTGAGATAGTATTGATCTCATAAATAATGCTATTAATCTTTTGGCGAACATGAGGTTTCATGGGTTACCTCCTTTACAATTTAAAATCTCTTATCCTTGAACTCCTGATAATGTTTTTCTACATCTTCCACATCTTTTAAAATCAAATTAGGGTCTACCAATGTACTAGGATTATCTGCATTATGTCTTTCATCAATTCCTAATTCTCCGTATACGGTAGCGTCTATATTTGACCAACTCATATTATTGACATAAGATGTTTGGATAAACTCTGAAATATCTTCAGATTTATTAACAAACCCTACAGAAATTAAATAATTCTTTAATCCAAGATTTTTCAAGAGATTATAAAGATTATAAAGTCCTTGACTATATTGATTAATATCAGGTTCTCCCGCTGTCTTAATCCCCACAACTAAATCAACACCCATATCCTTGTTTTGCTCTATTAGTTCATTAATACTCATTTCAGCCATGAATTCGTTAAAAATTGTTCTGTTTAAAACAAGTTTAAATTCAGAATTGGCTGGAAGCTCTTTTTCAATGTCATCCTTTAGCTTTTCCTGTAACTCTTGTGCCCATTTTGCTGGCAGGTATGTGTCAACATAACCTTTGCCATCTTCTTGGATTGAAAAAACCACATCTGTTTTATCCTTCGGATGAACAGTAACGAGGTCATTATTCAACCACATAACCTCAAATTCTTCACCATATTTATCTTCCAAATACTGAAGTGCTTTTTCTTCAGAGTTACTGCAGCCAACAATTCCTATAAAGAAAAATAGTAACACCGTTATTTTCACTATTTTCATAGCTATTGAATAATCCTTGCCTTTCCAACTAGCTTTGTTTCGTTCGCATCAAGCAATCGGGCGGCAGTATTTAGGTAGTTGATGTTTTGATTGAGCCTGTAAGAAAAAGACGTTAAAATATCGGCGCTCAACACATGATGGATATCTAAAAGGTCAACCTCCCAATACAGAGAGTCAATCTGATTATTGAGTGCATTCACTCGGCGTTTGATACTTTCAAGTCGTTGTGCGTAGTAGTAGAGCCTTGCGACGTTGACTTTCAGGTATGGTTCTACCGGGAAGTAGCCTCCCAGCTTTGCTGCTACTTTTACAAAAAATACCGCCGCCTTCGTCGCCACATGCGTGATGAATTGGTTTATTTCATCTTTCACCTGTTGAGTTAGTTCTTTTATCTTTGCAATGAATTTTGTTGCTTGTTCTTTCACCCAATTAACTGCTTTTTCAAGTCCTCTTTGTGCTGCTTCTAGGATATACAAAGTGGCATCGCGAATCGCTGCTGCCGCTCGATATGCCAACACTTTTGGATGAAGTGAGGCTGCCAAAACGATAGCTGCTGCAATTGGATTTCCAATATCTCGTACTAGGGATGCTCCATCAGATGCATTTTTAAAATCCCCCTGTGGAGTAAAATCAACGCTTTCTAAACCATGGGCATACAAAGGGTCACTATCTTCCGTATTGACAACAACCGTTTTATCAACATATGGAGCATATCCAAGAGAGGAAACAACATCCCCTTCATGTACAATAAAAGTATTTCTATCTTTTAAAGCATCCCTTTGTTCCTTTGTAAGGGTCCAATAATATAAAGGTGCTCCATTCACAACATACGAAGTCAATTTCTCATCTTCGAGATTATGTATCAGCACATACTCAGCAAGATTTCCACCTTTCGAGTGGCCGAATACATACTGTTGCCCATCTAGACCTTTAATGTTTGTTTCATAAAAATCATTTGCTTCTCTTTGCTGTTGAATGGTAACTCCGATACCAGCCTCCACATTGGATACCCAATCTGTTGCTAAATCACCAATTCCTGCCATCTCACTTCCTCTAAATAACGCGGTACCGTTGCCTTCCTTATCTGTTAGGGCATAACCAACAAATCCAGAGTTCGATTCGCCACCCGAATTGTTACCTCCGTTTGGATTGTTGTTTTGGTACCCGCTTAACGTTATTTCGTGAAGAGGTGATGATTCGTTTTCATGAAGATATTCAATGATTAGGTCATATTTCTTTTTAGAATTTTTGCTTAACGCATCACTATCTATTCCAAAAATGATTTCATTTAAGGTAAACGATTTATTTTGACTTGGACGGTATTCAGCTGGTATATCCATGTACGATAATTGCAATAATATATATTTTTCATTTTCTGTTATGTTATTAAGAGCCATCCTAATCACTCCTCAAAGGATTCGTAATTCTCAATAACGTTTTCGGGTCCATTTAAAATCATGTTAGGCTCAACATTCGTGCTTGGCTTGTCAGGATCTAAACGGAAATCTACATTTACCTCACCATACACTTTTGCATCTAAATTCGACCAAGGTAAATTATTGATATAAGCTGTATTAATATACTCATCAATATCTTCAGATTCATCCACAAACCCCACTGAAAGAACATATTGCCTAGTACCTAAATCTTTCAACAAATTAAACACATTATAAATCCCTTGACTATATTGATTCACATCTGGTTCCCCAGAAGTTTTTATACCAGCAATAATACTTACACCCACATTTTTACTAGTTGTTAAAATTTCTTCCACAGAATTATTTTTAAGACTCTCATCATTTCCTGTATTGCGTAAAATAACTTTATAAAGAGTCCCAGGTGGAAATTCGTTAGCTATTTGGTCTTCTAACTTTTGTTGAAGCTCATTTGCCCACTTGGCTGGTAAATAAAGATCTACAAATTCGTCGCCATCCTCCTGAATAGTAAACACGATTTCCGGTTCACCTTTAGGGTGAACAGTAATGAGGTCGCCACCATACAAATCTTCAAAAAGCTTACTTCCTTCTTTTGCATACATTACCTCAAATTCTTTGTCATACTTATCTTCTAAATACTGGATTGCTTTTTCCTCGGTACTCGCACTACTTGAACTCATACACCCTGTTCCTCCTATTATGAGAATGAATAGAAGAAGGAATAAGACTACCCTCTTTTGTAACCTCATTTGGCACCTTCCTTACGTAAAAATGACTTTGATTCCTAGTATGCTGGTCTAGTTGATTTAATAATTGGTCTCTGCCACTATGTAAGTGGCCCGGTCCCGCTCTTTTTGGATATATCGGACATAGTTTTGAATATATCGGACATTGATTTGGATATATCGGACACAATCTCGGGATTAACGGACAATTTGGGCCAGATATCGGACAAACTTTTCAATATATCGGACAAAGCCGTAATTTCCGTCAGAGTTGGCGGCAGGAATTCTGACCTAAGTCCGAATAATCGTTACCTAAGCCGATCGAATTGTTCCCTAACTTTCAATAATTGTGCCCTACCCGCTGGGAATTCTGCCCTAACTCCGATTAATTCTGCCCTAAGCCAAAATTCAGCCCGATCCCCATCTAAACCAACATCAATTTCTTTCCGTTCATAAATCCTAGTTCTTCCACCGTTTGGTTAATGTCGAAGATCTTGCCGGTTTCGCGGTCGCATACCACGGTGGTGTCGGTAGCGACGAAGTAGCCGTTGGATAGCTCAGTCATAGTGTTTGCGAGTAAAAAGGTTACTTCATAAAGCTTGCTTTGGGCCGGAATGAAGACGTCGTAGGATTCACCGGCGGCTGGAATGAATACTTCGACCAACACTTTATCCATTGAAAACTGCCTCCTCTTCACGAACTGCCGATCCCGTCAGTAACTTGACTAACTTTGGTTTTCCTTTTGTAAGCACATATCCGAAGTTTTCTGGAATCTCTTGGTACATGCTGTTTGTGACTTTTGAAACTTTTAATAAAAATTGATCGGTAATTCCGTTTCCAACCCAGATGCCGTCGCTGAGTGAGACTTGCTTTTTAAACCAAGGCTCGAATGCAACGGAGTTCAGCGCATCGGCGCGGTCTGAGATGATCATAAAGACATTGAGTCCGTCGATTCGTTCTAGGAATACCTTCAGCTTATCCTGACCATCCTCGGATAACATCAACAACATGTCGTTGAAGGAATGAACGATGCAGTAGAGCGGTTCGAACACTGGTGGTGTCGCACCTTCAGCAATCGCATCCTTCGTTGTGTTGTTACGGAACACCAATGTGTTAAACAACTCTACGACGGTTTCCTCAATCTCCGTTGGACTAGAAACATGCTTCCCGCCAACTTCAATAAGTTCCCCATTCGGGTCCATTACGACCACTTCATTTTTCTCATTATTATTCACAATTTCTGAAATTCCCTGCATCACACCTGCGCAGGCATCGCTGCTACTGCCCAGGACTAGATTTACAGGCGAGTCTCCGAAATCAAAATACGTGATAGCAAGAGACTCTTTTTCAACACCAACTGGTAGTTTACTTGACTTGTTGTACTGAATTTCATCGTGTAGATACTCGATGTCTACTTTTTCTGGCAAGACTGGAATTCGTTTCGCAGCACCCTTGCCCCAATTGTCGCGCAGGCGACGACAGTAGTCCGTGATATATTGGTACATGTCCTCGACACCCTCGGTAATAAGGGCAACCTGGAATTCATACACACTGTCTGCTTTGAAAATGCCTCGACCTTTGTGCTTCGATGGGAAGACGCCGTCCACATTTCCGAGTACCGCTGAATATTCAGATGTGTCATTAAGCTGCAACACATACAACTGCTTGAAGTTTTGCATTAAGCGGTAACGAACCGCACCTGTATGTGCAGCGGTCACGATGAAATAAATGCCATACTTCGTGCCTTCACGTGTGAGGTAAGAAATCGCCTCCTCGTGTGACTCGTACATTTCAGAAAACGCAGCATAGTTGTGAATCACTATTACAATCGATGGCAGGCCATCTTCTGATAGACGGTTGTAAGTCTGCAAATCACCGCCATAGTTGGACAACTGCTTTTTACGTTTCTCAATCTCGCTGTTTAGCATTTTAAAGAGATTATCAATCTTCTCACTATCATGGGATAAAAGGACATCCCCGATATGTGGCGCATCACGGAACCAACTCAACGTCTCTGAGCTAAAATCTAGTAAATAGGCATGTAGCTCATCAGGCGTATGGGATTCCATTAGCGAGTACATCAACGATGCAATGAACGTTGTCTTTCCGCTACCGGCAACTCCATAAATGATAGTATTGCCATCCTGTGTGATTGGTAGTCTCATAACATTTTGGCGTTGATTCGCCGGGTCATCATATTCCCCAATCACAGGGTTCAGTTCAAAGCGATTCGTTGTCTCTTCACTGTATTTTTCAACTAACTGATCTAAATAAATCCTTGCAGGTATCGGCTCTAGCCATAGCTGCTTGACCTTGATATTTTCCTGTTTTGCTAGACTTTCTAAGTACTTTGTGACTTCATCAATTTGCTTCGGTGGATTCTTCACCATCGTTCTTCGGTCAACTTTTGCACTCTTGATGACGCGACCTAAGTGGTCAATGACACGGATGCTTTCATCTACCCGTTTTTCAATCTTATCGGATGGATAATACGGTGCCCCTGCCCATGCCGATTGACCAAGCTCGAACAACTCGTTATACCCAACTTGCAGGTAAAAACGTCCGGTCGTTGATAGCTCGGCAGCATCTGGTCGCTTGATGACCTCCATACTATCGGCTTTTTCCTGTACCTTCAGACTGATTCGGAATTTCGAGTTACTCCAAATTTGATCGTCCACGACACCAGACGGTTTCTGTGTGGCTAAAATCAAGTGGACTCCTAAGCTTCGGCCAATACGAGCCGCACTCACCAGCTGCTCCATGAACTCAGGTTGCTGGGTTTTCAACTCGGCGAACTCATCGGAAATCATGAATAAATGCTGAAGTGGTTCACTCACTAAGCCCTCACGATACAGCTTTTGGTATTTATAAATGTCTATATTACTTGTATTCATACGTCGACTCGTCTCACTGAAAATGGACTGGCGACGCTTTAGCTCACTTTGAATTGAAATCAGCGAGCGTTTTACGGCTGCCCCATCGAGGTTTGTAATCGTACCAGCTAAATGCGGCAGATTTAAAAAGGCATTCGCCATTCCGCCACCCTTATAGTCGATTAAAATAAACGCAACCTCATCTGGATGATAATTCACAGCAAGCGATAAAATAAACGTCATAATGAACTCAGACTTACCTGACCCCGTCATACCCGCAATCAGCCCGTGTGGACCATGGTATTTTTCATGAAGGTCTAATTTGAACGACTGACCCATTGTGTCAACCCCAATTGGCGTTTCAATGGAGAGCACGGGGTTGTTTTCCTTCCAGCGCGTCAATGCGTTCAAGTGCTCGATTTTACTAACTCCAAACATCTCAAGGAACGTGATCATGTCTGGTAGCGTGTATGCCTCAACGGATGATGCAAGCTGAATATTGGCTAGGCGAATCGCAACCTCTTCAGCATCCTCACGCTCATAAAACTCCGCATCGAAAGCTGTGTATAAGCCGGAAATGTCGTCCTTGTCGTAAATTTTGGACATATCATCCGCAAGCTCGACAACCATCGTACATTCCTTCGGTAGATTTTTTAGCTCATCGTATAAAGTGACAAGGCTAATCCCGATATTCTTGTTTTCCTCTAAAAGGAGGTTGATCATCTCAGCCCTTGACGCGAGTGACTTACTCATTGAGAAAATCAAATAATGCTGGTCAAGGTCCTTTATCTCATTCTCATCAAGGCTTGCGCGGTAGGCAATTTCCTTCTCAAAATAGGAAGACAGCTCTTTTACTTCAGTCGCATCTGTTGCGATAAAGCGAATCTGCATCGCTTCATCCCACACATGCGGTAGCCATCTCGCAAACTTCCAATACTCTTCCTCATTTTTATCGTAAAGAAACACAAGCTTCAGCTCGTCATAACTATGTAGGGCCGTTAATTGAAAAATAAGTCCCTTTACAAAATCCTGTACGCGACTGCGGCGCCCAATCACACCGCTGACATACTCCTCGACAAAACTTAGGGTTACGGGCACCTGTTTTAAAATGTGAGGTGTTTCAACCAATTTATAAAGATCATCCTGGAGATTGTCATCCTCTAAGGTGAATTTTTTCTCAGGGTATTTCAGTTCTGCATTTAATGGAAGATCGCCGATTCCGAGGCGAACCTTAAGGAAGTCGTCTTGACAAATGGCACGCTCCCACAAATTTCTTTTCCGCATCGTAATTCGTGAAATTAAATTTTGGAGGGCCACATGGTTTTCATGAAGAATTTCACTTTGACGTTGACATTCTTCTTCTATCTCCTGCGCCATTTCTTCAATGTATTTTGAGTATTTTTCCTGACGTTTGCCTTCAAGTTTAATCCGCTGCTTCTTCTCATATTTCTTCGTTAAAATTGGCCAAAGCACCGTTCCGATCAACATACTAAAGGACATGATCAATGTCGGCATCGCGTACGTAAGACTTTCGCCGCGTGCCAATACGTTATTTAGCATAAATATCCCCATGGACAAGGATGCCATTCCCATTGTGAGAGAAGGTCCGAGGATGAACATCAAAGGGGTCTCATCGATATTCGGTTTTGAAGGCGGTGGGTCGATTCTGATCTCCGTCCTCTTTATATCCCGCTTAAAACGTGGTGAACGATAAAAGAGGTCATCATTTAATTCCTCGGTATCGAAATCATCAAGTGGTTCCTCGTCCTCTATAATCGGCTTTTGCACTTCAAACGGACGAAAGGCATTTCGGTCTAAGAATACCAATTGATGCGGATTATTCAGTGATAATAACTTGCCATTGTAGATAATTTTTAACCCCATGATGTAAATAACATCACCGGTTGAAAGAACTTTTTCAGTCACACGCTCTCCGTTGACATATGTACCGTTCGAGCTATTGTTGTCACGGATGATCGCATGACCCTGTGCATCGTACTGAATCACGCAATGGGAGCTAGAGACAAGCTTATTCGAGAATCGGATGTGGCAATCATTGCCTCGACCAACCCGAATGCTACCTCCCATCACCTCATGCTTTGTAAACTCATTTCGATCGTTTGTCGGTGGCTCTACATAAAGGAGAGCGGATGCATCATTGTTGCGTGAAATCGAGTATGTCTTAAATGGCTCAATTTCCTGTTTGACAAGTATTTCTTGCTTATCATTTGCCAGGAACGCCGACTTGTTCGACTTCAAGAACCATTTGCCGTCCTCCGCCTCAATGGCGATTAAATCTTTCGGCTCACCATGAGCATCTTCAGAGGTTAAAATATAGCGTCCTGTGATGCGCTCTGGTAGCACATATGTAAATGCCTTTTCCCGATCAAATAGAGTTAATATCAAAGCAAATCTCTCCTATCAATAAGTACGTTTAAAAAACTACTTTTTAAACGACTTCTTTTGAAACCTTAGGGGCGTACCCTATTTTAATAAACATATATCTAAAATTTTCATCCCCTGAGACCAGGTGGAAAATCGGGGTGACTTGTCGTAGATTCGATTCCTCGAAGTACGTAAGTATCATATGGTATGCCACTTGTGTATTTTTTTCAAATTCCTTATGTAATAAGATCGAAGCCATATCTTCAATGCTAAAATAGCTATGAAACTCAAATTGTTCTTGTTCCGGTAGAGCATCCTCACGAATGGGCATAAACAATTCTGCATCGACCATTTCGTCCATCGGCACATTGTTGATGGAGTAGAAGAATGGGCCTTTCATCTTGACACCTAACTTCGCAACATCTTGAAAAAAGGCATTCATTACCGTGTTCATTTCGTGATAATGAAATCGAAACTTTTTCGAAACGACATTTGTAAAACGAATGGAGTCACTCGGATTAATCATGTTCATCCACCTTCACAATTGGCGCATACACATCAATAATGCCAGAACCGTACACATCTAGATAAATATTGTAAAATGGCTCCTCTAACTCGAGTTCGTGTGCCTCGGCAACCTCTCGAAGTAGGTCATAGGCAATTTCGATATCTTCATCTAGGTCAGCATGTCGGAAACTTAAACCATCCTCAAACTCTAGAACACTCGTAAATTCAAAGCGGTCATTTTCAGCCATCTTGACGGGCGCATTGACTGGTATGAAAAAAGTATAGTCAGCTTCCTGCGTTTCCTTTGAAAAATTAGAGACACGGTAGATAATTGGACCAGTGCTATACAAATCGTTTCGAATAATGGCATTGCGAAAATCCTTTGCCGTTTGATGCCATTCGCTTACTTTACTTCTCGATTTCGTACTGATTACATTATGAAAGGTAACAGGACTTCTTTTCACTTTCATTTTCCGAACCCTCCCTTTCGTTCCTTATTTCTAAATACTTCTAAAATATTAAAATTCCACCAAAAGACGATCGGCAACATTCCTACAAACAGCATGGTAAGACCCATCCCATCACCGAAGGAACGGGTGCCTGTTATGAAAAAGAAGATATACAGTATGACAATAAACGAAATCAAACTAAGCATCCCGTTTACGAAAAACATTCCAAAGAACGATACTGGGTATTTGCTGATCCATTTTAAAATCAAAATTGTAGCAAGAACGAGTAAAACAAGCATGATGAGACCACTTGTAATGCTCCCTTGATAGATTAGTTCCAGCGCTTCGATATATAAAATCATCGCAAAGAACAAGCATATAAACTGAATGGGTTTACTTATATACACCAAGAATACTCCACCTACTTCTTTACCTTCGCACCTTTTGTATGTACCTTTTGGCTTAAGTTCTTTCTTTTTTTCAGTGGGATACGAAATTGTTCGAATTGAAGTTTACTCAACGTTAGAATTAAAAATTCGGGCCACACTAACGCAATAGTGTATTGAAGCACTGTGCAAAGAAGTAAGATAAACAAAACACCAATCATGCTTGAAAAGGTTGTTTGAGCATCTGATGCGAGTTGAATAATAGCTCCACCAATCATAACTGCTCCAAATATAACTGGAATGCTTACCTGTGCTTTCGATTCCTTAAAATTATAGAGTCCTTTTCCGTCCTTTCGGAACTCTCCCTGTTGCAAGCGTTTAAACGCCCGCAATGTGGCATATACCGTTAACACAAGCCCAACTACAAAAATAATGATTCCGAAAATACTCATGTAGCCTGGCGCCATTTTATCCTCCGCTGCAAGAAAATAAAACGGAAAGAAATCAATGGAAAGCTTAAATCCAAAGAAGCTTAAGAAAACGGCTTGCAAACGTTGATAACGGTATGCATTTTTTTCAGGTGTAAAGAATAGAGCAACCACTATATTTAAGACAAACAAGGCAATCTGTATTTTATGAATGGTTGGCCAGATTGGGTTCGTGATGACCGGACTCTCACTTAACGCTAATGATGTAAAGGCGACCATGATCCCGCTAAAGATTAGCGTCAACCAAAAGAATCCTGTGATTTTATCAGGTCTAAGTCTCGTTTGTGCTACTTCTTTTATTTTGAATAAATCCTCTTCATTTGCTCCTTTTATCATTGTTTCATCTCCTACCAAAATACTTCGTCTAGACTCTTACCAATGCCACCTACAAAATCGCCAACCTTTTCAGCCGCTTCACCTATTCCTTTTCCTACATTCTTGGCCGTATCTCCAACAAAGTCTACAGCTTCTCCACCCCATTCAACGGCTTTATCAACTGCAATATTTGCTCCGTCTTTCATGACATCTACAATACTTTTGTCGCCAAACACCTTCCAGTTAATAGCCCCGTAAGCAACCGTACCCGCTACCGCACCAACAATGGTTCCAGCTGGAGGAAGGAAGAATGACCCTGCTGCTGCACCTGCCGCCATCGCAGCCGCACCTGCACCGATATCAACTGTCGTATCAACTGCAAACTCTTTAATATTTTCTGCAGAGTATACGCGATTCCCTTGAGCATCTTTTGTAAAGTTTTCATCGTAGTTACTATAAACATCAATTCCAATACCTAGTATCCCGAGACCTTTACCCACTCTTGTAACATTCGTTGCATCTTTCCATCCTGTAAAGCTTTCCCAAACCTTCATTTCATCAACTAATGTTCGGCCTGCAACTTTATGGAATGGATCGTCAATGCGATTAATAGCATCATCGAATGCTTCAAAATTTGAATTAATTAGCTTACTCGCGTTTTTACTATAATATTGACCCGGGTTTCCATCTCGATAAAGCGGAATACCATTATTCACTAGATTCGTCACATAATTACGTGTCCACTTAGACGTACCACCGAGACCTTCTTTTAGGAGGCCATAATACTTCTCGAAATCTTTGAGACTTCGAATCTTATCTCCCATAAGTTTGATAAAGGTTTGCCCGTTTTTCCTATACATCCGGAATTGGAGCCCTTTCCCAACACGCAAAAGTTTGTTCGAATTCAGCAGAGCTGCCCCGGCACCGATCGTGGCGTTACGCGCCAAGTCATATTTCCAGCCATTATTTTCAACGATATCTTTTGCTTGACCGCATATTTGGTTTTCTGTACTGCTATAGCGTTGTGCTGCCTGCTGAACAAAGGTCTCCAACTGTTTTATTTTCGTTTGTACTTCTGAAACCTTTGAATAGGCATCCGAGAGCCTTCCAGCAATATTTTGTCTCGATGAAATGCGACTATCAATCGAATACCTCACGCTTGACAGGTCCATTTTGAGGGACCAGAGCCTCGTAGTTGCACTTGTTAAATGAGCATTCGTATCTAAAACATAATTAGTTTTTATTTTAATTACAGACAAAGTCGTTTCTCTCCTTTATCATGTGGCGGATGCTAAGCAATATTTGTATCATCCACTTTTTAGAATTTAAAAGGGTTAAAAGGGTTATACGGATTATAAACTTTGTAAAGTTCTTTAAACGTTTTAGCAGTCAAAACTTTGATAAAGTTATGTAAAAAAAGAAGACTTAACCACATTAAAAATAATATTACTCCTAAAAACACCCATAATCCGAAGTTCATATCACTTCGATGATGAAAAATATATACAAAACCATCGATTGTAAAATATATCGTTACACAAAAAGTAATAAACAACAGCGCTGAAGGAAAAATTTTCTCTTTATTTAATTTAGTCATTAGATCTCCCTCATCCATTTACAATCTATTCCGATGAGATGAATGCTAATTCGAACCTACCATCCAATTAATAGCGTGGATATGGTCCATTTAACTCAGCTCTTTTTCTCGCTTCCTCTTCAGCCTTCCTTCTCGCCTCAGCTTCTGCACGAGCTGCTGCCTCTTCCTCACGTTTGATTTGGTTCGCAACCGAGATGATGTCGGGGGCGACTGAATCAAGCTTTGAGGCAATCTGATTTAGTTCACGATTGATCTCGGCAATTGCTTGATTGATATACTGAACTTCAGTTGCCTGCCAAGCTGAATTGATGTTACCTTGAAACCCATTTAAAGAGCTTTTGAGATTGCGAAGCTGTGAGGCATAATTACGAAGTTGGTTTGCCTGTGAAATTGCGGCAGAAACACTAATTCCCATAAAATTCACCTGCTTATCATAAATAAGTTTTATATAGTGCAATGCCCTTATATGGGGCAAAATTGACATAGTAAGGTCACACTTTTTCCAGATATATACTAAAAACTACTCGATATTTTGGAGTAGGTCAATTTTTCCAGAATATTCAACCAACTTAGTAACCGAGACGAAAGACCTGTTTATTCTACATTTTTCTACAAATTGTCGTTCCTGTCGGAGTCCCTTACTACCTAAGATGTACTACCCGTCTAGTACTTTTGAGAAATTCATAAAACGGAAGAACGTTGATAACCCTCGACATAATATCTTGATTTCAAGCCTCTTGACTCCCTTTATTACAATTAGTAGGAAATTAGTCCTTTTATCGTTAATGTTTGTAACATAAATGTAACTTGACAAGACTCCGCGGCCTTTAGTTGCTTGTAAGCACTTTCATTAATGTGGAGTTAAAAATTCAGCTTCCCCTTATAACGAAGTAATGTTTTTGTAAAATAGGATTTTATTTTCGGAGAATGGTTGTTTAGAGTGGTAAATGCTGGTGATTAGGTAAGGAAAAGGTACGAGGATTCGACTAAATTCTCTAGGAGTTTCGTGGTTGTTGCAGGGGATTTTGTAATCTTTCTTTCCTATTAAAATGGATGGAAAATAACCTAGTCAGGTGGATGACTAGGTTTCTCGTATCACTAATTTAGTAGCAATGTATACTTTTTTCGCGATTTGTCTTCCAGCGATCCGTTCAAGAATGGTGTCTACGGCGGTTTCTCCCATGACCTCGGTATGAACTTTGACCGTTGACAGTGGCGGGAAGACGTATTTGGAGACGCTGATATCATTGACCCCAATCAGGCTTACACGGTCCGGCACGGCGAGTTTTTCTTCATTTAATGCACGCAATGCACCGATTGCAATCGGGTCATTAGCTGCAAAAAAGGCTGCTGGGAGGTCGTCTCCTTTTTCCACGATCGCCTGTTTCATCAATTTGTACCCGTCCTCGACCGTAAAGCTTCCTATATAAACGTTGCTCTCATCTAGTAGATTGGCTTCTGAAAGATAGCTTTTGAACGTTTTCTCACGTATTTCATCGATTTCCGCAGAGTGGTCCTTGAATTCCTCACGGCCACCAAGATAGCCAATATTCGTATGACCATTCGAGATAAAACGCTTCAACACGGTTCGGGTCGCTTTTTCAAAATCAACAACAACAGAATCGTACACATCCTCATCAGGGTTTGAATCAACAAACACAATGTGCTCAGCCATATTGGATAGCTCATCAACTTGATTCGTACTGAACTTACCAACCGCAATGATTCCCTGAAACTCCTCTTGCTTCATGCTGTCAATGCTATTGTAAAAATTCACCACTTGGATGCCATGCTGCTCACAGCGCTGCTCAATCCCAAGACGGATCGACATGTAATAGAGATCATTGAGCTCCTCTTTTTCGGTGTACCAAAGGAGAATCCCAATCCGAGCAGAAGAAGACTTTTTGGATGGACGCTTTTTATACGAAAGCGCCTCAGCAATCTCAAATATTCTCTTTTTGGTCTCATCACTAACGGATAAGCTGGAATCATAGTTCAGCACCCGTGACACCGTTGCAATGGAGACACCCGCTTTTTCCGCAATATCTTTAATTGTCGCCGCCATGATTCATCTCCTTTCTGTGGAACCAGAGGGACGGTTCTCTTGGTTCCCCTCCTAGTCACTATACGGGACCAGGAGAACCGTCCCCTTGGTCCCTTTATTTCACCGAAAATGTGTACTTCGTTTCCCAATGGTATTCCTCACCCTTTTTGACGATCGTGGATGGGAAGTTTGGGTGATGGATTGCATCAGGTGGTACTTGTGTTTCAAGGCATACGCCTAAATACGGGCGTGCCTTGCCACCGCGCATTTCAAAGCCTTCCATTGTGTTGCTTGTGTAAACGACAACAGCCGGTTGGTTCGTTTCTACCTTTAATAGACGGCCAGATGCTTCATCATAAAGTGTAACCAATTTTTCGTCGAGCAAAAATGGATGATCGTATCCTTGACCAACAAGGGCAATCTGCTTATCCTTTGAATTTGGTCCGTCAGCGATTTTTCGACCCTTTCGAAAATCAAAAACAGTGCAGGTGACATCAAGGAGTTCACCGGTAGGAAGAAATTCTTGGTCTAGTTCGAGAAACTTACTGCTTTTAATAGAAAGTTCATGATCAAGCACGTCATTTTTCATGTTGCCTGATAGGTTAAAATATGCATGGTTTGTGATATTTAAAATAGTGTCTGCTTCTGGAACACCTTTTGTAGAAATCAAAAATTCATTTTCATTATTGAGTGAATAAGTGACAGTCATTTCAACAGTTCCAGGATAGCCACCTTCACCGTCATGACTGACATACTTAAACTCAACGCCGACATATTTTTCTTCCTTTATAATAGTAGAATCCCACACGACTTTGCTGAACCCTTTTACCCCGCCATGGATATGGTTGGTGTTTTCATTTTTATCTAATGAATAGGTTTTGCCGTTTAGCTCAAATTCCCCACCTCTTATGCGACCTGCAATCCGACCAACGATCGCCCCTTGATAGGTTTGATCTGCAAGATATCCATCAAGGTTATCGAATCCGAGTACAACATTCTCTTGCAAACCGTTTCGGTCTGCTGCGAGAATTTCGGTGATTATGCAGCCATAGTCAATACAAGTAACGCTTAACCCATGGTCATTTGTTAACGTATAAGCTTGGACTTCTTGGTTATCATGCTTTCCGTAGGGATGTACAGTAGCTTCCATATTCAAAATCTCCTATTTTGTAAAGTGTTCTATAAATCTCTTAAATGCATTTTGGCCAACTTCATCACGCTTGTATACCCCGGCGTCTTCAAGCACACGCATGAACTTTTTGCCGACTTCTTGTTTTACAAGATCGTGTACATTTTCTATTGTTGGGTTGTAAGCTTTCAGTTCATCTGCCCATTCTTGGTGAATTGGATTGACTGAGTCTGCTTCGCCGATTAGGTAATTTTCAACCTCTTGCAACTCAGTCTTGAGTCGAGCTGGGAGCACCGCTAATCCCATGACCTCGATGAGACCGATGTTTTCCTTTTTAATATGGTGCACATCGGCATGCGGGTGGAAAATGCCGATTGGATGCTCGTCATTTGTACGGTTGTTACGGAGAACAAGGTCCAGTTCGTAATTGCCATCCCGTTTCCGAGCAATCGGTGTAATCGTGTTATGTGGCGTGTCACCAGAAAACGCGATAATGTCGACTTCCGGGTCGCTGTAATTGCGCCATGCTTGTAAAATGTGCTCGCCCGCTTCAACCAAGGCCTGCTTGTTAATGCTTCTTAGGCGAAGAACAGACATTGGCCAGTTTACCGTTGAAATTACGATGTTGTCATAACGGTCCCACGTGAATTTGATATCATCGTCTGCCTTTGCCATCGCAAATTCATAGTTTCCACCCTGGTAGTGATCATGAGTTAAAATCGAGCCCCCAACAATTGGGATGTCTGCGTTTGAACCAATGAAATAGTGAGGAAACTTTTCAACAAAGCCAAGTAATCGTGCAAATGTCTCACTGCTGATCTTCATATCGCGATGCTCTTCGCAAAGCAAGATACTGTGCTCGTTGTAGTACACATATGGTGAGTACTGCAAATACCAGGTTTCACCCTCAAGTGGTACCGGAATGATGCGGTGATTCGAGCGAGCCGGATGGCCGATGCGGCCCGCATACCCTTCATTTTCTACACAAAGCAAGCATTTTGGATACTTCTCACCGTTAGTTTTTGTCTCTTTTTCAAGTGCAATTTGCTTAGGATCCTTTTCAGGTTTAGACAAGTTGATGGTGATATCAAGCTCACCGTACTTAGTTTCTACTTTATATTCAATATTTTTTTCGATTCGTTTCATTTGAATGTAGTTGCTATTTTTACTTAGCTTATAAAAATAGTTCGTAGCTGCTGCCGGGTCTTGTTGATGAAGTTCATAAAAATGACGTGTTACCGCGGACGGAAGTGGGATCATCACGTTCATGATTTTACTTGCGAAAATTTCTTTAGCATCGAAATAGTCCTCAATAACACCTTGTTCACACGCGTATTCAACTAGGTCCTCAACCAAAGTTGGGATGTCTTTTTCTAGTGAGACTTGCTCAGTTGGCTCGTAGTCCTCAAGATTTAATAAGGAAAGGACCTGATTGCGGACGTAGATCACGTCTTCTTTTTCAATAAGTCCGACCTTGATGGCCTGCCCTGTTAACTGCTGAACAGTTCCGTAGATAGTCAAGTTGCTCCCCTCAGCTTTCATACCCATTTGGGTGGTTTACATGCCAGTTCCACGCATCCTTAATGATTTCGTTGATTGATGTACGCTTAGGCTCCCAACCTAGCAATTCCTTTGCTTTTCCTGATGATGCGATCAGAATGCTCGGGTCACCGCCACGGCGCTCGCCAATATTGACGGGAATATCACGCTGTGTAACCTCTTTTGCTGCTTCAACCATTTCTTTTACAGAGAATCCACTGTTACTTCCAAGGTTAAAATAGTTACTATCGCCACCGTTTTGAAGATATTTTAGCGCTAAAATATGCGCATTAATTAAGTCCTCGACATGGATATAATCACGGATGCATGTGCCGTCTGGCGTATCATAGTCCTCACCGAAGATTGTGATAGCATCTCTTTTTCCTAATGCTGCTTGTAAAATAACCGGGATAAGATGAGTTTCTGGGTCATGGTCCTCACCGATTTCACCAGTTGCACGAGCCCCAGCTACGTTAAAATAGCGGAGTGACACAAATTTAATGTCATGTGCAATCTCAGACCACTTCATCATTTTCTCCATCGCAAGCTTCGTTTCACCGTACGTGTTTGTTGGAACAGTCGGCATGTCTTCCGTAATCGGCACCTGCTTTGGTTCACCATAAGTTGCCGCCGTTGATGAGAAAACGATATATTTCACATTATTGTTTTTCATTGTTTCAAGGACAATCTGTGTGCCGAACACATTGTTGTCATAGTATTTTAACGGGTCAACCATTGATTCGCCGACAAGGGAATTCGCCGCAAAGTGGATCACCGCATTAATAGTTTCTTTTTCAAAAACAGACTGTAAAAACGCTCGATCACGGATGTCACCTTGATAAAACTTCGCTTTCGGGTGAACCGCCTCTTTGTGACCCGTTTGAAGATTGTCAACAACCACAACCTCCTCGTTCGAGTCAATTAACTGATAAACCGCATGCGAGCCAATATAACCCGCTCCACCTAATACTAAAATACTCATATCTTATTCGCTCCTTTTGTGGGTCAGAGGGACAGCCCTGAGTCCACCCTATTATAGTTCTTTTGCGCCGTCGCCGATGCTTACTTCATAGAAGGAAGCCGGGTAGCCGATGGTTCCTTCGTAGATTTTTCCGACTGCATCGATGATTGCTTGCGCTTTGTCTTTTTCAACGAGGGCAATTGCACAACCACCAAAGCCAGCGCCTGTCATTCGTGCACCTAGTACACCCTCCTGCGCCCACGCTGCTTCTGCTAAAGTATCAAGCTCTTCACCGGTTACTTCATAATCATCACGTAAAGATGTGTGGGATGCATTTAGTAAACGACCGAATTCTACGAGGTCCCCCGCTTTTAGGGCTTTTAGCGCCTCTAACGTTCTTTCATTTTCGTAAACCGCATGTTTAGCTCGCTTTTTTAATGTTTCGTTTTCGATTAGATGCTTGTGTTGTTCAAATTGCTCGCTAGTAATGTTACCAAGCGCTTGAACATCCAGCTCCTTTTGGAGTTGGACAAGTGCCTGTTCGCACTCACTGCGACGTTCATTGTATTTAGATTCTGCTAACTCACGGCGCTTGTTCGTGTTCATGATTAAAATGAGATGTTCGTCCAACTCGATTGGCGCATATTCAAACTTTAATGTATCACAATCTAGTAAAATGCCTGCATTCTTTTTACCCATTCCGATCGCAAATTGATCCATGATTCCACTGTTCACACCAATAAATTTATTCTCTACAAATTGACCAATTTTTACAAGTTCCACACGGTCAATTTCAAGGTTAAATAATTTTTCGAACATCACGCCTGACACAAGCTCAATGGATGCCGATGATGAGAGGCCCGCAGCATTTGGAATATTACCGTAAAAAAGCACGTCAACTCCAGTTTCAATCTCATAGCCTTTTTCACGTAAATAACGGAGCATTCCCTTCGGATAGTTTGCCCAATCATGTGCTTTATTGTAGTCAAGGTCGCTTAAGTCGAACTCAATTACCCCAAGGTCTTCAAAATTCATCGAGTACATTCTGATTTTTTCATCGTCACGTTTTCTCGCAAGCGCATACGTTCCTTTTGTGATTGAAGCAGGAAAAACATGGCCGCCATTGTAATCGGTATGCTCGCCAATGAGATTAATACGGCCAGGCGCGAAGAAGCTTCTGTAATCGGTTTCGTTAAATACTTCTATAAATCTATCTGAAAGTTGTTTGAGATCCATCTTGGATTTGCCTCCAATACTTTGGTTTCTATCTACATTGTAGAGCCGCAAGTAAAAAAGGTCAATTATTTTAGTTAAAGTTTTACTAAAATTTTTATATGTAGCCCCATAAAAAAAGAACCAAAGAGATCTGCTCTTTGGCTCTTAATGAAAATACATTCGAAACCCTATGATTATTAATAGAAAGGAAAGCATTTGCATAATGACTCGACTTGGAATTTTTTGTGAGAGGAAGACGCCTAGCTGTGAACCAATGATAATCCCAGTTCCACCAAATGCAACGATCAGCCAATCGATATTCCCATGCCAAACCTGAAGAAAAACACCTACAGAAGAATACAAGCATAAGGAAAAAATTGAGGTTGCGGTTGCGATATGAGTTGGAACACGAAAGATGTATACCAAAATCGGGACAAGCATCCAGCCTCCACCAATCCCAAGATAGCTTGAGAGAATTCCCATGAAAAAACCAAGTGGGATAAGCCATTTACCCTGTAATCTTTTATTTACTTGAAGATTAGAGGTGACGTTATTTGCTGATTCCACCGTTGCCGCGGCTTCAGTTTTCGCTTCCTTCGTCATATGCTTCTTTTTTAGTAGATTTGTATTTTTAACCACTAAAAAGAAGCCCAAAAAGACAAGTACACTTGCAAAGAAAAAGTAAAAATACGTAGAGGAATAGGTTTGAAGAAGTTGCACACCGATAAAAGTTCCTGGGAACGCACCTATACCTAACATGATTCCGGTTCGGTAATCAATCCGTTTTTGTTTTGCAAATCCAAAAACACCAGACAATGAATTAATGAGTACTATGACTAGCCCTGTTCCTGCAGCAAGAACGGGATCGACATGAAAAAGCAGCAAAAGTGCCGGTACAAATAGAAAGCCTCCACCAGCCCCAACAACGGCCCCATACCCACCGGCAAATATCCCGATTGCCACAAGTAAAACACCTGTTACTATATCCATGATTACGTTCCCCCTATGTATGACTCTCTATTAACCTATCAAATCTTCAAGTAGTAGTAAAATAACAATGTATAATAGGTCATAACAAAACGTAATACTGCTTGTGATATAGAATAATACGAACTCATTCTTATATAATGAAAGGAAAGGCTATAGAAATTACGTTTGAAAGGGGGATACCATGAACATTGAGAATCTTAAACTCTTTTGCCTCGTGGTAGAAGAGGGAAGTATAACAAACGCTGCACGGATAAGTTATATCTCTCAACCAGCTGTCACGAAAAAGATAAGCCAGCTTGAAAATGAATATGGCACCCTGCTTTTTGAGAGAAACGGTGGGAGACTTGAACTAACCAAGGCTGGGGAAGTCCTTTATCCTTATGCTAAAGATGTTATTGAAAATATCAAAAGATCATTCGATGCTGTTCAAAAAATGACTGGCAATGAGGAAGTCAATTTACATATAGGCGCAAGCTTAACGATTGGTGAATATCTATTACCTCAAATCCTTGGAATGATAAAAAAAGGATATCCACATATAACGTTCAGTCTTAAAATAGGAAACACCCCAAATATGATAGCAATGCTTGAAAACAATGAAATTGATATCGCTCTTGTGGAAAGTCATGTAGAAAATCCAATCTTAAGGATTGAAAAATTTGCTGAAGATGAACTTATTTTAGTCACTTCGAATGACCATCACTGGAAGCATCGAAAAACAATTACGATAAATGAATTGGTCGAAGAAAAAATGATTTGGCGGGAGCCTGAATCCGGTTCTCGTCTGATTGTCGAAGACTATCTTCGTGATCATGGAATCCTTGACGACATTGAGAGCGAAATGGAGCTCGGGAGTATTCAATCTATTAAAAGTGCCGTTGAAGCAGGCCTTGGCATCAGCATTCTCCCCAGGATTACGGTATTAAAAGAATTAGAACTAGGAACATTATGTCAGATTAACGTGACCAATTTTTCACTCACACGTACACTGTGGATGGTTCAAAAGCCACATCGTTTCCCAAAAATAGGATTGCAACATTTTGTAGATTTTATCCGGAATCACTGAGTATATCTTGTTTGGGTAACCAGAGGGACGGTTCTCGTGGTCCCATCCTAGGTGGGAACCAGAGGAACCCTCCCTCTGGTTCAATATAAAAGAGGAGTAACCTAATCACCACAGGCTACTCCCCTTTTATTATGCGCTGTACTAGTATAACTACTTTTACAGTGATTTATGCTCTATTTTTCTTTAAAAATTTCCATCAGTTCGGCTGTTGCGTCGTCTGTGTTTTGGACATAGGAGACGAGGTGTTGCATTTGGCCGTTCTGGTTTTCGATGGATGCTGTAATTTCCTCAAGAGATGCTGTTGTTTCTTCAATAATTGCAGCGAATTCACTGACCGATGTTTCAATGGAAACCGACGAATGGCTGATTTGGTTTGAGATTTTTTCGAAATGCTTAACGGCTTCGTTCAGTTCGGAAACTGTGTCATCGATAACGGTGAAGACGCCTTTTGCATCCTTTGTTAGCTGGACACTCTCGTCCATTTTTAATGCATTTTCAGCCATATGTTTCTGCGTTAATGTTGTGCTTTCGTTCACTTCTTTTAAATTCTCAGAAATGAGGTTCGCCGTATTTGATGTCACCTCTGAAAGTTTACGAATTTCAGATGCAACTACAGCAAAACCTCTACCACTATCACCTGCACGGGCCGCTTCAATCGAAGCGTTCAGTGCTAGTAAATTCGTTTGTGAGGCAATTTCCTGAATTCGGTCCGTAAACCCGTTTGTCTCATTGATTTTTTCGACTAATAAATTCATTGTTTCAGACATTGAATGTACGGATGCTTGAAAGTCAGTAATTTTTGAGAGTAAAAGGTCGATGGATTCATTTCCGTTGTCAGCTGCTTGATTCGTATTCTCAGTCTGGTTACTAAGGTGGTTCGAACCTTTTACAAGCTCCTGAACAATTCGATTAAGATCTTCAATAGATTCAGTAATGGTTGTCGCTGCCTCATTTTGCGTGTTCATTCCGGATGAGATTTCCGTAACAGCGATAGTCATCTCATTAAAGGAGTGCATCTGCTCCTCACCTTGGCGACGGATGTTTGTGATGTTCTCACTGATCACTTGTGAGTTTTCCTCAAGCTGAGCCGCATGATGCTTTCTCATCTCAAGGAGATGCTCGGTGTGCTTATGCGTTGCTTGAATATCCTGAGTCAACCTTCCAGTAACAATACTCTGGAAAAACAGGGTCGCAATAATCACCGCAAAGATCAAATAATAGATCACAATTTCCTTTGAAGTATAGCTGAATTCATGTCCACTTGTTATAAAAAATAAAACCGTTAAGGCAATGGCACAAACCACACCAAAGATTAGTGTTTTTCGCTTATTATAGATTGCAACCGTTGTTAATAGGTATAACGGTAAAAGGACGATTGGCGCCGACTGTGAGCTAGACATAATCACAAAAATCACCACCGCAATCCCTACGACTGAAATATAAGGTGTTTGTGTTAATAATAGATTCTTGTAAATAAGTAAAAATAAAATAGCAAGAAAAATCGCCCCACCGATTCCGATTGTGAGAATCATCTGAAGTGGTTGTTGAATCGAAACCTCAACGATTATTGCTAGAATAATAGAAATAAGAGAAACTATGCCGACCAATTTGTTTTTTCGGATAAGATCCTCTCGTTTTAACTCCTCAATAGATAAAACCGTTTCGTTCATAAGGTTTTCCCCCATTTTTAATATCTCCCTCTATTTTACCGTTTTTTAGGAGGATTGAATATAGTAATTATGGGAATTTGGGATTCAAACAAACGTTTGTTTAAAGGATTAGGACAACTGGCGCAAGGGATTGAGAATTCAAACAAGCGTTTGTTTGGAAATTGTTATTTAAAGGTTACGTTCACTGTATAGCCTAGATTGTCAAAAAAGCCTACTAAAACTTTTTCAGCACTCTTTTCAGCTTTAACTAATAGACCTCCCTCGATTGCCTCTTTCCGGATTGTCTCCTGCGCTTCAGCCGCTAAATCAAAGCCTTCATCCCATTTCACTTCACCACGGAATATTCCCTCGTCTGAAAATGTAATTAACTTTTCCATCTGTATCGTTGGATCTTGGATTAGCTCAGCATGCGGGAGAACAATATCTAGCACTTTTTCTTTCTCATTTACTTTTATATCATCCTCGGTGATTGCTTTTAAATCAACGCCAGCAATCACCGTACCCGGAACAATTAATAAGATTTCTCTCTTTGTGCCTGGGACCTTAATCGGTAGATCATTCCCAAACAACTTATTATCCTCTTGCTTGATAACTGTTTTCACAGAGGCCTCAGCTGTTGCGAGTGTAGCCAGTTCTTTGATATCTTCAACAAAAACCGTAGTTTCTTTCTTAAATGTACTTCCAGATAGGAGCCAAACGCTTCCTACTGAAACTGCTGCAATGAGAAGGACAGCAACTAGAAGAATCCTTGCTCCTAGAACTCGAAATAGCAACTTAGTTAGCGTTCCAGATGTGTTGCGATTTCCACTTCTCTGGCCGACAACAGCAGTAGCCGCACTTTCATCATTTGCTGTTTTAAGTTCCTTTAAAATAGCTTCCAACTGTGCTACTGTTTCATCCTTTTTCCTCATAGGATCAACCCCTTCTTTGACTTAATATGATAGATTACTAGTATTTAAATAGACAAAATGAAAGGCTACACCTAACTGTGGTGTAGCCTGCGTATTAAAATAAGGTGCTTTCGTCATAGTCTGTGTCATTTCTACTATTTTTTACAAATTCTTTTATGGTTATTTTATCATAGGTCTTTTTTAACTGTCACTTAAATTAAGGTTGATAGTTTTGCGGTTATGTTGGGTCGGACAAATAACAGTGATGTCTTATTTTACAAAATTACAAAGGTTACAAATCATTACAAGTTTTTCTTTTATTAACGAAGCTTAACAATTCATTTAAGAGTTGTAAATTCCAGACGAATCGACAAATTTTAAAGGTATGCTTATATATAATGACAAGAGTTAGAGGGTTAGGAGTCAAAATTTGTTTAGCGCTTTTGTAATTAGAAAAGGAAAAATGGAGGTAAACTTTTATGAATATCGTTAACGTTATAAGCATATATTTATTGGGTTCGCTTATTTTAATTTTACTGCTGAATCTATCTTTTAGTCAGTTAAGTCATAAAATCTCCAAAATCAAAGAAAATAAGCACAATAGCCGGTGTTAAATACATAGGTTTTGTTACTAAATAGAGGTGATAAAATGGGAAATCTACTACGATACGCTGTTCAGTCAAAAAAGAAAGATTTAATTAACAAGCTAATTAAACAAGGAATCTACAAAAAAGATGAAAAACATCTTTATGAATTGAGTTTGAGTGAACTTGAAAATGAGTATAAATTAGTATATGACCGCGAATGACCATGTCTTTTTCATGCTCAAGAGTGCATCAAACTTGCTTTATGGCTGATAAAATTTAATTATGGCTGTTAGCTCGAGCCTTATGGCCAATAATTTTCATTTATGGCTGATATTTCACTTTTTCGGCCAATAGCACATTTCCGCTCAAAAAAAGAGACAGCCCACGGCTGCCCCTCTCCAAATATTAATTCAACTTCGATCTCAAATACGCATCAATAAACATGTCAATCTCGCCGTCCATGACGCTTCCGGTATTACCAACCTCTACATTCGTACGGTGGTCCTTAACCATCGAATAAGGGTGGAAGACGTAAGAGCGAATTTGGCTGCCCCATCCGATTTCTTTTTGTTCACCGCGGATTTCGTCTAGTTCAGCTTGTTGTTTTTCAATTTCAAGCTGATACAATTTAGACTTCAACATTTTCATTGCTTGTTCGCGGTTTTTGATTTGTGAACGCTCGGTTTGACACGTTACCACGGTATTCGTTGGTAAGTGTGTGATACGAACGGCTGAGTCGGTGGTGTTGATGTGCTGACCACCCGCTCCACTCGCACGGTACGTATCGATTTTTAAATCTTCACTACGAATATCAATTTCGATATCATCGTTAAACTCTGGCATAATCTCACATGACACAAAAGACGTGTGACGACGGCCAGAAGAGTCGAACGGTGAAATCCGAACAAGACGGTGTACTCCCTTTTCAGCCTTCAAATAGCCATAGGCATTGTGTCCTTTAATTAAAAGAGTCACACTCTTAATCCCAGCTTCGTCTCCAGGAAGATAGTCCAAGGTTTCAACTTTGAATCCTTTCTTCTCCGCCCAACGAGTATACATGCGTAGAAGCAAGGAGCCCCAGTCCTGTGATTCCGTACCGCCCGCACCTGGGTGAAGTTCTAGGATCGCATTATTTTTATCATAAGGCTCACTCAAAAGGAGCTGCAATTCGAAATCACTTAAGCTCTTAGACAACTGTTGAATTTCCTCGTCTAACTCGGCTTGTAAATCTGCATCTGGCTCTTCTTTCACAAGCTGATAGGTGAGCTCAAGATTCTCATAAGAATCATTTAAATTCACAAATTCATTGACTTGATCCTTTAATGCATTTGCTTCGTTGATGACAGTTTGCGCCGCGTTCTGGTCATTCCAAAAGTCGGGCATTGACATGATTTCGTCAAGCTCGGTGATGCGCGCTTGTTTGGCCTCTAAGTCAAAGAGACCCCCTAAAGCCCGCTAATTTCTTAGCCATTTTATCAAGTTCATGCTTAATTTCTACTAATTCCATTATTTTTCCTCCAAGATGTGGTATTTAACTTATATCATGATTCCTACTTCATTATCTTACTCATTTTTTCGGGTTTAGTCTCTGATTTTTTTCGAAACAAAAGGTGAGAGTTGGCTCTCACCTTTTTGAATATTAATGCCTGGGACAAGGGACCTGTCCCTCTGTCCCATTATTGACCGTGACAGTTCTTGTATTTTTTTCCGCTGCCGCAGTAGCATGGGTCGTTACGGCCGATATCAACGGATTTTTGGACTGGGCGTTTTTTTGGCTTTTCTTCGCCGCCTTCATTTGGTTGAACGGCATGGCCTTTCGCCACTTCTTCACGCTGAAGGTTGCTGCGGATTTGCGCCTTCATGACGAACTTCGCTACATCGTCTTCAATGGAAGCAACCATGTTTTCAAACATCGCAAAGCCTTCGAAGTTGTATTCACGAAGTGGATCGTTTTGACCATATGCACGTAAATGGATACCTTGGCGAAGCTGATCCATTTGGTCAATGTGATCCATCCATTTACTGTCAACCGCACGAAGTACAACAACGCGCTCGAATTCACGCATTTGCTCAGGTTCAATTTGCGCTTCTTTTTCATCATAGCGCACTTTTACCTTTTCAAAAATGAGTTCGGACATTTCTTCAGGTTCTTTTCCACGAAGGTCGTCAATTGATATGTCACCTTCATTTAGAAGATTCGCATTCACATGATCAACGATTCCTTTGTAGTTCCAGTCTTCCTCTACCTCATCCTTTGGTGTATGAGCGTGAATCACACGATCGAGTGAAGACTTAATCATATTCTCGACAACATCACGAAGATTCTCAGAATCAAGAACTTCATAACGCTGTTTATAAATAACTTCACGTTGCTGACGAAGAACATCGTCATATTGTAATAGTTGTTTACGCGCATCGAAGTTGTTACCCTCAACACGTTTTTGCGCAGATTCAACCGCTCTGGAGACCATTTTACTTTGAATTGGCTGGGTATCATCCATGCCAAGGCGCTCCATCATATTTTTCATATTGTCAGAACCGAAACGGCGCATAAGTTCATCTTCCATGGAAAGATAGAACTGTGTTACCCCTGGATCCCCTTGACGACCTGAACGTCCACGAAGCTGGTTATCAATACGACGGCTCTCGTGTCGCTCAGTACCAATTACCGCAAGTCCACCAAGATCCTTAACACCTTCGCCAAGCTTGATGTCCGTACCACGACCGGCCATGTTTGTCGCGATTGTTACCGCGCCTTTTTGCCCAGCATTCTCAATGATTTCAGCCTCACGAGCATGGTTTTTCGCATTCAAGACATTATGCTTAACGCCTTTTTTCAATAAGTACTTTGAAATAATTTCAGATGTTTCAATCGCAACTGTACCAACTAAAACAGGTTGTCCCTTCGCATGGCGCTCAGCGATATCCTCGGCAACCGCGCGGAACTTGCCCTCGATGGATTTATAAATTAAATCAGGACGGTCATCACGAGCAATCGGACGGTTCGTTGGAATCACAACAACATTCATATTGTAAATGTTGCGGAATTCCTCTTCCTCAGTCTTCGCTGTACCTGTCATACCTGAAAGCTTCTCATACATACGGAAGTAGTTCTGGAACGTAATTGTTGCAAGCGTCATGCTTTCATTTTGAATTTCGACGCCTTCCTTCGCTTCAATCGCTTGGTGAAGGCCTTCACTATAACGACGTCCCTTCATAAGACGACCTGTGAATTGGTCAACGATGACGATTTGGTCTTCATCAACTACATAGTCAATATCACGATGCATACTTGCATTCGCTTTTAACGCTTGGTTGATGTGGTGAATTAAAGCTACATTTCCAATATCAAATAGGTTTTCAATACCGAAGACACGCTCAGCCTTTGAAATCCCCTCTTCCGTTAGCTGAACATTCTTGGTTTTTACATCATAGGTATAGTCTTCTTCTTTTTTAAGTGTTGTCACAAATCCGTTCGCTTGAACGTAGAGTGATGTTGATTTTTGAGCAGAACCGGAAATAATCAACGGTGTACGCGCCTCATCGATTAAAATTGAGTCAACCTCGTCAATTACGGCAAAGTAAAGCGGACGCTGCACCATTTGTTCCTTATAAAGGACCATGTTATCACGCAAATAGTCGAAACCAAATTCATTGTTCGTACCATATGTAATATCAGCGCGGTATGCTTCAATTTTTTCATCACGAGACATCGAGTTAAGGTTCAACCCAACAGATAGGCCTAAAAACTCATAAAGCTGCCCCATCTCGTGCGCATCACGGCTTGCAAGGTATTCGTTGACAGTAACAACGTGAACGCCTTTTCCAGTGATCGCATTCAAATAAACAGGCATGGTGGAAGTTAATGTTTTACCTTCCCCTGTTTTCATCTCAGAAATATTACCTTCATGAAGGGAAATACCCCCCATTAATTGGACGCGGTATGGGTGTAGACCCAGCACACGCTTTGCACCTTCACGAACAACAGCGAAAGCTTCAACTAGTAAATCATCAAGTTTTTCACCTTTTTGGTATCGTTCCTTGAACTCTTCGGTTTTGTTGCGAATGGCTTCATCAGAAAGCTTCTCCATCTCAGGATGAAGGGCCTCAATTTTATCAGCAAGTGTTTCCAAGCGCTTGATTGTGCGTTTGTTTGGATCAAAAACTTTGTTTAAAATTCCAAGCATCATGTACGCTCCTCTATCGTAAAATTCGTCAATTACGAGATTATGTATATCTTCCATTTTACCACTAAAAGGGACAAGGGTAAAATATTATCGAGTTTCGTGATGTGAGGGGATTCGACAAAACACTATGCATAAGGCGCTTCGTGCGCGACAAAACAAAAAGTACCCCGCACTTCACGAGATACTTAAATCGCATAACTGATTTGATTCCGGCCATTTTGCTTGGACGCATATAAGGAGTTGTCCGCTTTTTCAATCGCTTGATAAAGATGATCCGGGTCTTTCAGTTCGGAAACACCGATCGATACAGTAACAGTAAGCTTCTGTTTATCCGCATAAAACGGCGTGGACTCAATCCCGCTACGAATGTCAGAAACAATGTTCATCAATTTTTCCTTCGATTCTGCCTCTAAACATAAAATAAATTCCTCCCCACCATATCTTCCAAGTAACGACTTATGGGGGTGAACGATTTTATGTAAGGTTTGTGCGACATTTTTTAATATCGAATCACCATTTAAGTGGCCAAACGTGTCATTCACCTTTTTAAAATGATCGATATCAACCATCACAATGTACTTCTTACGCTGACTTGAAACTTTTTTAACTCGGCTTTCGAAGTATCGCATATTGTACAGACCTGTAAGAGGGTCCCGTTCTGCATAAAACCGGAGCTTTCGTTTCAACTCTATTTCTCGGCTCAGCAGGTTAATGAAAAAATACAGAATAAACGCGGATACCTGAAGCGCTATCATCCGAATGAGATGGATTTCATCAAATAATTCCCAACCATTTGGCACAAGAAAAATAATCGGCACATCCGATATGAGCCAGCTAGCCATCACGATACTGAACAAGGTAAGTGGTTTAGGCATGACTCGATCTTTTTTATGGAAAAGAAGAGCCAGTAACACAGGTAATGTCATTCCGAATAACACGCCTGGCAAAGCTCCCACGCCACCCATGCCAAGCCTCCAGCTAACCGTTATGATCAGGATAGGAATCGCATGTTTCCACCCCAACAAGAGTGAAAATATCACCAATGGCACAAGGCGGAGGTCAAACTGATAGCCTTCGAAACGGATCGGCAAGTAGAAAAGAGATATCACGCAAGTCGCAGTAAGAATGAGAATACTCGCTGAAAACAGATACTTGTGAATGGATTTCCGGTTGGATACTAATAGACTGATACACATATACAAGAACAAGATAATTGCAATATTTGAAAGGGTAGGTTGTAGGATAGTTGTCATCTAGATCCCTGCTTTATTAAAAGATCATTTTATGAGGGTTTTCCCTCAATTGTATTATCTATGATGTGGGAGTTTTTTGCTATGGGGGATTTCCCCTATTTTTCGTATAGTAGGTTTGTCCTTTACATAAAAGAGGCACAGCCTGAAAATCAGACTGTGCACTCGTAACTAGTTTTATTAGTTAGGTTCAATGATGCCGTACTTACCATCTTTACGACGATACACGACATTGGTTGTATTGGTTTCCGCGTTTGTGAAAACGAAGAAATTATGGCCAAGCATATTCATTTGCAGAATTGCCTCTTCACTATCCATCGGTTTCAAATCAAAACGCTTAGTACGAACTAATTCGTAATCTTCATCCTCGATATCTTGAACCGCAGTAGCCGTAGCCGCCCCACCATTCTCAATCAGAGTGCGCGTAGAGCCTTTCTCACGAAGCTTACGGTTAACTTTTGTTTTATGCTTGCGAATTTGGCGCTCAAGCTTATCTGTCACGAGGTCAATCGCTGCGTACATATCTTCATTAGACTCCTCAGCGCGAAGCACAAGCTGTGGCATCGGAATCGTAACCTCTATTCTATGATCCTTTGCATTATTTACTTTTAAGTTAACATTTACTTTTGCATCTGGAGTGCCATCGAAATAGCGTTCAAGCTTTCCTACTTTTTTCTCAACATACTCTCGCAATGCTGGAGTTACCTCAATGTTTTCACCACGAACGTTGTAATTCATACATGAACTCCTCCTTTTAACTCTAATGCATTGGACACAGCCAAGACCCTTTTTAGGGTAACCAACCTGTGTAACAATATAACCCTTTTTAAATTAAGGTTATATACACTATTTCTACACACCCCTCCCCAATTCCTGCTTTTTCTTTAAGTAAATATGAAGAAATTGTGAAATTGTAAACAATATTTACATAGGCAAAGGTATGCCCGTGGGTCACGAATGGGCCTATGGGTCGCGGTTTTCCCTGTGGGTCACAGGGACAGGTCCCTCGTCCCACCAGAAATTGGATTTAGTTATCCCAATGTTCCACTTTTCCTGCTATTAATGTAAATTTGTAAACATTATGTGTAGGTGTAAAAATATATGCATGTCTAAGGTGAGTTATGAATGGAACTTGTGTGGTTTCTTAGATGAGATTGCTTGAAGAATTCTTCAGTAGTAGTATGTCCAACTATATATTTTTTACCAGCCTTTACCTTAATTAGTAAAAGATTTAAGATTTTGTTTTCCCCAATCGTACATCATGAAAACAATCGGCATTAAACTTCCTTAAGGTTATCTTCTCACAAAAAAGTGCGTTCTTCTTAAGAAAAGATTTAGCTGTCGGAGTCAGCGGCAGTACAGTTCCTCATGATGTTCAAGTGGCAGAAGCTGCTGTAGAGGTATTTAATAGCTTACATCTATAAAGAATTGCAAACAATACCTTGGAGAGGGTTGTCGGTAATGTTCTTGGGTTTTAGTTTCCGGTGGGCAGCTTAATGCCTCACCGGAAATTTTATTTCCGTTTCTTCTTTTTCTTTTTAACCTTTTTAACTGACGGCTTTAGTGCTTGTTCCCATTTTGGAATCTCTGTCTTTCGTTTACCTAAATACATCTCTGCGAGAGGGAAAAATGAAGTAAGGTCTTCGGAAAAAGTCTCAAGATTCAAATTTTCTCCTGACCCCAACTGAGACACATCTTTTCCAAATGCAACCATTTCTTCTTCACTAGGGATAAAAGGTATTTCTCCATCTGATTCCAAGTGAATCAAAAAAGCTAACCGTATGCCCGATGCGACTAAATCTCTTAACTTGACTGCATCTAGTTCCTTATAACTTTCGGCAGTTAACAACACTTGTCGGAAATGGTAAGCAGCGTTTTCATTATCATTCACTTCTTCCAATAGGCTGCCAAGCGAATAGTGCGATTCAGTCTGATCGGGATCAATCGATAAAGACTTTTCAAAAGCAGCAACTGCCAATTCTGGGCGTGCTCCTCCAACATACAGATTCCCTAGTCTATTCCACAAGAAGGAACTTTCCGGGTCTTCCTCAATTTTCTGTAGCAGATGCTCTTCAGCATCAGTACTGTACGTATGGGAAGTACCGTCAAAAAGCCGATTTACGCCTATCTGAATTCTGTTTTGAAGCATATTCGGGGATATAAGTGAACTCATAATGGAAATCTTGATTTCGGTGGATTCCTCCCAATTTCCCGCGGCATTACAATGTTTGCAACGAAAATATCCACTAAACTGTATGTAATCAGAATGTCCAACCTTTTCCCTATCTGGATTAACGATTAGTAACCCAACATAATATTTTCCTTTTCTACCACAGTTCTTGCACTTCAACATGAACTCGTTTTTTTGATAGATAGGCACAACTTCCAGTTTATTTTTTTGAATAAGAGAAACATATTTTCCTTTTACGTCACTGTACAAAGGAGAGGAAGGAATTGAATCAATATCTCTTCCAGTTAAGGCTTGTATAAATCTTGGATTTATTTGGTGTCCTGGCATGAATGTTCTTCCTTTCTGAGTTCGCTCGATAGGTATACAATCTATCAGTTTCCATCGGTAGACAGTCAAAAATCCCTCAAAAATGCTACCAGCAATGTTGAGGGATAATTATTTTTTTATAGGTTTGTATATTTTTTAAAGTATAAATCGACGAAAAAAATTGTGAACTCATATCGAATTCAAATACATTTATTGTCTTGTTAACCGTTCAATTTCTGTCTCAACTTTAAAAATTCGTTTATTTAATGCGGAGGTTTGATTATCTACATGTTCCGCAATTTTTTCGGTGAAATTACCCAGACTTTCAATGATGTTTTTTTGAAGTTTTTCTTGTCCAATTTTAAGCTCAGTTTGGTTTGTCTCTAGTCGATCCAATCGTTGGTCGATTCCGTCAAAACGTTTGTCTATTCCATCAAAACGCTTGTCCATTCCTTCTAAACGCTTATCTATTCCATCAAAACGCTTGTCTATTCCGTCTAAACGATTATGAATCGGATTTAGTTCTTCTTTTAAGACTGACCTTAACAAGTCCACCATTTCATTCATAATAACTCCTCCTACTTTTTAATATATCATAATTTTTTTTAGCTTAATAGACTCGATAGATATTTTAGTTAACGCGATAATCATCCACAAATACGTTTCCTTTTTTTGCATATTTAGCCGTTTCTCCATATATTTCGAAAACTATCTCCTTTCTTGTTTTTAAATGAAATTTTTTCATTAGTTGTTATTCATATGGGAGTAGGGGTTTGCATGTACAGAAAGTGTGTTTATCTAGAGGTAATGTTTGAAGATTTATTCCCTTGAGGTTAAAAGAGTTTGCAAATCCTATAGATATATTTTAACATAAACAAAACATATGTTCCACTCTTTATTGTTCATATATTTTATATCGTCGTCACTGATTCATTAGGTTCTTAAAATAAAAATGCCACCTAATGATAGATGGCATTTTCTACTTCTTCTTATCAAAAAACATCCCGTCAGTGGGGGCCGATTGATAAGGATTGACGTATTTGGTTGTCGATGTTTTTCTCTTTTTTTGGATGGCGATATCCTGCTGGATCTCATTTTTTAAACCATCTAGCTTTTCATCGATGAATTTATTCATTTGAACAATTTCAGCACCTAGTTTACGCTCTTCCTCAGTAAAAGGGGCTTTCACATCAGGAATTAACTGCTCCCGCTCATCAAGCAGACCCGTAATTTTTTCAATTACCTCATCACGTTTCTCCTGCTGAATAGGTTCCGACAAGATACCATGTAATTCTTTTGTAATGCGGTACAATCTAACTACAAGATTCACTAGATTTGCCCACCTTGACCATGCAGACGCTGGCGGTTTAGTTGGATAACTTCCTTCCAAGTGTCACGGAAGTCTGTTACAAGCCCTTCAACTTCTGTCAGAATCTCAAGGTCGTTCTTTAAATTAGCTTCCATTAGACGTCGATTCATATAGTCATACATCGCCATCATATTCTTAGACACTTCTAAATCCATGTTTAGTGTAACCATGAACTCACGAATGATGTTCTGTGCCTTTTGAAGATTTGTGTTTTTTGCTTCAATATTATTTTCTTCAATTGCTTTGCGAGCAAGTTTAATGAATTTCAAACAACCATTGTAGAGCATTAACGTAAGCTCCCCTGGTGATGCGGTAGTAACTGAATTTGATTGATATGCTTGATACGGATTTCCAATTGCCATTTACGTTACACTCCTTTATTATCCACTGAAAAAGTTCTGCATGAGGTATGCGGATTGTTGATTTGCTCTTTGAATTGCCTTTTCCATCGCAGTGAATTGGCGCCAGTAGCGATCTTCGATTTGAATGAGGCGGTCTTCGAAACGGTCGATTTGACTATCAATATTTGTTAGATTTCTACCAATCGTAAACTGCTGATTTGTCATGGTAGATTTCCCTGCCTTGGATTCTATATTTGTAATCGTTCCTTTTATGGAATCTCTTAATCGTCTCGCAATTCCTTTTGTTTCATAAGTAGCACCATCAGCACCAAATAATTGATACACCGCATTTGGATCTTCTTGAAGTTTTTGTTTCAATTTATCAGGATTGTCAATTAGTAACTTTCCTCTATCCATATAATTCGATGAAGTTTTAATCCCAAACTCTGCTAACTGGCTAAACCCTTTTATTCCACCACTTAACGGCGTATAGAAATCCATTCGCATTTGATTAAGACCACTTGATAATATAGAATCATTCCTCAATAAACCACTTTGAGCCATCTCATCCCATTTTTCAGCCTGCTTATCTGACATTGCTTCACGTTCTTCATCGGATAATGGGTGATAATCACGATAGCGTTCTTCTGAGAGCTTACCATTAATTTTTTCAATCATTTCATTGTATTTATCAACAAATTTCACGATTTTATCAAAGGCATCTTCAGTATTTTGAGCAACTGAAATAGATACAGGTCCGTCCGTTGTAACATTAAACTTTAAATTTAAATCGTTAATAGTGTATTCGTTTTTGGATGTTTCAACATTTAGTACTCCATTATATGTGAATATCGCATTATCTCCACCAACTTCATTTGACTCCCAGGTTCCATTCGTTTGAGTACCTAATCTCATCTGTAGGGTATTAGTCAAAAAACCCGCTGTATCACTACTAAAACCAATTTCTGCTCCTAAAAAGTAGTTTGGATCCTTGTTAAAATCCCCTGTAACTGTTCGTTCCATTACAACTCTATCAGCAGTGCTATCATAGAATGCACGTACCCCTATGTCAGATTCCGTAATCTTTTTTAGGATATCGTTTAATGTATCTTCTGGTTTTGGAGTATAGGTGAAAGCGTTTTTTGACCCATCTTCATTAAACGTTTCGATTGTAAATGCACTATAGTCAATGGCGGTTGCGAATTGTTGTGTACTTATAGATTTGCTGGGATCAATTTTTTTTCCGCCTGAAATTTCAAGTTGACTGGAACGCGCAGCTGCAGTTGCTAGTTGAGTAACCTCAATCTTATAATTCCCATTTGATGCTGTTGTGTTTGCAGTTGCTGTAACAGCACTTGGATTCGAACTAGTCGCTGTCTTTGTTTGATACGTTCGTTGCAATGTCATATCAAACGCCATCGTGTCTAGTTCCGCCAACAATTTATTCATATCTCGATATTGATCACGTTGCCACTCATAGATTTGCTTTTGTTGATTCAGTTTATTTAACGGAATCCGCTCAGCCTTCATTAAATCAGTAACAATTGAATCAATATCCATTCCACTTGCCAATCCACCAATACGCATATTCATGGGGGCTCACCACCTTAAATCTTTTTATCTACAACAAACCCTAGAAAATCTGTCATTGCAGCATATATGTCTAGTATTTTCTTAGAAGGTATTTCACGTACCACCTCATGCGTTTCATTGTTCACAATTGTCACGTAGTATTCGTTTAATTCCTCATGAAGCTCAAATTTCAGAGAAGTATTATTTGGTTCTAAAAATCTATTTAGGCTATCAATACACTGTTGGACGTTTTCTTTAGAGTCTTTTTGGGATGAAGGGTCCTTGTCCAACATGCTTTCCATTTTGTTGTCAGTTTCATATGATTTTTTGTGTTGAAAGTAGTCTGTGTTGAAGTTCATCGTTGTATTAGAAGAGATTTTATCAATAGACATATCATTTCCTCCAAACGAACGGGGCTTTATTAGTTATATCGGAGTGTAGGAGAAAATATTTAGTTATTTGAAAAGATTAATGATTTTAGAAATGGTATAATTAAAATAAAGAAACATACGTTCTTACCATTATGAAAGTAGGCGGTAGAGTTGGATGAAAAGCTAATAGAGTATCTTTTTCAATACTATAATCACAAGCTTTTAGAAATGGTAACAGGAAAGCTGTTGGGAGACGGCAATATCTTAATAGAGAAAAACAAATCACCACGTTTTAGATTTGGTCATGCCAGAAAAGATAGAGTATGGTGTTTAACAAGTTACCAACATTTAATAGAATACATTCAACTTAGCCCTCCAAAATTCAGAAGGACAATTGATAAACGTTTGGTAGCAGGTTTCTCAGATCAATACTATGTACAATCTACAGTTGACGATTTATATGTTCTGTTGAAAGAAGTTTGGTATCCGTATGGCGTGAAGAAGGTACCATTTGATTTAGTTCAGAGAGTACTTTCACCACTATGTCTTGCATGGTGGTACCAAGATGATGGGAGCTTAAAATTAAAGAAAAACACCCCAGAAAAAGTGGTAATTTCAACTGAATCTTTTTCTACTCATGAGATTAGCTTTCTAAAGGATTTAATAAAAAAAAGGTATTGTATTAATTTTTCTATTGATAGCCAAAAAAGACTTGTCCTATATGATAAACCATCTATCCTTTATTTTCTATCAATTATTAGGCCGTACATTGTAATCAATCGTAAGGATATCCATCAAAGCACCTTTGACCACTCGACACTACCTTTAAAACATAGAACATCATTGTATATTTCATCAAAAATAAATTTTAATAAACCTACAAAAGACATCAAAATGCTGATACTCTCAGCTTATAATAATTTGCACGACAAATTAGATATGGAAGATGTATATCGATTTTACTCAAATAACCTACTTGAAAAAGATAAAGAAACGAACTCGTATCAGATAGAATTGGATAAGGACGAATTATCATTGTTAGCATTATTCCAAAACAGAACAGGGTTTACAAAAGGAGAAGCAGTTGAGTATTGGTATCATAAATTAGTCCATAGTTAATTTATATATTTTTTCCTTATCCAAAAAATTGGCTCCAGAAATAACTGGAGCCAATTGAAATTAATATTAACGAAGAAGTTGTAGAACTCCCTGAGGCATTTGGTTGGATTGAGCCAACATTGCTTGTGCTGCTTGAGAAAGAATAGAATTCTTAGTTTGTTCCATTAATTCTTTTGCCATATCAACATCCCGAATACGAGATTCCGCAGCTGTTAAGTTTTCTGAAGATGCGCTTAAGTTATTGATCGTGTGTTCCAGGCGGTTTTGGAAAGCGCCTAACCTTGAACGTTCAGAAGAAACATTTTGGATAGCTTCATCAATAACCTTAATATTGGCACTGGCCTTTTCATGAGAGGAGAAATCTAAAGCATGATCGTACCAACCAAAATCTTCTCTAAACTCGATTTCTGCAATTTCTTTATAATATGCTTTATGACCATCTTCAGTTGTAACTTCACCTGAACGGAAACTACTAATATTAAGAAGATTAGCTCTCATATCAGTAATAGACACTTTCATTTGCTGACCAGAATTAGCCCCAATTTGCATATCTGCAAAATATTCATCCGGATTATAAATATCAAATACTACGCTACCCTCTCTTATATCTTCATTCTTCACATCAAATTTCAATAGGGAATAATCTTTTATATATTGTTCATAAGAATCTATTACTTTTGTAAACTGGACATCAGTGTCACCTTTTTTAATAACATGTGATTCCAGCACATTACCATCATTATCCTTCAGGATGGCACCACTTTCTTGATCAACCGTAAAAACAGCATCGGCATTTCCATCAACGAAACTATTGGTATCAAAGTAAGCCGTTATCCCACTTCCCATATCAACATACTGATTTCTTCCTGGATTAGGGTTTACTAAGTCTTTCCATTGGCTTGATACTGCATTCCCAACAGAAGTTGGAAGTTCAGTGGATCCTCCAGATGTTTGTAATTGTGCACGCCACCCCATACCATTGACATCAAAACTTTCGGATTTACCACCTGAGTTTTTATCAATGGTTCCATTAATGGTGAAATTTCCAATTTTCACGTTATCTAAAACCTGTTCGGTAGGCTCCTCTGTTGCATTCCTCGTTCTCGTATAACTTATTGATTGATTATAATTATTGTTAGAATTTGTAACTCTTAATGAATAGGAGTAAGTGTATTCTGTTGGGTTACCATCAATATCCTGGTTTGATACATACTCATTAAATTCAATTGATAATTTATAGCCATCTTTGATTAGAGTATCATCTTTCATACCATCATACTGGATATTTGTAATTCCTGTACCATTCGTACTGGTTATTTGTGTTCCGGTATAATCGAAATCTACATTTATCCTGTAATCTCCTGTTTTTAACTCTGATTCAGGATGAATTGCCAATTCATTTAAATTAGTTGATCCTTTAAAGTCAGGGTTTATTACTTTTATCTCTTCTACATCAATTTTATATGTACCTGTTTTGAGGGTAGAATCTATGTCTAAACTTAAGTTTTCAAGTGTTGTAGTTCCATAGTTTATTTCTCCAACAATTTGAGCATCTGTGCCTCTTAATATTTGTTGAGTATTAAACTCTGTTTGATTTCCTATTTTATTTATCTCAGTGGTTAATTGATTAATTTCTTTTTGGATTGCATCACGATCCTCTTTGGTATTCGTATCATTAGCAGCTTGGACTCCCAATTCTCGCATCCTTTGTAAAATGCTATGAGTTTCTTGCAATGATCCTTCCCCAGTTTGAATATAAGAAATGGCATCCTGTGCATTTAGAGTTGCTTGATCTAGTCCTCTAATTTGCGCCCGCATTTTTTCTGAAATTGCTAGACCGGCAGCATCATCACCCGCTTTATTTATACGAAGCCCTGATGATAATTTTTGCATTGATTTTGATTGTGCATTGGATGCATTTTTTAATTGGCGATATGTATTTAGTGCGGCAATATTGTGATTAATGATCATATTATATTCCTCCTTGAATGTCTTTATAGCCACATCCTTGTAGCTTTTGCCTTTCAAGGCCAATCTTAAAAGAGTATTCATATAGGTATATCGGACTAATTGCTAATTTGTTTAGGGTTTTACTGGAAAAAATTATTATTTTATAGATAAGTTTATTAATTGGAGGGATTTTAGGATCTTTTAAAATTTCTATATCCAGAAAGTAAAATAAAAAATGGTCCCCAGAAAAGGGACCACCTTGTTGATAAAACTATTAACGAAGAAGTTGTAGAACTCCTTGTGGTTGTTGGTTCGCTTGCTTTGCGACTGCATCTTTCGATTACAGAATAGACTATATCTTCACCCAACAATATGTTGGGGCTGGGCACTTCGAGCAGCTTTTGCTGCCCTACGAGATTCATAGTCATAGTTATTACCTTAGACTGTATTCTCTAGTCGTTGAACCTTCTCCATCCTTTCGGAACAGGAGCTTGGCTGCTGATTATCCATTGTTTTATCTATAACATTTTTAAACCATCACGCTGACCATTTCCAGTTACGTTGTGGTTGTTATAGCTTTAGGAAGTCCCAGCAATTCACCCAGTAATACTCTAGCTCGTTACCAAACTAGACGCCCGTCAAAATTATCTCAAAAGTTGTAATACACCTTGAGGAATTTGATTAGATTGAGCCAACATTGCTTGTGCTGCTTGAGAAAGAATAGAATTCTTAGTTTGGTTCATCATTTCTTTCGCCATCGTGCGAACATTTGCTTTCACAAATGACTAGACTATATCTTCACCCTCT
>NZ_NSEA01000019.1:230410-233145 GCF_002734285.1 Fredinandcohnia onubensis | reverse complement strand
GCAGCAGTTAGGTTTTCAGAAGATGTACCTAAGTTATTGATAGTGTGGTCTAAACGGTTTTGATATGCACCTAATTTAGAACGTTCTTCTGAAACTCTTTCAATTGCATTATTTATTGTTTCAATTGCACTGTTTGCACTAGGTTGTGTTGAAATATCAATACCACCAACCTCGATAGAATCATCATCCGCATATGCTGCTCCAATGGTGACAAGTTTTTCAGGAGATCCTACTGTTTCTATAGCATCCCCACCCGTATTAACCTGTACATCGTTAACAGAATAATATCCATCTGTAACAAAAACAGCTGCAATATTACCATTTTCATCTTTTAAGACTTTTTGGCTTGCAATTCCGTTAACAGCATCTGTTGCTGCTGTATAGGTACCCGTTTCTAAACCATGTGTAGCAATAGTGGATTCTGTTCCATCTGAATCAAGTGTGAGAACTGCACTAGAGACCACACCTAGATTATTAGCTCTCATATCATCAATATCTAGAGATAAATCTTGGCCTGTGTTTGCTCCAATATGAAACTTTCCAGAAAAACTACCGTCTAGTAAATTTTTAGTGTTAAACTCTGTATTATTACCGATTCTTGAAATTTCTTGCGATAATTGATCCACTTCTTTTTGAAGTTCTTTACGATCAGTAGAAGTATTTGTATCATTTGCAGATTGTACTGCTAATTCACGCATACGCTGAAGAATGCTATGTGTTTCGTTTAAAGCACCCTCAGCTGTTTGGATTAGAGAAATCAATTATGTTACCGCAGTGGCTTTTTATCCTCTGCCTCTTTATGTTTCCATAAAGTTCAGGTCATATCTTCACCCTATTCAGGGTGCCCCGCGCTCGTGGGTGGCTTATTGGTACGGATCCTCACCACCTGACCGTCACACCTTCCTAACTACTTTTATCCGATTCATTAGGCTTGGCTCGGTATTGCCCACCCATCCATCAAATAGATTAGTTTGGGGTTCCACCGAATTCACGGAGTTTTCATCTAAGTATTACTACTTAGAGCGGCATTTCTAGTCTACCGTCTTGAGCATTTTTTGATGCCATATCTAATCCACGAATTTGTCCACGCATTTTTTCGGAGATTGCTAAACCTGCTGCATCATCTCCTGCTTTGTTAATACGAAGACCTGAAGATAATTTTTCCATAGAAGCTGATTGTGCATTTGCTGCAGTATTTAACTGACGATACGTGTTAAGTGCCGCAATATTGTGATTAATTCTCATTTATTATTTCCTCCTTGAATTAAACGTTCACATCCATGTAAACTACTTTAAATTCTTTCTATATAACTGGCCGTTGAAATATGTTCAACGGCCAATCAAAGAATTATCTTAAAAGTTGTAGTACTCCCTGTGGTTGTTGGTTCGCTTGCTTTGCGACTGCATCTTTCGATTACAGAACAGACTATATCTTCATCCATATTCTTTATGGAGCTGGGCACTTCGAACAGCTTCTGCTGCCCTACGAGATTCATAGTCATTGCTTTTGCCTTAGACCGTATTCTCTAGTCGTTGAACCTTCTCCAAAGTTTCCTCACAGGAGCTTGGCTGCTGATTATCCATTGTTTCATCTATATCATTTTTAAACCATCACGCTGACCATTTCCAGTTACGTTGTGGTTGATGTAGCTTTAGGAAGTTCCAGCAATTCACCCAGTAATACTCTAGCTCGTTACCAAACTAGACGCCCTTCAATCATTATCTCAAAAGTTGTAATACACCTTGAGGCAGTTGATTGGATTGAGCCAACATTGCTTGTGCTGCTTGAGAAAGAATAGAATTCTTAGTTTGGTTCATCATTTCTTTCGCCATCGTGCGAACATTTACTTTCATAAATGACTAGACTATATCTTCACCCTCTAGCAATATAGTAGGGGTCGGGCACTTCGGATCCACAATACTGATGAACATTGTTTCACCTATGGACTCATCGTCATAGCTTTCGCCTTAGACGGTTTCCTAGTCGTTGAACCTTCTCCACTCTTTCGAGACAGGAGCTTGGCTGCTGATTGCCCAATCTTTTCTTTTTTCAAACCATCACGCTTGTTGTTTCCAACTACGTTGTGGCAAGAAAAGCTCTAAGGGTTTTCCAGCAATTCACCCGATAATACTCGCTAGCCGTTACCAGCTAGGACGACTGTGCTTGTTACTGCTTATGCAGCTAAAGCATAATCTACGTCACGGATACGAGATTCCGCAGCAGTTAGGTTTTCAGAAGATGTGTTCAAATTGTTAATTGTATGGTCTAAACGATTTTGATATGCACCCAATTTAGAACGTTCAGCTGAGACCAACTCAATTGCATTATTAATGATAGTAATTGAAGTATCAGCATCCCCTTGAGTCTGCAGTCCACCACCAGTACCATTTGTTGATTTTAGATCTAGTATTGTATTTCCATCAGCAAACGTACCATTTGTCTCCTTTGTACCAAGTCTGTCTGCATCCATTGAATTAACACTGATTTGTAGTTTTTGACCCTCGTTCGCACCAATATGGAAAGTAAATGTTTGAGCAGTTCCATCAAAGTCACCACCTGCATCTTTATGACCAAGTAAATTTTGAGTATTAAATTCCGTATTACCTGCAATACGGTCTACTTCATCAACTAATTGGTCAAATTCCTTTTGAAGTTCACCTCGGTCAGTTGCTGTATTAGTATCATTTGCAGATTGCACGGCTAATTCACGCATACGCTGAAGAATGCTATGTGT
>NZ_NSEA01000019.1:0-230211 GCF_002734285.1 Fredinandcohnia onubensis | reverse complement strand
CCACGAATTTGTCCACGCATTTTTTCAGAGATTGCTAGACCAGCAGCGTCATCCCCTGCTCTATTAATACGTAAACCTGAAGATAATTTCTCCATTGAACTTGATTGAGCATTCGTCGCGCTGTTCAATTGACGATAAGTGTTAAGCGCTGCAATATTATGGTTAATTCTCATTTCTTATTTCCTCCTTGAATGTTGTATCCCACGTCCTTGTGGAATTTGATATATTAACAAACAGTACGAAAGTCGGCCGCCTTTTGTACTTATTTGTTTTACATCCTATATATCGACATGTTTTGTAATTGTTTAATAGATTTTTAGTTTTTTCTACAAAATTCTTAAATAAAAATACCCGCTATCATTTATAGATCAACGGGTATTCTTAAAATTGATATTCAGCTGTTTTAACAAATCTATTGAGGTTTGGGAGGCTTGGTTGTTTTCATTTTGAATATCTAGGTAAACTTCTTTCCGGTGGATTTCAATATGTTTGGGTGCTTCTATTCCGATTTTAATTTGTTCTCCACTCACTGATAATATTGTAATTTCAATATCATCACCAATTTTTATTGATTCATTGATTTTTCTAGTTAATACAAGCATTCTCCCACCTCCTATTTAGCCGATACTTTTCTTTTTTCAAAAATTGAATGCTTTGTTTGATATGAAGTATTTGTTAATATAACTTGCTTAGCTAATTGTTTTTTTGAATTTATAATAACAGGAGCTTGCATGTTCGCTGTTGTTTTTTCGAATGGATCTTGAACGGTTAAAATCACATAAACCGTAACATCTTTTTCTGATTCAAGTTGTAGCTGTTCAACCACTTGATCGTCAATTGTAAAATCATATTCTTTTAAGAAAAGGAATGGGTTAGTAACAACGAAGGCTAGCTTTGCATTGTTAACAGATTGCATAATTGAAATACCTGTATCTTCACCAAAGGGTAAAAAGATAAATTTCTTTTCTACTAAAAATCCGGGTATTCCATTCGCAAACGTAATAATATCCTTTTCTTCTATATGTATCTCACCATGATATTTCGTTTCAATTTTCATTTCTTCACAACCTTTTTTAAATCTGTTGCTCGTAGTTTACACCGATATATTTTAAATTAGCAAAATCAACTTTCAATGATTGTTTTTGGTCCAAAGTTATATCTACTTTTCCAGGAGTGTATTCGTGAATTGGTTTGTTAATCCCAACATTTATATTTGGTTTTTTCACATTCACTTCAATGTCTACCTCGGCCGGAACATAATTAGTCTTAACACTAAAGTGAGAAGGTATCCATCCCACATTAAACTTGAGCTCTGGTCCTTCGCTATTTCTTTTGGCGATTTGTGCGATTGGATTTCCACTATTCTCTATTTTCATAAGTTCCTGGCCTTCTAGCGCTCGTCTTGCAATTCCTTCAAGGGAATCTTGGTAGCCCTTATCGGCGGCTTCAGCAATACGACGAGAAATATGCTTTAAATCCATATCTGCCCACGCTTCAGTTTGATCAATTGTCAGCTTTCCAGGTGTAGTTTGAATCGTCATCTCTGCTTTTGGTTGTTCTATTGATAAATCTGCTTTTGGTTGTTGAATTTCTTGAACTGGTTTTACAGTTCTCATCCCGATTTTTGCATTCTGAGATTCTAAGCGTATTTGAGCTAACTTCATAGTTTCACCTCTAATAAAAAAGCTATCTCATAACAAGATAGCTTAACGTAAAAAGTCCATTAGTGTTGGTTGCATAATTTTTGCGCCTACTCCAAGTGCTGCACGGTGTACTGCTTCCGCAGTGGTTAGATTAATAATAACCTTTTCCATTTCAGCATCTTCGTTTTCCGAGATAATCTTCGTCGCAATAACCTCTTGTGAACCCAGTCTGTTATCAATCAATTCAATGCGGTTATATCTCGCCCCAAGATCAGCACGAGTTGCAACAACATTCGATGTGTGGGAGTCTATAGTATCTAGATATTTTCCGACATCACCATTCGAGTTAAGATCTTGAATTAAATTGTCAAGTTCAGTAAAAATATCATTCGCATTATTCCCTTTAAAAAGTTCGGTCGGTTTCACATTGACATTCATCTGAACATTTTTAGATACTTCTAGAAAAACATCTTTATTATTAGCGGACACTATTGAATTGGTTGTTGGATCAACTGGGCCTTCACTCGTATTTGTTCCATTAAATAAATACTTATTCCCAACCTTTGTATTAGCAATTGTCGCAATATGTTCTTTTAATTGCTCAATCTCAATTGCAATATTCGCTTTTTCATCTGCACCATTCGTTCCAGTGCTCGCCTGCACTGTCAATTCCCTGACACGGTGAAGCGCCTGAGTCATTTTATCCATTGCATCATCCGATGACTCCATCCAAGTGTATGCTTCAGATAGGTTCCGCTGGTATTGCTCGATTTCCTTAAGGTCTGTACGATATCGCATCCCCTTAATCGCAACTACTGGGTCATCAGATGGCTTGGTAATTTTCTTCTGTGTGTTTAATTGTTCCTGATATTTACCCAGTCTCTCGTAGCTGCTACTTAAGTTTCTCAGCATGTTATTCGTTAACATCGATTGTGTTACGCGCATGTTTTTTTACACCTACCTTCCACCAGTGCCAAGGCCATTAATGATTCGATCAAGCATTTCGTCGAGTACTGTAATCATTCTGGCAGACCCGTTGTAGGCATGCTGGAATTTGATCATGTTCGTCATTTCTTCATCTAACGAAACCGCACTTACAGATTGACGGCGGTTTTCTACAGAATCCTTCAGTACTGTTGCATTATCCGCCATACGGATTGCTTCCTGAGAGTCTACTCCCATTGATCCGATAAGAGATTCATAGAAGGATTGAATACTACCTGCCTTTATTTCTGAACCTGGTATATTGCTAAAATCTATGTTCTTTACATTTGCTAGATTTGTAGCATTCAAACCATTCCCTGATTCCCCAGGGGCATTTGAAGCAGCGATATTACTTAAATTGTCTATGTTAGAAGAAACGCTTATTGCTGCTGCTGCGTTTTTATATCCATTGTTAAACGGTTCAAAGAAGTCGCCACCAGGATTACTTCCATCTATTGAAGTCTTCAATGTATACCCTTGACTATGCACAGCATTGAACTGTGTCACAAACGAATACGCCATTTTATCCAAGTCATCTAGCATTTTGTTATAAATGCCTTTTTCCTCGCCATTTTCCACATATCCGTATGCTTCAACTAAAGCCTTCATTTCTCCGCTACGAACAAAAGGTACAGTTTGTCCGTCTAATTGAAATCCAGTTACAGGACCCGTTGGTTGATCATTTACTCCGTCTCCATCTGAGTCCAGTGCAGGTACGACTGAAAGCTTTTTAAAATTACTTCCATCAATTAATTTGGTCTCTGTCCCGTTCTCACCAACAATTGAAATATCTAAAATTCCTTCCGCAACCGGTAAGGAGTCACCACCACTGCTTCTAGGTGGATGAACCTTAATTTCAACAAATTTCGAAAGCTCATCGATTAACCGATCGCGTTCGTCATATAAGTCGTTTGGCAAATAACCGACTGGCTCAATCTCTGAAATTTGCTTGTTTAATTTACTAATTTGGTCAGAAAGCGAGTTTACTGTTTTCACAGTTACACTGATTTGTTTGCCAAAGTCGTCTTTTATCGCAGTTAAAGAGTTTGATAGATAGTTAAACGTATTTGCTACCATTTCACCTCTTTGGCGCACTACCGAACGTGCACCTTGGTCCTCTGGGTTTGCCGCTAAATCCTGCAAGGACTGCCAGAATTGGTTCATCGTATTTGCAAGCCCCGTTTCCGTTGGTTCGTTCATGATCTCTTCCATCTTCTCCAATGCGCTTGCACGTGTTCCCCAGTAGCTCGTTTTTGTTTGCTCACCACGGAATTGTACGTCTAAAAAGCTTTCGCGCACACGTTGAATCGTACCAGCTTCAACACCAGTTCCAATCTGTCCAGGCATTTTTGGTGCATTTAGACCAGGAGATGGATATGGATTTGTCTGCGAAAAGTTGACGCGTTGTCTTGAGTAACCAGGTGTATTTGCATTCGCAATATTATGTCCAGTTGTATATAACGCACTTTGCTGGGTCATCATGCCGCGGCGTGCAGTTTCTAGTCCATGAAAGGTTGATACCATTTTTCCATCCTCCGATTAAGCTTTCGAATCAAACATCGAGCGTGTTTGCTTTTTCTCTCTTGTTCCCGCTGGGTTGACATAGGTAGCGGTTTGTTCCTGTGGCAGAAGCATGTCCAACGACATGTTCACGTACTGCAGTGACTGGTGTGTGAGCTGCTGATTTAACTCATTAACTGCTTTTAATTCTTTAATTACTATAAGCAGGTCCTCATGTAATTCCATTAACTCAGAACGTATTGGCTCAGTAGCTGCTTCAATACATTTCAATAATGTCTTCTCTTGCACACGTGGTCCAAGCAATTTATCGACAATGGCAATCCGTTCATTCTCCATTTGCCTGATTGCTAAAATGTATTTTAGTTCTTCTTTCATTTGTTCGTTGAGGGCATCTATGTCGCCTTTTTTCAGGATTTCTGTTTTTCGCTCAGAAAGCTTAAGTAGGTTTTGATGTAAAATAAGAATTTTTTTGAGTGTTGAGACTAAGGTTTCAGCTGACATAATGACCCTCCTTTTTCACATTACTTTTTAAAATAAAAATCGTATACGCTTTTCGCAATGTCCTCTGCGTTTACTTTATATGTACCGCTTTGAACTTGTTGCTTAAGGGCTTCAACCTTTTGTTGACGTTCAACGGTTATAGGTGATGTTTCCTGCAACTGTTTTGCAGCCGAAGAGATTTCAACTTTATCCGTTTGAGTTGACTTTTCGGTAGCAGCAACCTTGTTCATTTGCTTTTTATATGGATTCATTCCGACTGGTCCGAACTGGTTAATTTTCATGGTAAAACCTCGCTTTCTATCCGAACTTTATTCCTTTTTTATTATATCGGCAGCGACATGAAAAAGTTTAGATTATTTATCAACATAATACGTTCTTTTTTCACGAATTCGCAGTTCTCGTATTCGTTCCTGTTCTTTTTCGAAAGTCGATAATTCACTACGAAGTTCCTTTGTACAGTCGTCGCATAAATTACCTTCCCTAATTATGGTGCGACATTTATGACATGGATATCCAAGGTTTGGGAATTGCGCCAGACGCAAACGGCCGCTTTTAATAAATTTAATGATTAATTCCTCATCAACACCCGTTCCCTCTGAGGTCTCAAAGATGGTTGCTGTCCGATTTTCCTTTTTACGAATAAACGTATAAACCGTTTCGAACGCGATTTGCTCTTCTTTATAGCATTTTTCACATACATCACGTAGATTAGTTTTTACAAAAAGACCGCCACAATTTGGGCAATTCATTAGTTCCGCCATATTGATTCTCTCCTCGACCACCTTTTTTCTATCTATTATATCGGTGATTTTAGAAGAGTTTATAGTGACAGTTTTTTGAAATGTATTAACCTAAACAAGAATAGTATGTTGGGATTTTCTTTAGGTGGGTTTCTTTGTAGATTCATGTTAGGGGTTTTTGACGTGGATGTTTTACAAAGTATATTTCTACATTTCCAGATCTAAGCCGATAAAATACTCTATATGGATCAGATTTTCCTACTGATAATAAGACAATTCTAAGTTCAACAGGAAGTCCATCTATAAACACTATTTTGCCAGGGATACACAAGGAAAAATCCTGTTCATTAAAGTAACTGTTAATAATTTTTTGAAGTAACTTTCCTATCTTAGGTAAATCCATTGTTAATCGCCAATTTTCTAATTCAATCAATGATTGTACTGCTGAATTCCTCCAATGAACTTCCATCAATTTCCCTCCAATAATCTAGTAACGTCCTTATTAGATAATATTGGATTTTCTTCATTTAAAGCTTTTAGTAATTGTTTTTTTTCTTCAGCATCAGTTACATGATAAACGTTAGAATCTGTGACTTCTTCTACTTCAAACAACATAAATTTTCGTTTCCCTACTTCCAAGTAATAATCCCCTGAGGTTATAGCATTTTTTAATTCTTGATCTTCAATTTTAAGTGGCTTCATTAAAATCACTCCTTTAATTTATTATATTACTATTCTTACCCCCTCATCAACGTCAACGACGAAACCGATTTCGCCCCAGCCTTTAGTAACTCCTTCCCCGCATGCCTTAGCGTCGATCCCGTTGTATAAATATCATCCACTAACAAAATTTCCTTATCCTGAACCTCTCCAGTCACTCGGAATACATTTTCACCAGAAATCCGCTCTGAACGGCCCTTTTTCGATTGTTTCTCAAAGTGAGTCCTCGCCAGCACTTCATGTAACTGCACATCCAACAATGCTGCTAGCGCCTTTGCTTGGTTAAATCCACGTTCATACAAACGCTCGTCACTTAATGGAATCGAAACAACAAGATAGGAAGAATTAAAATGAGTTTTGAAAGCTTTTTTGAGAGGGGTTTTAAATATAGAAGAAATCACAAAATCACCGCGGAATTTATAGAGGGAGATAACGTCTTTTGCAAAGTCATTATAGAGGTAAATCGAACGGTTCTTTGAGAGGATACCTTGCCAGTGTAAATCTTTTTCCCACCGAACGCAGTCATAGCAGAGGTTTCCTTCACGATACTCATCAGCCACACCCGAAAAAGGTCGACCACAACTTTCGCAAAGTTCACCTTCTATTTTTTCAAATTTTTCACTGCAAGAAGAACAAAGTGGATCAGGTTCTACTAAAGAAAACAGGGTCGCCCATGAATCCACTTCTTCAAAATATTGATGACAAAGAATACAAGTAGACATCGGTTAGCTCCTTTGAAAATTAGCGCATTGAGGATTTTTTGCTACAATTTTCACGGCTTCTGCAATTTTCACATAGATATTCGCCATCATTTGTTTATTAAAATATTGAGCCCGAACATACGCCATACCACTATCTTTCGAAACATAACGCGGTGGTATATTATTAAGCGTGAGGGCAAACACATCATTTTTACATTGTTCACATTTACAAGGCAGGTTAAATTCAGACCAGTTATCATTGATTGCTTCAGCTACTAATGGCTCCATTGCATTAAAAACCTTCATATGAACCTCTCCATTCTATCTATCATTTTCATTATCACATAATACACATAAATTGGAAATAATTTTGGTCTCCTTACTAATTTGACAGAACCTTATATTATTCCTTTTAAACGAATGAAAAATAATCCTTTGGCACTATCCAAAAACCCCTATGCCAGAATTTGTCCAGCTTAGGGGTCACAAGGTCAATTTACCATTTTTCCATAAAAAATAAAGCGGTGTGGCGCGTCTCCAATGTATCCGAATGGATAACAGGTTGTCACAACAAGCTCCTCGTTTGGCGCCGTTGATTTAATAATGGTCCGGTCATCCGCATCCACGATTTTTGTGTCAACAATTTCATAGGTAAAGTCACCATAGGGCATTTTCACAACAAATGTGTCACCGATTGCAAGTTCATCAAAGCGTCTAAAAGTTGTATCACGGTGTCCTGAGAGAACGATTTGATCGTTTTGCGTCGGTAGCGCAGTGCCAAGATAATGCCCCACACCCTTTGCAAGCTCATCCTCATCCGTTCCTTCGATGATTGGCATTTTCTCGCCAAGCTTTGGAACTTCTAAAACTCCCATTGTATCGCCTTTTTCAAAGGTTGGAATCACAATTTCCTTCTCTGCTTCTTCCTCTACAGGAGGAGCTGAAATGAGTTCCTCTGCCTGAACCAACGCTTCTTTTTGTGCCTGATTTGAATCCCAAATTTGAAAAATCGAGTAGCCTGTCAATGAAACCCCACCGATGATTAACAAAAGCGCAAACGTATAAACAACCTTTTTCACTGGAAATCACCACCATTTTCGTTCTTTGTCCGTTATCTTTAATCATAATCAAAATGGGCTACAAAATCAATCTATGAAGCCGTTTTGGAGGGCCTCTTTGTTCATTTTTTCAATATGTTGTTTCGCCTTTAACATTTCTCTTGTTTTACCGAAATGAAAAAATAAAATCTCACCGGTCGGAAATTGAGCGCTGCGGCCAACCCGTCCTGAAATTTGGACCAAGGCGCTCTCCGTAAAAATTCGATCCTCCGCGCCCAAAACAGCCACATCAATATTCGGAACGGTTACTCCTCTTTCTAAAATGGTCGTTGTGACTAGAATTGGGATTTCTCCAGTGCGGAAGCGTGCTACCTTATCTTTGCGCTCGGGGTCCTCGGCATGGACGCCTTGTATTCGTGGGTCGAGGTTTTGTGAAATTTGAACAATGCTTTCTAGATACGTAATTCGGGGGACAAACAGGAAGGCTTGTTTTCCTATATCAAGATGTACCTTAATCCAATCCATCACATTCCCTGGTAGCCTCTTCTTTTTTAGTCTCTTTTCCCAGTTTCCACACCATACATATTCAGGCACAGGCAATGGATGACGATGATACCTAGCCGGAATCGTAACAGCTTTTCTTTTCCCAGCTGAAATTTCATTTTTCCATGTTTTGTTCGGAGTTGCGGTGAGGTAGATGGTCGAGGCGATATCCTTTTTCGCTTGGTTAACGGCGTATTGAAGCATTGGTTCCACGGAATACGGGAAGGCGTCCACTTCATCGACGATGACCAAGTCGAAGGCTTTGTAAAAGCGAAGCAATTGGTGGGTTGTAGAGAGTGTGATGGGGGCTGTCTTGTCGCGGTCCTCGCTTCCTCCATATAAGGCAATTACATCAACCTGTGGAAATGCGGCTTTTATTCGAGGGGCCAGTTCGATGACGACATCGGTTCGCGGTGTAGCGATACAAACCTTTTTATCCGCTTGAAGTGCTGTTTCAATTCCTTCAAACAGAATTTCCGTTTTTCCCGCTCCACATACAGCCCAAATCAGGAGTTGATCATTGGACTGAACCGCTTGAATAAGTTCATTGGATGCTTTTTGCTGTCCAGCTGAGAGTGTTCCTTTCCATACAAGTGGCTTATCGGGGATTTTTTCTGTCGGACTTGGTCCCGCCCAACTTACCATAACCGTACACTCACTCATTCGCCCCATATTAATGCATTTCCGACAATACGTGCATTCCTGCTGACATCTTGCACAACCAAACGACGCAATAAGCTTTTGATCTGAATTGCCACAGCGGACACATGAATACCCTTCTTTCGTTTTCTTGATACATTTTCGATAGTGAACAAAACCATTCAAATAATGTTGATGTACGTCTTCAAGGGAAAATGGTATTTCTTCGAGTAGGAGTTGCTTGCCGTAGAGTAGTTCTTGGAGTTCTGGAGAGTAGTCATAAGAAGGATTTTGTGGTTGAGGGCATCCAGATTCATGGTCCGAAATTCGTTTCGCTCCTGGCTTGTTCGATAATGGTTCGGGGATTAATATTTTGTTTTCTAGTAAAAATCTCATGGGTAACCTCCATTCACTGCTAATGTCGTTTATATATGCCATTGGTTAGTATCTTTGCGACTTTGTGCGATGTATTCTACAGCATATAGAAAATTCTCCACAAAAATAGATGTCAAAACTAAAAATATAGCTAACGTCACAATTTTATGTTTAATAATCCAATCATTGGGGGAGATTAATATAATGAAAGGTAGGGATTGAAATGATGAAATGGATTATAAAGCATGGGTTGTTGCTTTGCATCGGTTCGATTCTACTCATAGGGGCAATGGCAGTATTATTCCAAGAGAAAATTCAAATTACGTCCTCAACATGGACAGTTCTGTTGTTAGTCTATTTCGTTGTGCTAAGTTTATATAGTAGCTATGAGTATAAAAAGGTTCCCGTCGAGGAAAATAAAGAAAAAGCCCCACAAAATGAACAATTACTTAAAAATTAGGAGCACATCCTAATTTCTTTTTTTGTCGCAAACAGCGCCGCATCCAAGTACGGCGCCAAAATCTTTATTTCTGATACCACCCCAACCCAATCGCTCCTTCACCTAGATGGGTTCCAATCACAGGGCCAAAATAACTTAGCAAAAACTCAACATGCGGGTATTTCTTTTCAAGCTCAGCCTTTAGTTGCTTGGCTTCTTCCTCGATGTTTGCGTGAATCAGTGCAGCTCGCATTGGCACGCCTTTACTTGCATCTTCATCAAACAATTCGAACACGCGATTTAATGCTTTTTTACGTGTGCGAATTTTTTCAAAAGGTACTATTACTTTATCCTCGAAGTTAAGGATTGGTTTCACCTGAAGCAAGCTTCCAACAAAAGCAGCTGCCCCGCTCAAACGACCACCCCGTTGAAGATTCGTAAGATCATCTACCATAAAGTAAGCCCTCATGGTTAGTTTCATTTCTTCGAGTCGAGCTACTATTTCTTCAGCAGACTTACCTTCGTTCGCCATTTCCGCAGCCTCTAGCGCATAAAAGCCCTGTACAATACAGCTGATTTCAGAATCAAATGAGTAAACCTTTACTCCCTCTACCATTTCACCCGCTGTCACGGAACCTTGGTAAGTTCCGCTAATTCCACTTGAGAGATGAATGCTGATGACAGCATCATTTTCTTTTCCAAGCTTTTCAAAAAGCTCTACGAATTCACCAATTGGTGGCTGTGAAGTTGTTGGCAATTCCTTACGAGCCTTCAGTTCTTCATAAAACGCCTCCGCTGTAATGTCGACTTCCTCGCGGTAGCTTTCATCATCAAATACGACACTTAGCGGAATCATATGTATATTAAGTTTCTCACGGAGTTCCAGTGGTATGTAAGCTGTACTATCAGTTACAATCGCCGTTTTCATATATTTTACCTTCCTGTCTGATTTTCATTATAGTTTCCATTTTAAATGATATTGACGGGGATGTCACTTGTTATAATATGTATATGTTAGACAGGCTATGATAAGAAGTTACAATAGATGTTTTTACGTATTTATCCCCTAACAATAAACAAAAAAGCCAAGCCCATCACAAGAGCTTAGCTTTCCAACCTATTCTATTATTTAACCTCAACCCAGCCATTTTTAATCGCAACTACAACAGCCTGGGTACGGTCGTTTACGTTCATTTTTTGCAGGATGTTACTTACGTGGTTTTTAACCGTTTTTTCACTGATATATAAGTCGTCACCAATACCGCGGTTGCTACGTCCATCCGTTAATAGCTGGAGAACCTCGCATTCTCTTCTCGTTAATAGATGCAATGGGCGGCGAACCTCCATTGTTGCATGTGAATGCGATGAAACGGATTGGCCACTTGCAACAGCAAGTCGACGGAATTCTTTTACTAAATTATGTGTTACTCTTGGATGCAAGTAAGATCCACCCTCTGCTACGACTTTAACCGCTTCGACTAGAGAATCCGCATCCATTTCTTTTAATAAATAACCAGTTGCTCCAGTTTTTAGGGCATGCGTCACATAGCTTTCATCATCGTGGATGGATAAAATAATGACCTTCGTATCAGGGTAAGTTTCAATCAATTGTTTCGTTGCTTCAATCCCGTTCAAGTTAGGCATGTTGATATCCATGATGACAACATCAGGCTTATGCTGCTCAATGAGTGCTAACGCCTGTTCCCCATCGTCACCCTCTGCTACGACTTGAAAGGTTGGTTCAAAATCTAGTATTCGTTTTACACCTTCGCGAAATAATTGGTGATCATCAATAATAACTATGCTTGTTTTCATAAATAACGCCTCCCCCTTTCATTTTACAAATGAGGCAATTTCGGTCAATACTCCTAAAGCAGTATTAACAGACCAAATTAGTAAGATTAATCTTATTTTTCCTATATAAATAAGCAGCATATAGTAGTTGGACCATTTCTTGTAACGTATCATGAATTACCGAAATTTTCTCACGGTTGAAAAGGGAAAATCAAACTTCAATCGGTACCTGTATCATTACAATTGTACCAGCACCAACACTTGAATCAATGGTAAGATTTCCATCCAGTAAATCTACTCGTTCTCTCATCCCAATTAAGCCAAACGAGTCCTTCTTCTTTTCTCGGATATCAAAGCCTTTTCCATTGTCTTTTACGATAACCGTTACATGATTTCTACTTATTTCAAGCTTCACGACGATTTCACGTGCCTCCGCATGCTTTAGTGCATTTTGGACAGCTTCTTGAACCATACGGAATAGAGCTACCTCAAATTTTGATGGAATTCTCTGCTCAGATCCAATAAATGTAAATGAAATTGTAGTGTCGCCATTATATTCTTCGATTGTGGACAGGTACTTTTTGAGGGTCGGAACTAATCCAAGATCATCCAATGCCATCGGACGTAAGTCATAAATGATACGACGAACCTCATATAGCGCAGACCGGACCATTTTACGTAAATCATGTATTTCCTTCACACCTTGCTCCGGACTTTCTCGATACACCTTATCAATGATTTGTGAACGCAGCATGACATTTGCAAGCATCTGGGCCGGTCCATCATGAATCTCACGAGAAAGCTTACGACGTTCTTCTTCCTGCGCCTCAATAATCTTAAGTCCGAAAGCCTGCTTTTGCTGAGCATCTTCTAAAATTTCGCCAACCAATTTAAAGTCACTATTTAAATAATTAAGCACAACAGAAATCTGTCCAACAAGATGGTCTGCGCGTTCAATTGTTTCATTTAAACCAACCAATCGTCTTTCAAGCTCATCGCGACGATCACGCAGCTGCTTTTCTTCCTGCCTTACTACAGTCAACTGCATTTGCAGGTCATGCGCCTTCTCATATGCATTACGGATTTCCTCTTCCGAATACTTATTGAAATGACTGCTTACCTCAGAAAGGCGCTTTCTAGCAAAACGTGTATGGACTTCAAGCTTATCTACTTCATCAATAATCGTTCCTACACGTTCCTTTATTTCCTTTAACTCGTCGGTTAAACTGATAAATTCTTGGCGTGATTGCTCGCCAATCCGAAAAATCTCTTCTTTACTATGATCAACGGTATGCACCATTTTTTCCAAAATTGAATCAAGAACTTTAATATCAAGCCCTTTGGTGGCCATCTCCCCACCTCCATCTAAATTATATACCGATTTGTTTTTTACAGCGTTTCATAACAGTTACATTTGTATTACATTCAGCCTATGCCAAAAACAAACCATTGATGTAAAAATTATGTCGTTTTATAATAGAAGAATGGGCAAAAAATTACAGAAAAACTAGATAAGTGCCGAATTCTGTCGCACTACTTTTACCAAGCCTATTTTTCGCAAACATTGCCCAGGATAGGAGGTATTTCATAATGCTTCATTCCTATTATACAGTAAAAGGGTATGGCGAGCATGAAATAAATATTCAAAAATCACGCTTTATTGCTTATATTGACCGTGCTACAACTGAAGAAGAAGCGCAGGAATTTATCCAAAAAATTAAAAAACAGAACTGGAACGCAACCCATAATTGTTCTGCTTATCTCATAGGAGAAAACGATCAAATTCAAAAAGCAAACGATGATGGTGAACCAAGTGGAACTGCGGGCGTGCCAATCTTAGAAGTCCTTAAGAAAAAACACTTAAAAGATACAGTTGTTGTCATAACTAGGTATTTTGGAGGAATAAAATTAGGAGCAGGGGGACTTATTCGCGCATACGGAAAATCAACCTCAGAAGGCCTCCAAGCAACCGGAATCGTCGAGCGTAAGCTAATGAGAGTCATGCATACAAAAATCGACTACACCTGGCTAGGCAAGGTAGAAAATGAATTGCGCTCATCCATTTACCAAATTAAAGAAATCAAGTATATTGATGCAGTCGAAATCGAAACCTATGTAGAAGAGAGCCAGACTCCCCAATTCACTGAATGGATGACAGAGCTTACGAATGGACAAGCGGTTATTTCTGCGGGGATTGTGGAGTATTTAGAGGAAAAAATATAAAAAATATACTTGAGGAGAAGGGCGAATGAGCAAAAAAATGAACCGACATGATACAAAGAGGAAAAGACGCAAAAAAAGAGTCTTAAAGATTATTTTAATCCCCTTATTATTACTAATTGTTGCAGCTGGAATATATGGCGGATACCTTGTAAATAAAGCTAAACATGTAGCAGATGAATCAAAAACGGAGCTTAATAGAGGAGTTAAATCAGAAAAACGTATTGAACCAGTTGATCCAAAACACGATAATATCTCAATATTATTTATAGGTGTTGATGATAGCGAAAAGCGTAGTCAAGGTGAAGCGACTAGAACAGATGCATTGATATTGGCTACATTAAATGAAGAACAAAAATCAATAGAAATGGTAAGTATCCCACGCGATTCATTTGTCTATGATCCATTAAGAAAGAAAAAGGATAAAATCAATCATGCACATGTATACAACGGTATTGATGGCACCATAGCTACAGTAGAAGAATTATTTGATATTCCAGTGGATTATTTTGTAAAAATGAATTTTGAAGCATTTATTGATGTTGTAGAAGCACTTGACGGGATTGAAGTTGATGTGCCGGTTTCATTTACAGAACAAGATAGTAAGGATCGACCAGATGCTATTACACTAAGAAAGGGACTTCAAGAGCTAAATGGAGAAGAGGCACTTGCCTTAGCAAGAACGAGAAAAATCGATAGTGATATTGAACGTGGTAAAAGGCAACAAATAGTTGTTAAGGCTATAATTGATAAAGCTATATCTGTTGGATCAATTACCAAATACGGTAACGTTATTGAAGCACTTGGTGACAATATTTCAACCAACCTTTCTTTTGGAGAGATGCTTTCGCTATATGACTATGCTACATCAGGCCAAACACTTCAAATGCAAACACATGTACTTGAAGGTGCAGATGATTGGACAGATCAAGGATATTATTATCAAGTAGATCAAACTAAGCTCGAAGACCTTTCGCAAACTCTTAAGAACCACTTAGAAATTACTGTTACCGGACAACGGAATGATTTTTAAATTAGATAAGTAAAGGGGCAGTCGTTTAGAGTGCCCCTTTTCATGCAATTTTATATAAAAAACTAATGAAGCTGCACCTCTATGGTGCAGCTTCATTAGTTTCATTTCATTCGTTGTTGTACTTTTGTACCTCTAAACATGTTGAGTAGTGGACGATATTCCTTACCAATTAAACCAATTTTTTCAACAAAGAGTTCAATTGCAAGTAGTAGTACGATGACGACTACAAGAGAACCCCATACAGTTGCTTGTGAAAAGATAACAGCGGAAAATCCAAAAATAGCGCTGATTCCGTAAATTATTAGGACCGTCTTTCTATGACTATATCCAAGTCGTAATAAACAATGATGTAAATGTGATTTATCTGGAGCTGAGATTGGTTGTTTGTTCACCAATCGTCGGATAATCGCAAAAAACGTATCAGAAATTGGGACTCCTAAAATAATAATTGGTACGATGAAAGAAATCAAAGTGACATTTTTAAATCCCAACAACGATAATACCGCAATCATATAACCTAAGAAAAGAGCACCTGTATCTCCCATGAAAATTTTTGCAGGGTGAAAATTATAAATTAAAAATCCAAGGGTACTAAAGAGCAAAAGTAATCCAATACTTAATACAAATCCATCCCCCATAATAATTGCCATTCCAGAAATGGTAATAAGTGCTATTGAGGAAACTCCAGCAGCTAGCCCATCTAAACCATCAATTAAATTAATTGCATTTGTTATCCCCACTATCCAAATAATTGTTAATGGAATTGTAAGGAATCCTAGCTGGACTTCTCCAAGGCCAAAAGGAAGGTTGACCATCTCTACATCTACCCCATTAAATATTACAACAAATGCAGCAATCAGTTGACCAGCCAATTTCAATTTAGGTGATAGTTCAAACAAATCATCTAAAAGTCCAGTAATAATAATTATTGTCGCACCAATTAGTATTGGCCATTTATATGGACTTTCGGGTTGCAAAATTAAGTATCCCAAAAGGAAACTTAAGAATATCGCCAAACCACCAAGTCGTGGCATTACTTTTTGATGAACTTTTCTTTGATTAGGTTGATCTGTTGCACCAATTTTAATAGCAAACCTTATTACGATAGGGGTTATGAGGATAGAAACCATAAGACATATCAACAACGTAATGTATAACATATAAAGATCCTCCTCATCCTTACTTTATCCATTTAAGGATGTTTTTAATGTTTTTTTTATATAAAAGTTCACGCATTTTTTGTCGTTTTTCGTTTTTGCAAACCTAAATAGGATTATAGCACACTACAATATGAGAAGGGAACATGAATTTTTGATTGAATAATAGATTCCAAGGTTTAGACGTAATATTCACTCCGTTTGTTACATTTATTTCAAAAAAAATAGCCCTTACCAAAATTAGGCCTGTTAGCTAGACTTTATTGGTAAAAGGCTTTGTAAAGAATCCTTCGAAACAAAAAAATTTGAGAATATTTCAGCTTTATTTACTTTGTGTCTTTTTGTGAACACTTTATACATTTATGATAGAAACAATTTCAATTAAAGTATTTGTCTATATTCTTCATAGATACTATCACTAAAGTTCTCAAGTGAATATAAATTTGAGGCTTTTTTATTGAGATTTTCCCCTAATACCTTTAGCTCACCTTTATTTTTTAATTTAATGTATTCCTTTAGAGCGTTAATTAATGATTCTGCATCATCAACTGGAATAACTTTTCCAAGAGAAGAATCCGATATTAGATCCTTTACCCCACCTACATCGGTAGAAATAACCGGGATTTTTGCACGTGCAGCTTCTAAAATAACAAGAGGAAAGCTTTCGCTAAAAGAGGTTAGAATTTTCACATCTGATACCGCTAAAAGGCCATGTATATTCTCTTGATGTCCTAAAAATAGCACATTTTTTTTTATTTCAAAGTAATTGGCCAGATTTTCTAATTCTTTTTTCATAGGTCCATCACCTACTAATAAAAGTTTAATAAACGGATATTCCTTCTTAATATTTTCTATGGCCTTGAAGGCAATTGCGTGACCTTTAACGGGATGTAAACGAGCAATCATAATAACAACAAAGTCGTTATCATCTAACCTTAGCTCTCTCCTCGAAATAGCGGATACAGTTGGCACTGTAAAATCAATTCCATTATATATAGTTGTTATTTTTTCAGCCTCCACTCCAAAGGATATCAGCATTTGTTTAAAACGATTTGAAATGGCGAAAAAGTGATCAAATCTTTTAAAAGAAAGAAAATGTAATCTAGTAAAAAGAGAACCTTTTACACCACTATTTAAAAAATCATCTCTAGGGTCACTGTGTATGGTAGTTACCCATTTGCACTTGGTAAAATCTTTTAAAATAAACGCATATAAATTAGCTCTTGGTCCATGTGTATGAACGATATCAATATCATTACGTTTAATATAATCAATAAGATTTTTAAAGAACGAAAGATCGAATCTAGATTTCTGCAGAAAGAATTCTACATCTATCCCTAACTCTTGGGCTCTTCTTGACATTTCTCCTTTTTCAAAAACACCCAAGGTAAACTCATCACGGTTAAACTGATTTAGTAATGATAATATGTGCACCATACCACCTCCAGTTTCCGCTCCTGCATTTAAATGAAGCACCTTCATTTAACGTGCCTCCTTCTCAATATTTTCTTAAGTTTAACTTTTGTTGAAAGACCTTAATAACAAATAGAGGTAATACAAGCATTCGTTTCCATCTCCAAGGTTGTTGTATTAATCTATATAGCCACTCTATATTTAACCTCTGCCAAAGCTCAGGCGCTCTTTTTACAGTTCCAGCTAAGACATCAAAGCTTCCCCCAACTCCAATAAATATTCCCTTTCTGAAGGCACCGATATTTTCGGATATCCAACGTTCTTGTCTTGGCACCCCAAGCGCTACTAAAATAATATCAGGTGAAGATTCCATTATTTGCTCTTTAATATCATTATTTTCCCAATCAAAGAAACCATTATGATAACCCGCAATTTTTATATTAGGGAATTTTTCCTGAATATTGATGACCGTCTTTTCTAACACACCTTCTTGAGATCCTAACAAAAAAACTTTTAATTTCTTTTCATTCCCAATCTTAAGTAACTCAATCATTAATTCATAACCCGGAATACGTTCAGGTAGTGGCCTTTTTAGCATGGCTGCCGCTTTAACTACACCAATTCCATCAGCTATTACATAATTAGCCTGTTTAAGAATGAATTTATAATGTTTATCACTTAAAGTGTGCATTACAATCTCTGGATTTGCAGTAACAATAAATGTTTTCTTATTATGTATAATTCTTTCTTGTAAAGAATTCACTAGCTCTCTCGCAGATATATTAGTAAAGTCAACCCCAAGTATATTAATATGCTTGTCCATTATTACACCTCATCTTACATTTATCCTCCTATATTACACTTCGGTAATATAACATTAATCTATCTAAGCTTCAATCATGCAGGAACTGTCCAAGTTAGAAAAATAAGGCCTTTTCTCAAATCTTATGAAAAGGCCGTTTTTTTTTACTGCTTATATCATTTGATTAATATTTCCTTAGTGTTTGATTGAGCTATTAGTTTCTCATTATCATCAAAAAGTTTTAGGACTAATTGATGTTTAACAGATTTATGATATACATCTTTTGAAACAGTAATTTTAATATTTTTATTATTTTTAAACGTTATTTGCTGCTCTTGATCACTTAAAAAGGCTTTAGCGTTGGACACAAAATTAGAACCCTTAACATCTAATAATACCTCATTTTGATTATTCTCAGTAACAGATATGGAATTAATTTGCATTTTCCCTGTACCTAAGATAAAGTCATCAACGGGATTAATATCTTTATCTTTATATAAGTATTGCTTCCCCTTTAAAATGTCGTATTGTAGCAACTGATATTCAAAAAAGTCTTCTTCATTTATCCCAACTTCTTCGAAATACTCTTTTTTCGGAATAATAGTATGACCTTCGTTATACAATACACGATTCATTTGAAAGATTGGAGACATATCCTGTTTTGCTTTTGAAAGTATAAATGACCCTATAAAGTTTGGAGTCATCATCAAATTTTCCTTTGGTAAAGGATCCTCAAAATTATTCCATACCAACAATGGGGTCTCGTACATTTTTCGGTATTCATTATAAGTATCTATTTCACCTTCAATGTAACCAGTCTCTTTATACAAGGACATATTTTCTCCAAGAAACGGTAAATGATCTCCATAGATAACAACTATAGTAGGCTCATTTAGCCTTTCTACACCCTTAATAAGTAATCTAATGTTCTCATCCAGTTCTCTCATGACCTTTGAATAGTTATTTATTATAAATTTAGACTCATCTGTCATATTGCTTGATGTGAGATCTGGAGAATCTTGGAATTCACTTATCATATGTGTATATGGGCCATGTGATGCTACAGTGACTATATTAAGAAAATCAGGTCCCTTAGACTCTTTTAATTCTTGAAGTGCTTTTTCCATTAATAATTGATCGTTAATATACCAACCAATATAATCTGGATTATCAAAAAACTCTTCACTCACAAATTTTTCAAACCCTAGCAATTTGTATACTTCACTTCGACCATAATACCAATGCTTATAATTATGCAATGCTGTAGTATGATAGCCTTGATTTTTTAATACATGTGCTATTGAATCAATTGGTTTTGTTATTTGATTATAATAAACCTCTTCAGCAACAAATCGTGTAGATATTCCAGTAAGTACTTCTAATTCGATATTAAATGTCCCCCCGCCATAGGTATGAGATAACATACTACCAGACGAGTAATTTTCCGTTAATGAATGAAAAAAAGGTAATGGATCCTCATGAAATGTAATATTTTCCAAGATGGTTGGATCCCACATAGATTCTGCCAATACTACGATTATGTTTGGTTTGAACTCTTGGTCCACTTTTTCTTTTGATGTTTTTTCATCTAAGTAATTCTCAACTCTTTGAATTTTTTCTTCATTATAATTATTTGGTATATCAGTTTTTGCTTTCTCAATTAGAGTAAAATAACCTCCAATAAATCCGAATAACTTATACCCATCAACCATTTCGAACTCAGTATTAAAGCTTTTAGCGGTAAATAAATTTGGATTAAAAATTATTCCTATAAAACATAAAAGTGAGATTATTGATAAGGTTAGTTTGATTTTAAATGTATAAAATGCTTTAGACCGTATTAATATATAACTAAAAATCCCCATAAAAGCTATGATAGTTACTAAAATAACCATATCCTTATTGGTAAAGATTCCCTCTATATATTTTGAAATATCTGCACTTTCGTCTAATAGAGCTAAATCAAAAGGTGTAAAGTATTCCCCTCTTAACAGGTATTTGGTGTGGCTTCCCAAGGCAACGATAAACCAAAATAATAATAAAACAAATGAAAGAATGATAAAAATAATATTCGGAAATATCACCATAATTCCTGCCAAAGAAAATAAAAACAGGAAAGTAATAAAAAAGGATGTTGTACTTTCATTAATCCATGTAAAGAATTCAAGAAAAGAACCTCTATGGATTGTTTCTATTATTAAGATGCTAAATAAAGCATATGATGAAAGTAGTGCTACAAGTATAAAAAATCCTCGATTTGAGGGTTTGCTAATCAGCTTAAGTTGCTTATTCTTCCTCATTAAACGCCTTCACCCTTCCTATAAACTTATTACAGACTTTCATTTCGTTTTCATTAAAATAATTACGGATTAGCTATAGTCTTAAATATTTACAAGCCAATTATTCCATAATTGGCTTGTAAATACAAAAGAATAATGATTAAACAATCCTTATAAAAAATAAGGGTGCCTCATAAACTTAATCTTAAAGGCACCCTTTTAGTTCAATTAAATTAACGATATTTCGGTATATCAAATATTAAAGTATAAGTATCAATATATTCGTAAAGATTACTTATACTAGAAACTTGTTTATATGCCCAACCTATATCTGTAGCATATTGATAAGTTCCAGGAGCTGCTGGATTCCATTTCATTTTATATAATGTGTCTTTTCCATTATTGATATATTTATTTGCAATGAATTCAGCACCACCAATTATAGCTGCTTCAGGAGTAAACCAACCTTGTTGATACGCATATTCGGAGCCTAATCTGTCTGCATCAACATCTTTAGCACCTACACCATACATATTGTAGACCGTTCGTGGTGTAACAGGTTTACCATCAACAGAGCTAACTACTATTCCATTGGCAAGTTTGGATGACCCATGCCCTGACTCTAGAATAGCATGTGAAATAAGATATAATTCGTTAATACCATATTTTGCTCCAGCTTCTACAAAGGCTTTTCCGTGACCGGATAAAATACCCTTGTTTGCTAAAATCTTTTGATTAACTTCGTTTATACTAATACCAGCACTTTCAGATAGAACTAAAAATTGATAATAATATTTTGAATCTCTGTTAAAACTTTCTGGATTTAGGTAATATAAAACATCTTCACGAATTGCATTAACCCACTGTCGATTATATTTTATTTCATACCACCAATATCCGTCTTGAGTATTGTAGGCTTTAGAAAGTATTGTTACACTTTCTCCATTATTTAATTGGCCTATATCATCATACGAAATACTAGGGCCAACTCTAACCCTCCATCCTGGGTTCTGGACAATTCCAACAGTAGGATTATTTACGTCATTAACTATAAATGCATCGGAACGCACATATGCTTTATATTTTTTATCAGTTTGCGGTGGCGGATTAGCGGCCATTTGTTTTTCAAAAGCTTCCGCTAAAGATAAAGCATAATTTGTATATCTATAAATTGGTCCTTCATGGACAGCAGGCTTATAGACATAGCCAATTCTACCGCTCACATCAATCTTAATCCAATCAGGTCCCAAATATCCTACAACTGGGTAAGTAGTTCCGGCATTAATTGTAGCAAAAGGTATAAGTGCTCCAGATGTATTGTCGTTTACAACTAGATTCTCAAGTGCTTTGAAATTACGCTCGGTGTTTTGGAAAGTTGTATTTTCATTCTTTATTTCCCAACTAAATGCAGGTTCTGTCGCATCTTCCCATACATAGCCGTAACCTCTGCCAAACTTAATCTGATGCCAATCACCATAATCACTTACACGTGGGTAAACCTGTCCTTTCATTAAATTTCCTACATGAACAAGCTTACCTGTACTATTATCATAGATTGGAAGATTTTCAATTGACGCTTTAAAATAACGATCTGTTGATTCAAAAGTCATTTTAGTTGCTGACTTATACACATAACCGATTCTGCCACCAACATCAACTTTAATCCATTCGGACCCTAAATAACCTAAAATCGGGTATGAGGAACCTGAATTAATTACAGCAAACGGAACAAGCGCTCCAGATGTATTATCATTCACAACAAGGTTTTCAATTGCTGTAAATGATCTACCATTACTTTGTAGATTACTTGTATTTTCATTTCTTATTTCCGTCCCTACAGCTGGAGATGTCGCGTCCTTCCAGATAAAACCATACCCATTACCATATTTGACCTTATGCCAATCCCCATAATCACTTACACGCGGAAATACCTGTCCTTTTATTAAGTACCCCTTATGAACAAGTCTTCCTGTGCTATTATCGTAAACTGAGAGATTATCTACATCTACTTTAAAATAACGGTCAGTGTTCTCAAAAGAAAACTTAGTTGCAGGCTTATAAACGTATCCGATCCTGCCACCAACATCTACCTTAATCCAATCGGGACCTAAATAACCTAGTACAGGATATGTGGTTCCCTTATTGATTACCGCAAACGGAACAAGTGCGCCTGATGTATTATCATTTACTACTAAATTCTCAAGTGCTGTAAATGTACGACCATTATTTTGTAGATTGCTACTGTTTTCATTTTTAATTTCAGTACCTATTGCTGGAGAAGTTGCGTCTTTCCAAACAAAGCCATAAGTATTACCGTATTTAATCCTATGCCAATCTCCATAATCACTCACACGTGGAAATACTTGTCCTTTTATTAAGTACCCTATATGAACAAGTTTTCCTGTGCTATTATCATAGACTGAGAGATTATCTACATCCGCTTTAAAATATCGGTCCGAGCTCTCAAAAGACATCTTAGTTGCCGACTTATACACATAACCAATCCGACCAGAAACATCAACCTTTATCCAGTCTGGACCTAGATAGCCTATTATAGGATAAGTAGTTCCTTTATTGATTACCGCAAATGGAATTAGAGCACCCGATGTATTATCATTTACTACTAAGTTCTCAAGTGCTGTAAATGTACGACCATTACCTTGTAGATTGCTACTGTTTTCGTTTCGGATTTCAGGTCCATCAACTGGGATAGTTGCACTTTTCAAAACATACCCGTAACCATTACCATATTTGATCTTGTGCCAATCCCCATAATCACTTACACGTGGATATACTTGACCTTTAATCAAATATCCTGCATGTACGAGTTTTCCAGTACTATTATCGTAGACCGAAAGGTTATCAGCATTAGCTTTAAAATAACGATCGTTAAGCGTAAATGCTCTTGGTTTTGGTTCATTTTCACTAACACCTACAACTTCAACCACTTCAGTTTCTTCTGATTGTAGTTCATTCGAGTTTTGTTTTTCTTCTTCAGCTTGTAATTGTTCAGAAGTAGGTGTTTGTTCTGTCTTTATGACTTCTGCATTTTTGTCGGCTAAATTTCCCGTATCTAAATTAGGATTAGTTATTTCTTCAGAACTATTATCTGTAGAATTTTGATCTGGTGTTTGGTTAGATGGTTCAATTACCGACTCACTAACTGTTTCTTCGGTGAAAGTCACATCATCCTTAGGTTCAATTATTCCTAATCGGCTCCCAATCAACACCTTATATTTCCCATCATTTTGCCCTATTACAGGATACTTTACTTTTGGTTCTAACTGAAAGATTGGTAACTTCGTCTTAGGGTTTAAAACTTCTAATCCATTTTCAGCAACGATAGTGCCTATAGAGTTACTTTCCCCTTCCAAAACCATCTCTGAATCAGATACTTCTACCGAATCAAGAATCCGAGTATTTTCCTTGTTAATGTAAGCAATATCACTCTTCCACTGAATTGTTACTTTGTCACTGTCAATAGCGGAATAACTTACAATAACACCCTTTACTATGGTCCCAACTTTTTGGCCATCCTCAGTAAATATTGGAGTATCAACAATAGCCTCTATCAAACTATTATTTTCGGAGGTTATTACTTTATCCTCGGCAAAAACTGGAGAGGCGACAAGCATTAAGATAATTGATAAAACGGATATTATTCTATTTTTTCCTTTCAATTAGACAATTTCCCCCTTTTTTCAACACTAAATTTATTATACAGGGTTAATTCTAGTTATTTCAATGGTTAAATTCAAGGTTGTTTTTGGTTATAAACCCAATTTAAATACATAGACGTCAAGAGATTCTCTGCAACGATAATTTTTAAACGCATTAGAAGTTGCCATTCAATAATGTAATTTTGATATTAATTATATTTCCATACACATAATTAATAGATATTAGGGATATTGAGGGAACTAAATCTACCAATCTGTTTCCAGCGATTTATATTTATCTAAGATTTTTAATATTTTTTTAAACTTCTAAAACATATATATAACCCCACGAAAAATCGAGACTTTGATTATAAGTTAAAAAAGGTACCATTCTCTAATTATAGAAAATAGCACCTTTTAATTTCCTTGGTTTGACTTGTTAATAACCTCCACATAATTGAGGACTTATTACTTGTTTATTCTAAGGTTTGATTAATAAAGTATCAATTTTACTGCTATTCAATTATTAAATGTTCTTCTGGAATCCATGAGCTCTGGCCAATATCTACCCAACCATTTTTCCGAGCATAAACAAGATAAGGAATAGGTTCAGTGATACGTCCTTTATAGGTGCCATTTGGTGCATCATAATAGTTTACACCGTATCCTTTTGGGTATTTCGAGGTTGCAGTATACCTTTTAAAGTCCATACTTTCTAGGGGTATCCAGGAACTTTGCCCAATATCGATCCATCCATTATTTTCCGCATATACTATATAAGGGATCTTATTTGTTATTCTTCCTTTGAAAGTCCCATTTGGGGAATCGTAGTAATTTACTCCATAACCATCTGGGTACTTGGAGATAGCAATGCCAATATCGATTCGATTAACTCCTACCTTGCCTTCCCAATTATTATAGTATTTACGGACATCTTTGATAAAATGCGCCCATGTTATCCCATTAGGGTTTAGCCAACTTTCGGGGTCAACCCTTCTTTCTGGATCAAGTACACTATGCTGAACTAAATGTTTTTCAGGAATCAAACCAAACTTATGGCAAAGATAAGCATTGTACCACACATATCTATCATAAGCCTGTTTAAAATCACCTGTCCTACACAACTCAACACCAATTGCTACATCATTTGCATCAGCCCCGAACATCCTGTTATCAACAGGTTTATTATAATTTACATGCCAAGCTTTTTCATCGAGTGGAATAATCTCCAATATTTTTTTATCATCTATGAAAGTGTGGGCTGAAGCACTAATACCATTCCTGTTAAAATATCGATAATGATCATCTGCATCGGCGTTATTGTTTGCTGTTTCATGGTTAACAACAAATAACACCTTATTTATTTTCTGACCAGAGCGTGATTTACCAAAAGAGATGTAATTTCTTTCAATTTGATATTTATTTTTTACTGCCATCATCTTCATCTCCTTTATAATATATTATGGATTTTTATATTTTTTGTACGGGTAGAAACCTCTCTTTAACATAAATTTAATAAAATTATCGCGGTTGAAATAGCATGTTACCTAAACTACATTTTTTAATCTTTACACCTATAAGTTCACAAGCAAAGAACTGGTTAATAAAGAGTGTATAGCAGAGGATGGTAAATCCATTCGTTTATCTCGATTGTGCCAAGATATGCCTCCACTGTTCAATAGTAACTTTACAATTAATTTAAGGAAAATTTACACTATATAAAAATAAGATTAATTAGTTGATATTAAAATGAGGTTTAGAAGAGAATAATTATTTGGAGGTACCTCATGGTTTTAATTAGAAAATTTTTTCTACATTTATTAATTCTGCTTTTAATTATCTTTGCTTGCTACAAGTTTTTAGAAGTAATCACAACATATTTTTATAACTTATGGCTGTGGTCATGATCTTTCTCTACAATTATAAAGCCTCTTTGTTTAAGCTTTTCAAACATCTTTTTAACCAATCGGTAACAAATATTTCTCCTACTCCATGCATGCAAAGGAACCGAACATACTCTTTACCATGGTGACTCAAATTTTCTTTGAACACCATTTTACAACTTCATTCGACCTATTTCCTTTTCTTTCTCCTCAGGAACCTTTTCCGTAAAGTGCAGTTACTTTAAATGGCACCTATTTTGTTCAAGATTAATAACGCTGCAACAATAAAAAAAAACGAAAAGAAGTGTTTAAACTACTTTTCGTTTTATAGAAGTAATTATTTAATTTTTTTACGCTCAATAGCCTTTTGATATATGGATTCATATTTAGCAGCTGCTGCTAAATGCGAATATTCTTCTTCAACCTTTTTTTGAGCATTTTCTGATAGTTTATTACAAAGTTCTTTATCATTTAATAATCTTATAATACTGTTAGCAAACTCAGTAACATTATCAGCATTTATCAACAACCCATCCTTTTCGTGCTCAAATATTTCTTTTAACCCACCAACTGCACCAGCAACTACCGGAGAGCCTGAACCCATTGCCTCTAAAGCGGATATTGATGTTGCTTCTTCAACCCCGTAGGAATGTACACTAGGTACGAGTACAATATCAGCAATTGAATATAAATTTTTCATTTTTTCGTGTTCAACTGAACCAAGCAACCTTACAGAATCCATCAACCCATTTTTTGTAATTTCATTTTGGATATTTTGTGATTGCTCTCCTGTACCAGCATAAAGTAAAAGGGTGTTTGGAAACTTTTCTAAAACATATTTCATCGCTAAAGTTGGATATATTACCCCATTTTTTTCTGTTAATCTCCTTGGCACTAACAAAATTTTCTTGTTTTCGGGAATATTAAACTCGTTACGGATCACCAATGGACTTTCACTAATATTTCTAAATGAATCTAAATTAATAAAGTTTTTTATGACATGTGTATCTACGCCTGCTAGTTTTTTAACATACTCATTAATTCTTCGATCAACTGCAATTAATTCATCTGAGTTCTGATAAGCTTCCTTTTCTATTTCCTTAATTTTAAGGTCTTCTGCACTATTTTCGACTATAGCCCCTCTACTGATTGCTTCATTAGCGTAATAACCGTGAACAGTACTAACTGTCGGTATACCAGTTTTAATAGAAGCATTCGCAGAGAATACATCCTGGGCATTAATAACATCATAATCTTGTTTTTGTTTTTTTATGTATGTATTAAGCAGTGTTCCACGCATTGTGTCATTTAATAGTTGGCCTTTCCCTTTTTGAAGCTTGTTTAAAACAAATCCAGGTCCTTGGGCTACCAATTTTTTTACGATTGGATTAATATTAGAAAAAGATAATACATCTACACTATGGCCTTTTTCTTCAAGACCAAGCTTCAACGTCTTTACATGGGTTGAAAGACCGCCTTCGTGTGGATAGTCAAATATAGTAGTAATCAAAATCTTCATTAAAATAATTCCTCTCTTTCGAAAATGGAAGTGAATAAAATTTTTATCACTTTTAGTCAATTACAAGGTGAATTTTTTAGCAACGAGTAATTGTTTTATATTTCTAAGGTTTGCATTCTATATTGGATTATATATTATATCTTTCCAATATCCAACTTTCTAAATTCCTAATTAAATGATTTACCTTTCCCAAAAAATAATGTAATCTTTATATGTTGTTAAAAATAATGACATTTTTCTTGGTTTTTTAGCAAAATTCACCATGGAGGTCAAGTAATGTTTCAAAAACTTAAACCTTATGTTTCAAAGTTCGAGCTTTTCTTAATTATTTTCATTACCCTACAACCTATAATTGATGTATTTACAACATATAGTTTAATGGTACTAAATATCAATATTACATTCGGAGTTATATTTAGATTTTTTGTACTTTTTCTCTGTATTATTTATCTTATCTATAGCACTATTCAAACAAAAAAAGTCTACTATTTGACATACCTATTTATTTTAAGTGCTGTTATTGGAATTGGGTTGGGGATAAACTTCTTTACAAAGCCTATTTTTTCTTTAGGTTTAGAGATCAAATTTATTGCTAAAGTAGTTTATTTCATTATTACATTGTTTACTTATATAATTGCTTTTACTTCATTAAGTAAAAGATTGGATCTCGAGAAAAAACTTATTAATTTCGTTTTATATTCATCTTTAATCATAAACCTTGTAATGATTATTTCTATCTTTACATCAACTAGCCTTACAAGTTACGATAGTTCAAAAGTTGGATACACTGGATGGTTTTTCGCTGGAAACGAAATTGGAGCAATCCTAGCAATTATATTTCCAATCGTGCTTCTTTATTCGATTAATAATACTTATGGTATGAAAAGTATAATAAACTGGATACCAACATTCTTTATGATTTTCTCTATGTTTGCAGTGGGTACTAAGGTAGGTTTTGCAGCTTGTCTACTAGTCTTATTACTTGCCTTTTTCATGGTAATAATAGATCTGTTTAAATCACGAAAAACAACTATGGCTAAGACATTGAGACTTAGAAGTACATTGTTACTATTAATTATTATACTGTTTATTGGGATAACACCATTTACTCCAATTTACAAAAATACAATTGTTCATTTAAACATTTTAGGAATTTCTTTAAATGTCGATACTGAACAGAATAATTCAAATAGTGAGCACCCTCCAGCAACAATAAATAACACCACTCCTAACCCACAGGAGCAGGAAATTACGAAAGAAAAAGTTGAGAATTTACTTTTAAGTAGTAGGGAAATCTACTTAGATAAATTACAAACTGATTTTGAAAATGCACCTTTACTTCAAAAATTATTTGGTATGGGATATGCCGGAAACTTTACTGAAGAGGCCAAAATGGTTGAAATGGATTTTTATGATATCTTCTTTTCATTTGGTATAATTGGTTTTACCGTTTTCTTTTTACCGCTATTAGTTCTTTTTATAAAAATATTGGTTGCAACATTTGCTAATTTCAACAAGATTTTCACTACAAAATACTTAATGTATTTTTCCAGTCTTTTATTAGCGTTAGGGATAGCATTTTCTGCCGGACACGTTTTAACAGCACCTGCAGTAAGTATTTATATTTCAGCTATATTGGGATATCTTGTAGTAGATCTTAAGTTATATGGAAAACTAACAAAACATAACTAAAGAACGGGAGAGAAATTATTCTCTCCCGTTTGTGTTAACCTTAGGCAAATTGATTCAAAAATTTTAATTGTTTATACTAAGAAAAGATTATTTCTTTATAATAATTTTTTTAAGAACAATAAAGGAAAGTGATGATGGTTTTTATGTATAAAATTTCTATACTTATGCCCACTTATAATGATGCTAAATACTTACCTATTAGTATAAAGACTATATTAAGTCAAACTTATGATAATTGGGAACTCATTGTTATAAACGATGGTTCTACGGATGAAACCGAAGAAATAGTTAGCTCCTATTCAGATTCCAGGATAAAATCCTCATTTCAAAAAAATAGCGGTCAATTAAATGCAGTTCTAACAGCATCTAAAGAAATAACAGGGGATATTGTACTGTTATTCCATTCAGATGATGAACTTGCACATGATAGAGTTTTTGAAGAAATAATTGACCAATTTACGAAAAATCCTAAAATAGAGGGACTATACGCCGATTATTTAACAATCGATCAAAACGGAAATAACTCAGGTACCATGAATAGACCTGATGAAATCATCAGTAATTACCTTATCAAGAAGATATTTTTCCATAAAGGTGATAATGTAATCGGGGATACATTTATTGTAAAAAAAGCTGTCTTTGATGAATACGTGCTTCCTAACTATATTTATGATAATACGATTTATTATATTAATTACAAAAACTTCACAATTCTTAATTTAAAGAAAATGGAACCATGGTACAAATACAGAGTGTTTGGGGAAAATTATATCCATAGTGAGGTAGGTAAATTTGAAGTAGCAAACGGGTGTTTCAGGACTATTTTCAAATACTTCTCGAACCATTTTACGATAAGTCCGCTTTTTGTTTATAATAACCTTTTTATGTATAAGGTTTTGAGAAAATTAAAATTCTATAAAAGTCTGTCTTTCCATCAAAATACTTCAATAGATAAAAACTTAGCAGTAAAGGTATATAAACTTTGGAAAAAAGAATTAATCGCGAATGATTATCCTGAGATTTCGATTAAACAGATTAATAAAATTATCCAATCTTTAAACAGTATAGATAAAGAGGACAAGCCATTATTTATTTCTGATGAAGAAATATCAAAAGTTGAATATAAATTCTACGGAAAAGATGCAAGGCGGTTTTATAATGAATATACGTCTAAAGAGCTTAATCATGTGTACATTCATTTACTTGAAAATGATTATGACCATATTGTAGTTGAAAACCATAAAAGTAAGAAATTTATTGAGGATGTCTTACGTTTCTATTCATTCTTTTACGATGTTAAAGTGCGAGGTAATTAATTAATGTTTGCTTCACTAATGAAAAAAAGCAATTTCAAACAGGCAGTAAAAGTAATATTTCTCTTTGATATATTTGTAAGAGGCATTCAGTTTATTAGAGAAGTTATTTTCTCAACATTTTACGGTTTTTCAAAAATTACTGATGCTTTTAATTTCACCGTTAACATTCTTGGAACACCAATAAATTTAATTGCAGATGCACTTTTAGTCGGAATTATACCGGCACTTAATAAGAAAGAGGACCTTCAGAATAGAGCAAATTATGTATATTCCTTAATAATTACTTTCTTTTTAATTATTACCACTTTATTCATTTTATTTTTTGTATTCTTTAATCCGTTAATGACATTACTTGCACCAGGTTTTGATAATGATACAATTTCGATAACGCTCAAATTTTCTCTTTTTTATTGTGCTATTGGTCTTTTTCTAGTACTTAACAGAATTATTGATAATTTTTTCAAGGCAGAAAAAGTCTTTGGTATAGCAAGCTATGCTAACTTAATTTCTTCTATAATAAGCATTATTATTTTGGTTATCCTTTATAAGACGACAATCTATGCAATTACCATAGGAATGTTAGTAGGGACTTTAATTTCATTTATTATTTTACTTAGAAAATTACCATTCAAGACTTTTACAAAGTATGACAAAGATGTATTAAAGCTCATTAAAAATTCCATACCTCTTCTAATTAGTGGAGGCTTAGGGGTAATAAATACATTTGTTGACAAATCATTTGCAACAATATTTGAGCCAGGGACTTTAACAATTCTTTCTTATTCCACGATGATAGTAATATTATCTAGTTCAATAATTACAAACGCAGTATCAGGTGCCTCATACTCATTTATAGCATCTGAAATATCAAAAAATGAACTTAAAAAAGCACAGACCAGAATATCTCAAATTAATTTATTCTTTGTAGCTATTTTCTCGGTAATTTCGATTTTGTTTATCTTATTTGGAAAGTTTTTCTTATCCTTACTATTTCTCAGGGGAAACATCACACCCAATGATATTGATTTAATGTACAAGATTACTCTAGTGTTTATCCCAATGTCTATTTTCACTTCAACTGGAACAGTAGTATTACAAACATTTTACTCATATAATAATACAAAAGTAACAACAGTTGTAAATTCATTATGTGTCCTTTTACACATTGCGTTAAACTTTATATTTATCGACCATTTTGGGGTATATGCTCTTGCGGGATCTACATTAGTTTCATCAATATTAGCTACACTTATAAATTCTTTATTGTTGGCAAAGAAATATAAAATAACAGCAATAAATATCAAGATGGCAGTAATTTCGTTACTTGTTGCCCTATTTACAGTTACGACTTTATTAAATTATATAATTTATATTAAATACGCCTTAATCATTTTAATAATCGTCTTATTTTTCATTATGTTTAAGAATGAGATTAAAAGCCTTAATATTAAAAGGTTTTTAAAGATGAAGGGTTAACACGTCTTTAGGGAACTGGCTTCTGGCCAGTTTTTAATTTTTTTACTTAAAAAAAGCTGATGTAAAAGAAACTAAAATCTCTTTTACATCAGCAAATTATATTCTTATTAAATTGATTATTTATCATCAAGGGGAACAAATGTCTCTGGTTTATCAGATCTTTTATTAAAGTGGTAAAGAATTGCTTGTACAATTCTATTTGAGGCACTTCCATCCCCATATGGATTTGAAGCATGTGCCATCCTTTTGTATTCCTCATTATTGATTAATAATTCATTTGCTAACGTGAATATTGTCTCTTCCTCAGTCCCAGCCAATTTTAATGTCCCTGCCTCAATTCCCTCTGGCCTTTCGGTAGTATCCCTTAATACGAGTACAGGTACTCCCAATGATGGTGCTTCTTCCTGAACCCCTCCTGAATCTGTCAAAATTAAATGAGCTCTTGAAGCAAAGTTATGAAAATCTAGGACACCAAGAGGCTCTATCAGATGAATTTTATGATCTTCTCCTAAAATTTCGTCAGCTACTTCTCTTACTGCAGGGTTTAAATGTACAGGGTAAACTACTTGAACATCATTATGTTTAGCAACTAATCGTTTTATCGCTTTAAACATATTTCTCATTGGTTGCCCCAAGTTTTCTCGACGATGAGCGGTTACTAAAATGAGCTTATCATTTCCTACTCTATCTAACACCTCATGTGAGTAAGTCTTCGAAACAGTAGTTTTTAAAGCATCAATTGCGGTATTACCTGTTATAAATATTGTTTCCTTATCCTTGTTCTCATTTAACAAGTTTTGCGCAGACTTCTTAGTAGGAGAAAAATGAAGATCAGCAATCACTCCAGTAAGTTGACGGTTTATTTCTTCAGGGAATGGTGAATATTTATTCCATGTTCTTAATCCAGCTTCAACGTGACCTACAGCAATTTGGTTATAAAAGGCTGCCAAACTTGCAACAAATGTTGTTGTTGTGTCCCCATGTACTAGAACTAAATCAGGTTTTACGTCTTTCATTACTTTATCTAAACCCTCTAGCGCTCTAGTAGTAACACCTATTAGAGTTTGTCGGTCTTTCATTACATTTAAGTCAAAATCTGGCTTAATCTTAAAAACCTCAAGTACTTGATCTAACATTTGTCTATGTTGGGCTGTTACAGTAACAATTGATTCAATTTCTTCTGAGTATCTTTCTAATTCAATAACAAGAGGAGCCATTTTAATAGCTTCTGGTCTAGTTCCAAAAATTGTCATAACTTTTATTCGCTTAGTCAATTAAAGCACCTTCTTTTAAATGTTTTATTTATCACTTACTATTTGTTTTAAGTGAGATAATAATTCTTGCTTGATATCGTTTCTTTGTAATGCAAAGTCCACTGTAGCTTTAACGAACCCTAGCTTATCTCCAATGTCATAACGTTTGCCTTCAAAGTAATGAGCTACTACATTTTGGGTTTCACTTAATATTTTAATAGCCTCGGTTAGTTGAATTTCTCCATTTTTATCTGGCTTCATTTCATAAAGAATGTCCATAATCTCCGGCTGAAGTATATATCTTCCCATAATTGCTAAATTAGAGGGGGAGTCATCTACAGATGGTTTCTCAACAAGTGTATTTACAAAAAATAATTTTTCTTCTGGCATTTGTGTACCATATCCAACTATTCCGTATCTAGATACTTGATTTTTTTCTACTTCTTGTACTCCCAAAACTGTACAACGATACTTATTAAATATCTTGATTAGTTGACCAATACATGGCTTTGATTGATTTTGAACAATGTCATCTCCCAATAAAACAGCAAAAGGTTCATTTCCAATAAAACTTCTTGCACAATATATAGCATGACCGAGTCCAAGTGGCTCCTTTTGTCTTATGTAGTGGATATTAGCTAAATTCGATATTTTTTGCACCTCCTCTAGTATATCCCATTTTTCTCTTTCTGAAAGTGTTTTTTCCAATTCATAAGATTTATCAAAATGATCTTCTATTGCTCTTTTACCTCGACCACTTACAATCATAATATCCTCAATACCTGATTTCACCGCCTCTTCAATTATATATTGAATAGTAGGTTTATCAACAATTGGTAGCATTTCTTTTGGTTGAGCTTTTGTTGCAGGAAGAAAACGAGTACCTAACCCAGCAGCTGGGATTATTGCCTTTTTTATTCTCAAAAGAATCACTCCAGTCTGATTTTTATAAATACCTAGGTCAACTTACTTACTTTGCCCTTTATAGTTTTAAGTTTCAAGTAATCAATTTTGGGTTTCTTTTTATATCATTACAATAATAGTAACATATAAGCGATCCCAATAACTTTACAGTTATAGTTCTTTTTATGACTATGTTAACTTTAATTCTATAAGATTATATTCATTTTATTTAGTAAGTATATTTATTTTTCAGTTTGTGATATCCTTTTCCAAGGAATCTCATCATTCGAGGATATTTAGATAAGGATACCCAACCCAAACATAACTATAACAATTTGGTAAAACAATCTATATAATTTATACTAATACTTGTATAGAACAAGGAAAACATGGAGGATAATAATGAATCGATTATTATATTTTGATTGGTTGCGTGCCTTTGCAACATTTGCAGTTGTAGCAATTCATGCAACAGCTGGTTATGTATCACAATTACACCCTGACCATGAAACGACTTGGTTTATCGGAAACTTCTTTGAAACAATATCACGTTGGGCAGTTCCAGCCTTTGTAATGATTAGTGGTGCTTTATTGTTAAAGGATCAAAGAGAAATGACAAGCTGGGATTTTTTCAAAAAGCGCGTAGGTAAGGTATTAATTCCATTTGTATCTTGGAGTATATTTTTCTATTTATATGGTTATTTTATGGGCTATTACCCTTTTTCTCTTAAAGAAGGAGTCAAACTATTTATTACAAATGGCATAATTGGCCACTTTTGGTTTTTTTACATGATTATTGGGCTATATCTAATTACTCCTCTACTAAAGATATTTGTCAAACATGCTCAAAAACAGCATATTGAATACTTTTTAATTCTTTGGCTGTACGCTTCAGTAGTAACAAAAATGACTAATTTCTTTTTCAGCATGAAATTTTCAATAGAATTATACTATGTAACAGATTATGTAGGATACTTCCTTTTAGGTTATTACCTTAACCAATTTGAAATTAAAAAAGTATGGAGAAAAGTTGCTTATACCGGATCAATTATTGGTTTTATCTCTACATTTTGGTTCACCTATTTATACACAGTAAACAACGAGGATGGAATTCTAAGTCAGTTTTGGTATGAATATTTTTCACCTACAGTTTTACTGAATATTGTCGGTCTATTTATATTCTTTCGCTATAATTTTAAAGAGAGGAGATTACCTCTTGTGATTTTAGCTATTAGTAAAGCAAGTTTAGGCATATATATTATTCACTATTGGCTGTTAAACAACTTTTTATGGAGGGTATTTCCCATCGTAGAGTCAACTTTTCATCCGATTTTTGTTATTCCGATAAATATTTTGATAACTTTCATTTTAAGTTTGATTATTATTTTAATTTTAATTCGTATTCCATTAATAAAAAAACTGGTACCTTAATTTTAAATAACCACTCTTTATAAAAAGGGTGGGTTAAATAAATGAATAGCTATAACTATAGCCAGCACCTTAAGGTGTTGGCTGTATTTTAATTATTATTCGCCGTGAAATACTTCAATAAATATTGTGCCCAAACTTCATGTCCTTTTTCACTTGGTTCACCATCATTTAAATACTCGATAATTTCTTTCGATTTATAGGCTGGCCACGCTTTCCAATGGTTGAGATATGTATAGTTGTTATCTTCTGCAAAGCCCTCTAACCTATCAATTTCATTTGGGTAATTTCTTGCATTATATAAAGGATTTGCTGGCTGAAGTAAAATAGATACATCAGGTAATTCCTCTGTAATCGTTCCCAAAATTTCAGTAATATTATTAAGCCTTCTTTCTATTGGAACTACATGACCATTATCGTAAAGAATAAATGGCTCAAATAATAAAATATCAGGAGAAAGCTCTATGATTTCACGATATAATTCCTCTTGTACTACCTGTGTCGATGTTTTATCTGCAATTTCTTTTATTTTAACGTTTAATACATCTTCACCATACGTTTTTTCTAATTCTTGCTTTAATAATGTTGGCCATCCGATAGGATCTTTTGGAGTCGAGTTTGAACCCGCAATGATAAGATTAACTGATGTACCATTTTGAGCGGCAGAAATCAACTTTGTTTGTATATCCTGTGGTAAATTCTTTGAATAATTCTTAACTTCTATTACTTTTTTCACATCATCTTGGTTTCCCTCTGTTACTGTTTTTACTAGAACATCAGGCTTTTCGGATTGAGCTATCTTCGCATTAGCTTCTATTTTGTTATTCCAATGCATCTTCCCTACAACAATGGCGGAAAAGGAAAGAATAACTACAACAATTACTATTAATTTTTTCAAAATTTAACCCCCTAAAAAACACGACTAATTTACTATATTATACATTAAAATTTTATATTTTTTAGCTTATATGGGTAATATATGAAGTATTTCCTCGGAAATTGTAATTAAAAAAAGAAAGCTGACGAAATTCGTCAGCTTTTTGTTTATTGTTTTAATATCGATTCAAATACCGCTTTTACCTTTGGGGTCACGTCATGACTACCGTTTTTGACATCCTCAACAAGCATTGCAACTAAAAGGCTTGGGTTTTCTGTATTTACCGCAACAAACAATCCGTTTTCTTTTCCGTCTTCATCTTTACTTGTTTTAAGCTCAGCTGTTCCTGTTTTTCCTGCTAATGTAATGCCCTCTATTTTTGCATCTCTTGCAGTACCATTAGAATTTTCGACAACTTGAACAAGGTCACCAAGAATGGTTTGCGCAGTTTCTGGAGTAATTACATTTTCCTTCCAAACTTCTTTTTCAGAGCCATCTAGGATAAGTTTTGGTTTTAATAAGTTTCCGGAATTTAATAAGGGTGTATAAGATATCGCTAAATGCACTGGACTCATTTCGAGCTGTCCTTGGCCATATCCTGTATCTGCAGTCAGTATCTCTGTGTTTAAACCTTCATTTGAGATTTTGGATTCATATAAAGGGTACTCAAATGGGAATGGCTCCCCAAACCCGTATTTATTGAGCTCCACTTCAAATTGCTCTCCACCAATTCCAAGTGCAGCTTGGGCAAAATAAATATTGTCTGAGTAAACAAATGCGTCCCTTAAGTTCACTGGTTTACCTGGATCACTAACTCTAGTTATTGAATAACCACCCCATGAACTATCTTTCTGCCACTGTTTTCCGTTAATATCAATCTTTGTTTCAGGTGTAATTACTTGATTCTCAAGTGCAATTCCTGCTGTGACTGGCTTAAAGGTCGAGCCAGGAGCATATGTTGCACCAAAACGATTAATTAACGGCTTTAATGGGTCTTCATTTAGGCGATTCCATTCTTCTGCCGATATCCCAAGAACAAAGGCATTTGGATCAAAGGAAGGACTACTTACGAGTGCTAATGTCTCCCCTGTTAACGGGTGGATTGCAGCTGCAGCGCCAGCGTTCCCCCCCAGTTGATCAAACGTTGTAAGTTGAACGTCAATGTCAATCGCTAAAGTAATCGTTTCTCCACTTTTTGCTTTCTTTTCAGCCAGAACAACTTCTCCTTCGCCATTTGCTTTTTTAATGAATACTTTTGCTCCTTTTTCTCCTCTTAGTCGATCTTCCAATACCATTTCAAGACCTTTTTTACCGACAACATCATTTGCTGAGTACCCTTTTTCTTCTAGTTTTTTCAAGTCTTCAGCCGTCACATTTCCGATATAGCCAATTAAATGAGCTGTTGCTTCTTTAAATGGATATACACGGGAATCAACTTTTTTGGACAGGACACCGTTCAGTTGAGTAACCTTTGTTGCAAGTTCTTGGTCCTGTAAAGACAACCTAATGATTGGTACGAAGTAGTCAGGTTGAACCCAGGATGCATTTAGTTTCTTTTCGATTGACTCAGGTGTTAGCTTTAGTAGTTCTGCCACGGTCGCAATAGTTGCATCCTTGTTTTCACCAAGATCCTTTGGAACAAGCCCGATTTCATATACTAGTCCATTTTCTGCTAGCGCTACACCATTTCGGTCAAGGATTTCCCCACGTGTAGGAGATGATAGCGTAATTCCTATCTCATCCCCTTCTTCCATATTCGGGAAAAACATCGAAGGTTCCCACCTGATTGCCCACTTTTTAACATCGTCGTTTTCTTCCATGACAAGAGTTGTTTTCTCACTAAAATCAATAGGTCCCGCAACTGTTTCCATTGAAAGATCATATGAAAAGGTAACTTGCCCTTGATCGTCCGGTTTTACTTCCTCTTCTGGTTTGTTGAAGGTAACGTTTAATTCATTTACTCCAACATCACTATAAATCTTGCCAAAACGCTCTACAAACTCATCCTTTTTTACAGTTTCTTTTACATCCTTTGAAAATTGGTTGTACACTTTTTCAAAGTCCTGTGATTCCCAATCCTTAATAAATGCTTCAAAGCGTTCTTCCGGTAGCGGATCCTTATTGCAGCCTGACAGCAGTACTATACTTAAAGTAAAGCTTATTAGTAACCACGTGTACCGTTTCAATTTCAGTTCCCACCTTTCTTTCTATTTCCAATTTTAGGTGATGTACTTATATTATAAATAATATTGTACATCTTTTGTCCTTGTTTTTTCACTTTTTTAACAAATAGGTCTAATTGTTCTTATTTCTTTTATTAACCTCTTTTTACTATTGATGAGACTTTAAGTTAATGACATTCAATTATTAGACACATTAATTAGTAGAATGTAAGAACTAAGGTAGATTTTTTACGAAATATGTTATATAAGAGAATAGAAAATTAAATTTGATTTAGTATCGAAAGGTTAAATACAGATAATAAAGGAGGTTGCCATGAAAGAAACGATTTTAATTATCGCTGAAATAGTAAATCTCTTGCATGATATTATTATAGATATAACAAATCAATTTGGTCTAAATATTTCTGATAAAGACTTACATTTGTGGGTAATAGGGATACTTGGAATCATAACATTTTTTATAGTACAAGTTATTTTCAAACTTTTAGCTAAATGGAGTATCACTGCAATTTCATTTGTATATACTTTTACGGTTTTAATCGTAGTCGTATTTGCAATTGAGATTCAACAAAAAATTACAGGTCGAGGAAATATGGAGTTTCTTGATGCTGTTATAGGCCTATGGGGTTTCCTTATATTTTTCATGATTTATCTTTTTTTGAGGTTAATCGTTTTTGCAATTAAAAAACTTGGTTTATTTTTAAAGAATAAAAGAAAACATTAACAATACATCCCTCTCTGAACTTTAGGGGGGATTAATGGAATAATAATAAACCCTCCAGACATCTGGAGGGTTTATTATAAATAAATCATTTCATAGTTACCATAGGATTTTCAATCAGTTTAGTATAGACAACAAAACGATCAGGTGCATCACCGATAAAATTAAATGGATAGCATGTTGTTAAGGTTAAAGTTTCAAAATCGGTTGGCACCGCTACTGTTTCATCATCAGCATGCACGATTTTGAACTCTGTTGTTTCATACACAAAGTCTCCATATGGAGTTGTAAACGTAATTTGGTCACCGATTTCTAAGTGCTCAAGTTCAGTAAAATGCGTTTCACGGTGTCCACTTAGAATGACGTGTCCACCTTGTCCCGGTAACGTACTCCCTGCAAAATGACCAATACCTTTTTTAAGTTCATTCGTATGTGTTCCTTGGACAACCGGATAAGATAATTCAACTGCAGGTATAGAAAGATCTCCAATTTTTTGTCCAGGTGATGGTAATGTGGACCAAGCCACTTCTTTTTCAAGCTCTCTGTCTGGATTTTCCGGGACATAAGGATCTACAACAGTCTTGGTTAGTAGTACAGTCTGTTTCGTCATATCCCATCCAAAATAACCAATAATACCAATCCCTAATAGAATAATGGAGATGGGGAATCCAAGGATGACCCATCTCCATTTACTTTTACGCTTCTTCATAAAAATTAAGCCTCAAGTTTACGTACTTTACGTACTGCTGGAATTAAGGAAATTCCACCCATTGCTACAATAAGAGCACCTAATAGCATGAATTCATCACTATTTGTTGCAGTATTGGGTAGCTTTGAGCCTGGCATTGGAACGAACTTACCTGTTTTGTCTAACTCAACTTTTGCATCAACAGCTGTTTTAAGTGCTGTTAGTTTAGCAGTCAAATTTGCAGGTTCTAAATCCGCTTTTGTTGGATTAATTGTTCCTAATACTTTTCCTTTATTGTCTTTCACTTGTACAAGTAAACCAGTTGAAAAGTCAAAGTGTGTTAGATCAACAGCTTTTCCATTGTTATCTACAAATGCTACTTGTAGATGAGCTAATTGTGAACTCTCAACGAAAAGACGTACAGCCTCTGCTTTTTGTGCATTGGTGAGGTCTGATGGATTAGATACACCTTCTAATAAACCCGTTACTTTTTCTGCATTTGCAACAATTTTATTGTACTCTGCATCTGTTAAGTTAACTGATTGTAGATATGTATACAAATAATCTACTTGGTTAAGGTTTAGTGCTTTTAATGAATCGACTAATTTTTGAGCGGATTCATTAGGTGTCGCTGCAGAAGCTGCAGCAGGATTAAATGCTGTAAGTGAAAGTCCAAGTGCCGCTACTAAAGCACTAGTCTTCATCACTTTTTTAAAGTTCATGAATGTTACCCCTTTCGGAAATCTTTTTGTTACTATTATTTATACCATGTTTTAGGTAAATCTAGCAATTTATTATTTCTAATATTTGTCGGAATTTGATAGTAATAGGAAAATAACTACAGCTTTTGTACTATATGATACAATCCTGTTATTCTTAGTATCTTACTTCCAATCAAATATACTCCAATTCCAACAAACGCTCCTGAGCTATCAATTACCACATCTGTCAATTCTGCTCCTCTACCCTCAATAAATATTTGGTGGAATTCATCTGATATTGCATAAAGAACACACAGTAAAAATGCGTATAATACCGCCTTTATTTCTTTCAAGCTATGTCTTCTAATTGCGTGTACTATTAAGATACCCAATACAAAATAAACAAAAAAGTGAGCATTGTTTCTGACAAATATATTGAGATAAGTAATATCAATGTCTTTGGTTTGAATAGTACCTTCTATATTTAAGGCAATTACTTCAGTTACTTTTGTGCTTAGTTGATTGGATTCTACCGCTGGTTGGTGTGAAAGAATAAAAATCAAACCCATCCATAGAACTACCGCTATCCACGAAATATTTTTATACATTTGAAACTCCCTACTACATCAAAATATTATTAGATGGTTAGATTTATCATTCCGCCTTTTCTTAAGTGTATGATTTTATACTTCGTCTATTGCTTGACTCAAGGCAATAGTCATTTACGAAGCAGAATACCGAGACTATTGTACTATAAAAATATGGGAGATAATAGGAAAACATTTTCAGGGGATTATTAGTTCGAATCGACAGCTAACTTTTCTTCAAATACCATAATATGCTAGATGCATAGTTAATTAGAACTATTTACAATTCGACAAAATACGACGATAATAAAACAGGATTTGAAAAATCGTTGGATCATAGCAAAGTCACGGAAACGTGAGGACGCAAAGCTACAGGGACTAAAGTCCTATCGACTAAGTCAGCCAGCTACCGAAACGAGGAGGAAAAACGAATGAGTTCATGGGTAACTCCAGAAGAAATGGAAAGAAAAAGAAAGAGAAATAAAACACTTCTTTATATCCTACTTCCAATAGCAGCCATCATAGTAAGTGCAGCAACGACAATATTCGCGAATAGCTTATGAGATAAATTACCTTTCTTTCCAAACATAAGGTCCATTAAGTTATTTTAGTTATTGGACCTTACTTAAATGAATCTTAACTCTGTGTCTACACCTAAAATTTAGATGATAATTTATAGTAATTAATGTGAAGTTGATTTTCTTAAGATCTTCCTTTACTTTTTATCTTGTACAAAATTATTTCAATGATAAATAGGAATCCTAGCTTAACAATACTAAAAATCTTGAAAATTTTGTCCTTCACAATCATTCATAATTACCTCCATCAGAACGAATTTACAATAAACACCAAAAAGCCTTAAACAAATTTATTTTTGTAAATCACTATGTTTCAGTAATTGTTCCCTTCTTTTTTTAATAAAAACATTCATCACTTTTTGTATTTCTTCCAATTTTTCAACACTTTGTACATCTTGTTGTATATATCTTAATGTTTTCTTAACGGATTTAGGTTGTTTACTAAAAATACTCATTTCTCAATACCTCCTATTTGACCAACACTAATATTAAATTAAATTATGTATATTTAATAGGAATTATTTTTTTATTATGTGTAAAGTAATAGCCAATTTATTTTATCTTTTTATTATTATTTTGGCTTCAATTTTAATTCGAAATTAAGGAAGTGTTCTCAAAAATTATAATTTAAGCAGTAGAAACAATAAAGGTTAAAGAAATTTTTCTCATTCATAATTGATTTTACTTAATTTCATATAGGTTTATATCTACTTACTTTGAAAATAATTTAGAGTTTTTTTAAAAAAATCTCGCTTATTTATGTTTTAATTTTTTATGTCAATAACTTTTACCAAAGTAATTATTTTTATAAATGAAAACTCTCTCCTCTTTAAATATTTATTATTTATTATTAACCACCAAAGAATTCTATAAAGACATACATATATAACTATAAAAGTAAACAATAATAAGTCTTGACTTGAATCCGCCTACGTATTTGAACTAATCCACTAAACAAACTATTGTTTGAAAGTGTAATCCCTGCTTTGTACATAAATTATAAAGCCAAATATCATTATAATAAAAACTAGAAATAAACTTCCTAAGACATTTATGATGGTTACAGAGGAAAACGTCGAGGTGGCCTCATTCCCTAAGACCTATATATCAAATCATGTTTATTAATCACCCTATCAGTCCATGAACCTGATAGGGTGATTTAACTTGAATATAGCTTACCAGTCTTTTTAATTCATATTTTTCTAAAGTGGATTTAATCAGTCCAAATTTTTGAGAAGGAGTTAGTAATGTTTTTTCTTCATCGCCTGCCTTTCGAGTTCCTCCAGCTTTTTTAAGCAGTCATTTTGAGCTTCCAAAAGCTTAATACGAGCTTCCACTCTCTTTAATTTCTCTTCAACAGACAACTCTTTAGGATTATTATACTTTTTTCTTCCTGAACCTCGTTTATTAAAAAGTAACCCCAGTTCACCTTGTTCATCATATATTTCCTTCCATTGAAACAATCTCTTTCTAAGTATATCTATATCTAGTAGATCAAGGGATATACCATTCTCCCTAAAAAATCTCCTAAGGAGAAGTGCCCCCAATGTATGAAAGAACAGCTTTTACCTTAAACTCTGGTAAATAAGTGAGAGCATTAGGTGGATTCATATCAGGGACCTGTCCCCTTGACCCACCCCACCTTGTCTCATTCATTAAAGGAATACGGCGAGGGCGCCAAGGGTTATGATGGTTCCGACGGACATTCCGATTGTAACTTTTTTAAGCATGCCGATGTTTTTATTTTGTTCGTTTAGGATGGTTTCAAATTTTAATCGGTCGCTTTGTTGGGTTTCTTGGTATTTGGTTAGTTGTGCTGTAAGTGAGTTTATATGTTCGTTCAAATGACTTTTACTTTCATTAAATGTGTTTTGCAAGTCGTTTGTATGTTGGTTCGACATCAGGCTTAGTTGTTCTTTAAGTTCTTTTATAAGTGTCGTTTGTTGTTCAAGTACACGTAAATGAACCGCCATCTGTTTAAAAACTTCATTAAAACTCTTATTAAAAAGATCGATTGTTTCCTTATAATGTTCTTCGTTTGTTTTTACTACATCCGTTTTGAATACTTCGTGCGAATCTTTATTATCTTGCAGGAATTGATTGTAATGACCTTCTTGGTTAGAAATAAATGAATCAAAGCGTTCATTCTGCTTTGTGTAAATACTTTTATAGTGTTTAAAAATGGTTTGCAAGTTCTGTTGAAATGCGCCCATTCCTGTTAATATTTCATCAAACTGGGCCTTTTTCTCATCGAATAGCTTGATTACATCTTTGTTAAGGACATCTAAATTATCTTCCTGCAAACCCACTAGTTTATTATTATTTTCTTCCACCATTGTTCCAAGCTGAAAGGGAACATGGTCAATCGTATTTCTCAAACTTTCCAACAAGTTTTTCACATTTTCATATTCTCTTTGCATCTTACCTTCGTGACGTTCCATGTTGGTTTTTAACTCATCATAAAATAATTCATTGTTTAACTTCTTTAAAGATTCTACCGCTTGTTGATACGTTTCACCGATTTTTTCCGATGCATTAGAAATCATCCTCTAAAACCCTTTCTGCTTGCTTAATTAATATATTGAAATACTGGTGATATAACCACTTTTCTTCTACTGATGCTATCTGGAATGCTTCTTGATATTTCGCAAATTGTTCTAGAAAAGACGCTTGGATATAGCTGGTAAGCTGCTTAGATCGTTCCAGATCTCTGTTCCACTCAGCTTCTGCTAGATGCTTGTCGTTCTTCTTATCACTCAGTTTTATGCGTAAGCCCTCAAGACTTGTCTGACTATCTCTTATCTCATCAGCTAGTTCTCCTAATTTATATTCTAAAATAGTAAGATACCGATTTAAGTCGACTGCTACTTTCTGTCCAGCTGCTACAAAAGCTTGAAGCATTTTTTGATAATTCTCAAGAATGATTTCATGTAATAATGACTCCACTCGATAGCAATCATAGTTAAAATTTGTTCGCTTATAATAAGTCTCTAATACATATTGATTTGTGAAAGATATACTTTTTTCAGTAAATTCGAATTGGATTGGATCTAGTTTTAAATGATGAGTCCTTTCAATAATCAAAAAGGTTCGCATGATTTTTTGATACTGCTTTTCAAATTCTTCCTTTAAATTATCTAGATGAAAAAGAAATTCGTTATCTAAAGCACGCGTTGTTCGTAAACTTCGATGTCTATCATCCCATCTATTTATTGTTATTTTTTCCGGTTTCGTGATTGCAAGCTTGGTTAATCCCTTTAACTCTTTTTTGATGTCTTTTATACGATCTTCTAAAAGAGTACTTTTAGACCCCTTACTATCAATCACATTTCTCGTTTCTTTGATTTCAGATTTAATTTGCTCTATTTCTTTTTCTAAATGTGATTTTTCCTGCTCACTTTTCTTGAGAATATACGCGTCTAAATTTTTCAACTGCATAATTTCATTTTCTGGAGATGAAACCGAAGATAAATCAGCCTCTAATTCTTGAAAAATATCTTCGATCCACACATTTGCTTTGCTAAAAATTGTTGGTACTTGTCTTTTTAAATCAAACCAAGAATCGCCAAACTCAAGTGGATAAATGCGGATGTTTTTTGAACCCGTTTCTAAATACCTTGAAAGTTCTTCTTGATAATAGGACACAAACCCATCTGCCGAAGCTATCTCACCTACTTCGATACCAGTTTGTACAGATGAACTAGTCACACTTCTAGTTAATACGACCCGAAAATGATAAGGGAGGTAATTCCAATCACGAACAAATTCACGTTTGAGTTGAGTTAAATTGGTCATCTGACTCGCAATCTCCATTAAAATACACACCTTACATCGCGGGAGATATTCCTTTAAAATCCGATTAACATGGTGAATCTCGTTTTTTTCCTTGCTATCGTCTCCGGGCAAGTCAATTATGGAAAAATCCCTTTTTCGATCGCTATTCCCTTTTTCATAAAACAGCTCTCGTGACAGATGTATTTGTAGTGGTTCTAATGAGAAGGTTTCATCATTTTCAATTTCTTGGCGTACATGTTGCATCTCTTCTTCAAGGTCTGCTAAAGTATCAAGCGATATTTCTTTTCCATTTGGATAAATAATTTTGTACAGGGAATCCTCTGATTCATTATACATGGTGCACGTAATGGTAGCAGAATTCCCCATTTTCCGCTTTCCGCGTAAAGCAGTAGATAAGGAAGAGAAATACTCTTCCTTAATCCCTAATAATTTTAAAATGAAGGTTGTTTTTCCAACCTGCGTAGGGCCATAGACACCAATTAGCACACGATCCTTCGTATGTTCTGAAGGGTTAAATCGGATAAAACCTTCTTTAAATTTCTTTACCGCTTCTACCGTCCAATCCCATTTATGATTCTCAAGATTGCACAATAAATTCTGCATTTTTGAACTCCACTTCTCTTAATTTTCGATTCATTAATCCAATTTTAGTAATAGAGTACCGGATTTTTTCCAACTCTCCATCCTGTTCATATACCCCAAGGTACTTCTCGTGCTGTTCAAGAATACGATCGCCCATTGTTTCAAAAATTTTCCGAAGTGAATTGATAAAGGCCTCTGATTGTATTTTGGGGAGTTGATGGATAACCTGACTGCCAGCCTGTGATAACTGAAGCTGGCGTTCATTGGTTGTCCGGACACCCTTTTTTACAGCATTTGCTGTATAAGCAAGAGCCAGTCCTCCACCAATCACCCCTATTAGTTGCAGTGGCGTAATGGTTAATCCGATACTTGCCAGCGCTGTGGTAGTTCGTGTTATCGTATCTAGTTCACCGTCTAAAGCTACGTCTACCCCTAGAATAATCGGGATGCTTTTTAAAATCGTTGGTGTAAATGACTTAAGTGCCTCCACCTTGGTTGAAATGTCCTCCATTACAGATATACTTGCATCTAACTTCTCTTGAGTTACTGTTGCATTCAACTGATTCGCTTCAATTGCTGTTTTAATAACACTTTGTCCAATATAGGCTTGACGACACAGCATTGTCCCCATTACAGTCAATGTTTCTAGATCCTCTTTTACTAAAACAGGCACCTGATTCTTCTCTTCAGTTGAGAAAAAATTTTGTATGCGGTCGATTGATGTCTCTTTTTGTTCTACTTTCGTAGTCTGAGCCTGGTTATTTGTTAGAGGTGTAAGCTCAAATTCTTCGTCTTCGTCCTCTACGAGGAAATCATCAACTGCGTCATCGAATGATAATTCACCTATTGCAAGAGAAGGCGAAAGTGACTTTTCACTTTTACTATTTTCCTCCAGTAATGTTGAACCTTTTTCATTGATATAGTTTGTAACGATATTAAGAATTTGTTCTTCTGGTTGTGTTGGTGCTGCTTCTTTCCAAATGCGGTTCAGCTCGTCTCTCAACTTTTGTTGGTCTTTTAACTCAGTTGCTATAAATTTTGAGTAAATTCCCTTCCAAAATGATTCATGCTGCTGTACAAAAATATCAAAATCCTTTTGTGCCTTTTCAACTCGGCTGTTTAATGTATCTTCAATCGTTTCCTCTAATTTGTCTAATGCTTTTCCGTACTCTCTTTCAAATCTTGCTAGCAATTGGTATGAACCAGATCCTCTGTGTAAACTCTTTGCTTCCTGACTAATCAATAATTTTTCTAATTGAACAATTAATGCTTGTACATCCTTGAACAGCTGCATCTTTTGTTCATACCGTTTTCTTTCGGCAGCATCTGTTAAATAGGCGTATTTATTAATGGCAAGTATAAGTTGTTCTTTCCATGGCTCTTTGTAAATCTTTGTGTTCCCTGAAATGACAACACGGTCTTCCTCTGTCTCTGGTAATCCGAAATCCTTTATGAGGTTCTTCTTCATTGCATCATTTTGCTCTGGATTGATATCACCATGTGACAGAACAAAAATGGGTTTGACTGATTTATAGATTTCCTGCACCTGGTTCATCATATCTGTGTTCGATTGTCGGGCGTATGTATCCTTGCGAAACACAGTAATGCTTGAGGTTGATAAATGTAGGATATGTTGTAATAACTCCTGGGAACGTACACTTGGGTCTTTTTCGAAACCAGGTAACAGTGCAATCGATTTTGACTCGTCTCTTAAATATCGAAAAGGCACCTTTAGCTCAAGCCAAATATCGTTTCGCTTCGGACTCATAGATGTATCCTTAAATTCAGAGGGTGATAACTCAACCTCTTCCACTTTCATCTCATTATTAGCGTCCTGAATACCTCGATGGACAAAACCTTTAGTATTATCGCTGTCCCATTCAGTAATTAAAACGGGCAGTTGTTCCCCTCGGCTAATGTTTTCAGGCAAGAATTGATCGTCAATGTCATATAAACCCTTAATGATGGTTGTTTTTCCAGCACCTTGCAAACCCGTTACAGCTAATATTTGCCGCTCCGCTGTTAACAAGGATAATGCTAATTTATTCAGCAATTTAATAAAGGAATCTTTCAACTCATCTTGTTTCGTATCTTTTAAAACATCCAGGTTAGATGAAAGTAAGTTACCAGTCAGAGTACGAACATGATTATAAAGGTCCTCTAACATCGGGGTATTTGTATTCATTCCTTATCCTCCTAAAGTCTCAATTCATCTTATTATACTACACTAGTATTGTCAGATGATGTAAATTTATGAGACATTAGGGTGATATTTGTCGAGTGGGACACAGGGACAGGTCCCTTGTCCCAGCTTGTACTTTTGGTCATTGATATCAGCACAGATCCTACGTTCCAGCTTGGTTCATTCTTGGAGTAACGAAGATAAACAATCGTTGTAATTTTTCACCAATCCATTGTCACTCCATCCTAGACGACTAGCCCCCATACCTAAGTCCTTTATTACCAATCATGTTTATACCTCTCCCTAACAGTCCATAATCATGCTAGGGTGATCTAAATTGAACATAAATTATGATCTTGTTTTCGGTGCCGATAAAGTTGGACATTTCTTGCTGTTCTTTTTCATTTCTTTTTTCATCGGAGTTCTTATCCTTTTGATTATCGACCGTTCCTATTTGGTGAAAAGTTTACGGATTGTTTGGATTTATTTAGTATTGCTGGGTATTTTCGAGGAGTATCGGCAGTTATACATTGTCAACAGGAGTGCTGAGTTTTTAGATGCAGTTGCCAATTTAATTGGAGTAACTGGTGGATTGATGGTGCCCATGATAATTGCATTGATTTTAGTTAGAAAACAACAACAGCAAAATAGTGGCACAGTGTACTTAATTTACCTTATTATATTACTCCCCCTTCTCATTGGACTTTGGCAACTCAATGAACTACCATTTTGGGACGCAGGGACAGGTCCCTCGTCCCACCATTTATTTACAGGGACAAGGGACCTGTCCCCTTGACCCATTTTTTTGCAACTATTTAGGAATACTTAAATTACGCAAGTATGGTAAAATACAGAAGGAGCCGTCCAATTCTCAGGAGTAGGAAATCGGAGGATATCATGAGGAAAATTCTGTTTATTATTAAACTGATAACATTAACAGCAATTTTTTTAAGAGAACTTTTTAAATATAAGGTGAAAAAGAATGAAACTGATAAAACATTAAATAGAAAAAAAAATAAAAAATTATCAAATATGAAAAGGGACCAAGTCAAATGATTTGGTCCTTCTTATTGTTTTGGTGAGGGACCGGTCCGTCATCCCACTATCCTTTACATCGCTTTTTATTCCTTCAGCACACACCACTAAAAAGACGTTTAATTGAACAAAACACCCCTATTTAGTACAATCCTTTTAAGGCAAACTTCATTTTAATAGTTTAGTATTTTAAATTCACCAATAATCGACATAAAATCAGCTTTTAAAACGTACTAATATATGATTGGGTATACGACTACCCTAAATAAACAATGAACCAAATTAAACATCACAAGACAGTGGAACACAGGGTCAGGTCCCTTGTCCCAGAGCGTGGCGAGACCTTGACATGGGGCTTCGCCCAATGGGCAAGGCCCCGCCGGCTCGACCCCACTGTCCTAGCATTGGAGGTTTACAAATGACATCTGAGCATGAGTTTATTACGAAGACGTATTATCAAACGTTTATTTCTGAAAATGACACGAGGCATCCGGTTGAGATTCTTGGTGAGGCATATATGGCTGAGCAGGAAAAGGAGCTGTATGACCTGTCCTATATACGCTTTGCGCAAGGGGAAATTTACTTTCATTACAAGGATTATGAGGCGGCAATTTATAAGTGGGAGAATATCTCGAACGACCTAGAGCCGTGGGCGAAGAAAAATATTGCAGATGCGTATTATGAGCTTGGCTTGCTCTCGAATGCGGAAGAAGTGTATGGCTCGATTATTTCGACAAATAAAATCCTGACAAGTGAAGTTTCATTAAGCTTATTTTCACTTTATCTTGAGGATAACAAGATTGATGCAGCCTACCGTGTTATTCAGGAAGCAGTTGAAGGAAATCCCGATTATCCAAACATTACAACGGTTGCCAAGCATTTTTATGAGGAACAAGAAGATTGGAAAAATGCGATTGAACTTGCGATCAATGAAACGAAGCGAACAGAGGGTCTTGAATGGTTTGACGCTTTAATTGATTACTGCGAATTAGGGCATAGCAGTTCATTTGCACCTGATACATTCGTTTCGGTGTTGCGCAAGCTATATGAACTGGACCAGGCAAGATTTAAACAGCTAATGGCTGCTGTTTGGAAAAACTACCAGAATACGAGCGAATATCTAAACTGGCTTCAAGCTATCGTAAAAATCATGAAGGATTTAGAGATCAATCCGTACGAGCAGTGGCATTCCATTACTCATTTATTCGAGGAAGCGTATCTTGGATTAACGACTGGTGATTATTTACTACGTGATATCGGACAGCTAATGCCAAAATTACTGGTCAATTGGTTAAACACAACAACTGCAACAAATGGGTTAGCTGCAGCTGCAGCCATCCTTGCGTGGGATGATATTTTCCCTTCTGCCATCAAAATGGTCATCGTAAAAGAGGCAGAAATTGTCCTAGAAAACGCACATAGCCGTTCATTATCCCTGGATGAATGCCAACACTTTATGAAAACAATCATTGATTGGGCTCAAAAAAATAATATCGAAACGAGCGACCGTTTAGTATGGGGCTTCGATCAACTTTTTGATACGAAAACAACGAATTTACTTGTTTTAGGAAAAGGTAAGTTTTCATTTGTAAATTCCATTTTAGATGAGGAATTATTGACTCCAACTCTTACTAATTATACAAGCATTCAATACGGAGCAGAAAAAGGAATAGCCGACGTGTCGGACGCTGGTCGTCATCCCCTACCAAGTCCGGAGGAAGCAATTTCTCCAGACTCTATTATAGAGGTGACAGTGCCATCTGCCCAGTTACGAACGTCTGAACTACGATTGAATACCACTGGATATAAAGAGTATTTTATGGAGAAGCGAAAAACGTTCGGCTTCTTACCAGTTGTCGATGGCGTATTATTCGTGAGCGATGCAGAAAGCCTGTCAGAGACTGATTTTGACTATCTTGCGCAAATCAAGCATAGCGCAAAGGATACTCCGGTACATTTTGTATTGCGTAATACATTGGACACAGTGAAGATAAATGAATATTTCCCTGAAGCGATGATTCATTCAGTAAGAAACATGAACTTCTTACGTGATATTAAAGTAGGCTTCGGAACGAATTATCGTGTTGGAAAAACCTTATTTTTACTGAGAAAAGTGATTTCCAGCCTGTTAAAAAAACGTGCAGATGCAGAGAACAAATTACTCGATGTAATCGCGCATAATGAAGAATACAATACAAGGTTAGCTGGATTTTTAAATAGCCTTCATGATAAGGAAACCGAGAAGAGTAAAGAGATTACGGATTCATTCTCCAAAGTAATCGCGGACGTTAAACGAGATCTTTCTGAAAAAATACCAAAGATCCTTACAGGCTGCTCGGAGATTATTAGAGAAGACAGCAACCTCAACCAATTGCATATTGAGTTAAATGAAAAAATGAACGAAGAAATTCAGCGTTTATTCCATCAAGAGGTTATACCAGGTCTCTCAACTAAGCTTCAAGAGTGGCTCGAAAAATCCAATTCGAAGTTGGTTGCGACTCAAGAATATTTAGATGACATGACTCAGTCACTGTCTGAGGTCTATCCTGAAAAAGAGCTCAAGTTGGAATGTGACTTTAAAGTCGTTGAGGACTGGCGCCGAGACATTGGTCGCATGACTTATCAAATCCAAATTGATAAGGAAAACATCATGCTTCGCCACAATCCAGCGCAAGTATTGCTGAAAGGTGCAGGTAAAGTGTTGGGCTTGCTACCACAAAAGCAGCAATCTTATATGCTCAACCAGTATAAAAAATATGTAGAAAATGCGTCTTACGCGGAAGTAGTTGAATCCATTCAAAGTAAGTTCTGGCAGCAATTCGACTTCTTCAAGAGGTCACTGCCACAGGATGTCAGCTTATTCTACAAAGAACCTTTAGATGGACTATCACGAGCAATCGACCAAACAAAAGACCGTATAGAACAAGACAAAGAAACATTGGCAAAAATGAAATCAAACCCAGAGGTCTACTACGACCCATTGAAACTATTCGAAACAAGACTCGTACACTACGAAAAAATAGTGGGACTTAGTGACAGGTCCCTTGTCCCAGTTGGGGATACGGGGTCCCAAACCAACTAAAAACACAAACAGGCCCAACGAGCACTAAAAAACAGCTCGTTGGACCTTTTTTTATAAGATTAATTAGTATAATCAATCTCAATCAAATCCCATGCAGTAACCAAACCTAATGGAATCTCATCATTTTTTCCATTTTCCGTGATAATAAAGCTTCTAAATCTATTTTTTTCTTATGTTTTTCCTCAAAAATATCTTCTATTGAAAAGATATCGATAGATTTTGCAACAAAATCTATTGGATGCTGACGGACGCTAGATAGGACATCCTTTACTTTTATACCTGACAAATCAACAATTGTAGTTGTTACGTTTTCGGTCACCCATCTCACAATGTCCCCAGTATTAAGAAGCCCCACACATTCTTTCCCTTTATAAACAGGATATTGCGAAAATCCATACCTTTTAATAGTTTGAAACGTATCGATGAGATCGTCTTCGTAGCCAACAGTTATTACCTCTTTTGTTGCAATCGCAAGTGCAACATTAGGCCGACTAAAGATTGCCGCGATTTTTTCAATTTGTTTGACAACATCGATATGAGGTTCAGCAATATAAAACCCTAGCTGCTTTTTATCATGCACAAGGGAGTTTCGAAGTTTTGCATATTGCTTTAAGTCGTCGTAAAATTCCCTAATGATTTGATGCTTCCTCGAACCAACATCTAAGAGTACTTTGAATCTATCATCCTGAATCTTAACAATAGATTTTAACGAGTCATGTATTTGGTTAAAAGCCACTTCAAACCTTTCCGAAAGTTGATAGGTTGTATAAATCGTGCTCATTTTAAATTCTCCTTAAAGACTAATTCTATGTATTTCATTTACTAACCTATATCTTAAAGTACCGGAGTTTCTATCTCAACTAAAAATAATTTATGACAGAGGGTCGGGTTCCCTTCCCCAGTTTAGCTTAATACAAAAAGACACAAAGAGGGGATTTTATTCACTCATTGTGCCTTTGTTTTTCCCAGATACGATTATGCCGAATTCCCCACTTTAACAGCGCTTATTCAATGTGTCTACTAAGGTGTTTTTTCAAGATGTTGAAGATGATGGTGAGATAAATTCATGAAAATGTGCCCCCACTTATGCAAAAAGGTTGTTAACACCAAATCTACATTTGAGTTAACAACCCTTTTTTGTGAACATTTAACCCTACAGCATCTTTTCGATTACTGCTTTTGCAGTGGCCTCTTTATTCTTAATTGACAAATCATTTGTTCGTTTGAAATATTCAGCGTAAAGTACATCTAATAAAAAAAGCTGTGAAATCTTAGCTGTTAGACTTCCCCCTTGTAGTGGGCCCTCATTGGCTCCACATAAGAGAGTTATGTCAGAGTAACCGGCCAAAGGAGATTTGGCAAACCTCGTGATAACGATAATCTTTGCTTTTCTTTCCCTTACAACCTTCGCTAATTCAATCATATCTTTTGTTGAACCGGAATAAGAAATTATGACGGCAACATCATCTTTTGACATTAACGCAGCCGACATGATTTGTAGATGACTATCGAAAGAACAATCCGTTTTGTTCGTAATTCTCATAAATTTATTTTTAGCTTCCATAGCGGTCATTGATGATGATCCGACTCCAAAGAAGTGAATTCGTTTGGCATCAATTAGTAAATCGATCGCTTTACAAATATCAGAAAAGTTAATTAAATTTTGCGTTTTTGTAAGAGTATTAACGGTTGCTGTTAATATCTTTGATGAAAGTTCTTCAATTGTGTCTTGCAAGGTAATTTCACTAGCTAGTTGTGGGGTTTCATTCTCCAGTGCGGTACTATGGGCTAGTGCAATTTTAAATTCCTGATATCCTTTAAGATCCATCGATTTACAGAATCGGAAAATGCTTGATTCCCCCACATTACAAGCATCTGCTAGATCGGTGATTGACATATATACCACTTTATCTTTATTTTCTAGTATATAGTCAGCAACCTTTTTCTCTGTATTTGTAAATTCTTCATACTTAGATTGGATAGTTGAAAATATATCTATTTTAGCCATGGGTCACCCCTAACATTTATACGAATTTAGTTTTGTAGGTGCAAGGATACCGCTCCTAATAACCCCGCTTTATTTCCTAGAGTTGCTTTCACGATCTGAACATCTGAGAAACTTTCCATTACAAGGCTTTTAACCTTCTTAGAGACATTTTCAATGAGCATTTCTTGTTCCATTACACCACCACCGAGTATGATAGCTGATGGATTAAAAATATGAATTAATGAGACTAGTCCTATAGCAACCTCATTTTCCCAATCGTTCACGATAGTTTTAAGTTTCGAACATTCATTGTACGTATCAAAAATGACTCTGCCATTCGTAAACTCTTTATTTATCTTTTGTGCGTTACGGATTAATGCGGTAGTCGAGGCATACATTTCATAGCAACCTTTACGACCACAACCACACAACAAACCAGAAGGATGTGAGATCATATGACCGAATTCTGCGGCAATCCCTTTTTTACCTTTGTAAATCTTAGAATCTACAATAATCGCTCCACCTATTCCCGTTCCATAGGTTAAACAAAGGAAATCCTCAAAGTCCTTGCCAATACCAAAATAATTTTCTCCCAATGCTGCTGCATTTACATCATTTTCAATTTTGACAGGAACATGAAACTTATCTTCCAAAATACCCTTAACATTCATACCTGTGTAATTCGGGATATTTTCATTGGCATATATAATTGTACCTGTTGTAGCATCTACTTGTCCTGCAGTACTAATACCGATTGCATCAAAATCGGTAAACTCCTCGATAAAATGAATCAATTTCTCGATCACATACGGTCCGCCTTTTTTAGCTTCCGTATCGAATTCTTTAAATACCTCAATCGTTCCACTTTCATCAAACAGACCAAGCTTAATCGATGTTCCACCAATATCTGCAGCTAAAATTCTCACTTCATTCACCTGCCAATTTTCGAAGTCCAGACGGTTTATTTTATGACAGCAACAAATCTTTTCGTAATTTCCATTGGTCTTGTGATTGCAGTTCCAACAACTGCGGTATGCACACCTAGATCAAAGACCGTTTTTAACTCTTCCGGACTCCAAATGCCACCCTCAGCAATAATAGGAATTGAAAAGTCATTTGTCAATCTGCCAACCAAATCAATATCAGGTAGTGAAACTCCCTTTGTATATTCGGTATACCCGCTTAGTGTTGTGCCAATACAATCAAAACCTAATTCAGATGCATTCACTGCTTCCTCATATGTTGAACAGTCTGCCATAAATAATTGATTAGGATATTTTCGTCTAATGAGCGGAAATACTTCATTAATCGTCATTCCATCAGGTCTCACCCGTTTCGTTGCATCCAGTGCAATAATGTCCACACCTTCTTCAGCTAACGCGTCAATTTCTTTCATGGTTGGAGTAATGAAAACATCTGAACCCTCGTACACACTCTTGATAATACCAATGATAGGTAAGTTCACTGTTTTCTTAATTTCTTTTATGTCCTCCACACTGTTAGCTCGAATACCTTTAGCTCCTCCTAGCATAGCTGCATATGCCATTCTTCCCATAATAAACGGACTGTGTAGAGGCTCCTCAGGAAGAGCCTGGCATGAGACAATAAGTTCCCCTTTTAATGATTCAAGTATGCTTGCATTCGTTGTCATAAAAAAACATCCCCATTATATAAGATCATTTCGCCACGATTTTTTTACCCTACACGAGGTAGGTCACTCAGACGTAACCACTAAATGTGGAATTCTTAGTCTGAGTTCCTTTATTTTCAGATGGATTTTTGAACCCAACTGAATGGTATACTCTATTTGCATTTATCCCCCATTCATGTGGGAGCGTTCTGCAATTATCCTTTTTCTGCACCCGCTGTTAAACCACCAGTGAAATAACGTTGGAAGAAAATAAAGATGATTAACAATGGTATCGCAGCCACTGTTGCACCGGCCATTTTATAGGCGAAGTTTGGATTCAAGTCCTGCATAAGTGTTGCTGTACCAACCATTAACGTCTTAACACTTTCATCTTGTCCAATAACTAATTGCCAGACATAGTCATTCCATACCTGTACAAAATAAAGAATAAACAGTGCACCAATACCTGGTTTCACCATTGGGAGCATAATTTTGAAAAATGTTCTTAACTCACTTGCCCCATCCATCCTAGCAGACTCTCTCAATGAATCTGGTATATTATCAAAGAATCCTTTTAATAAAAATACCCCGAAAGCAGTTGCTACGTTTGGCCAAATCATTCCATGAAGTGAGTTAACCATTCCCATGCTATCAACAATACGGTATAACGGAACAATCAATACTTCTTTAGGTACCATTAGACTTGAAATGAAAATAATAAAAATGATATTTTTCCCTTTAAACTGTAGTTTTGAAAAAGCATATGCAGCCAAGGAACTTACAATAATCAAAGCAATTGTCGATACTAATGAAACGATGATACTATTGAAAGTCCATTGTAATGCGGGCTGATTACTGAATACGTCGACATAGTTATCAAGGTTAAATGTTTTTGGAAACCAATCTGGTGGCATTTTTACAACAGCAGCACTATTTTTTAGAGAACTAGTAATTAGCCAATACAGAGGAAATAAACTTAAGAGCGCAAAAAATATGACTATAATATTAGAGACTATGTCGAATGCATCTCTTTTGCGTTTATTCTTTCTTTTAAACATTGATTTCACCTCTATTTCTTAAACATAGATCTAAGCTGTGGAATTGATAATAAAAGTGCAATAACAAACATAATTACACCTACAGCAGATGCTATGCCAAGTTGATTGTATTTGAATGCATTATTGTAAAGGAAATACATTAATGTAGTGGAAGCATTATTTGGTCCTCCACCAGTTAATAGCTGAATAACTACGAATATCTTTAATACGGCAATAATGTTGATAATGATAATGTATAAAGTAATAGGCTTTACTAAAGGTATCAATATTTTAAAAATAATGGTACGACGGTTGGCACCATCAACTTCAGCTGCCTCAAATAATTCTTTTGGTACACCGATCATAGCTGCAATATAGAGAATAATAGCCTGACCAACGTTTGTTGCAAATGTTACAAAGATAACCACTGGTAATACTAAGTTCTTATCACCAAGGAAGTTAACAACTGGTAATTCCAGTTCCCTAGCAAAATAAGGGATGAGTCCGTTAGCAGGATTCAATAAAAAGCTCCAAATCATACTCATTACAACCATTGAGACCATAACAGGTATATAGTAACTTCCTCTAATAAACGATACATATTTAGAATTTTTATCAAAAATAGAGGCTGCAACAAATAAAGCAAATGTCACGGTTAATGCTACGATTGCAACAACAAAGACAACCGTATTTAGCGTAGCCTTCATAAAGACTGGGTCATTAAATAACGCAGTATAGTTATCAAATCCAACGAACGTCATATTTTGATAGTTAATTTTATATAAACTTAGGCGTATTCCTTCAAAAATTGGATAAACAAGAAATATACAAAAAAACAAAAGTTGTGGTGTAATAAAAAGGTAGCCAGTTAGATTGCGCTTTATTGCATGGTGATTTACTTTCATAAGCACCCTTTCCTTTCCAATAGGTAAGCCCCAAAAAACTGGGGCCTACTTATAGAAACTAAATTCGACTATTTATTAAAGATTACCGAGTCAGCTTTTGACTTTTCAATTACGTCATTACCTTTTTTCTGATAATCAGCGACTACTTCTTCAGGTGTTTTTTCTCCGATGTATAATGCTTGAAGCTCAGGATATAGTACTTGTCTTAATTCACTATAACCAGGTACGTTTCCTGTAAAACTAAACATGTACTCTGCGTTTGCGTCATATGCAGCAAATAATGGATTTTCGTCTTTATATTGATCAGCTACGCTCGTACGAACAGGTACACCATTTTTAGATGATTTCACAAGTTCAGGATCAGAAGAGAAGAATTTCACAAAATCCTTACTCACTTTCATTCTTGTTTCATCCCCTGTATCAAATACAGCAGCACCAGTTACATAAGTGAATGATAATGGGTCACCACTAGCTGATGGAATATTAGCAAGTCTTGCATCAAATTCAGGCACATTTCCGCCTTCCATATCTGCTTTTAAGTTATTAAATAGCACTGAGTTCGTAAAACTAACGCCAAGTTGTTGGTTTTGAAACATTGCATTTACATCATTTGATGATACAGATTCAGCACCTGGATTCGTTAGGCCTTCATCATAAATTTTCTTCAACCAAGCTGTGGCCTTGGCACCGTTTTCATCATCAAGTACAATATTGCCATTTTCATCAAAGAATTCATTTCCAAACATTCTTAAATATGCAAGATTCCAAGTGTCTCCTTGATTATTTAAAGCATATAGACCCATTGGGAATGCATTTGAATATTTATCTTTAGGTGTATTTTCTTTAAGTCCGTTAAGAATTTCTTCATACTCTTCTAATGACCACGTTTTAATCTCATCTTCAGATCCGATATATTTTTCAAGACCTGCGTCTTTGAACATATCAGCGTTATAGACTAACGTACCAGGCATATGTGAGTACGGATAGAAATAGATATCTTCCCCAAAAGTTACCGTATCCCAGTAGCTCTGAGCAATATCACTTTTTGCTTCATCATCCACAATATCATTTAAAGGAACTAGAGCACCTCTGTGAACATAATCTCCCATAGCAAATACACTTTCATAGAAAATATCTGGAGGTGTACCACCATTTAAATTAACGTTTAGCATTTCGTCCCTTTGGTCTGAAGCAATGACTTCAACGTTAATTTTTACATTGTATTCATCATATTCTTCAGAAAATCTCTCAGCCGCATGTTTAAAGAAGCTATCATAATCTGCGCCTTCTTCAGAACCATCTAAAACACCTTTCCATTGTGGTGTTAGCCATAAAGAAAGTTCAACTGTGTCTTTACCATTGTCTTTTTCATTTGAAGCATTTTCCGACTTTTTGTCACTACTACAAGCTGTTAAAAAAATCGAGAAAAGTAACATAAAACTTACCATGGATAATAAAGATTTTTTAAACATTATTATTTCCCCCTCCAACTATCTCTGTTATTTTGTTTTGGACTAGTTGTGCAGTAAGCTTGTGACCCACTTCATCTAGATGCATATAGTCAATGTTATTCATTGATACTTTTTTGCCTAAATTCAAAAAGTGAATATTTTCGCGGAGTAACATCTCTTCTAAATACGTTGGAAATTCTTCTGATTTTATGTCACAATGTTCTCCCATCGAATGTCTAACATTGCTACTATCATAACCTTTACCGATTGGTGGTGGTGCTACTACCAATACTTTCGGATAGCAACCATCAATTCCTGCTGCTGTTCTACTTGCCTTTTGTGCTAATCTAGTAATCCCTTGGGCGATATTAAATGCGGTTAGTCCAAACCTTTCTTTTGTATCATTTGTACCAAGCATTATAATCACAAGATCCAAAGGCGAATGACTCATTAGGCACGGATGAATATAGGTAAACGCATTCAATCCTTCAAATAATGGATCATCTACTACACTCGTTCTACCAGATAAACCTTCTTCTATTACTTGGTAATCACCCCCTAGATTCTTTTGCAAAAGGCATGGCCACCTAATCTCTTCAGAAAACCTAGTTAAATTTGCAGCATTAAATCCCCAAGTATTTGAATCTCCAAAGCACACGATTCTTTTTTTCATAGCTAGTTTTCTTCACTCCATTTTGAAATGGTAGAATAATAGATTAATCCGTAAACGCTTACGAACAATGTTTTAAAATGGCTTCATCAATCATCACTTTGATTTGTTCAACTTGTGATAATTCTTCCTCATGAACTACTTCTAATGGTGCACGTACACCTCCAAGTTCTAATCCTCTTAATTTTAGAACCTCTTTGATAACGGAATACATATTCCCTTTGAGTGAGGTTAAAGCGATAATAATGTCATTAATATCACTTTGAATGGCTCTAGCATTCGCAAATTGTCCGCTTGATACGAACTCCTCTGCCTTTAAATAAAGTTCTGGCATCGCACCATATGTTCCACCAATACCGCTATCTGCACCGATTAAACGACCAGAAACATATTGTTCATCAGGTCCATTGAATACGATAAATTCTTCTCCACCAGTCGTTTTAAATCTTTCAATATCAAGAACAGGCATGGAAGAATTCTTAACACCGATTACTTTTTCATTCTTTAGTAATTCTTTAAATAGATTCATTGAAAGATTATATCCGGTCGTCTGAGGTATGTTGTAAATAATAAACGGAAGATCTGTCGAATCCATAATGTCAGACCAATATTTATGAATGGAACTTTCCGGTAGACGAAAGTAAATTGGTGGAATGGCTGATAATGCGTCATATCCTAATTCGGCAGCATATTTAGCTAATTCCACACTATCCCGTGTTGATGGAGCACCAACATGGGCAATTAACGTCATTTCTCCTTTTACATGTTCCGCTACATATTTGAGTGTTTCTTTTCTTTCTTCAAGATTTTGATAGATGCACTCGCCTGAGCTACCTCCAACATATAATCCATTTACACCCTTTTGTTGAAAGTAATCAACCAAAGCTTTCGTTCTCTCTTCAGATATCTCTCCCAAATCAGTATAACAAGCATAAAAAGCAGGGAAGACACCTTTAAATTTATCCATTACCATCTTTTGTTGCCCCCTTAAATCGTCGAAAAATGTAATTTAAACGCTTTCAAGGTAAATATAACACTAGTTTTTGTTTTTGTAAATAATTTTCACCATTTTCAATAATTTTTGGGGGAAATTTTCATTTTTATTTGGCAATATGCTATTATGATTTGTGAGACTAGGAACCTATTAAAAAGGTGGTGCTTCTAAGTGAAAGTTAGGAAAACGTATAAAACAGATGTGTTGGTGGTTGGATCTGGGATTGCAGGAATAAAGGCAAGCTTTGATTTGTTAAATCAGGGAGTAGATGTTTTATTAACGACTAAAACAATTGTTGTATCTGGCTCCAGCTTCTTTCCATTAAAGGCTTCATTAGGTACTCAGGTGACCCGAGATGAAGCGGATAGAGAAATATTTATATCAGATATCGAGGCGGTCAGTCACGGCATGCACGATGATGAGCTTGCACGAGTGTATGTGGAAGAAATCCCTGAGGCAGTTAAAGAATATAAAGAAATAGGGATAGACGTCACTAAACTAAGTGGGACAAGGAAAGCATGTTTTGCAAATCATGAGCGAGATATCTACCTATTACAGGACTGGGAGAAGATACGTAAAAATGTAAATGAGATTTTCAGTCAGTATGATCGTCTTCAAACCATCGAAAACTGTCATGTTTTTTCGATAGTAAAAAAAGATGAAAAAATTGTTGGCGCTTTCCTAATTGATAAGGACGGAGAATTTGTTTTTGTTAACTGTAAAGCGATCATTCTTGCGAGTGGTGGATTTGGTAGTATTTATAAGCATAATCTAAACCCAAATGACGTGGATGGTTCAGGCCATATCCTTGCGTATGAATCCGGTGCAAAACTAGTAAATATGGAATTTATTCAATTTATTCCTGGGATTACATCTCCAAATTATAAAACGCTATTTGGAGAGCAAACACTCTCGTATTGTGTTGATATCGTGGATGATGAGGGTAAAAGTATACTGGATGAGCATCTACCTTCTGGAGTAGATAAGCGAGAAGTACTTGATGTTAGAAGTTCCCATGGACCCTTTACACATTCATTTGTGTCCAGATATTTTGACATTGCCATGATGAAACGAATTATCAAGGATCATAATGAAAAAGGCTATAGATTGCTTTATAGCAAGGAAATTTATGATAGCAAAGAGCAATTTTTTACCGTTTATTTAGATTGGTTAAAAGAAAAAGGGATCGATGTGGTGAAGGATGAGGTAAAGATTGCACCATTTGCTCATGCAAGTAATGGTGGGGTTGTGATTGATTCCTGCGGACGAACCGGAGTGAATGGATTATATGCCATTGGTGAGCTTTCAGCAGGAGTTGAAGGAGCGAACCGACTTGGAGGAAATTCAACGGGTTCATGTATGGTATTTGGAAAAAGAGCGGCAAGTGCTTGCTATGAATATATAAAGGAGAACGAATTCCAGCAAGTGAACCCACAAATTGAGCTTGATGAGATTAGCGCAGGATGGGCCATAAATGATGGAGTATATACCCCACGTCAAGTAATCGATGAAATACGAAACATCATGTGGTATCACGGCAATGTGATTCGTAACGAGGAAGGTTTATCCTTTGCTTTGGAAAAAATAGAGGAATTAAGAGCGAACTTTTCGGTAGCAACCTATATGAATCAACCTTCTCAACGAAAAGGGACAATGAAAGCTAGAAATTATATCGAGCTTGCAACCATCCTCTTAACAGCTATGAAAGAACGAAAAGAAAGCAGAGGCGCTCACTTCCGCGAAGACTTCCCTGAGGAAAGAATCGAATATAACAAGAGATTGTATATATCAAAGTGGGATATGAAGACTGTTTTCTAGTGTAGGATAACAAAATAATATTGTTCAAGAGTTATAAAAAAAGGCCTAACGTGCGGTTCTGAAACATCACGTTAGGCTTTTTGGTGTGGCACAAGGGACCTCCCTTTGTTCCAATGGTGGGGAATTGCGCGTTTTGTGATGATTTTTGAGTTTTAATTCGGGTAATTGTGTTTTATCGCAGGGGAATTGCGTTTTATTTTGAAGAATTGCACCTTAAGCAGGAATAATTGCGTGATAAGGTATTAAGCCTACGAACCGCATTTTTTTCTACATGCCAATCCAAAAAAACTAGCAACCAATTGCTTGATTGCTAGTCGTTTGGTTATATTTGGTGGGACAAGGGACCTGTGTCCCATTAGCCTTTGACTGCACCGAGTGTGATTCCTTGTGTGAAGGATTTTTGGAATAATAGGAATATGACAATCATTGGAATGGATGCAAGTGTGGCTCCCGCCATCATGACTCCGTAGTCTGTCTTATATTCGCCTTGCATCGTTGCCACTCCTAGAGGAAGTGTCATCATTTCTGTTGATCTCGTTATAACAAGTTGGCTAAAGTAGTCATTCCAGCTTAGCATGAACGTAAAGATAGCCAAAGCACCAATAGCCGGCTTAAGCATTGGAAGAACAATCGAGTAAAACGTTCGTATTTCACTAGCCCCATCCATTTTTGCTGCTTCTATGAGTTCGTTTGGTATGGTTTGGGCAAATTGTTTCATCAGGAATACTCCAAACGGCCAACCGATTGCAGGCAGGATCAATCCGTGATATGTATCCACCCATCCGAAGTCTGCTAGCATTGTAAATAGTGGAACTAGAATAACTTGTTTAGGTAATGCCATTGCGGCAATCAGAATACCAAAGATCAGCTTGCGTCCAGGAAACACTTTCTTTGCAAGGACATATCCCGCTGTTGCACTCACAAAACATACAGCCACCATCTCGCTGAAAGAAATAAAGAAACTGTTGAATGTCCAGCGCAATACCGGGTTATTAAATAGTGTTATCCAGTTATCAAGAACTGGCTGGAGCGGAAACCATTCAGGCGGTATAGTTGTCGCCACAACCTGAGGTTTAAATGCACCCGTAATGATCCAATAAAAAGGAAATATAAAGAATCCTGCCGAAAGGATTAAAATAATGGTCGAAAACACTTTAAAGAAACTCAATTCACTTATGTTCTTTCGTAACGCACTTATTACAGTGTGTTGCTTCTTTCCATTCCTATTCAACTTTCCATTCACGTTAATTTGTGTTTGAGCTTTCACACTTATCTCCCCTCTTTCTAATACTCAACATCACTGCCGAAATATTTAAATTGAATAATAGATATAAGACCTATGATTACTGCCAGAACTACACCCATAGCAGAAGCTAATCCAAAGTTACCAAGTAAGAAGGCTTGTTCATATACGCCATACATCACTGTCGAAGTACTATATACAGGACCACCTGAGGTTAGTAGTTGTATAAGAGCAAAAATTTGAAATGAATTAATCGTTGTGATGACAATGACATATAGATTGGTCGGCATTAAAAGAGGCCAAATAACTTTACGGAAGATTTGTCCCGATGTTGCCCGATCAATTTGTGCTGCTTCAATATAGGTGGTAGGAATATTCCCTAATGAGGCAATATATAAAATAATCGGCTGGCCAACAGACGTTGTAATCAAAATGACAGTAATCGCCATCAGTGCAGTTCTTATATCTCCAAGCCAAGAAATCGGTTCAAATCCAAAAAAACCGGTAATGTAGTTAAGCACACCATAGTTAGGATGATAAATCCAACCCCAGACAACCGTTACGCTAACAACAGAGGTGACTGCAGGTAAATAAAACACCCCTCGATAAAACGATCGAATAAATTCAGCCTTTTTATAGATGGCCATGGCCACAAAAATAGAAAATGCAATGATGATAGGGACTGCAACAGCTACAATTAAAACGGTGTTCCTTAACGATTTGTGAAATACCTCATCATGGTAAAGCGTAATATAGTTATCAAACCCAATAAATTTAAAACTAGTAATGTCATAGTCGAATAGGCTAATATAAACACCTTTTAACATCGGAAACAGTACAAAAATGATGAAAAACGTAAGTGCTGGCAATAAAAACAAATAACTCATGAACCAGTCACGATATACATTTTTCCTTGACTTGAGAGCTGAAGTTGCCAATTATACGAACCTCCTATTCTAAGAAAGGAGCAGCGTATGACCGCACGCTACTCCTTTTTTACTTACTTGTTTGATTTTCCACTTTCAATTGCAGCATTTGCTTTTTCCGCAAATTCATCCAGTGCTTCTTGAGGAGTTTTTGTTTCTAAAATGGCTTCTTGTAGCGCTGGGAACCAGAACGTACGAATTTCTGCGTAACCATCGGCAATTGTTGGTGGATCCGTTATGAACTTGCGGGCAAGCTCTGAATATTCATACTCTGATCCCTCATATAAACCTGTAATCGAGTTACGGGCAGATAGTCCACCTGTTTGAATTAAATTTTTCTTGCCCCATTCCGGATCATTTACAATAAAATCGATCAGTTTCTTCGATGCTTCAATTCTTTTTTCATCATCGTTATTAAAGATGGCTAGACCGCCTAGGAATGGTTCCAGCTTTGGTGCTGATCCATCCGGAGTCGGATAAGGTAGGAGCACATCTTCAAAGTCTTCTGTTTTATTTGGTGCAAAAAGAGATTTTAAAACAGCAGAATAGTTAATCGCAAAGGCCATTTTCCCCTGTAGGAATAAGTCATTATGATCGCCAGCATCTAATGATGCAGAACCTGGTGCGACCAATCCTTCTTTGTTAGCCTCTACTACCCATTCGAGCGCCTTAACGCCACCTTCTGAGTTGATTGCAACTTCGCTATAGTCTTCATTTAAAAATCTAGTTGCACCTAGGTTAGTAAGGTATCCACGGGTACCTTGATCCCCAGCTACACTCTTCGCATAAAAACCTGAAGGAATAACTTCAGGAGCTTTTTCTTTTACTGCACGTAAAGCCTTCTCGTATTCCTCAACCGTCCAGGTCCGGTCTGGTCGATCCAAAGGAAGTAAATCAAGCGCTCCAATCTCTTCGAACAACGTTTTATTAACTGCCATCATGAATGGACCTGTGTTGAATGGATACATGTAGATGGTATCTCCCACCATAGATTGCTTCATCAATGCCGGTGAAATATCGTTTCTTACCTCGTCTGGCATCATGTCATTTAATGGAGCAAGTAGCCCTTTTTTACCCCAATCAATGATTCGACCTGGGGCGTCGTAAATGACATCAGGTGCTGTATTTGAAGCGATTGCCAGGTTAAGCTTTTCAGGCCCACCTTCATAACTAATCATTTCTAAATTCACTTTGATGTCTGGATGCTTTTCATTGAATGCTTTGATGATCTCCTTTTCATACTTACCTAATTCACCATCTAATGGTTGGAAGTTCGGAAAAGTCCACCATGTAATTTCTACTGATCCATCGCTACTCTCTGCATTCCCCGAATTCGTGTTCGTTTTACCACTACAAGCAGACAATAATAGTGATAATAAAAGTGTAATTGCAACTAACAAGATGAGTCTTTTTTTCCTTACCATCCCATATCCCCCTTTAATTTTTCAATTTTAAGCGCTTTCAAATTCTATCATTATCATAGAATGTATTTCTATCAATAACAATCCCATGGATTTTACATTCATAGGTCATTTCTGACATGTATTTGAAGAATCTTATTTTTGATTAGAAGTAACAAAAAACTGTTACAAAAAGGAGATTACTAATCTCTTTGTAACAGTTTGATAGTCAAGGTATTTGCTTACTGTTTTTTGGCTGCTATACGAACCTTATCCTCTAATTTGATAGCTCCCTCATTATTTGTATAAGCTTCACCATATACATTGTAAATGGAAAGATCCTGGTCAAATTGTAGTTCAAAGTCGTATGCTCTAGGTAATAAATTTGGGATAGTTCCTTCAAAAACAAACTTATTTAAATCAACTTGCTTCACTAATTCGAATGGTAGCTCGGCACCTCCGATTAGGCCATGAAGACGTTTATTCCCCATCAACATAACAAAATCATCAAATACCACTTCCACTTGAATTTTATCCCCTGGACGATACACATTTGGAAGCTGCGATACAGCTTTGATTGATTCTAATTTAGGTTTCGGTGCTTGTTTAATCTTTTCCCATTTTAGATAATCGATATTAAACTTGATATAATCCATAACGGTATTTGCTGTACCCTCGTAAAACAGGCCAATTTCACCATTAGGCAGATTGGTTAGACTAGAGTAACCGTACGCTCCTTCTTTCACCAGTTGCTCGTACTTCCAGTCGAAAGTATATTTGGTGCGACCATTTTCATGAGTCCCGTTTTCTTCGATTAGACCTACTCTTACAGCACCATTAATACGGCTTCTTGAATCGCTCGCACTTGAGAATATAACTGCTTCCTTTCCATCAATTTGTCCTTCATAACGAATGGCAGACATTTGACTATAAGGAGCAATTAACGATTGTTCAGTAACAACCTCAGAATCCCATGTTTCTCCGCCATCAAAGCTTGTTGCTATTTGAGCATAACCTGAATGATTTCGCGCAAATAACTTAAGCTGGCCGTCTGGCATTTCCACTACTTGAGACTCTGTAATTTCGTAGGAAGTGTTCGTAAAGTCTTTTTCATTAATAACTTCTCCATCTCCGACTACTCTACCTTCATTCGGTGACTCTCCACGATGCCATGTTTCTCCGTTGTCATCACTGTAAATAACAGCACTTGCTTGCCTATTATAATCGTTTAAGAAATAGACTGGAAATACGAGTCTTCCTTCATAAGGTCCTTCGGTTAATTGAATGCCATTTCCAGGCCCTGTGCCTAAAAAGATCATCCATTCTTCTTTCACTTCATCATTCAAATCAATAGGACCTTCCCATGTTTCTCCCTCATCATCACTGTAGTACAATTCCAGGTATGATGTTTTAAAAGGTTTTAATGGAGAAGTCTGGCTGAAAATATTGTCAATTTTTTCACCGTTTTCGTATAGGTTGCGATCTTGATCAACTGTAAATGTCGTTAATTCTCCCGCATCATCATACACTTTTCCTTCTTCTCGGATTGTGTATTCTTTCCCACTCTCATCATTTAGGAACATATATTTTTTACCATCGATTGTCTTAAAACCAGTCCCTTTGTAGGCATTATTACCAAATCCGCCCATTAGACCGGCACCGTGAGGAAAACCATCAACTAAAGCAAAAATTCGTTCATTTGATTTATCTTGTAGTAAAGTCAGGTCGATATTTGATGCCTGATCAGGGTAATCATTGATGACAATTCCCTCTTCTTCCCAAGTCTTACCTTGGTCAAAACTTCTTCGAATAACCGCATCAATATTGTTAGGCGAATCTCCCCCATGAACTACGCGGCGGTCTATGCCTGCAATGAGTGTATTTTTCTCCGTATTAATCAGTGCAGGAATTCTGTAATTGTTTGAGTCCATAAATCCTGGATAGAAAACGGCATAAGGATCTGTAACATGAGCTGTCTCTGGCATTGGATTTAACAATTCTAATGGATCAGCAAACGTTTCACCAGTAATGTTTAGAAGCACATCATCTGCAAGTGGTTCGCTATAAACTTCTGCAAAGTCAATATCACCATTGAAAATATATTGATTTCCACCAGATGCTCGTTCCGTTTTTCCTAATTGTGCACTATTTGGTTCATAAATGTTACTTAAGAATTTCCTAGGAGACTGTGAATCTTCTTTTACTAATTTACCATCTAGAAAATACTTATACCCTACTTCCTTGTCCATTACCATTGCTAGAGTATGAACCTCTTTTTCTTTCAAAATTACCTGAGTGTTAATATGAATGTTTGTTTTAGGCTCACCCGGTTTTTCTAGACGATTTTCACTTCCCACTACTGATGGCGTAATATATAAATTAAAATGACCATCACGCACACGATTATTACTCAAAGAAAAAAGTGACATAACGGACGAACCTGTGTGCCTAAATCTTACGATAATCGTCCCTTCATCCAATTGTTTCAATTGATCCACCTTATCGCTAACATCATAACCATTTGTAAGACTCTGATTTTCAACGCGTAAAAGTGGTTCTGGTAAATCAGTGGAAGACGTAGCAGCAACAGGCAGCACCTGACTAAAGAAAAGGAAAGCTACAACAATTGAAACTACTATACTAAGCCTTTTTTTCATATCCTCATTCTCCTCCTTAAATATAATTAGTAAAGCGTTTTCAAACCTATCATAGGTTTCAATATCAAGTTTATCAATCCCACGGACTTTACATTAGTAGTCCTATTCTTACTTCATTCTCAAAGTCTATTACTTCACTTGAACTGTTCCTATTAAATTATCAGATTTTTTAGTACAATATGAAGTAAATCATTTTTTACCATCAAATCAATGGGGGACATGTCATGTATAAATTGATGATTACAGAGGATGAACCTCTTGTACGGGCTGGTTTAAAGCAATATTTTGATTGGGATGAGCTTGGAGTTCATAGTATTGTCGAAGCTGAGAATGGCAAAGAAGGAATGGAAGTCGCTCTTCGTGAACGTCCGGACTTAATCATAACTGATATTCGTATGCCTGAAATGGATGGACTAGAAATGATCGGAAACCTACGTCCTAAACTTCCCGACGTTCAATTTATAATTTTGACTGGACATAATGAATTTACGTATGCCCAAAAGGCGATTCAATATGGGGGAGTTCATGCTTACCTCCTAAAGCCCTTGCAATATGAAGAGAGCCTCCAAACGATGGTAAGCTGCATCGAAAAGCTACAAACAAAAAGGATTGAGGCTCAATCTCGTTCTATACCGGAGCATCATGCTAGCCCAAACGGAAAAATTATAAAAAAGGAAAAGAACAGCTCAGAAGACCTCAAACTTTTCAACCAAATTGAAGCCTTTATACTAAAACATATTAATCAAGAGCTCACGCTAAGTATGGTTGCAGAGCACTTTTTTTATAATCCATCTTACTTAAGTCGCCTATTCAAATCGAAATTAAATAAAAATTATAAAACATTTGAAGCGGAAATTCGAATTCAATACGCGCAAAAATGTTTATTACAGCCTCAGTTCTCAATCACAGATGTTTGCAATATGTGTGGATACAAGAGTTATAAACATTTCGTGAAAGTTTTCAAAAGCGTTACGCAAATGACGCCAACAGAATTCAGAAGAGAGATTCGGTATTGAACCTATGAAAATACTAAGGTGGGTATCAAAAAACCTTCAATTTAAACATGTGAATCATCAGATTTTTGTGCTTATGATTGTAACCATTACTATACCGCTTGTCATTATGTCTGTGGTTACTTATATATATTCAGTTAAATCCGTTAAAAATGAATTCCAAAATAGTTCGTATCTGATCCTAAACAATCTATCATTCAATATTGATCAGTATCTACACAGCATCGAAATGGGAACGCTTACTGCACAGATGGACCAAAAACTTCAGGATGCGCTAATACACTGGAATAATACTGAAGATAAAGAAGCCCTTGAAAGTATACAATACCAAAATGCCATCGAACATTTTATGAGTACCATTGAAATGACCATTAAAAATGTGGATAGTGTTCAAATTTTTGTAAATGACCGTGTATTTTATTCGACTAGTTCAAGAAGCGTTGATTATGATATTCATACCTTTTCAAATAAAGATTGGTATAAACAGACGCTTGAACGTAAAGGTGGAATCGTATTATTAGGGACTCATAAACCATTCCATCGAAAATCTTCAAGTGAATCAATTCTATCTGTCGCGAGGGTGATTAACAAAAAGGGTACAAGACAACCGTTAGGTGTACTACTTATAAACATTCGTTCAAAATCACTAAGTGAAATTCTAGATCTTTCAGAAAGCCATGACCGAAACTTCGTTATTCTTGATGAGAAGGGAGAACTAATATATCATTCTGAGGATACTCAAATTGAACTAACTAAGAAGAATGGATCTTTCCTTACCATTAAAGAAAATGAAACAGGTAGTTTTTATACACAGATTGATGGAGAAAATTCATATCTTAATTTTGTAACTTCACCATACTCTGGTTGGAAGGTTATTCAATATATAGATGAAGAAAAAATGACCAAACAGGCGGACTTACTTCGTAGGATCACACTGGGGTTAGCTTTGGGTTCACTTGTTACTGCCCTTTTATTTTTATATATATTGTATACTCGTGTCACCAAGCCTATAATTTTTTTAAGTGAGCAGGTTAAATTGGTAGGCAAAGGCAAATTCGATGTTAACCTTAGTAGCACCCGCCAGGATGAATTTGGTGTCCTTTTTCAAGGAATTCGAAAAATGGTCTCTGACATTCAGAACTTTATTGAACGCTCTTCTGTCTTAAAAGCCCAACAAAAAATAGCACAATATCGAGCGCTCAAAAGTCAAATCAACCCGCACTTTCTAGCGAATGCACTCGAATCGATTCAAATGAAGGCGGTGTTAAACAAGCAACGCGATATAAGTGAAATGGTCGGTTTACTAGGCCGTCTATTTCGAAGTTATATACAAACTGGAAAAGAAACAGTCTCACTGAATGAGGAACTAAATCATACCCGTCTATATGTTAAAGTACAACAAATGCGGTTTGGGGATAAAATTCAATATGTTGAAAACTTAGCTCCAACTAGTGATTCTGTAAAAATCCTACATTTTTCTTTACAACCACTTATTGAAAATGGAATTGTTCATGGATTGGAACGTAAAAATGGCCCTGGTATGCTCGAAGTAACCACTACATTTTCAGGCAAAGAGCTTCACATTATGGTGAAGGATAATGGAGTGGGTATGGATTCAAATCAGCTTCAAGAAATTAGACTTCGGCTCTCTCAGCCTTCAAATACCTTGGCCGAAGAGCATATTGGCATCAAAAATGTACACGATCAAATACAATACTACTTCGGAAACCAATACGGAATAGAGATTGACAGTAAACTTGGTGAAGGAACAACCGTCACTATGCGAGTCCCATCAGAATAGGAACAAAGGGCTCCTTCATGGTGTGGGTCGCAGGGACAGGTCCCCTGTCCCACTCCCACTAAAAACAAACAGGCACAATGAGTGGTATATCAGCCACTCGTTGCGCCTTATCTTTTTCTCAAATAATTTCACGTGGACTCTCCCCACTATAACAGCCTATTTTCACATCTCGAAATTCCGTCCAAACAAACGATTGATTGAATATCGTTCTTTAGGTTGCTATTGATTTAGAGTGCTAAACAAACGTTTGTTTGAAATTAAAATTCTTGATTAGTACAGATTTTATTAAAGTGGAATTTCACTATAGTGGAATAGGGTCGAGGGACCTGTCCCTCTGACCCACCTGCCTTTTCCCCGTTATGGGCTTACGCTTAAAATCTCAGATAATAGGTAGCCCCCGTCACTTGGGTTTTGCTTGGTTTGGTTCATGGCATCTAGATCGTTGAAGTGCCACCACTCTGATGCCAGTGGTGTGAGTCCAGCATTTGTTAGATATGTTTGGAGTGTTGTTGCTGACTCATTCATTGTGTCTGCTAGGACTGCATTTTTCCATGCTGTTGGAGATGATGATGGGACGGGCTTGGTAAATGTAATGGATGCCAAGCTTAATTCATGAATAGGAGTTGGCATCGTATACTCCGTGTAATCCGTGATGTCGGTAACTAAATATTCACCAATTGCAACTTCTTCCTTTGATTCAACCTTAGCCAAAGTTACATCAATCGCATATCCCATTTGGTGGTTCGAAATGTTTCTAGCGATAAACCAACCTGTGCTCCACGGAGCTGTATTTATGCCAGCCATCACAGCCATATCCTCATATGCGACAGAAGTCAATGCATCTACTACTGCTTTTTGAACTGAATACGGTCGATATCCTTCATAGATGACAAGCGTATCCCCATTCGCAAGTGCTTCTTGTTGTGCGAGATGTATTTTTTTTGACATGGAATACAAAACTGGCACTATAAATTCTTCTTTTCCAAGCCTCTCATTAAAAATGTTCCCCTCATACAAGGCTTGTCCCGTTATTCCTGGGATTTCAATTCCAGACGACACGAACTTAGAAGAATAAGTGTTGCTGCTATCATATACAATGGAAGGAATCACGTCGGGAAGGTTAATAAAACAATACGTACTATCAATCCAGCCTTCCGAGGTGGGGTCTTTCACGAACCACCAATTTCCTTCCTCTTTTATGATTGTAAAAGCTGTTCCAGCATTTAGTGTTTCAATAGTTTCAGAGTCTTGATTCGGAGAAGTTTTTAGGTTTAAATCGACCGATGTATATCCTGTAGCACCATTAATCGGCAACTCCAAATCCCCCTCATATTTTTCAGGAGTCGGGATTGGCTCTAACTCTTCCAGCGGAACGGTCTCTTGAACATTCGCCACTGCTTCTACGGACTCTTCAACAGTCGCTTCTTCTGTAACGTTTGAGCAAGCTGCAAGTACCAGTAAAAATGAAATAAATGCAAGTATCTTAAATCTGGACATATACCCTCCCCCTAAGCGTAAATCACGTATTTTATAATATATAAAACGATTAAATGTAATGGATAAAAGACATAAAAGCCCCATTTTAAAAGGTTTGATTTACGACCACGTCTACCTTTGTACATCAGTAACAACGGGATGGCTAAGAAAATTCCGATTTGATACGCATGATGCCAGCCCATATTGATGATTTGAGGTATGATATGCGCAAAAATCCCGATAAGTACAAAGCTGATAATTTGTTTTTTCAATTGGTCTCGATAGATCCCGAAAAAAACAATCCACAATACGGCCACGAAGTTCCAATCTGCCGGATACGCAAGCATACAGCATAAGAACACTAGGGCAAGTTTCGCATACATTGGGAGCTTTTCACTTTTTACAATCGTCAAAGCAATTAGGCCCAACGCGAGGCCCCACATGACGCTCGTCGTTTTCCACGGGGACAATTTAAAGTATAGTACATACGGAAAGTGAGAGATAGCTGCAAATATAACCAGTCTTTCGATATACTTTCTAATATTGGATGTGTAAAAATATCCCATAGCAATAAAATAGCAAAAAATCGGAGCTACAACCCTTCCCGGAATCCGCAAAACAAAACCAGCTACCGTTTCCTGAGGGATAAAACCTGCAAACAGATGATCAAAAAACATCGCAATAAGAGCTATGTACTTCAAAGCATTTGAAGTCAAATCCCTCTGAAAAATAGTATCCTGAAACATATCCTTCTGATAAGTAGTATACTGCATCAAAATTCCCTCACTTTTTGTGGATTGGGGTGTGGGTCGCGGGGACAGGTCCCTCGTCCCAAGTTCCGCAACTACATGCCAAAAAGGCACAACGAGCATTTTTATTACACTCATTGTGCCCTATTCAGTGAAAAATTATGGGAGGATGAAAAAGGCACAGAGCTTTTTTTACTCATGTGCCTTATCGATAAACACCTTATATAAACTACATTTTTAAGCTGTTTCATACTTATCAATACGGCTGGTTGATAGACAATTTGTGGGACACTGAACCTCTGCCCCGTAGGATTAGATCGGTGTGTATATGTTCGGATCCAAGCTCCTTCTGCAGTGCAGATATTGAAGGAGCGGATAACCTTTTTAACTTGTTATCTTCATTATAAAATTTAATTTCAAAGTGATCGGATAAAAAATCCAGATATGAATTCAGGTTTACTCCCGCTTTTTCTAGGTACCGACTGTCAAATTCAACAATTCCTTTGATTTCACGGCAGTTTTTTAGGAGATTTATCATTCCTTTTAACACGCTGTACTCATACCCTTCGACATCAATTTTAAATAAGAGTCTGTGATTTTCTAGAGTTTCCTGTTTAAAAAGAGAATCAACTGTGATCGCAGGTACTTCCGTCTTTTCAATGGTGTTTTTATCTGAGATTTGCACGCCTGATGAAGTACCAGACCAATGGGTATCAATAAAGAAAGCTTGGTCCTGATTTTCATTTTCTCCCGCAAAGGCATGAATGATGTTAATTTGATCCCGATTGACGTGTTGTTGGCGGGAACGCTCGATGTACTCCATCAAATATTTATTCGCTTCAATTCCAACAATTGTCGTGTCCTGTCCATACTGAGTAGAGAAAATGCACTCTCCGTAATTTACGCCAATGTCCAAAACGAGTGACGGCTTGTACGATTTCACGGCTTTTTCCCAGAATTCGGTCACTCGCGATTGCGTAATCCCATCACTTATTAAAAGCGCCCGCCCCCGGTTTTCAGCATTATTGATATAAATAATATTTCTAGAAGGAAGCGTAATTTTATTTGGAATGTTAGCCAATTTTAGCGTCTTATACTTTAGAAAAATACCAACATTAATGACTGCCTTTGAAAAAAGCGGATAATTCTCCCAAAGCTTCACAAAAACAGGCTTATTCAAAACACCTTTAGGAATAGCCATATTTGATTATCTCCCCTTTTGTGGGTCACGGGGACAGGTCCCTCGTCCCATGACTAATTTATCTTCCATTATAGAAGGGGATTATTGAGGGCTTGTTAAGGTTTGGTTACATAAAATATGATTTCATCGACAAAACCTGCATGTCACACGCACAAAAAATAGTCTAGTTTACTGATTGATCTCCGAAACTATTTTGTCCCTCGTCTCACATGAAAAAAAAAGACCAGGAGCTTGCCCCTAGTCTGTTAGTTTCCATTTTTCTTATCAATGGTTTCTCTTATTTTCTGGTTACCTTCGTCAATGTATTCACGTCGTTCTCGGTTACCGTTATCGATGGATTCCCTTCGGAGTTGGTTACTTGTATCGATCCCATATCGTCTTTTGGCATTCGTGTAGTCGATAACCATAGAGCGTACATCTCGGACTGGATGGTCATAATCCTCGAAACGTTTCTCAAGATACTCCTGTGCTGCTTTCATTTGCTCTTTTTCACGAAAGGCCTTTTCCTTCACGCTTTCTTTTGTGTCAAAAGCAATTTTCTTTTTTTCCTCTTTTATATCGAAGGCTTGCTTCTTCCCAGCTTCTTTCCATTCGAACCATTTCTTTTGGATCTCTTGATACTGCGCTCTCATATAATTTTTAAGATCCCGTTCGGAGTTAACATACGTGAACTCACCATTTCCAGCACTCGCTACTTCCTTAAGAAGCTTTTGACCTTCATTATCCACATCAAAACCAATAATATTGACGACTGTTTGGATATCGGATGAAACGAGGTTTTTCGCCTCTTGCACTGGATTACCGTTACAGGTCTCAATCCCATCACTTACGACATAAACCACAACATCGTCAGTTCCCTCTGGAATATCCCCCTTTACCATTTGCAATCCAAGCGCGATAGGCGTCCATCCAACCGGCTTCACTTGTGACAACGCATTTTGGAATCCTGCCGTTTCAAAACTACTATTAAATAAAACCTCCGTACTGTCACAAGACAGGCCTTTATCAGCATTAGAGTTTGAACCCTTGTGTCCGTATACACGGAGTGAAATCGTTGCATTCTCCGGTACTTGTTCCGCGAATTCCATTACAGCTTCCTTCGCAGCTTCCATTCTTGTTTTTCCACCAACCTTTGCCGCCATACTGCCGCTGGCATCCACTAAAATGGCGTAGTGAGCTGTTTTTAAGGTAGGAGAATCGACCGTTTCATCGGGGCGATCAATTTCTACTTCAATCGTCGAATCGAAAGTAAGGAGCGTCTCCACTTCCTGATGATAATCCTCTGTCAATAAATACTTCAGTTCTTCCATATACTGTTCCTTTGTAAGGTTATCCGGCAACTGGTCGAGTGCTTCATGAACTTTTGCCTCATCGTAGTTGTCACCACTAAAAATCCCTGGATGTTGCAGCATTTCTTGTTCAAGCTCTGTGAGCTCACGTTCGACACCTTCAATTTCATAGTAAGCAACTTCTTTCGGAGTATAAGTTTCCTCCTCTTGCTCCTCATCTTTTCCTGCCTTAGTTGTTTCCTCCGATTTTGGTTCCTCTGGTTCAGCTTGGGCCGGCTGACTCTCGTCCTTCGAACACGCCGACAACACAAGCATCAGCATAACCAAACTCATTAAAAGTTTCCTCAACTTTAATTCCCCCTCCAACAATGGGACACATGCCCTCTGTCCCTATCAAAATCACACCATTTACATACTACTACATTGATCACCCATATTTTCCTAAATTAGTAAAATTAGTTAATAAGTCTTATGTACAAAAGCACAAGTATAGGTTTAAGGACAGATGCCCTTTTTTGCCTGATTGATATCTATAACTATGGTAAAAGGGGGTTCAGAGTTGCTGAAAATAAAAATAATGGCTAGCAACGATATTCAGGAGTATTCACAGTTTTACGATTTTGAGGAATTTAAAACCAATATTGAAATTTGGCTTATCGATCATCAACAGAACTTCACACGAGGAGAAATGTACGGGTTAAATCAGTTAATTCAATTATCTTCAAGGGTTCCTGGGGTTTGCTTTGAAGCCATGAGAACGATCGTATGTTGCCCAGACAAGGGTTTGGGCGAACCAGCCTTTTCCCTCTCAACATTTAAGCGCGTGGTTTATAAGTGTATACGTCTTGGGATGTTAAAAGTCTATGAAACTGAAGACAAAGATGGTGCTCAAGGCGGTAACCTCTATGTATTTAATCCCTATCCTGGTTGGGATGCTGGGACAGGGTCCTCGACACACACTATTAGTAAGGTGGGACAGTGAACCTGTCCCACTGTCCGCGTAAATGTGTAATTTTACATATTTTAATAGAAAAGGAGTGATTCTTATGAGTTGGATTCAAGATGCTGGGCATGGTGGTAGTGATCCGGGTGCGGTAGCGAATGGGAATACGGAGAAGATATATACACTAGAAGCTGCACTTTATGTGGACAAACGGTTGGCTGAATTAGGGATTTCAAGTGAATTGACTCGTTCAAGTGATGTTACAATAAATCCCGAGCCGAGAACCTCGAAGGTGAAGAAATATAAAAAATGTATTTCCCATCATTTTAACTCAGGTGGAGGAAGTGGAGTTGAAGCAATCCATTCGATTTATTCTAATGGTAACTTTGAGCAAATCCTAATTGAAGAATTTAGAAAAGCTAGATATCCAGTTAGACCACGACCTGTGTATACCCGCAAGAATTCTTCGGGAGGGGATTATTACTATATGCATAGACTTACAGGAAATTGTCGTACTACTATACTAGAATATGAATTTGTAGATGGCTCACAATCAGAGAAAATCAAAAATAAGTCATATCGTGAAGGCATGTATGAATGTGTGGTCAGCGCTATTTGTCTTGATGAAGGTGTTAGTTATGTTGGACCTGAATCTGAACCAGTACCTAAAACCGAGCCAAAAATAGTTAATCCACCTAAAGAAAACTTAGTTGTTGATGGATATCTCGGTCCGAAAACAATCAGCCCCCTCCAAAGATATTTCGGAACACCCGTTGATGGTTACATTAGCAAGCCCTCAATCGTCATAAAAGCATTGCAAAAATGGCTCCGCGTTACACAGGACGGGTACCTAGGGCCAATCACAATCTCAGCCTTACAAAAACGACTAGGAACACCAGTTGACGGAGTAATAAGCAAACCTTCTCTAGTCATAAAAGAACTGCAAAGGCGTTTAAACAAAGGGAACTTGGGCTAAGGTTGCGGAGCACAGGGACAGGCCCCCTTGTCCCACCAGTTTTTTCCTGGTACGAGGGACCTGTCCCTCTGTCCCATTCGACAATCTTCGGGGCGTCACTGTGACCATTTCTACTCGGAAAATACCTTATTAATGATATCTCTTTCCTCTTTCTCCTTATATTCTCTATTGATCTGTTTAGCACTCGGTTTGCTATTTACATATCGTGCAATCCCTTTTTCTCTTACAAAGTCATCAATTTTCTTAATATTTTCAGCACGGTCCATTCCTCTCGCATCCCAGACATCTATGTAAGTTCCATCACTAAAATTCAAAAAGTAGGCTCCATTTGACTCACGCATTCCACCATCCCGAGCGGCAATGTTTACATACTCTACTTCATCCCAGCTGTACACCTCTGTTTTTCCGACTGACAAAAACGGGGACCAAGTAATTTTGTTTGGGCTAATAGATAGATAATGATCGAAACTGAGCACTAATATAGCTATGAAAACAATGGAAGGAATATAAATCTTAAAAATAGGCCTTACTTTTAGAGGAGGCATTTCACCTTTTAATAGACTCTTAATAGCGATTATTATCAGTAGAATCCCCAAAAACCCCATGCCTATGGTAACGTCGAGAGCTGCTGTTATAAACGCATCATGGTCAGAGAAAACAACCTCCTGCAACCAAAAAACGCCAAAAATATAAACAAAAACTAACCCTAGAAAGACGACTCCTATTAGCAGTTCCATTTTCTTGTTTCGCTTCTTTTCCCCTACCTTAGGTTCAGACATTGTAAAACTCACTCCCTACTATATAGTAAGTAATACGTTAGAAACCGGAAAATGGTTTCATTTTTGGGTCACAGGGACAGGTCCCGTGACCCACCATTTTTATCCGGGACAAGGGACCTGTCCCTCTGTCCCATTCGACAATCTTCGGGGCGTCACTGTGACAGAGAGGCCACAGAGGGGCATCCCCCTCTGCCCCACTATCTTTCGTAAAGTTCTAATGGTAAGTTGTCTGGGTCTTTAAAGAAGGTGAATTTTTTACCGGTTACCTCGTCAATTCGTATATCTTCTACTTTGATTTTTTTTGCTGTTAGCTCTCTCACCGCTTCTTCTATATCGTCTACCTCAAAGGCTACATGACGTAGACCTGCTGCCTCCGGATAACTTAGTCTTTTTGGAGAGTCCGGAAATGAAAATAACTCAATTTGATAGGTATCCCCGACAGCTAAATCAAGTTTGTACGAATCACGTTCAGCACGAAACGTTTCATTTACTATCGTAAAACCTAGTTTATTTACATAAAAGTCTTTTGACTTCTTGTAATCCGTACAGATAATTGCAATATGATGAATACGGTTGATTTTCATATTGTCCATCCTTTCTCTGTAATTGAAGAGTACAGTAAAAGTATAATAAAAAGAGAAGTGCTTGAACACACTTCTCTTACGGCAATTTATTCTCCAAAAATAGTAACTAGAGACAGGTCCTTGGCCCACGCAAAAGTGGGACGAGGGACCTGCGTTCCAAAGCTTTTTATTTTATTAGGACGTATTCGAGGTCAACTAGTTTGGCATAGGTTATGATTTGGTCTGTTGTTAACTTCAATGAAACAACTGTATGGTGGCCGCCGCCGTTTTCAATCCACGCTTTGACGCCATCTTGGAAGTTTGGCTTTACCTCCCAAAGCACACGCGCTACTGGAAGATTTGGGGCTGGAATGGATGGTTCAAATGCGCAAACTTCATTGATTAATAGTTTGTAATGGGTACCAAAGTCGGCCATCGAGACGACGACACCTTCTCCTGCCTTCCCGTCAAATACTAAGCGTGCGGGATCTTCTCGATCACCGATGCCGAGTGGTGATACAACAATTTTCGGTCTATTGGTTGCTAATGTTGGGTCTACTTCGAGCATGTGTGACTGGAGAACTGATTCCCTACCAGGAGCCAACTCATACGTATAGTCTTCCATAAACCCCGTTGATTGGTTATGGCTCATTACCTTTAGTAAGCGATCCAGTGCTGCCGTCTTCCAATCGCCTTCACCCGCAAACCCATAGCCTTGTGCCATTAAACGCTGAACTGCAAGACCAGGTAATTGTTTCATGCCATATAAATCTTCAAAGTTCGTTGTAAAAGCATTGTATCCACCGTCATCAAGGAAACGCTTAATCGCGATTTCATAGCTTGCTTGCACTTTTACGCTTGCTTCCCAGGCCTCTCTCTCGTAACTTCCATAATCAAATTCATAAAGCTCTTCATACTCTGCAAACAAGGCTGCGATTTCATCTTCCTTAACCTCATTCACATATCGAACTAGATCACCAATTCCAAAATAATCCACTGTCCAACCAAATTGAATTTGCGCCTCAATCTTATCCCCTTCCGTAACACCAACATTTCGCATGTTGTCACCAAACCGAGCTACTTTTATGTTAAAACTTTCATTATAAGCAACCGCTACATCCATCCAGTCTGCAATTTGTTTCTGAACTTCGGGTCGTTTCCAGTAGCCGACTACCACCTTATTTTGCTTTTTCAAACGGGCATTGATAAAACCATATTCCCGGTCACCGTGAGCTGATTGGTTTAAATTCATAAAATCCATATCAATAGATGCCCAAGGAATACTCTCATTATATTGGGTTGCCAAATGTAGGAGTGGCTTTTGCAATAATTTTGTTCCACGAATCCACATTTTCGCAGGTGAAAATGTATGCATCCACGTGATTACACCGGCAACCTCATCCCGGTAGTTTACTTCTTTCATTACGTTCGTAATTTTATCTGCACTAACTGCTAATTCTTGTAAAATGAGTGGATAAGGTAGTACACCATTTTCATTTAAGGCATCCGTCATCTCTTGAGCATGCGCTTTTACTTCTGCTAACGCTTCTTCCCCATATAGATGTTGGGAGCCTACGATAAACCAAAATTCCTTTTTCTCCATCCTAATCCCCTTCCGATCACTTTTGGCCGTAATATGCGTTTTTCCCGTGCTTTCGTAGATAGTGCTTATCTAAAATACGTTGTGGTAGGTCTGATGCGAGGTCATTTAGTCCCCTTGCAAACAGGTTCATTTTTGAAACTTCATCCAAGACAACGCTGTTCACCACTGCCCCTTTAACGTCTTTACCCCATGTAAATGGACCATGACCACGGAGCAAAACACCTGGAACCGCTAAAACATCGATACCACGTTCTTCAAATGTTTCAATAATAACCTGACCCGTCGCCGCTTCATATCCACGATCAATTTCCTCTTGTGTCAAAAAACGTGCACATGGGATTGCGCCATAAAATGTATCGGCATGAGTTGTTCCCATCGCCTGAACATCAAGACCTGCTTGGGCCCAAATTGTCGCCCATGTTGAATGAGTGTGAACGATGCCACCAATTTCAGGATAATGCCTATATAGCACGGCGTGAGTCATTGTATCTGACGAGGGGTTCATATCTCCTTCAACAACATTCCCATCTAAATCAACAACCACCATGTCACTTGGTTTCATCGTCTCATAATCAACACCACTAGGCTTAATCACAAATAAACCACGATCCTGTTCAAAGGCACTCGCATTTCCCCACGTGAATTTTACAAGGCCATGTTTGGGCAATTCTAGATTCGCCTGATATACTTCTTCCTTCAAATGCTCTAACACATTACCCCTCCCTCTTTCTTGACATACAGCAAATGTTCAACAGCTGCTCGCTCAATCTCAAGTCCTTTTTTATATCGCTCAATAAACACTTCAAATCCTTCTACGTCTTCAGGATCAGGATTGATTTCATCCCCAATCACATCTTTAAAAACTCTGTTATCAAGAAAGTCATCTAATCTTTCATTCTTGTTTTTATTCATCATAAAAGAAGCAAGGATAGCCATTCCCCAAGCACCACCATCACCGGCTGTAGCCATGACAGAAACAGGAGTATTCATTGCGGCCGCTACAATTTTTTGTCCCACGACAGGCGTTTTAAATAGTCCACCATGTGCTAGAATGCTATCTATTGCAACATTTTCTTTCTTCGTTAAAATATCCATTCCCATTTTTAAAGCACCAAAGGCTGTAAAAAGATGTGTCCGCATAAAGTTCGCAAGATTGAAAGTACTCTCCGGAGAACGAACAAATAATGGTCTACCTTGATCCAACCCAGTGATATTCTCACCTGAGAAATAACCGTAACTTAGCAATCCTCCACCGTCTCGGTCTGCTTCCAACGCTTTGTTGAACAACACGCTGAATAATTTAGCGGTATCAATCTCATACCCCATCGCTTCCGAAAATTCTCGGAACAATCCCAGCCAAGCGTTTATATCACTTGAACAGTTATTAGCATGAACCATCGCAACAGGACTCCCGTTCGGTGTCGTAACGATGTCAATTTCCGGATAAACGTTTGAGAGTTCTTTTTCTAATACAATCATGGAAAAAACGGAAGTTCCTACGGAGATGTTTCCAGTGCGTTTGCTTACACTATTTGTCGCCACCATCCCTGTTCCTGCATCACCTTCTGGTGGACAAATTGGAATACCAGGTTGCAATTGCTGTGAAGGATCTAGGATGTTAGCTCCCTTTTCTGTTAAAAGACCCGCTTGTTTTCCTGAGATATAAACGGTCGGGAGAATATCTCTAAGCTTCCAAGGATACTTTTTTACCCCAACAAGTCCATCAAATTGCTTAATTAGTGCTTCATTGTAATCCTTCGTTTCCTCATCAATCGGGAACATACCAGAAGCATCGCCAATTCCGATGGCCTTGTTGCCAGTCAGGACCCAATGAATGTAGCCAGACAACGTAGTGAGATAATCTATTCGAGGTACATGTTCCTCTTTATTTAAAATTGCTTGGTAGAGGTGAGCGATACTCCATCTTTCCGGAATATTGAATTGAAATCGGTTAGTTAACTCATTCGCTGCAGAACCTGTCGTTGTATTTCGCCAAGTTCGAAATGGAACCAGTAGCTCTCCCTTATTGTCAAAAGCCAAATACCCATGCATCATGGCCGAAAAGCCAATCGAACCAATTGTTCGAATCGTGATTCCGTATTTTCGTTCTACTTCACTTTTCATTCCACGATAAGCTGCTTGTAAACCAGCGATAACATCCTCTAAACTGTACGTCCAATAACCATTTTCCAACCGATTTTCCCACTCATAACTACCAGACGCGATCGTTTCGAAATGTTTATCAATTAAAACCGCCTTAATCCGAGTGGATCCAAACTCAATCCCCAATGAAGTCTCACCCTTCGCAATCGCCAACTGCATTTCATCATGATTCATCCTCACATCACATCCCTCCTCTAATGGGTCACGGGGACAGGTCCCGCGTCCCACCATTTTTTTCCTGGGACAAGGGACCTGTCCCTCTGTCCCACCTTTGGGGCAACACCATGGACCCATGGGACACCACGGCAGCGCAACGGACCCGTAGGACAACGCCCAACCCATCGGTCAACGCCACGGCCACTGTGCAACAACCAGGGACACTTCACCCCGCTACTTCCCAGCCCGATTTTTATTGTAGATATCAAACCCTACTGCAAGGAGTAAGACGAGTCCTTTGATTGCTTGTTGCCAGTCGATTCCGACGCCAATGAGTGACATACCGTTGTTCATGATTCCCATGACGAGTCCACCGACAATGGCACCGATGACAGTTCCTACGCCTCCTGCCATAGAAGCACCACCGATAAAAACGGATGCAATGGCATCAAGCTCAAGCATGTTACCCGCTGCAGGTGTTGCAGAGTTAAGACGCGAAGCAAACATTAATCCAGCTAAGGCTGCAATCACTCCGTTGTTCACGAATACCCAGAATACGACACGCTTTGTTTTAATACCGGACAAATCAGCCGCTTTCTGGTTACCACCTGTTGCATACACGTGACGGCCCATGACTGTGTTTTTCATCACAAAGGTGTAAATCACGATGAGAACAATAACAATGATTAACACCGTTGGAATTCCTTTATTCAACGCCAATTGGTACGCGAACCAGTTAATGACTGCAATTAGCAATGCCATTTTTGTAACAGATAGCCATAACGGGCTTGCTTCAAGGCTATATGTCAATTGCTTTTTACGGTTTCTGAACTCCATATAGATTAAGACGATAGATAGAATAATAGATAAAAGAATAGTAAGTAAGTGCAATTCTCCTGAACCTATCGCTGATAAAAAGCCCCCGCTTAACATGCCAAATGACTCAGGAAATGGTGCAAGTGATTTTCCATCTAAGAGATACAAGGTTAAACCTCGGAAAATTAACATGCTGGCCAAGGTCACAATAAAGGATGGTATCCCGACATACGCAATCCAAAAGCCTTGCCAAATTCCAATGATTGCTCCAACAACGAGTGATAGAATAATAGCCAGCCATACCGGCACATTATGATTAATCATTAAGACTCCGGCAATTGCCCCAACAATTGCAACGACGGAACCGACAGATAAATCAATATTCCCCGTAATGATGACTAAAACCATCCCAATTGCTAGGACGAGGATAAACCCGTTTTGCAGGATTAAATTGGTTAAGTTTAATGAACTAAAAGATATACCATCCGTTAAAATCCAAAATAGACCAGCAATGAACACAAGTGCAATGATCATTCCATATTCACGGATATTGTTTCGAAATAAATTAATTAGGGTTTCCACGTTTTGTCCCTCCTGTTCCCGTCATATAACGCATCACACTCTCCTGATTCGCCTCTTCACGTCCAAGCTCACCCGTTATACGACCTTCGTTCATGACATAAATACGGTCTGACAGCCCCAATACCTCTGGAAGCTCTGATGAAATCACTAGGACACCCATTCCTTCAGCCGCTAATTCATGTATGAGTGAATAAATTTCAAACTTTGCCCCTACATCAATTCCACGTGTCGGTTCATCCAAGATTAAAATATCGGGCTCGGTAAAAATCCACTTACTTAAGACAATTTTTTGCTGATTTCCACCACTTAAATTTCCCGCCAGTTGAGCCAATGTAGGAGTTTTAATATTTAAACGTTCTCGTAATATTTGAGCTTCCTGAACTTCCTTGGTTTCATCAATCACCGTATTCGTTGATATACGTTTGAGATTTGATAGAGTAATATTCCGTTTAATATCGTCAATTAAATTTAGGCCGTATGTTTTCCGGTCCTCTGACACATATGCAATTCCATGCTGAATCGCTTCACTTACTGTGTTTACTTGTATTTCTTCACCATTTTTATACAACAGCCCAGTAATTTTCTTCCCATACGTTTTCCCGAAAATACTCATCGCAAGCTCAGTTCGTCCAGCTCCCATTAAGCCTGCTAAGCCGACAATTTCCCCGCGACGAATATGGAGATTCACATTGTCAATCACTTTCCGGTCACGCTGTAACGGATGATAGACATTCCAATTTTCTACTTCAAAAATAACGTCGCCAATGTTCGGGATTCGTTCGGGATAACGGCTCGTCAACTCACGCCCTACCATCCCTTTAATGATTCGATCCTCAGATGCCTTTTCACCCTTCGCTTCGAACGTCTCAATTGTTTGTCCATCTCGTAAAATCGTAATGTTATCCGAAATACTAGATACTTCATTTAATTTATGAGAAATCAGAATGGAGGTAATTCCTTGTTTTTTTAGTTCGAGTAAAAGCTTTAAAAGGTTTTCGCTATCTGTTTCATTCAGGGCAGCCGTTGGTTCGTCTAAGATTAAGAGTTTTACATTTTTGGAAAGTGCTTTGGCAATTTCTACGAGTTGTTGTTTCCCAACCCCAATATCCATAACAGCTGTGTTCGGTGATTCAACTAATCCAACTCGTTCTAACAGCTTTTTTGCCTCTGAATAAGTTTCCTGCCAGTTAATAATCTTCTTGGATTGTCTTTCGTTCCCTAAAAAGATATTTTCTGCGATTGATAAAAAGGGACTCAATGCCAACTCTTGATGGATGATAACAATCCCAATTTGTTCACTTTGTTTAATATCTTTAAAATGACATTCTTCGCCTTCAAAGTAGATGCTTCCTTCATAGGTTCCACTTGGGTAAACACCACTTAATACTTTCATCAACGTTGATTTTCCAGCACCATTCTCCCCCACTAGTGCATGAATTTCCCCCTTTTTCACCTTTAAATTCACATTGTCTAGTGCTTTAACTCCTGGAAATGTTTTTGTGATGTTACGCATTTCTAAAATATACTCAGACATATCCTCACCACCTCGTTAAAATCCGGAATGAAGTAATTTAGTGGTGACACAAAAATCACCACTAAATCGGGGGTTCTTATTTCACATCGTCTTCAGTGTAATATCCACTATCAATTAGCAATTCTTTGTAGTTGTTGATATCGACTGATACAGGTTCAACTAAGTAAGAAGGAACGACTTTTTGACCATTGTCATATGTTTCTGTATCATTTACCTCTGCTTCTTCACCAGCTTCAATTGATTTAATCATTTTTACCACTACAGCAGCTAAATCACGTGTATCCTTGAACACCGTTTGTGTTTGTTCACCCGCGATAATTGATTTTACAGAAGCAGACTCAGCATCTTGTCCAGTTACAACCGGAAGTGGAAGATCAGCAGAACCGTATCCTACGCCTTTTAATGCTTGAATAACTCCGCGGCTAATTCCATCATAAGGTGATAAAACAGCGTCAACTTTTTCCCCACCGGAGTACGCTTTACTCAAAATGTTTTCCATACGTGATTTCGCGGTGTTTCCATCCCAACGCATCGTTGCTCCTTGTTCAAATTCTGTTTGACCACTTTGAACAACCAATTTCCCGCTGTCAATATGTGGCTTTAGAATGGACATCGCACCATCCCAGAAGAAGTAGGCATTGTTGTCATCTGGTGAGCCACCAAATAATTCAATATTAAATGGACCCGCTTCTTCCTTAAGATTCAGTGCTTCTTCAATATAGGAAGCCTGTAAGACACCTACTTGGAAATTATCAAATGTTGCGTAATAACTCACATTTGGTGTTTCCATAATTAATCGGTCATACGCGATAACTTGTATGTCTTGATCAGCAGCTTTTTGTAATACATTGGTTAAAGCCGTACCATCAATCGATGCTACAACCAAGATCTTTGCACCTTTTACAATCATGTTTTCAATTTGTTCAATTTGCTTATCGACATCATCTTCCGCATATTGCAAATCTGTTTTATATCCGAGTTCTTCTAATTGCTTCACCATATTATTTCCATCATCGACCCAGCGCTGTGATGACTTTGTAGGCATTGCGACTCCAATTAACGTATCCTTTGAATCCCCCCCAGAACCCGATGATTTGTCATTTCCACTACAAGCAACTAACGCAAATACCAAACTAACGATCAGTGCTAAAAAACCTAATTTCTTCATAATTGAAACCCCTTTCATTTATTTATTATCTAACTGTCTATAAAAATATCATCTTCGTTATGAAAGGGCTTTACATAAAATTAAACACTTTTTATAAATTTTTAAACTAGTCGAAATATTTGTCATTTACCCATTAAAAAAAGCACCTCTATTAAAGGTGCACGTTTTCTACATCATTCTTGAACTGCATTGGTGAAATACCGACTACTTTTTTAAAAGTGGTGCTAAAGTAATGTTGGGTATCATAACCAACGGTTTCTGCTATATCTCGTATCGATAAATCTGAGGTCTTCAATAAATCAACGGCTTTGTTAATTCGCATTTGGGTTAAAAGCCCAACATAGGAGATACCGAGCTCATGCTTAATCATCCGACTTAAATAGACACTTGTGATATGTAATTCTTCCGCTACCCTTTCTAACGTGAGGGAAGAATCCTGATAATGCTGTTGAATATAGGCTAGAGCTTGTTTCACAATGGGAGAGATTTTGATTTGCTGTTCCACCTGCCGTTTACATTGATCATAAACCTTATACAAATGAACAAAGTCCTGAATAGTGATATCTTCCACATGATAATAAATTGTGAGATTAAAATAGGTTTGCACGACTTCTTCTATTTTTGTGAGGAGTTCCCGGTTGATCGGCTCCCATAAGCAAACATTTAGCACATGAGATTGGTCCCAAAAGATAACACCCTTTTCCGAACCAATCATTTCTTTTACGATATTCTCTATCGCAAATAAGTACAATTGCCGGTCATTTTCTTGCATAAACGTTTGATTCAAATGATAATCAGGCCATTTAATCACAAGAAACTGAGTCGGATGTGCAACGGGCAGGTGTAAAAACTGTAATTGTTCCGTAATCTCTTCATTCGCTAACTGGCCTGCAATCCAATCCTGGAAAAAACGTTCCTTTAGCTGGGCATGATTTCGTTTGATTTGGATGGCCGCTTGTTTGATATATTTCTTTTGGTTGACTTCCAGATCAAGTTTTTGTTTAAGATCCATGATTAATGCTTCAAGTTTTCCTGGATTGATTGGTTTTAATAAATAATCTTCGACCTTTAACCGAAGGGCTGCTTGTGCATAACGGAAATCATCATATCCCGAGATGACCACCATTTTACAGTTTGGCAATTGCTCCTTAATCTCTTCCATTGCCTCTAGTCCATCCATGATCGGCATATTTAAATCGATTAGTAAAATATCAATCTGGTGTTCAATCGCTAATTCAACGGCTTCTTCACCATCCTCTGCTTCCCCAATGACCTCCATACTGAACTTCTCCCAATCAATGGAAGAATGGATTCCATCCCGAATAATATACTCGTCATCGGCAATTAAAACCTTCCATTTACGCATGTTGCTTCCGCTCCTCTTCCCATCCAATATCTTCTTCTAAAATAGGTAACACCAGCTCGAGCGTTGTCCCAACCTTTTCCCTACTCTCAATCGTAATCCCATAATGTTCTCCGAATGCAAGTACGATACGGGCTTGAACGTTCAAAATCCCATATCCTTTTTTATGCTTCGATTCACTTTGATTTTCTGTCCTTCTAACAGCATCCTTCAGGGCTACTCGAATTTCGTGAAGCTGTGATTCTGACATTCCTGCACCATTGTCTTGAATCACAAGTCGTAATTGCCCGTTACTTTGCTTAGCAGAAACAATGATTTGACCTGGCCCCCGTCGCTCTTTTATTCCATGATAGATTGCATTTTCGACAAGTGGTTGTAGAATAAATTTGAGAACGTATAGCGAAGCGACACTTTCATCCACTTCAATCTGATACTGTAATTTTTCACGATATCTCGTTTGTTGAATCTTTAAGTAACTTTCGATATGCTCGATCTCCTTATCGAGCGGTATCCGATCTCTTCCCTTACTTAATCCAATTCGGAACAATTTTGCTAACGACTCAACGACCTCCGCTATTTCAATCGCCTTTTGCTTTCGCGCCATCCATTGAATCGTATCAAGCGTATTATAAAGAAAATGAGGGTTGATATTGGCTTGTAAACTTCTAAATTCTGCTTCCCGTTTCTGCCTTTCATGCCTCTCCGTTAAGCGCAGCAATTCATTAATTTGTTTTAGCATTTTATTAAAACTTCGTCCAAGCATTCCAATTTCATCATCTCGTTTTTCCGTATACCGAACTCCAAACTCCCCACCTTCAGCTTTCCGCATAAACTTCATTAACTGACGAATCGGCTTAGAAATAGAATTGGATAAGAAGTACGATACCGGAATCCCAAATAAGAGAATGATAAACACAAAAACGACTAAATAAAACTGTATTTCCCTTATTTCGAGAATCGATTCCTCTGTTGGAAAGACGCCGATGGTGGTCCAGTTCGAGTAGGGCGATTCTTGAAAAATAAACTGCAACTTCTGTGAACCAATCTTCTTTGAAAACGTACCTGACCTTTTTTCATCCAGCCATTCATTCGGGATCGTTTCAATTAAAGGATCTTTTGGTTGATAAATCGGTCTACTTTGTTCATCAATCACCGTCAAATAGCCGGTTTTTCCAAGCCGCACATCGACTAACGTTTCTGCAACCGTCCTAACCTTTAAATCGATTAAAATGACCCCGATTACTTCCTGCGAGATTGGGTCTATGACGGCACGAACACCAGACACCACTTCATCATTTTTATAGCTGACCAAAGATGAAAGATGGCGGTCCTTCGGTTGACCAATCATTTTAAAGATTCCCTTATTTTCTACCGCCTCTTTATACCAAGCCTCTTCGGTTAAATTCTCTGTAGCTGGAGCATAAAGTTCATTACTCACATACTCCCCTGCGCTATTCACCACTAAAACCCCTGCTACTTCAGGCATTAACGTTGTAAAATTACGAAGATAGCGTTGAATCTCATATTGATTTGTTTTATATTGACCTGGTTGCTGACCATTATGATGAAAAAAGTCCTCAATCCGCTCATTATAGGAAATAAAGTAGGTAACACGTTGCATGTTGTTTATATAGAATTCAAGTGTTTCATTCACTTTACTAATAAGCTGTAAGGTATTCTGATTGACTTGCTCTTCCACCACACGCTCAACTGTCCAATTAATTAATAGCCCTAGGCATATAATTGGGATAATACTAATAATTAAGAAATGAGTAATAAGCTTATATCGAATTGGTAAATTATTTATTTGTATGAAATTCTTCAATTCAACCAATCCATTCCTAGAAGTTTATTGTGGATAGTAGGAATTCACATTTTCCTTTGTAACAATCGTCACACCTGTATCCACGTAACGAGGTAAAGGTGCATTTTTTCGGTCTTGTTCATGAATGCCATGTTGCAAGTGAAATAAAAATTGCAAGGACCAGTACCCCATTTCCCATGTTCCCTGTGCAATGGTGGCGGAAATCACATCGTCCTTAATCATATCGAGGGTACCCTTATCTGTATCAAAACTAATGATTTTAATAGAGTCTTTATGTTTATTGGCGATAATGGTTTGTCCAACTCCTACTCCACCATTTGCCTCCGTAACGAAGATGCCTGCTACATTCGGATTCTCGGCAATCATTGTTTCAGCTACCTCTTTTGAAATCACTTGATCGCCTCTTCCATCTTTGACAGAGACAACTTCCATGTCAGGATATTCCTTGAAAATCGTATCTTGAAAACCTTTGGTACGTTCCTGATGGTTTAACTGATTGGGGAGAGTAATAACCCCAACCTGTCCCTTTTCATTTACTAACTCTGCCATTTTGTGAGCAGCCTCTACACCTGCTTTGTAATTATCCGTTCCTAGAAAAGAATACGCCTTGCTTTCTGGAGCATCTGCATCGAACATGACTACTGGAATGCCAGCCTCGACCGCTTTATCAATCACAGGATTTAAAGCCTCTGGATCCATCGTGGATATTGCAATCCCCGCTGGATTTTTTGCAATTACCTGTTCAAGGACCGTCATTTCCTCATGTACATCATATTGCGTCGAACCCCGATACTCAATCGAAACATTTAACGCCTCTGCCGCATCCTCAAAACCTTTTAACGCTCGCTTCCAGTAATCAATCCCCACCATAAACGTGACCATTACATAAGTTTCGTCCACATCCCCGACCAGTTCATTCTCATTCCATGCACGTTTTGTCGAACTCTCCGCTTGATAGTTATATATATAAAGAACAAACAAACCAATGAGCAACAAATAAACGAAAAGCAGCTTTTTCAACTATGAAACCCCTTTCATAAAAAGAGTGGTTGCTAGATTCAATTTCAATATATGCCTATTATAGCGTAACTCTTCCAAAAATTCTCATTATTTTACAAGGAGTGGTGGGGTTGGGTCACGGGACCTGCCCCACTGTCCATTTCGACAAACTTCGGGGCGTCACTGTGACCAAACCTGACAGGGACCTATCCCTCTGACCCAGAAAAATATCCCCCGATGATATGATAAAAGCAGCTCGATTCTACAAAAAAAGGTTGCTCCTCTTAACACAAGGAGCAACCTTTTTTTATTTCTACCCTTTTAACTGATAACTATATTTCAAAATGAACAAGTTTTGCATGACTTATAAAACGAACATAGGAATGTGAGTAACTTTGCCTGAGAAATTCTGCTAGAAAACTTTTTCCTTAAATTGATTGTTCTAACTTATTACCGTACTCTCATCTTTTGTTAGTACCAAATGATCGACAGCCGATTTCTCAATTTCTATGCCTTTTTTATAGCGTTCAATAAATACTTCAAACCCTTTTACGTCTTCAGGATCAGGATCGATTTCGTCTCCAACCACATCGTTAAAGACTCTTCTGTCGAGGAAGTCCTCTAAACTTTCATTCTTATTTTCATTCATCATATAAGAAGCAAGTATAGCCATTCCCCACGCGCCGCCTTCTCCCGCTGTTGCCATGACAGAAACAGGTGTATTCATTGCAGCTGCCATTATCCTTTGTCCCACTATCGGTGTTTTAAATAATCCACCATGTGCTAGAATGCTATCTATTGCAACATCTTCTTGCTTAGTCAGAATATCCATTCCAATTTTTAATGCACCAAATGCTGAAAATAGATGTGTACGCATAAAGTTTGCTAGATTGAAGTTACTCTCAGGTGAACGAACAAACAACGGTCTGCCGTGTTCTAATCCGGTGATAAATTCGCCGGAAAAATAACCATAGCTTAGCAATCCGCCACCATCTGGGTCTGCTTCTAAAGCTTTGTTGAACATGACACTGAATAACTGATTAGTATCAACTTTATACCCCATCGCTTCCGAGAATTCACGGAACAATCCTATCCAGGCATTAATATCACTTGAACAGTTATTCGCATGAACCATTGCAACAGGACTACCGTTTGGCGTTGTGACCATGTCAATCTCTGGATATACTTTTGAAAGTTCTTTTTCTAATACAATCATGGCAAAAACAGAAGTTCCGACTGAGACGTTTCCTGTACGTTTTCTTACGCTATTTGTCGCAACCATTCCTGTTCCTGCATCACCTTCTGGTGGACAAATCGGAATACCAGGTTGTAAATCTTGTGATGGATCTAAAATGTTGGCCCCTACATCCGTTAATTTCCCTGCATATTCACCAGAAATATAAACTGGTGGAAAAATGTCTCTAAGCTTCCAAGGATAATTTTTCGTGGCAACAAGTTCATCAAATTGTTTAACCATTACTTCATTATAATTTTTTGTTGCATCATTAATTGGGAACATACCCGAAGCATCGCCAATTCCAAGGGCTTTGTTGCCAGTTAGTAACCAATGAATGTAACCAGATAATGTTGTAATGTAATCGACTTGTGGAACATGTTCCTCTTCATTTAAAATCGCTTGGTATAGATGAGCGATACTCCATCTTTCGGGAATATTATATTGAAAAAGATCTGTTAATTCTTTTGCTGCTCGACCAGCATTTGTATTCCGCCACGTCCGAAAAGGAACGAGTAGCTCACCCGTCTTGTCAAACGCCATATATCCGTGCATCATGGCAGAAAATCCAATAGATCCAATTGTTTGAATCGTGATTCCAAATTTACGTTCTACTTCACTTTTCATTTCACGGTAAGCTGCTTGTAGACCACTCTTGATATCCTCTAGGTCGTATGTCCAAAAACCGTTTTCTAGACGGTTTTCCCAATCATAACCTCCGGATGCAATTGTTTCAAAATGTCTACCAATTAGAACTGCTTTGATTCGTGTCGATCCCAACTCAATCCCAAGTGAAGTTTCTCCATTTATAATTGCCTTCTTAATATCTTCTATATTCGCCTTCACGTTACGACCCCCTCTAGTAGTTGGCGCGGGACAAGGGGACAGGTCCCCTGTCCCACCATATTTTTCCTGGGACAAGGGACCTGTCCCTGTGTCCCATTTAGTTGTTTACTTTTTTGTGTTGGCCGTAGTATGCGTTTTTGCCATGTTTACGTAGAAAGTGTTTATCTAGTAAGTGTTGGTCAATTGCTTCTAATTCTGGTGATAGACTTTGAGTATAGTAAGCAAATTTCGCAACTTCCTCCATGACAACCGCATTTTCTACAGCTTTCATTGGATCTTTGCCCCAGTTAAAAGGACCGTGGTTATTCACAATGACACCCGGAATAGACGATGGATCGATATCTTTAAAAGTTTCTACAATTACTTCACCAGTATTGTGCTCATAATCATTGTCGATTTCAAACGGAGTCATGTGTCGTGTACAAGGGATGTCTCCATAAAAGTAATCAGCATGTGTTGTTCCATATGCTGGAATCGCTCTTCCTGATTGCGCCCATTTTGTACACCATGGTGAGTGGGTATGCACCACCCCGCCTATTTCTGGAAATGCCTTATATAGGACTAAATGTGTTGCTGTGTCTGACGATGGATTTAGTTTACCTTCAATGATGTTTCCTTCTAAGTCGAGTACCGGTAAATCTTCAGCTTTCAAATCCTCATAAGCAACTCCGCTTGGTTTAATAACAACAAGGCCCTTTTCTCGGTCAATGCCACTTACATTCCCCCAAGTGAATATGACTAAGTTCCTTTTTGGCAGCTCTAGATTCGCTTCTAATACTTTCTGTTTTAATTCTTCTAACACAATTTTCACTCCGTTCTATAAAGAAAACTCGGCAAAAGCCGAGCCTTATTATTTCTGATTTACCCTTAAAGAAAGGGCGGACTCCTTTTTGCGAATCTTGCGTGTTGTTTAGCTTTGTATAGCCTACTCTGACACGTTTAATTCCGCTGAAGTCACCGCCCTTACTCACATCAAAAATCGCTTCATTAATCCGATCTTCTTTACACCCTAATTAAGGTTTTAATAATACTTTAATCGCTTCAGGATTATGTGCCATATCCATAGCTTCTACAAAGTCTTCTACTTTGTAGCTATGTGTAACAATTCCTTCAGCTGTTAATAAGCCACGTTCGAATAGGTCGATTGCAATTGGGTATGTGTATGGTCCTAAGTGTGACCCTCTAATATCCAATTCTTTTCTGTCCCCGATAACGCTCCAGTCAGTCGTTACTTCTGATCCAAATACGCTAAACTCGATAAATCTTCCAAGTCTTCTAACCATTTCTAGGCCTTGTGTAACACCGCTTGGATGACCAGTTGCTTCAATATATACATCACAACCGTAACCGTCTGTTAAATCTTTGACGATTTTAATTGCATCCTCTTTTAATGGGTTAATGACAAGGTCTGCACCTAATTTTTTCGCAACAGCTAGGCGGTTTTCATTTCCATCAAGTACGATTAATTTCTTAGGTGTTTTTAATTTAATGAGTTGAAGCATACATAAACCAAGAGTTCCAGCACCTGCTAGTACAACTACATCTTCAAATTCAATTGTTGCTCTTTGGATGGTATGAACAGCACAAGCCATTGGCTCAACTAATGCAGCTTCTTCAGGAGTAACTCCATCCGTAATTTTATAAATAGTTGCTGTGTCGCTGAATTTCATATATTCAGCCCAAGCTCCTTCAGCAATGTCTTTTTGGAAACCATAAATGTTGTGAACATCACACATCCAGTACTTACCTGTTTTACAGAACTTACATTTTCCACATGGATTAATTTGATCAGTTGTTACGCGATCGCCAAGCGCCAATCCGTGTTTTTCTGCAGCACCTACTCCTAATTCAGCCACAATTCCATAGAATTCATGTCCTGGAATAACTGGTGCTTTCATCCAAGGGTCTTCTCCACCCCAATACATTGCAGAACCATGATATGCCTTTAAATCACTACCACAAATACCACAAGCTTCGACTTTGATGATAACTTCCCCTGGTCCAGCCTTTGGAACTGCAACTTCCTCAACTCGATAATCCTCTGGACCATGTGCTACTACAGCTTTCATTGTTTCTGGTAATACTGACATTGTTCTACATCTCCCTGTATGTTTAGAATTTTAATAGAATAATAAAAACTTACATATTGTTAACCGTCAATGCGCGTTATTCTAGTATATTAGTCTTTTTGACGAGTACTACTATAGTAGATTGCACCAACGATAATCACACCTTTAAGTACACGTTGTACATATGGAGATACACCCATTAGGTTTAATCCATTACTTAAAACACCTAATAATAGAGCACCTAGTAATGTTCCAAAAATATGTCCACGGCCACCCGCGATGCTTGTTCCACCTAATACAACTGCAGCAATAGCATCTAACTCATAGCCTTCCCCAGCCATTGGTTGCCCAGAAGAAAGTCTTGAAGTCATAATCATTCCACTAATAGCAGCAGTAACACCACTGACTATATATACAAAAGTTTTGATACGTTTTACTTTGACACCAGATAATCTAACTGCTTCCTCATTACCACCAAGCGCGTAAATATAACGGCCGATTGGTAAATGGTTTAAAATGATATAAGCTGCGATAAAGACCAGAATCATAATAACGGCAGGCATTGGAATAACCCCAAATAAATATCCTCTACCGATAAAATTATATGAACTTGGTAGTCCTGAAAGTGGATAACCACCTGTATATAGAAGGGCTAAACCACGTGCAGCCTCCATCATGGCTAATGTAACAATAATTGCCGGTATTTTTGCATAGGCTGTAAATAGACCGTTGATATATCCAAGAACTGCACCTAAAACGATACCAATTAATACGGCTACAACTGGAGGTAATCCAGTATTAATCATCATACCCGCTATAATGGTCCCAGTAAGTGCCATTACTGAACCAACTGATAAATCAATACCACCTGTTAAGATAACAAAAGTCATCCCAACTGCTAATATCCCGTTTATCGAAACTTGTCTGATAATATTTGAGATATTATCTGCCGTTAAAAAGCTTTCTGCTGTAATGGAAAAGAATATACATAATACTAAAAATCCAATTAGCGTTAACATTTCAGGATACTTTAACAAGTCCTTAACGCTAGATCCTTTTCTCTTATAATCTAGTTCACTCATTGATCCGCACCACCCGTTGCAAAATACATTACTTTTTCTGAAGTTGCTTCATTTCCTAGAAGTTCTCCCTTAATTCTTCCTTTGTGCATAACAAGCACTCGGTCACTCATCCCTAAAATTTCAGGTAATTCTGAGGAAATCATGATGATAGAAAGTCCTTCATCTGCTAATCTTCTCATGAGTTTATAAATTTCTTCCTTAGCCCCTATATCAATTCCACGGGTAGGTTCATCAAAGATTAATATTTTACAATCTGTATTTAACCATTTAGCTAAGACAACTTTTTGTTGATTTCCCCCACTCAGATTTTTCACCAACTGTGTGCTACTTGGTGTTTTGATTAATAATTCTTGAATGGATTTCTCAACAATTTCGTTTTCTTTTTTCTTATTAATGATTCTTAAGAAGTTTGATAGATCTTTCAAAATTGGAATACTAATATTGTTCTTTATAGATTGACTAAGTACGAGACCTTGTGTTTTTCGACTTTCCGGAATTAGTGCAATGCCATGTGCTAGTGCATCAGTTGGGTTCTTAATAGATACCTTTTGCCCATTGATGTGAACATCTTTTTCTTGTGAATCATCAGCCCCGATCAATGCCCTTACAACCTCTGTTCGTCCGGAACCAACTAGGCCAGCAATTCCAATGATTTCACCCTTTTTCAGGTTAAATTGAATATCATGAATTTGTTTATTAGCCATTTTCTTAACTTCTAATAATACTTCTTCATTCCCTGTCTTCGCTGGTTTTTCAGGAAACGCATTGACTATTTCACGACCTACCATCATTTTTACAATATCTTGTTTGGTAGAATCCTTTACATCTCTTGTTCCAACAAACTCACCATCACGTAAACAGGTGAATCGGTCGCACATTGCTAGAATTTCCTCTAGGTGGTGCGATATATATATAATGGTTACACCATCAGCTTTCAATTTATTGATTAATTCAAATAACTTGTCGATTTCTTTACCAGTTAAACTAGCTGTTGGTTCGTCAAAAATTAATACTTTCGTATCGATTGCAATTGCTTTTGCGATTTCTATAAATTGTTGGTTCGCCACACTTAAATGTGCGACAGGTTTATTTAAGTCAATATCTGCATTTAATCTTTGTAATACTTCTTCCGCTTCCTTGCGCATCTTTTTTCTGTTTAATAATCCATTTGCTTGCTTTTTCTCACGACCTAAGAAAATATTATCTACACCACTTAAGTAAGGAATTAAACTGAACTCCTGGTGAATAATACTAACCCCTAATTGTTGTGCTTGCTTAGGATCTTTGAATGTTACTTCATTTCCATCTAAACGAATTTTTCCTGCAGTAGGTGTATACACACCAGAAAGGATTTTCATCAGTGTCGATTTTCCAGCACCATTTTCTCCAACTAATGCATGAACCTCACCGCGTCTAATATTAAAACTAACTCCTTTTAACGCTTTTACCCCAGGAAATTCCTTGGTAATATTCTCAATCTCTAGTATGTTATCCACAGCAATCACCTTCCTTCTTACACATATTTAGGAGAGGCGCCATGCAATTTTGCAAAAGCGCCCATTTTTAAAAATTACCAGCTAAAGTCTGCAGCGTTTTCTTTCGTTTGTAGTTCTACATCGATTGGAACTTCAGTAGGAACTACTTCTGCACCCCAAAGCTTAGCTAATGCCATACCAAGACCGATTCTCACTTGGTCTCTTGGGAATTGAGCAGTAGTTGCTTTGAACGGTCCGCCTTTTGTGATTGCTTCGATTGCTTCTGGGTGTCCGTCAACACTGTAGATTGATACATCTTTACCAGATGCTTCAATTGCACCTAGAGTACCTAATGCACCTTCATCGTTAACACTAAAAATTGCTTTTAAATCTGAATTTGCTTGTAACATGTTTTCTGTAACTTTCATTGCTTCAGCTCTGTCTTGTTTACCATTTTGTTTGTCAACAATTTCGATTCCTGGAGCCTCTTTAACAGCATCTTCAAAACCACGTACACGCTCTAGGATAGGTACAACTGGAATACCGTCAAGGATTGCAACTTTACCTTGTCCGCCTAAATCTTCTACCATTTGTTTACCAGCTAAATAACCAGCATCATAGTTTCTTGAACCTACGAAAGAATCGATAGGACCTTTAGCTTGAGCATCAATCGCAACAACGATTACGCCTGCTTCTTTCGCAGCTTCTACTGCACCTTCAACACCTTCACTGTCAGTAGGGTTGATTAATAGAATATCAATATCTTTCTGAAGCATGTCAGAAATATCGTTAATTTGTTTTGATACGTCATGTTGAGCGTCTGCAATAACAGTTTCAGCACCAATTTGCGCAGCTGCCTCTTCAAATGCTTCTTTCATTGAAATGAAGTAAGGATTGTTCATCTCTTGGAAAGACATACCGATTTTAATCTTTTCTTTCTTCGCTTCTCCGTCACCTTCGCCACCATTTGCGTTGCTTTGATTAGAACAACCTGCTGCAACGAATAAAAGTAATGCTAGTGCAAGTACAACTAACTTTTTCAAACTTTTCATTGGTGTATACCCCCTGTTTTTTTATTAAAAGTAAAATTTGTTAATAGAATATTGTAAACAGAATGATTATAAAGCGGTTACATGTTCATTGATGTCAAATCGAATAAACGATTACCTTCTTTATTCATCCCCATCACAACCAGTCGTTGTAACTAGTATTTTTTTGACACATCACCCCTTTCAATGGTCATTAGATAAAATCGCTTTCATTACTAACAAAAAAACAAAAGGGTGCCTTAAACACGCAATACTTTTTACGCTCTACAAAAAGAGAGAATAAAAGATTACGTATATAAGGCACCCATAGCCATCATAAATTTTACACCAGTCATAAGTATAAAATTTATATTATATTAAGTTTATTGAAAACGGTTGTAATTCGCTATACCACACATGAGTATAGTTATCAACTAATTTATATGTTTGTAATGTCTTTGTAACTATATTTATAGTATATTGTGACGATTTCTAATAGTCAAGTACTATTTTAAACTAACAATTTTACCCATTTGAACGGAATAAAGAATCTGCTTCAATGAGCTCTTTCGCAATTACAACTAACTTCTTATTTTTATCCCGACTCATTTTCTGTAATCGTTTCATCGCTTCTGGTTCCTTCAAGTTCATCCGATCCATGATAATCCCTTTTGCTTTTTCAATATGCTTTCGTGCTTCCAATGCATTCTTCGTACTTTGTAACTCATCCTGTAATTTCTTGAACTCCTCAAATTTGGCTTGGCTAATATTGATAGCAATTTTCAGTTCTTCTATATCAATAGGTTTTAGCAAATAATAGAGTACACCTTCATCTGTTGCTCTATTAATTAGTTTTTCATCATGATAACCGCTTACAATTATACTCGGAATAAAGAGGGTTTCATTAATCTTCCTAATGGCGTCGATTCCATCCAGGTTAGGCATGTTAATGTCCATAATAACGAGATCCGGCTTTTTTTCCAATGCAAGTTCAACTGCATTTTCTCCATCTGTAGCAACGCCGACCACTTCATGGCCTAGCCTTTCTACATAGGATTTTGTGGCCATTAATACTAGAAATTCGTCCTCGGCAATTAAAATTCGTAAAGACTGAGACAAGGTTATCACCACCCATTAAATAATGCTAAGATTTTGAGAATATATTATTACTCATATATTAGTAATAGTATATAGAATTTTCACTAATAAAGAAAGTAAAAACCGTAGATGTAATGTGATAATATTAGTATCACATTGTTTAACAAAAACTGAAGTGTTTGTCGTTATTTTAATAATGATTTATGATTCATAGCAAGGATATTAAACTATTTTGAAATAATATAAATTTAAACCTTTTTTATTATCATTTTTGGAGGCGTTTTGCTTGGGTGAGTTTATTTTGGAGTGTAAAAATGTAACCTTTACAAGTCCAGATGGAGATATTAATAATCTTAACTTTAATCTTAATTATTCAGAAATACATGCTTTTATTCTAAAAAATAGTTCTGAACAGAAGGTTTTCATACAGGCATTAAAAGACTTAATAGAAAACCCCAGTTCAAATGGGGAAATTACATTCAAAGACAAAGCGTTAGCGAATCATAAGCTCGTTAAAAATAAAATTGAAATTTTACAACAAAAACCATTGTTGATAAAAAACTTTTCCATCGCTGAAAACCTTAATCTATCCTCTATTCCTACAAGGAGATTTTTACCTTTTGTTGATTGGAACAAAGTGAATAAAAAAGCCAAAAAAGTTTTAACTCAACTAGACTTTCATTTTGATTATAAGAGGAAGGTAAAACACCTCTCAGAAGAAGAGAGAAGAATCGTATATATTGCACGCGGCTTTATGCAAGATCCCGAAATAATTGTACTTCAGGAACCGATGGAAGGGCTTTCTGATATCAATGCTTCAAAATTATATAACACAATGAAACAATTTAAAGTTGCTGGCGGAAGCATTATCTATATAACAAAACAATGGGAAGATGCCTTAAAACTTGCAGATCGAATATCCATTATATCCAACGGAAGACTTACTGCTGAAATGACAGCCGATGAAGCAAAAGCCGACCCTCAAAAATTACTAAAGAAAATTGAGAATTACAATTTTAACGATAATGATGAGTATAAAGATGACGAAACGAAAACAGTTCTTGACGCTGTCTTTAAGGCAGCAGAATTTTTGACGTCTGAATATGAGTTGAAAGATGTTTTGTTACTTTTAGCGAAAGAAGTTACTAGAGTTATGAATGCTGACAGTAGTTCGGTCAAATTAATCGATGAGTTCACGTGGAGTATTATTGATGATTTTGAATATAAAGATAAACAAATAGTAAGCGCTCAATTAACAAAAGAGGCCATTTTAAAAATTGCTAAGGGCAACGATATCTTTTACGTAAATAAAAATGATACCGTCTTTTCCTCTTTGTTTGAAAAAATAGAGAATGTAAAAACGATTATCTGCATCCCCGTGCTAATTCGTTCACAAGTAACAGGAATTATTCAGGTTTCTTATGAGAATCTGTATGTTCATTCAAAAGAAGAGACCAAGTTTTTATCAGCGTTAGCTCGACATGCGGCAATTGCAATTGAAGATACAAGATTACTGGGAAGATCGGCTCTTCTCCAAGAAAGCCACCATCGAATTAAAAACAATCTTCAATCCATCGTTGGACTTATTTCATTGCAGAAAATGTTTGTGCAAAATAATCCAGAGCAATCCGTTGATGAAATACTGGATAGCATTATTTTACGGATCAAAAGTATTGCTTCTGTTCATAACCTCCTTTCAAAGGATAAACTAGGTAGAAGTATCATTAACGTGAAACTAATTATCGAGTCGATTATTAGCATTATCAATAACAATCCGAAAGTAACAATTGAACTAGACCTCGATGACATTTTCATACCTTATAATAAAGCTACATCGATTGCACTAATCATTAACGAATTAGTCATTAACTGCTTTAAACACGCTTTTGCTGACGATGATATCGGAATGATTGTGATAAAATGCAAGAGGCTTGAAAATACAATCTATTTATCCGTGGAAGACAATGGCCGTGGTTTTCCAGAGAATTTTGACATGTCCAAGTCAAGTTCATTAGGATTATCCATCATCCAAGGAATCGTGACAAGCGAATTCCAAGGGCAAATCACTTTTGATAGTAAAAAAGAGACCACACTAGTTGAAATTAAACTCCCAACAGAGCGTATATTCTTGCATCAATAGGTGGGAGAAAATCTGTTGTCCCAATGGCTGGGTCGCGGTGGGTCTCATTTGGCCCGCTGTGGGCTGGTGCGTGGGGTTGATTCACGTTTATTGTTTTGGGACGAGGGACCTGTCCCTCTGTCCCATTCGACAAACTTCGGGGCGTCACTGTGACCTACATGCCACACCCAATATATTTTCCCTAGTTTTGTAGAAATCCACCAGAGAAGTCTGTTCATATGCGTAGGCGGTATGTAGTAGGATATCTTCCCTGTGGTGGTTTGCTATTAGTTGAAGCCCTACTGGAACCGATTCTGGAGTCACCCCACCTGGAATTGAGATAGCAGGATGGCCTGTTATATTAAATACACTCGTAAATCGAATTAAGCATTCACCAACTGAATCTATTTCACCTGCTAATGCCACTTCTTTTAATCCGATACTAGGCGCAGGTATTGGTGTTGTTGGTGTTAGTATGACATCAATTTCCTCAAATAGTCGGCTAATGTCATTGGTCATTTGGGCACGTTTGTTCAAACCTTCAATATACGTATGGGCAGAAATCGACTTACTCTTTTCAAATGTCTTTTTAGCCCCATCACTATATTGATCGAGTGACGTCGAAATCAACTCCCTATGAACATAGCCTACCTCTGAAGTAGCTATCGCATGGGCCACAGCTCTTGGATCATCCATCTTAGGGATATCGATATCAATCAGAACGGCACCCAAAGACTCAAATGTTTTCAAAGCTTTATTGTATAAATCCGTAACATAACTATCCAATCGCTCATTAAAATATTGTCTTGGTACCCCAATTCTCATTCCACGGACATCCGGGATACAATTATTACTATATCGTTTCCTAGTAATAGCCTCCAAGATAAAGGCTAGATCTTCAACAGTTCGAGCTATCGGACCAACATGATCAAGTGTATTTGATAGACTAACACCACTCTTATTAATTAAATCCAAAGTAGGTTTAAGTCCAACCACTCCATTAAACGAGGACGGAACACGAATGGAACCTGCTGTGTCGGTACCAATAGATCCCATGCAAAGGTTTGCCGCAACCGCAACCGCTGAACCTCCACTAGAGCCCCCTGCAGTCACATGTGCATTCCATGGATTTAATATATCTCCGAAAAATGGGTTCTCTGCTGTAATTCCAAATCCAAATTCATACATATTCGTTTTCCCAATATTAATAGCACCCTCGTTGCGTAACATGTTAACAACATGTGCATTACTTTCAGGTATTCGGTTTTTATGAATTTGAGAACCGCTGGTTGTGACAATTCCTTTCGTATCGATACTATCTTTATAGGAAATAGGGATGCCTTCAAGAACTCCCAAGTCATCACCAGCTAGAATTTTCTTCTCCGATATAAGGGCTTGCTCCAAAGCCTTTTCTTCATTTACAGTAATAAAAGCATTAAATTTGGCGTTATGAATTTTGATTTGGTTTAAATATTGCTCTAGTATCTCTACAGGCGAAAAGTCTCTAGCTCTATAGCCATTTATCATTTCCTTAATGGACCTATTTACTAACATTCAACGGCTCCCCCCTCATCTAAAAATGTTTCAAACCTTCCCCTATAAAATGTTGCTAAATCGCAGTCCATCCCCCATCAACTCTTATCGTTTCACCTGTTATTGACTTGGCAAGTTGAGATGCAAGGTATAGAACTGCTCCTGCAACATCAGATGAATCTGCTAATCTTCCAAGTGGTATCCGCCTAAAAACATCTTCTTTGAAGGCCTCGTCCTTAAACATATTCTCGGTTAATTCCGTTTCAATGAATGTTGGGGCGACTGCATTGACATTAATATTAAAATTGGCCCATTCAATCGCTAGCGCTTTAGTCAACTGAACAATTCCACCCTTACTGGAACAGTATGCAGCCCGATCCCAATACCCAACAAAAGACATCTGGGAAGCAATATTAATAATGCGTCCTCCTCCGTTGTCTTTCATATATTTTGCAGCTTGTTGGCTACAGAAAAAACTAGCCTTAAGATTCGTATCAAGAACACGATCCCAATCTGATTCTTCCACTTCTAATGCTGGTTTTGCGATGTTTATACCAGCATTATTCACCAAGATGTCGAGTCCTCCCATTTGTTGCACAGCTTTTTCAATAACCTTGGGAACCTTTTGTGTCTCATTTAAATCGGCAGCAACAAAATCACAATTTGCATGATATTGCTTCAATTCATCAACAGTTTCTTCAAGTGCTTCTTGATTTCTACCAATAATCACTACGTTTGCGCCACTTTTCGCAAAAGACAAAGCAATTTCTTTCCCAATCCCTTTGCTTCCACCTGTAATTACGACTGATTTATCAGCTAAGTCTGGAAAAATACTCATCATTTTTTTCCTTTCTTTCTTACAATTTTGACTGAATGCTCGTTAACCTATTAATCTTTTGTTCGTCCCAACTTTTTTTATAGGAATTAAAAGATTGATTAATGAGAGAGTTAGCAACGGCAACCACATACTGTGTTCCATTTTCAAAGGCTTCCTCAATATCCTTTGATGTCGGTGCAATCGTTCCAACGGCAATATCTTTTTTGACACCTAACTCATGAAGCTGTTTAATCGTATTTTTTATTTCAGGGTGGTGAATGCCTTCTTTTCGGTACCCAGAGTTAATCGCAAGATCAAGCGGTCCTATAAATGCTACATCAATACCCGGCACACTTACGATTTCCTCGAAATTTTCCACTGCCTCTGGAGTTTCAATCTGGACAATAATGAGAACACTATCATTCTCGTTATCTAGGAATTCTTCCCCAGACAACCGCCCATATTTTGCTGGCCGAATCGAATAGGTAGTTCCTCTGTTTCCTAGCGGAGGGTATTTCGCTTTCTTCACGATTTCCTCAGCCTGTTCTTTTGTGTTGACCATCGGAACTTGAATTCCTCTCGCCCCGCGGTCTAGCGCCTTTTGAATAGATGATGGATCATATGAAAGTCTAACAATTGGTACGATATCCGCACATTCTGCAGCCCTAATTAGGTTTTCGAGTTCTGAATCTGAGAAGCTACCATGTTCATTATCTATAATGACAAAGTCGAATTCTGCATACGCTATCATTTCCAGTAAAGCAGGTGAATACATATTTAGGAACATCCCTAATGCCCTATCTCCACTTCTTAACAATGATTTTACGTTATTGTTCATATTTTGCCCTCCGTAAAATTAAGATAATAACCACTCACGCATTGCTTGAGTGACATCTTCCTTTTTTTCAAGACTACTTAAATGACCACAATCTTCAATAACTACCAATTTAGAATCCTGTATTTGTTCAGCCATTTCCTGATGCAACTTAACCGGACACAATACGTCTTTATCCCCAGTTAAGACTAGAGTCGGGCAATCAATCTTACGTAAAGTTTCAAGATACCCCTCTCTATTTTTCAAAGCCGTAAGTTGATTGATATATGATTTTGGTCCAATGTCAGATGCCATTGACTCTACGATTGGGGCAAGTTCAGCATTTTCTTTACCTTCTTTAGTAAGTAGATTCGGAAAAATATAGGTAGAAAATACCTTTTCAAAATCTCCCGCCTGACACATATCGATATTTCGCTGAAAGTTTTCTTTTTGTTCAACCGTAGGTGGGTAGGGATTTGTATCAAGAAGAGCCAGTCGGTTTACCCGCTCTCCTCCTTGCTTCATGATTTCAAGAGATACCATTCCACCCATCGATAATCCCGCAACAGAAAATTCCCCCTCTACTTGATGAAGTATGGAGGATGCTAACTTTTCAATCGAATCTTCGCTTTGTATTTCTGCCACTACTAGATCTGCTATGTCATGTAGGTGTTCAAGTTGGTGCATCCAAAGCCTTTCGTCGCAAAGCGTTCCTGGAATTAGAACGAGTTTTTCTTTCAAGTGTTTTCCCCCCATTTCCAGCCTGTTCCGTTCAACAACGACTCCGTAACAATCGCTAATATTTAGTTCAATCCTTAACAGGACCTGTTGTACTTCGTATTTTTAATTGTGGTTCGATCACTAATTGGAGATTTTTCATATCAGAGTCTTTGCCTTCTATAACCATAAGTAAATGGTGCAAAGCTGTTGTGGCCATTTCCTCCATATTTTGAGAAACAGTCGTCAAATTAACTAAGTGATTGGAGGATAACGAGATATCATCAAAACCAATGACAGATATATCATCCGGAACTTTTAACCCACTCTTTAAAATGGTATCAATTACAGTAAGAGCAATCTGGTCGGATGCTGCAAAAATTCCCGTTGGCCGATTGGTTCTCTGAATGAGTCCTTCTACAAATTGAGCAATTTTAGTTAGATCTAGACTATCTTGAAAAACAATACTGTCATCCATTGGTATCTTATACGCCTCTAACGTCTTCTTATATCCGGAAAAACGGTAAAATAAATTGAGAAAGGATAAGGGTCCTGAGATATACGCAATGTCCTTGTGCCCTAATTGAATTAAGTGCTCTGTTGCCATATAGGCACCTTTTCCATTGTTCACCACTACGAAATTTGATTGCTCCAGGTCGTCAATTTGAGCATTATATAAGACAATAGGAAACCCTGAACGGTACAATTCCGTGATTTTCTCATTGGACCGTTCAGTGGTAGCAATAATAATGCCATCGACCCGTTTTCCGATCATGGTTTGGATAGATGTTTCCATATTTGTATCTTGATAATCTGTGTATCCTATAATCACATCATAGGCCTTTTCATTTGCCTTTTTCATAATAATTTTAGAGGACTCTGCATAAAAGGGGTTTGCAATGTCCCCGATAATTAAGCCAATTGTCCTCGTTTTCTTCTCAGCTAGACTTCTTGCAATTTCGTCACGCGTAAAATTTAATTCCTCAATTGCCTTTAAAACTTTAGTACGTGTACTTTCTTTTATATAAGGATAATTATTTAAAACTCTAGATACTGTTGACTGCGAAACTCCTGCCTTTTTCGCAACATCATAAGCATTTGTTCGATTATTATTCATCATGTACCTCACTGGTATATAAAATTTCGAATGCGGATTCAAAATTAATATACCAGATTGATAGAGGGATAGCAAAAAACTACTTGTTCAGACTGGCTTCCAATCGAACGGTTGCAGACAATTTGTGACCTTCTAACCCTTCAATTTCTGATTGCTTTTCTGCATGTGATGCCAAATATTGAACACCTGGACCAAAAATCTCCTGATGAGTCAGCACCTTCACATAACTGCCCACCCATAATCCACCAGTGTATCTTGCTGCTTTTTGTGTTGGTAGTGTATGATTTGTCCCTGAAACCTTATCAGAAAAGACAACGGAACTATCTTCATTAATAAATAGAGAACCATAGTTAGATAGTTTATCTACTAAATCGCGACTATTTTTCACATGTAAATGCAAATGTTCAATAGCATAATCATTACAAATCTGAATTGCTTCTGAAACTGAATCTGCAAAGATTATTTCTCCACTTCTTTCCCATGAATCATGAGCCGGTGAAGTTGGAGAAAAGCTCTTTAATACCTCATTCACTTCTTCTATCGTTTCCGTTGCTACTGTACTTGAAGTTGTAACTAAAATGGCTCTTGCAAACGGATCATGCTCTGCCTGTGCCAATAAATCGGCTGCTATTTTTTTCGGCGAGGCTGTTTCATCTGCAAAAACCATGACTTCACTTGGTCCGGCGATTAGGTCAATACCCACTTTTCCATACACCTGACGTTTTGCTTCTGCTACAAAACGGTTTCCTGGTCCAGCAATTATATCGACTTCTGGCACTGATTCCGTACCGTAAGCCATTGCAGCAATTGCTTGTGCTCCACCTATAGCGAAAATATCAGTTGCCCCAGAACGAATTAATCCGTATAAAACGGCAGGATGAATTCCACCCTTATAATTCGCTGGACTACATGCAACAATTTGCTTTGCCCCTGCGACTTTTGCTGGTGCGACAACCATCGGACCAGAGGATAATAACGGATATCTTCCGCCTGGAATGTATGCACCCACTTTCTCGATTGGAACAATTCGATGCCCCATACGAATTCCTTCACCGAATTCTTTTTCAAAAGGTGTCAGAGTTTCCAATTGTGCTTGGGCAAATGATGATACGCGATCAACAACACGGTCTATTAATTCTTTCACATCTGCTGGAAGAGTTTTTAAGCACTCTTCAATTTCTTCTTCACTAACCCTTAATGGACGATCAGAGTTTCCAAATTTCATCTCAAAATTTCCAACCGCCTCATCTCCCTTTTCCCTAACAGAAGAAATAATATCCTTTACCGTTTGCTCAACTTCATTAGAAAATGTTAGTTCGATATTTTCAGCCTTTTTCACATATTCCATGATTCATGTCCTCCTTATTTATGAGTTAAAAAAGAGGCAGGCATAAGACTGCCTCTACTTCTTATGAAACTCCTGTGAAATTCCCGTCTTCACTATCTGCCTCGTTTTGAACATTTTCATCTTCATCAGGTAAATGGATTTGTCGTAGCACTTCCATTCCATCAAATAACAGCCACTCTTCAGCAATTTTTTCATTACGAACTTTATAATGACTAATACCATGAATATCAATCGGCTTCCCGCTCGGAGCACCGAAATAACCTGTTCCTTCATGAAGGCCTTGGATTCTCCATCTTACGGCTACATCCCAATCACTATCTGATCCTCTCTTGTTACAGGTCACACGCTCTAAAATAACCTTGCCATTAGGAACAGATGCAAATAGGCTTATAAACATCCCTTGAATCTCACTAATCCCCGTAATATCTCGATTACAAACATAGTGAATAACGGCATTATCCTCATAATACTCTCTAACATAATTAAACGAACGTCTTGCCCAAATCCGATTAAAGACCAGCTGCATGAATTCTCCAATTTCGAACTCATCTGATGATGGCTCATAAATTTTTGGTGGAAGTCCGATCTCTGCTGTTTCGTTATTCCCAAATGGTAGAGAAGGGGCAAGTTTTTGTGTGCTCTTTGCGATTTTCTTCGCGATATCAACAGGGTCTAATCCAAGTTGTTTCACTAGATGATACGTGTCCATGACCAACCATTCTTCATAAATTTTATTATTCAAAATCAAGCAATCGGCGCTCGTACGAAAAACGACTTTTTTACCTGTTGGTTTGCCATATAATAAGCTATCACCTAAATGAGTGGCATTGGATCTTCCTCGGTGAGATGTAAAAAATCCATCCACGTCATTACCGGACCAAATGACACTCCATCCTAATCCTTTTCTATCAGGGAAAGTATGTAAGGTTTGAAGGGTTCCTGAAATGACTTCATTCACTCCATGGCTATTTACAAGACCCTTATGTACACTCACACTCGTGCTGTACGTATCATAGATCAACCCAATATCTTTCTCTTTCCAAATTTGGCGAGTAATTTTCACAATATAATCAACGATGTTGTTATATTCTGGGTTAAATCCTCTCATGCTTTGCTTTTTTTGTTCAGATTCTTCTAGATGAATGTAATCAAAATCATCCTTCGTATCGATCATATTCACTTCATTTGCATCCGCATAATGAATGAAGTTTGGTGATTTTGATAAAGAAAGATCCATTTTGATTTTTTTAGTTGGAGTTACATTTCTTACTTCTGTTTTTGTTTCAGCCATGGTAACCATCCTTTTTGTAAATATTTTTTGCTATAAATCAGGGTATTTTAAGTATTCTGAACTATCAATTCAGAAGATGTCTTACGGATAATTAATTCTGGTTCAATGATTAATTGAATGGGTTTCTTAATCAAGTCCCCTTTTTCAATCAATAATAATAATTTTTCTAAAGCAAGGGTTGCTAGTCTCTCTTTATGATGAGAAACCGTTGTTAGTGAAATATATTGATTCGAAGATAAATCCATATTATCAAAACCAATTACCGACAAATCCTTCGGAATATCCATACCTTTATAAGCTGCAACATCTAATATGGTTAGTGCGATATTGTCTGAAGAGGCAAAAATGGCAGTAGGTCGGTCATCAGTTGATAATAGATTATCTACAAAATGATAGACATTTTCATACACTAGCTCGCCATTATAAATGTTTCCATCCTTGACTGGAATATCGTGTAAGGCTAAAGCTTCTTTGTACCCAAAATACCTTTGAGAAATAGCCGAGTATTTAAAAGGCCCGGATATAAACGCAATGTTCCTATGTCCGATATTGATCAAGTATTCAACGGCGATTTGTGCACCCTTCTTATTGTCTAAAACAACATAGTTGACATTCTCACCTTCGATGTAATTGATAAATAAAAGGGTTGGTATCTTTCCATTGCAGAGATTTTGAATATGCTCCTGGTTATGCGAACTTACGGATGTAATTAACAGTCCATCCACTCTTTTGCTTAATAATGTTTCAATCGCTGTTTCCAGGTTTTGATCATCATGATTTGTGTTACTGATAATCACGTTATAGCCTTTACTTTGAGCTTTCTCAATGATGATTTTTGCTGTTTCCGCAAAATAGGGATTTGAGATATCTCCGACTATTAAACCAAGCGTATTGGTTCTTTTAGTAATCATACTTCTAGCAACTGCATCAGGTGTAAAATTTAACTCTTTTATGGTTTTCATTACTTCCTGTTTTGTTGATTCTTTTACGTTGGGATAACCATTTAATACTTTTGAAACCGTAGATTGCGAAACATTCGCTAATTTAGCTATATCATTAACGGTTATTCTCATTAAACAACTTTCCTTTCCATCCTCCTTTTCGGAAAAATCCCTTATTTTACACTGCCTGATGTCATACCAAGTATGAATTGTTTACGTACAATCATCATTAAGACTACAGTTGGAAGTACAAAGATGATTCCTGCTGCCGCCATTTCATTCCAAAGTACACCCTTTTCTCCATTAAAGAAGGATAATGCAACTGGTAATGTAACCGCATCTTGTTGGGTTAGGATCAGGGCAAACATGAATTCGTTCCACGTAATAACAAAACAGAAAACAGTTGCTGTAATAATTCCCGGTTTTGCAAGCGGAAGTAGGATATGCCATAAAACTTGGAGACGGTTTGCACCATCAATGGTTGCTGCTTCTTCCATATCAACCGGAATACGGTCAATAAAACCTTTTGTTAACCAAATCGCATAGGGTATGGTGTGCCCCAAGTTAACTATGATTAAAGCAAGTGACGTGTCTAACATCCCCCAATCGCGAAACATTGTAAAAAACGGAATGACATTTACGATTAATGGAATAAACTGTGTCGCAAGGATAGCAAACAAAAAGAGTTGCTTACCTGGAATCCGAAAGCGTGAAAGACTATAAGATGCTAACACACTGACCGGAACGGTTATGAAAAGCGTCACAGCTACAACAACCAAACTATTAGAATAGTATTTTCCTAAATTGAAAGAGGAACTGAATAAATTTGTAAAATTATCAAATGTCGGCTGAAATAAGATGCTAGTTGTGTAAGCTTCTGCCTCCGGTTTAAAAGCCGTAATTAAGATCCATAGAATCGGGAGAAATAAAAAGGCACAAACAAGAATGACACCTATGATTTCTAATAAGAATCCTAGTTTCATTGATTGTTTCTTTTTTGTCTTCTGAAATACAAGTGGATTAATTGGATTTGGTGTCGATAATTCCTTTTTTATCAATTCCATTCATCTCCCTTCACCAATCTTCTCATGTATATAATGACAAATAGAATTGTTATGAGTGCCAAAATATACCCAAGCGCAGAGGAATAACCCATATCAAAGAATCTAAATCCAGTCTTATAGATGAAAAAGTTTAATACTTCAGTTGATCCACCAGGTCCACCCTGTGTCATAGTAACAACCGGATCAAATGCTTTAAGGGAAAACATTGTCATTAGGATAGTAGCGATTAGTATAATGGGTTTTAGCATTGGAAGGGTAATTTTGAATAAGGTTTGAAGAGAAGTAGCTCCATCAACCTGTGCTGCTTCAAATACTTCCCTTGGCATTCCCATCACACCACTTATAAACATCAAGCTCATGAACGGGAGCCAGATCCAGACGACAACTGAGATAAGTGCAATCATAGCGGTAAGTCCAGTACCTAACCACACAACATCTGAGAATGCTGGAATGAAGAAATCGATAATCTTGTCAAACAGACCGTAGTCAGAGTTAAGCATAAATCTCCAAGAGTAACCAATTAATGCCGGGCTCATGGCAAATGGGATGATAAGGACAACTCGTAAATAGGAGAGATATGTCTTTTCCTTACTCAATAACAAAGCAACCATAATACTTAAAACGATGGTAAAAAGTACGGTAAATCCTGAAAATATAACAGTGACACCAACACTATTCCAAAATTGTGAATCCGTAAACGCCCTTATGTAATTATCAAAACCTATAAAAGGGCCCATCTCTGCAGAAACTTTTAAATCCCATTTATGTAAACTAATCCAGAATGATTTCAACAAGGGATAAAAAGTGGTAGCTGCAATTAATAATAAAGCCGGTGCCAATAATACATATTTAAATAGCTTATTACTCACTTTAGCTTCCCCCTAATGTTTGAGACAAACATTGATTTTTTTAGGCTATTCATTTCATTGTGATTTTAAATCACACCTATCTTATTCGTATTTTGCTTGTTTACAAGATACACACTATGAGAATGTTGTTAACTCCTCATAGTGCATATCGGATTTAAATCCTTACAATTTTTTAGTATCCCGCGTCTTTTAATAGCTTTTCAACTTGTTCAGCTGCTTTATTTAAAGTTGGTTCCACAGGCTTTCCAGTTGCCATATCAGAAATGGCTTTACTAATAATATCCGCTACTTGTGGCCACTCTTTAATGTTTGGTAAAGTTTTCGCATTTTCAAAGTTTTCAGCAGCTGTGTTATAGAAATTATCGGATAACTCGTTTAACTCAGCATTTTTTAAATTCTCAACTTGCGTAATAACAGGTGACTTCTGGTCTGAAGGACTTTCATTTTTCAATGATTTCAGTACTACATCTAGTTCCTCTTCAGGCTCAGATAACCACTTTAATACTTCCCATGCTGCTTCCTTATTTTTAGATCCCTTCATCATGGCAATCGGGAATGTTGAAACGTTCACGCCTTCATACGATTGTCCTTCCCAAGTAGGGACAGTTGCGAAATGTACATTGCCTACAACATCTTCAGCAGATGTTCCTGCATCATTGAACTCTGAGTACACCCACCACCAGCCAAGCCACATTGCTGCTTTACCTTGTTTGAAGTATGTTCGTGAATCTTGTTCACCAAAGGTTACAGATTCAGGTGGTGCAACTTTGTCTGTTACTAGAAGGTCCAAGTATCTTTGTGTTGCCTCAAGTCCTTCTGGGCTATTAAAAATAGGTTTCATGTTTTCATCAAAAATGTCTCCACCGTTACTCCATAGATACGAAGTCCACATAAACAAATTCTGACCATTATTTCCAGCACCATAATATGGAGCTATTGCATATAAATCTGTTTCTTCCGTAATCTTTTTGTTAACCGCATCAAATTCTTCCCACGTTTTCGGAACTTCCAATCCTAGTTGGTCGAAGATATCCTTTCTATAGAAAAGCATTTGAACATGTGCTCTAACTGGTAAGCTATATACCTGATCATCAAAAGTAGAAAGTTCAACTATAGAAGAAGGCCAGCGATCTGTATTAAAATTATCCTTCTCCATATATTCATCAAGAGGCTCTAAAAATTGTGTAATGGAAGAACCCATTGAATCTAGGAAAACGACTAGGTCATATCCCCCACCATTTGCAATTCCGTCGGCCGTAATATCCTCTAGTAAGTTGTTGTATGGTGTTTCCATAAACTCGATTTCAATCCCAGACTCCTCGGTGAAATCCTTACTCCTAGCTTTCCATGCGTTAAACTGTCCAACATCTCCAGCAGATAATAATACTTTGACTGGTTTTCCTTCTGCATTACCATCCCCAGAACCATTGTTAGAGCTTGAATTACTGCATCCTGCAATAAGAAGTGTTAGCATTACTAGTAGAATAACGGCTAAACGAAAGTTTCTTCTTTTTCCCATTCTCATGTTCCTTTCTATATTTGGTTTTTCGATTTCACGAAAGGGCTTACTAAAATGTTGAATGCGGATTCAGGAATACGTATTCCAAAATCAATAAAAATTAAAAGTGGGTACATATCAATTACCACTTATTTATAGGACATTGTTTCGGAATACGTATTATTTTGTTGATACTATAGTAACCTCGTAAACTCGGGCTTGTCAATCAGAGTATTTAGATTTTTCGAAACAGATACAATTAGTGAAATCTTATTTTTCACCCATTTTTAGCTTTTCCGCCATTTCTTTTTCCAAAAATTCAAAGTTATCTGGTTTGATCATTTTGCCTAATTCATCAGCTTTAAAACCATACTTGGCAGCCTCTTTGATAACCTTCGGAGACCAATAAGGATCCTTTCCTTCGAATACCTCATGTTGTTCTAGCACCGCGAAAATCCATGCATCTTCATCACTAATATTTTCAAAACCTCTCCATAAGCCTGGTGGTAAAGAAATTAAATCCCATTGTTCAATAATTGTTTCTCCCTCAATCTCATCTGGGCTGTTTCCCCAATAAAAACGCCATTTTCCAGTTAACGGAAGGAATGCTTCAATGTAATCATGTGTATGATAGGCTGGACCATTTCCCTTTGGTGCTTTAACCATTCCAATTTGAAAGCCATGTGGTTCTGTAATGTGTGGTGTAAAATTATCATTTTCACTAGCTGTATCACCGATTAATGTATAGTTTAGACGTTGATGACCAGGAATGATACTATCGATAAACATTAAAGGAATAGCCTGTGTCTTCATATTGTCAAATCGTACAACCCAGTTGTTTTCCATCTCTTCATTTGTATATCTTTTTACCTCAGGTTTTTGAACAGTCATAATAAATCTCCTCCATATTTATTAAATTTATTGATTAATAGATTTTTTAAATGTTAAATACAGCTAACTTTAGCTCTGTCATTTCTTCCATTGAATACTTAATCCCTTCACGACCGGTTCCGCTGTTTTTCACTCCACCATATGGCATATGGTCTACTCTAAAAGATGGAATATCATTTACAATAACCCCTCCAACTTCTAAGCTATCAATGGTGTGAAATGCCTTTTGCACGTCCGTCGTAAAGATACCTGCTTGCAGCCCATAAGAAGAGTTGTTTACCAAATTAATAGCTTCGTCAAAGGTTTTATAAGGGTTAATCGATACAATTGGTGCAAATGCCTCTTGGCAGCTTACCTCTTGATTTGAGTCTACGTTTGTTATAACCGTTGGCTGTAACAAGGCACCTTCCCTTTTACCACCATAGATGACATTACTTCCTGATTTTCTTGCCGCTTCAATCCAATTTTCAACACGCTCTGCTTCTCTTTGATGGATTAAAACGGATAAATCAGTGTCTTCTTCTGCAGGATCTCCAACAGTGAGTTGTTTTGTTTTTTCTACAAATCTCTGAACAAATTCATCAAATAAGTCTTCTTGAACATAGATGCGTTGGATGGAAATACAAACCTGACCCGCAAAGGCAAAAGAGCCTTCCACACATCGTCCAACAACATGATCCAGGTTGTTTGCGCTATCAACAATGACTGCTGAATTTGATCCAAGTTCTAGTGTCACTTTCTTTAATCCAGCCTTATTTCTAATTCCTAACCCCACATCAACACTTCCAGTGAAGGTTACCATTTTAATCCGGCTGTCAGTAACCAGAATGTCGCCTATTTTACTCCCCTGTCCTGTAACTACATTAAGAGCTCCTTTAGGTAAACCAGCCTTTTCAAAAATTTCTGCTGTCATAAAGGCACTTAGTGGAGTTTGTGAAGCAGGCTTCAAAATAACCGTATTTCCAGTGGCTATTGCTGGTCCAAGCTTATGAGCTACTAGATTAAAAGGAAAGTTAAAAGGAGTAATAGCCGCAATGACCCCAAGTGGTTCACGCTTGGTAAAAGCAAATTTACCTGCTCCATTTTTGGCTGCATCCATCGGGATTGTTTCTCCATGTATCCTTTTTGCTTCTTCTGCTGCAAACTTATATGTCTCAATCGTTCGAGTAATCTCAGCCCTAGCTGCTTTTAACGGTTTTGCATTCTCTTTTGTGAGAATAAGTGCACATTCTTCAAATCGTTCTTTAAAGATTTCAACGACTCGTTCCAAAATCTCTGAGCGTTCAAGGGCTGTCAGTTTTCTCATTTCCTTTTTTGCTTGCTCTGCAGAATCGATAGCTTTTACTACATCTTCCTTTTCTGCTATTGGAATTTGTGCGATTACTCTATCTTGATAAGGGGATTTCAAATCAGAATACTGATTCGCTTCCTTCCATTCTCCACCAATAAATAGCTTTTCTTTATCTGCATGTACCGTTTTCATTTTATTTCCCTCCTTTCCCTTTAAAAGCATTTTGATAAATTTTTAGGATTTTTTGTTCGCCTAAATTGTATGGTGTATTTCGTAACAAACGATCGATCTTACTAGCTTGTTCTGCCAGTGCTGGTAAGGATTCCTCTGGAACACCTAATTGTGATAATGAGGTTGGGAGATCTAAGTCAACCAAAAGGTCATATAAGTAATCTACAAGTACTTCCAAAGAGTCTTGTTGTCTTACATGGGAATCTCCAATTCCTAAAAATGCTGTAATATCCTTTATATCTTCTAAACAAGCCGTACCGATGACTTCAAATACAAATGGCATTAAGAGAGCATTCGCAACACCGTGTTCAATATGGTATTGTCCACCAAGTGGATATGCAAGCGCATGAACGGCACCTACACCAGCATTCGCTAAACCTACACCTGCTAACGAACTTACCCAACTCATGCCAGTACGGGCTTCAATATCATTGCCATAGTGTACAGCCTTTGTAATATGAGAAGGAAATAGTCGAATTGCTTTTTCTGAATAAATTCTAGTTAAAGGAGTTGCTTTCGTTGAAATATACGATTCTATCGCATGTGTTAGAGCATCTACTCCCGACGCTGCTGTCACTCTTGGTGGACATGAAAGGGATAATTCTGGATCGATGATAGCTACATCTGGAAGTAAAACCGGGCTAACGATTCCCCTCTTTACTCCTTGGGTTTCATCACCGAAAATGGCATTCATTGTCACTTCAGAACCTGTTCCAGATGTTGTTGGTAAAAGAATACAATTGATTGTGCGGGCTTCAATTGTTTTTTCTCCGCTTATGTAGGGTGATAAATCTTCTTTTCCAGATAAAGCAGCTGTTGCCTTTGCTACATCAAGTGCACTCCCACCCCCAATACCGACGATTAAATCACAATTCTCACTTTCAATGACTTGAACTGCATCCTGTAACATTTGAAACGTCGGCTCTCCAGAAATATTCGTGTATGTAACAAGTGAAATAGGTAGTGGCTCAAGAAGCGCAGTCACTTTATTTACTAAGCCAGCTTTTTCAAGTCCTTTGTCACTTATGATGGCAACTCTTTTAGCATCAAACTTTTCTATTGAATCTACTAAGGTTGACAAGGAACCTACTCCAAATCGAAAGACATCTGGCATTCTGAAATCAGTACCGACTGAAACGACACTTTGTTCTTTTATCATGATTCACCTCTTCCTTTGAATGCGGATTCAAAAGGTTGAAAAAATTTTTGAATCCGCATTCAATATGTATGTGGCTCGAATAAAGAATACGTATTCTTAATCACTATCTTAATAGTGAAAAATAATATTGTCAATAAAGAATATTCTAAATTTTAAGAGTGGTCGACATTTGGGTTGAGGATGAGTCCCTGTCGGGTCGCGGCCTGTCACTGGGATCAAGTCTTTTGGGGTGGGTCACGGGGACAGGTCCCTTGTCCTACCATTTTTTTCCTTTTGGGACGAGGGACCTGTCCCTCCGTCCCACTCGACAAACTTCGGGGCGTCACTGTGACCGCTACATCCAATAGATTACAAACGGAATTGAAATCAAGCTAAGCAAAGTTGTCACAAGAGTTGTAAATGAGATTAAATCTGGCTTGCAATCGAATTGAACAGCTAACATGGTTGTGTTCGCTGCAACTGGCATGGCGGCCAAGAGAATAAAAACATGTTTAATGAGCTCGCTAACGGGCATGATTTGAACTAAAGCTAGAGCAAGTAGCGGTGAAACCACCATACGTAATAGTGTAATACTACTCACATATTTTAAATTAAATTTTTGCGGTTTAATTTCAGCCAACTGCATTCCCAGAATTAACATTACGACTGGAATGGATGCACTTCCTACCATACTGATTCCATCTATAATCGTGGAGGGTAATGGTATATTAGCAATCTGGAAGATTACCCCTAATACAGCCCCGTACATGACTGGCATTCTAGTCAACCGAATTAATGCTCCTTTTAGTCCAGTTGAATTTGCCCCACCTAGGGATGCAAGAAAAATGCCCAGTGAATTGATTAAAAATGCATGAATCACCATAATAATAATGGCATAATCAAAAGCAATCGCACCAAATGCAAATAATGCCACTGGCGCTCCATAATTCCCGCTGTTCGGAAAAATACTCCCTAGCTGCAAGGCAGACATATGCGGTCGATCTACTTTTAATAACTTCCCAGTCAAGAAGGTAAAAACGACTAACATAACAGTAAGCAATACTGTAAAAACAAACATATAAAAATAATCCGCGTTTAATTGATTCGTATAAAACGTATCAAAGGTTAAAAAAGGTAATAACAAATATAGAGATAACTTTGAAATCGATTTAATATCAAATTTGAGGGCCTTTTGCCCAATAAATCCTGTAGTGAATATTAGGAATGCAGGTAAGACAATTAATAATAACTCCATCTGAGATTTCCTTCCATATTTATACTAATATCTTATTCTACCACAGTGGGTCAAGCATGGATCGCAGCGCTTTTGACTATCATTGGGTGGTGGGCTCCGTGGGTCGCGGGGACAGGTCCCTTGACCCACCATTTCCTTACAGGTACGAGGGACCTGTCCCTCCGTCCCAGAAATAAGTTACAATAAAATTATAGTTTTGATTCGAAATTAGAGAGGAGATTAGCGATGATAAGTGAACAGCTAATAGCTAAAGTAGAGCGTTTTCGGGCTCTACATAAGGGGCCGAACACCATGATTCTACCGAATGCATGGGATGTAATTAGCGCAAAAATGTTCGAGGAATGTGGATGTAAGGCAATTGGGACAACTAGTGCGGGGATTGCGATGTCGCTTGGGTATCCTGATGGACAAGAGATACCATTTGAGACAATGTTAAGTGTAATCAGAAATATGGTCAACGCGGTTGACGTACCAGTAAGCGCCGACATTGAATCAGGTTATGGAAAAACGACGAAGGAAGTTTTACATACAATCGAACAGCTAATAGCCGCAGGAGTGGTCGGTATTAATCTTGAGGATGGGACTGGTGACGCTAGTTCTCCGCTTTATGACCCTCTACTACAGCAGGAAAAGATTTCAGCCATTAGAGAGTACTGTGATTCAATTGGGTTTCCTTTGTTTATCAATGCACGCACGGATATATTCTGGCTGAATATAGGCGAACCAGAATCTCGTATTGATGAAGCCATTCATCGCGTAAAACTATATGAAGAAGCAGGTGCAGATTGTGTCTTCGTCCCTGCTCTGAAAAATCTAGACGAAATCAAAAAACTACGAGATACGGTCAATTGTCCAATTAATCTATTAGCAGTCCCAGGACTCCCATCAATAGGGGAACTATCGGAATTTGGAATTGAAAGAGTAAGTACTGGCTCAAGTCCATTCCGCGCCAGTGTATCCCTACTGAAACAAATCGGCGACGAAATCGTAAACCAACGTACATTTAACAAAATGACAGACAATGTGCTCTCTTATGGTGAGGTATCCGGTTTAGTGGAATAGTGGGTCAAGGTGATTTGGGTCATGGGGACAGGTCCCTTGACCCATTATATTTTCACCTAGGACAAGGGACCTGTCCCTCCGACCCTATGCTAGAATAACAATTTGATAGTATAACAGTTTCACTTTCAAAACCCATTCCCTTACAAAGACAATTCAAACAAACGATTGAATAAATTTATAGTTTCACGCCACATCTGATTTAGATCGTTAAACAAACGTTTGTTTGAAATCGATATTTTCAAAAATATCCCGATTAGTACAGATTTCTGCCAATCGGGATTTTTATATTCTGTTATAATATGTCTTTTTAACCCTTTGATCCCTCATCCCCTTAGTATAAAAGATGTTTCAAAACGAAAAAGAACCCCCAAATAACTAAAAAATAAACAAAACTACAAAGTTTCCGAGCAAACAGGAATGATTATGAAGAAAAGTAGCACACTCTTATATAGATATAAAAAATAATTGGAATTCTAAACGGACCATCAAAGGAGTGATAAAAAAAATGGATGTAATGCAATGGTGTCGAAATTATTTGTTTATTACTGAAGGAACTACTGAAAAGGTAGAAAAAAAGGTGGAGCATCTACTTAACACCGTTTTGGATAAAAAAGACGACTATCAAAAGGAAAAATTTATCAAGACGTTTTGTGATCATCTGTCTTGCTACGAGGGACTTCTTTTATATCAACGGAGAATTCACCCTGATCAGATACCTCACAACAGCGCCGCTTTTGCTCAAAATAAGGACGACAACCTGCGGAAATTAAATGAGGTAAAAAACAGGATGGAGTCACAAATCGAACGTCTAGCCTCTCATTTTACTGAATTTATGAGTTTTCCTTACTAGAACTAGAACATCCAAAATGGAAAACCACCTTCCCGTATGGGTTGCCTACACATTTATGCATTTCTTTAATAGAGTACTAAAAGTCTCCTTTTGTAAGCCTTGATAATCTTTTATTGGTAAGTATAGAAAAAAGCCCACTTGGGCTTTTTTCTATACAATAGTATTCGTATTTTAAGTTGTGGGACAAGGGACCTGTCCCACTGTCCCATTCGACAAACTTCGGGGCGTCACTGTGACCGCAATACAAGTTCTTCTTTTATTTGGTTTGCATATTTCTCTTCAATCATGCCGATGAAGGGTTCGACTAGGGTTGGGTCAAATTGAGTTCCTGAGCATTTTCTTAGTTCTACGATGGCTTCTGTGAACGTTTTTGTCTTTTGGTATGGGCGTTCTGTTGTCATTGCGTCAAAGGAATCGCACACACATAGTATTCTAGCCAGCTTCGGTATTTTTTCACCTTGCAAACCATGCGGATAGCCTTTTCCATCGAAACGTTCATGATGCAACTCGACTAATGGAATCAAAGGCTCCAATTTTTTATTGGTCGAGATAATTTCTTTCCCCCAGGTTACGTGTTTCTTCATCATTTCCCATTCATGGGGTTCGAGTTTTCCTTTTTTATTGATAATATCACGAGGAATTTCTAGTTTACCAATATCATGAATAAGAGCACCTAATATTAACGTCTTCTTTTCAGATTCACTTAAATCTAGTCTACTACTGAAATCAACCGCATATTGGAATACGCGCTTACTATGACGATAGGTATACACATCTTTCGATAAGAAGATTTTCAGCTGTTGTTCAGCTTCGTTTAACTCATTATCGAGATTAATCGCATTTTGAGCAAAGTATTGAGAGTTTTCATCGAATACCTGAACAATGTTTTTCCCTTGTGCTTTCGCATAATACATCGCTTGGTCAGCTTTATTCAATATTTCGGCTGCGTCATACATCCCTTTTTCCCACTCCACAACGCCTGCTGAAAAAGATAGACAGCTATATGGAAGTGCTTCTACACCTTTGAAATAGCTGTTATTAACTTTTTTTCGGAATGAATTAACGAATGCCAATCCGTCGTCCACCGTTGTGTTCGGCATGACAATTGAAAATTCTTCCCCACCGTATCGCCCAACGATATAGTCATGTATATTCGCTTCATTTTCTAGGATTGAACCGAAAAATGTTAGTAAATGGTCACCCTGAATATGACCATACAAATCATTATATTTTTTAAAATCATCTATATCTAAAAGCGCTATGCTAACAGGCGTTCCATTTTCCCTAGCACTTGATATTTCTTCATCAAATAATTCTTTAAAATAACCATGATTATTTAAACCTGTTAAGAAATCCTTATTCGCCTTATCTGAAATCTCTTGATAGAGCTTAAAATGCTGATCGAATGCAGCTGATAACAGTAAAGCAATACATACGAATAGAAAGAGGCCAAATATCCCTTCTGCTTTTAGCAAGATTCCAAGAATCAAGGGTAGTAACAGCGTCGTGAAATAACTAATCACAAATGTTTTATCAGTAGTGACCCCTTTAATGACGTTCTCAATACTACCGCTACCATAAAGAAAGAAATAAGAAATAATAAAGAGCATATTGCAAATAAAATAAGTACATAGAGATAGAATATATGGCAGCATGTTGTGTGTATCGATTTCTCCTAATGATCCTCCAGCAAAAACAAGTGAAAAATAGGAGGCAATAATCATAATGGTGTACATTGAGAAATTAAATAAATGCTTCCACCAGACAATTTTCCGTTGAACAAATACATAAATAATACTTGATAATGCCAATACAAAAAGTGTTAAATCTAGTCCATACATAAACAAACTAGCAAGATAAATCGAAGAATCTAATGAAAGTGTATTATCTTTTGGTGGGATATAGATAACATGATAATTTAACAGAGTAATGGAACCGATTAATGTAAAAATAATTACCCAGTCCGATAGGGTGATGTTGTTATAATCATAAAAATAGAGGAATGAAAACACCCCTACTATGGAGATAACGCCCGTATATATATTTATTGGTTTGAAGTTTAATTTCATTTTTTATCATCTCTTTAGGTAAAATGGTAGTTAGAGGAGGAATTGATTAGATAGCAATCTCTTCCTCCTTAATTCATTGTTTATCCTAGTTTCCAACCAGATGTAAAAGCAAGTACTACAGATCCAAGGATAATTGTGTTTAGTAGAATACGAGTTACTTTCGTTTTCATGACTTCACCTCCTTCAAAAAGGAGGTCTCACCTTCTATTGGTGCATCCTTACTTTTATGTACCATTAGATATTGGATATATTGGAAGATACCAATATTCATCACAACATCTCCAATACTAATGACTTGAGAACGAGGATACGGATTTGTTAGAGGTATTATATCACCTAAAAATCCTAATCTACTACTCTCTGTGAGGAGTGTATGCTTCGCATAAAGTTCATTTTTTAATGTATCTAAGTAATGTGGATCTAACAGAGCTGCAGCCGACTCTAAAACTGGCATTCTTCCGCCGTTCAAAGCCATAACAAGAAAATTCAAGAATGTCCCGATTAAAATAAGAGTAAAACCAGAATTATGCCGGTTCACCCAAAGAAACGCCATCCCAATCACATAGACAAACATAAAAATATAGCCACTAAGAAACCCTAGCAATTCATACTTATTCTGTAGAAAATAAATAAAAAACTGTAGAAAAACAAGAATCGGAAAAATCCATCCGTATTTCAACTGCAAATCAGCTAATCCTCTCAAACTACCTTTTCGAAAAAAGCCCACAATAATTGATATGAGAATTCCATCAAAAACCATCGTTTTTACCCACCATTTATTAGAATTAAGATTTCATAAGCCATACTTTCCTACTACCAAAGAGGAAAAGTCTACATATTTCACCAATATACTACAAATTATATCAGAAAGTTTCAACATTTACGGGAAAAATTTGACGAAATTGGTGAACGTGTGGGTTATGCGGGTGTGTTCGCGGGGCTACTGGGTTGGGGCGTGTTCCTAGGGCGGTTGTGTGCTGGGTCACAGGGACAGGTCCCTGATATGAACGAAACTGTCAAGTCCACTCCGTATCCCTGGTAATAGTCGCCGTTTTTGGGCGCACTTAAGAAGAGAAGCGTTTTAAGCTTCTTTTCTTTTTTTGTAAATCTTTGAGACATTTTATGTCTAGGGATTTCCCTTCTTAGCTTACAGACTACTTCTCATTCTAAGGATTGTCTGTCAAGTGCTCTCCTTGACTGGCAATCCTTAGAATGAGACACTCTTTGAAGCTAAGAAATAAATTCCTCCTTTATTCAGAAGTTAAAAACACGGCACGAAGGCAAAAATCTAGCTACGGTTAGCACTCTGATATTCGTGGGTTTTCACATTTTATCTTTCCGTATAAAGGACCTTCCACTAACTTGTAACGTGCGTTAGCCTATTTAGACATAGCACAAAGGGACCACGTGGATAATCCTTTCCGGTGTTATTCTTTGCCTTCGGGCCCTATTCTTAAAATCACATAATTTAACATTAGTATTTTATAAATGAATTTTTATCAATAGATTAAGATTCAATTAAAGCTCTAGAGTTCGTATCTATTTCCTGAGTGACTGCCCAGATAAAACCAGCTAGTTCTCTTGCCACTGCCGTTACGGCTTTCCCACTTTCTTTACCCCTTGATAATAAGCGGAAATACTTTTTATGAAGACGATTTTGTGCTTTCCATGATATAGCTTGAACAACGGCCGACTGACCTTCTTGTCTTCTTTTTAATTCTCCTTTTACTGCAGGTTGATATCGATAACTCCAGGCTGCTTCTATCAGAAGACGACGAACGTGTTTATTCCCTGTTTTCGTAATCTTACCTTGCCTTCGACTCTCACCACTAGAATATTCGCTTGGGATAAGACCTACATATGACATAAATTGTTTAGCCGAGGTAAATCTTTTAAAGGATCCAATCTCTGCCACTAAACTTGTAGCTGTAATAGTTGCCACACCTCTAAGTGATTGAAGAGCTTGAATTACAGGTGCGTGTAAACCTTCGGTTGCTTGAATATCTATTTCTTTCTCTAATCGTTTTATCCGTTGTTCGATCTCTTGGAGTTGATAGTAATATTCTTGGAATACAATTCTAGACGTAGAACGAGTAAATTTTAACTTGTTTAACCAATCCCGATACTTTAGGGTCCATTTGCGAACACCGGTAGGCGGCTTAATATTATGTCTTAATAAAAACTTAGTGAGTCTATGTTTTGCCCTTAATTCATCCTCTTTCGCATCTTCACGAGCACGAACTAAATCTCGAAGAGCTTCATCGTCTTCAGTTGGTACATAAATTGATGTTAATTCACCAGCACGGAATAATTGAGCAAGCCTAACCGCATCCCTTCGGTCTGTTTTAATCCGTTCTCCTGGCTTAGAAGGGATTAGGGACGGTGCGATTACAAAACACTCTATTCCTAAACTTAAGAAAAAACGGTACAATGGGTAACCTGTCGGGCCGGCCTCATAACATACTTTTATCTGTTTTTTATCTCCTAATTTCTTAACTAATTTTCTAATAGCTTCTAAGGAATGTGGGATCATTCCATAATATCTAGGTGCTTCTCTGCCTTCTTCAGCGATCGCAACTGCAATTTTTTCCTTTGAGACGTCTAAACCTACGTATTTTATGGTATCCTTCATAATATAACTAGCTCCTTTCGTAATGTAGCTCTGATTTGGTTTGATTTTTTAATCTCCGTTAAACAGTCTAACCAAATTAACCTACGGGATTACGATAAGGGGCTAGTTTCGTTCATGATAACTTGTCCCAAGGCGTGGCGTGGTGGCAACCTTAACCAAGTAGCCAGTTCATCGCCTATCACATTTCCATTAAGCTTTCCTTTTTCTACTACTGAATAAAAATGTTTAAATAACACACCCTAATAAAAAATTTTAGGGTGGTTACTTTCATGGCAAACTTTTTTAGAATTGCAAATGCAGTTGTGTTGTGGGCTATTGTTATATACTTTCTCCCAAAACAGTCCTTTAAAAGGTTTTTGCCTGTTACTTTATTTTGCTCTTGTATTTTGTTAATACAAACACTCCTAAATCCAATTTTCAACTGGTGGAAGGTTAAAGGAGGTACCAAATATATGGTATTTGATGCCTTAGCCTTTATATTCGGCCCGTTTTTTACAATTAATTTGTGGGTGTTTCATTTTACTTATGGTAAGTTCTCGTTATATGCAGTATGTAATTTAATAATGGATTTAATTTTTGCCTTTCCCTTAAGTGCAGTCTTTCAAAAAATCGGTCATTATAAATTAAAAAAGTTTAATTCTAAAACAATCTTTCTTATTTCCTACTCACTATCTTTATTGAATTATGCTTTTCAGAAATTCATTGAAAAAAATAACTCTGATTTAACTAAACCTGAATCCAGTAGATAAACTGGATTTTTTTAGTATGGTCTTATTCTCATGTTGTAATGTGGTCATACTCTTTAAAGTTTGAGATTCAAAACTTACTTAAAAAATGGCAACCATATAGGTTACCATTTTAGTCTGCATCAATTTATCTAATTCTGTATTAGTTCTTCCCGAACAAGTTCTACAGGAAAATAGGTAGGACGAGCAGTAAACTTTCGACAAACTTCGGGGCTGGGACGAGGGACCTGTCCCTCTGTCCCACTATTTTTGTTCCAGGACGTTAATGAATTCTCTCATGTAATCTGGTAGGTCTGGTGGACGGCGGCTTGAAACAAGATGTCCATCGGTTACAACAGGTTCGTCATACCAAATCGCACCTGCGTTTTCCATGTCATCCTTAATTCCTGGAGTACTCGTAACTTTTTTTCCTTCCAAGATCTTAGCTGAGATCAATACCCAACCTGCATGACAAATCTGTCCGATTGGCTTTTTGGCATCGTTCATTTGCTGAAGCATAGTTAATACTTCAGGAAACCTACGAATTTTATCTGGTGCCCATCCTCCCGGCACTAAAATCGCATCGTAATCTTCTGCTTTTATATCAACATACGCAAATTCGGAAACCGCAGGGACGCCATACTTTCCTATATATTTCTGATTCGCTTCTTCACCAACAAGATCAACAATCGCCCCTTCTTCTCTAAGCCTCATAACTGGGTACCATAGTTCTAAATCTTCAAAGTCGTGATGAACAAGACCGATAATCTTTTTTCCCTTTAAACGCATTACATAACCATCCTTTCAGTTTTTGTTTCATTAATTATACCATTTCAACATGTACCAATCATAGTTACAGACTCGGTCCAAGAGGAGCGATGAAAAAAGTAAAAGGGTACAGGCGGGCTTCTCCTTTCTTATTCTAGGATAGTAATTTGTTAATATAACAGGTTAACGATGTGCTAATTTCCCCTCATAAAATCAATTCAATCAAACGTTTGATTGAATTGAAAATTTCACAGGTGCACTTGGCTGAGCCGTCAAACAAACGTTTGTTTGAAATCGACATTTACAAAAAAAGCCCGATTAGTACAGATTTCTACTAATCAGGCTTTTGGTATTCTATTATAATTTGTAGTTTAGCCTCAATTTGGGACGAGGGACCTGTCCCTCTGTCCCATTGTCGACAAATTTCGGGGCGTCACTGTGACGCTTCAACAAGGTTGTTTTTGTGCAAGTTTCTTCCAGAGGTGAATTCTGGTAATAAATCTCCATGCGCATCGATTAATTCTTTTGTCATATCCCAGATTTCATCAAGTGAAAGAACGGATGCCGTGTGTGGATCCATCATGACCGCTTGATAAACATAATCGATATTTTTAGTGAGAACAGCTTCAACTGTTAGTTGTTGGACATTGATATTTGTCATGTTCATCGCAGCTAATTGTGGAGGTAGTTCACCAACATAGCACGGTTGAATTCCTCCCTTATTAACTAAGCATGGAACTTCGACACATGAATCATTAGGCAAGTTTGTAATCAAACCTGTATTTGCGACATTTCCCCAAATAACACGGTCAGTACCTGTTACGATGGAATGGATAATTGGTGCACCATATTCATGGCTTTTCTCTGCCTCAATGATTTCCCCATTTTCCACTTTAATCTTGGTTTCCTCAAACCTTTTCAGGTTATTTTCGCTTCGACGAATATATTCATCGATAGGAATATCAAACCGTTGAACAAGTTCATCTTTTTTAATAAAGTATGGAGTGTATTCTGACATATGCTCACTTGATTCTGTAACAAAATAATTCAAACGTTTCATCATTTCAAAACGAACTTTATCTTGGCTATAAATTTCTTCTTTCTCCATAGCTTCAAATAGTTTAGGATATAAATCCTCACCATTCTGCTTTAACTCTAAAAACCACGCCATATGGTTAATTCCAGCAACCTTATAATCTAGTTCCTCAACTGGAATATTCAAATAAGACGCGAGATCATCAGCCGTATTTTGAACACTGTGACATAGACCAACCGATTTAATGGATGTTGCCTTAGCTACAGCATGCATTAACATGGCCATAGGATTTGTATAGTTTAATAGGTATGCGTCTGGACAAACCTCCTCCATGTCTTTGCATATGTCTAGCAAAACTGGGATTGTACGCAATGAACGAAATACACCGCCAACACCAAGAGTGTCGGCAATCGTCTGGTTAAGTCCGTATTTTTTCGGAATTTCAAAGTCTTTAACAGTTGCTTCATGCATGCCTACCTGAATTAAATTCAATACAAAGTCTGCATCTCTAAGCGCTTGCTTTCTATCCAATGTAGCAAATACTTGGGCATCTTTCCCTTTGATAAGGTTACTAGCCATTTTTTTTGCGGTATCTAGTCTTTCTTCGTTAATATCTGTTAACCAAAAAGTGGTGTCTGATAGTTCTGGATAAGAGATAATATCGGATATTAATCGTTTCGCGAATACAACACTTCCAGCACCAATAATAGTTACTTTTGTCATAATAAATCTCTCCTCAAATCATATTTATTCCTTCATTCCAGAACCGACAAAGCCCTGAATAAAGTAACGTTGGAAGAACAGAAATACAAGTAAAATTGGGATAATCGATAATAAAGTGAGTGGCATTATTTGAGTCCACTCAATATAATGTTCACCTTTTACCATAGCTAGACCTAATTGGACAGTGTACATACTCTTTTCAGAGACAACAATAAGTGGCCATGCTAATTCATTCCATCTCCACATAAATGTAAAAATAACGAGTACTGCAATTAGAGGCTTTATATTTGGCAAAATCACCTTCGTAAAAATTTTAAATTCACTCGCTCCGTCAATTCTTGCAGCCTCGATTAATGAGTTAGGAATATTTAAAATGTACTGCCTAGCTAAAAACAGCCCAAATGCCTCTGCTGCTCTAGGTACGATTAGACCAGCGTAACTATTGATCCAATCTAATTCTTTTAAAATAAAGAAGTTTGGTACCATTGTGATCTGAACTGGAATCATTAATGTACTAAGTACCATTAAGAATAAAAAGTTTCTTCCTTTGAAGCTGTATTTTGCAAATGCATAGCCAGCCAAGCAGTTGATAAACACAGTAAGCGCCACAGCACAAATACTTACGATTAAAGAATTACCAATATAACCAAGGAAAGGAGCTGCATCTAGTGCATCAATAAAATTACTCCATCTTAGCTCTTCAGGAAAAAGAGTAACATTTTTTGAACTTACCTCTTCAGGAGACTTTAGAGAGGTAGACAACATCCAAAAGAAAGGCAAGATAAATAATAAAGCCATAAAGCTTAAGGCGATAAAGGCAACTGTCTTTTTTACAGAAAATGACCGTTTCCTTCTTCTCTTAGGTTGTACATTTGGAACTTTCCGTAAGTTTCTTGGTGGGTTCGTTTCTGGATGTTCTTCATGAGAAATAGGCGTAGCTGTCGATTTCATGAATCATCCCTCCCTATCCGAAGCTGTATAGCAGTCAATACCATAATCATTAAGAAGAAGACGGTACCAATAGCGGATGCATAGCCCATGTCACCTTCAACAAATGCCTTTTGGTAAATATATTGAACGATTACTGTTGTTGAGAAGCCTGGACCACCATTTGTCATCGTATAGATGAGATCAAAGACCATGAAACCATGAATAACTTCCATCACGATGATGAAGACGGTTGTTGGTTTAATCATAGGAAGTGTAATACTCCAGAACTTCTGCCAATCATTTGCTCCATCCATAACCGCTGCCTCATAAAGACTATCCGGAACAGCTTGGAGTCCTGCTAAATAAATAACTAAACAATAACCAATTCTTAGCCATAGTGTTGTAATGATGATGGCTGGCATTGCCCAAGTCGTTGAAGTTAACCAGTCGACTGAACCAATACCAAAGTAAGAAAGAATTTCATTAAACAATCCATAGTGTGGATTGAACATCCATGTCCAAATGAGCCCTGCTGCTGTCATGGAAACAACAACAGGAGCAAAGAAAATCGTACGAAAGATTGGTCGAAGAGGAATCTTGCGGTTAAGCAAGATTGCCCCTAACAAACCGAATGCAGCACTCAAAGGAACAGTGGCGGCAGTATAATAGACGGTATTGCTAAGCGATGTCCAAAATACTTTATCCGAAAACAGTTTTACAAAATTTTCAAATCCAATGAATATTGGTGCCCCAAGGATACCCCAATCATGAAAGCTAATGTAAAATGTGAAAATGATTGGAATAATCATAAAAACTAAGAATAACAAGACATTTGGTGCTATAAATATATAGGGGGCAATTGCTATTGAGTTCTTTTTATACCAACTTTTCATAAAATACATAGCTATAACCCCTTTTAGTTTTCTTCAAGAATAGCGTTTATCCTATCATTGAAACTTTTAGCTGCATCCTCAGGTGTTGTATTGGATATAAATAAATCTTCTAATGTGTCTGCTAAAGCTTGGTTTATCTTAGAAAAATTAGTGCTCGTCACTGTTTGAGCTAATTCCTCAGGTACTGTCTGTGATTGTTCGATAAATAGGTTAAGCATTTCAGGATCCTTAACAGCATAATTGAAAGGCTCAGCTATATCTGTACGAGCTGGTAAGAATAAACCTTTCTCTACAAACGCCTTCATAACTTCCGCTTCACCCATATAAGCTAAAAATTTCTTAGCAGCTTCACTATGTTCTGAGGCAGCCGGAATTGCTATACCATTACCACCTAAATCAGATGCTGCCGACTCCTTGACTGGCATGTATGTAACGCCCCATTCAAAATCTTTCATATCAGATTCGTATTTCGGAATCATCCAGTTTCCTGAGATTAACAGTCCAACATTTCCAGAAGAAAATAACATATTGAAATCATCTGACCCCTTCATACTGTTACCTTGAGACATATGGTTTTTAAACATATCCTGTAAAAATCTTAAAGATTCAATAGCCTCTGGAGTTTCTACATTTCCTTTTGTTGCATCTTCATTAAGTATGGTTGCTCCATTTTGGAAGAAAAATGGTAGAGAACGGTATGAGGAACTCTCTGCCCAGTTAACTGCAATTCCACGATCAGCTAGTCCAGCATCCTCAATTTTTGTTGCTACATCAATAAATTCTTCCCATGACCATGCTTCTTCAGGTGTACTTGGAGCCTCAATTCCTAGTTCATCCAAATAAGTCTTGTTATAGAATACAGCTAAAGTATCTGTGTGATGTGGTAGACCATAAATCTTATCTTCGAAAGTAACTGCAGTTAATAAACTAGAATTATAGTTTTCTTTATCTGATTCAAATAAATCAGTAACATCTAGTAAAGCACCTTTACTAGCAAATTCTCCAAACTTTTGGTATTGAATACGGAAGATATCTGGTGAGTCATTAGCAGCGATTCTTGTTTGGATTTTGGTGTAATAGTCACCAGAAGATGGAGGTGGTACTTGGTTTGGTTTAACATCAATATCAGGATTTTTTTCCTCAAAATCCTCAATCATGTCTAAAAATGCTTGTTCCTCACCGCCCGCAGCAGCCCAGTAAACAAATTCTACTGTTTCTTTTCCACCACTCTCCGCCGAATCTGATTCTCCATTACTACTACTATCAGATGATCCAGCACACCCTGTTAATAAAAATGCAATCATAAGGGATACAAAAAGAATAAAACCAGTTTTGTTAAACGCTTTCATTTTACTTCCTCCTTTTTTAAACGCTTTCATTTAAATCCCCCTCCTCTTATTGACTTTGCTAGAATAATAGTTACTAGACTAATACCTCCTTTTATTTATTTTTTATTGTTACCGCAACTTTTGCGGACAATTAACTCAGTTGGTAAATAGGTCGTTAATGGAAGTGTAATTTCATCTTTTATTCGTTCTGATAGTAATTTAACAGATATCCTGCCTAGTTCCTCTTTATGTACACGAACTGTAGTCAAAGGCGGGTTTATAAATGGCGACATTTCTAAATCATCAAAGGAAATAATAGATATATCATTTGGTATGGTTAAGCCTTTTTCCTGAATCGCCCTATAAGCACCATAGCTCATCCTATCACTGGCAATGAACAAAGCTGTAGGAGGATTATCTTTAGACAAGATTTCCTTCATAGCATGGTACCCACCATTAACTGTAAAACTACCATTTTTAATCCATTCCTCTTTTATAGGAATATGAGCGTTTTTTAGAGCTTGTTCATATCCTTTATACCTTGATTCCTCTGTTAAAATGCTTCCAGAGTGTTCATTTGACCCAATAAAAGCAATGTCTCGATGACCAAGTTTCAAGAGATAATCAACCGCATTAACGGCACTCTTTTTAAAATCAAGTGTGACATAATCAATTGGTATAGAGGGGTTACCTCCAACAGAGATGATGATTGAAACCTGTTCTTTTATCATTTGAAGATATGAATCCTTAAGTGGACCAACAACAATAATAGCAGTGTTATCTCCAGTAAACCTAGACGGCAGCAAGCCATCCTGCAATTCCTGTTCATCTAGGGTAAATTGTATATTTAATCCCTGGTCCATCAATTCCTGTTCAATTCCATAGATAATTTCTGAAAAGTATGGATCCTTGTATTTATTTTTTGAATCATTTAACAATAAACCAATCTGCACTTCAGAAATATTTCTGCCTTTTTCTGTTGGTTTCATATGCTTTTTATATCCTAACTCTCTAGAAATACTAAAAATCTCATTTCGTGTTTGTTCATCTATTGATGTCGGTGTATTGTTCAGCACTCTAGATACAGTTGATACCGAAACATTAACCCTTTCAGCTATATCTTTTAATGTAACTTTCATGACTTGCCCTCCAGTTATTTCAGAAAAAACTCAGAAATTTTCTGTAAACTCATTGTATATTATTCAGAATTTAAAATCAATACGAATTATTAAAATATTTTGTGTTTAACATCAGGGAAACAGAGCTGATATCTAATCTGCCCATAATTAAAGCTATAAAACTAGCTGCAAAAATCGGTTTGCAGAGTGTTGGAAAAGAAGGTAGAAACGTTTCTAGATGAATAGTGGATAAAAGGCTATTAAACTATTGAAAATTACCCAATTCAAAAATGGCGCGATTAGTACAGGTTACTGTATAATCGCGCCAATGGTATTTCAATATAATTTGTTGTTTAATCCTATATTCTGGGACAAAGGACCTGTCCCTCTGTCCCACCAACCCTGTTTCCCACATCCATGTCTTTCTAGTCCATGCCGATGTCGATGTAGAAGTTGACGCGGCTGGCGAGTAGGTAGTATTTGGAGTAGTGCACGGGTTCGTCGTTTTCGCCTTGTATTACTTTGGTGACTTGGACTAATGGATCAATTCTTGTGATGTCCATTAAATTGCTTAATTCGCTTGTTGGCATGACGACTTCTATGTTTTTCTGTACGCGTTTGAATTCGATGCCATAGTCGTTATGAATGAGCTGAAAAGTTGAGACGTTATCTTTAATTTTTTCAGAAATTCCTTTATAGATGTCGTTTGGAAGATATGCATAATCAAGACTAAAGACACCGTTTACATCATGTACGATACGTACTAACTCGACGACTTCAAAGGCTTCGTTCCGATTGAAGATTTCCATCAAATGACGATCTGCGGTGATGATTTTATTGGAGATAATCTTTTTTGAAAAATTGTTCTCTTCCCCTGCCGAAAGCCCTTCTGTAAATCCTTTTAGATTTAAGATATGAAGGGATTGCTTGATACTTTTGACAAAGGTGCCCTTTCCATGCAGAATTTCAATGACTCCTTCGTTCTCAAGCTCTTTTAAAGCTCTACGGACGGTAATTCTGCTTGTATCAAACAGAGTACATAGTTCTTGTTCATTGGGTAATTTTTGTCCTGGCTTGATCTCTCCATTAGCGATCATATCTTTGATTCCAAGCATGACTTGTTCATATAATAGGACGCGACTCTCTGAACTAACGGATTTGTCATTTTTCATAAGCTACCTCTTTTACAAATATTCCTACAATTTAAATATACCTAATGTTTAACTGTCTTTCAAACATATCCTCTTTAGACTTTTTGACCAAACCAAGACCTTTCAGTTTGTTTGTACCCTCTACCTACTCCAATTTATTCGGATAACCGAAACCACCGTAAAATGTACAGGTAGTACTTGCACTTTGGGCTGCTGCATATAATGAGTCTTCCATACTATTATGATTGTAAAAGGAAGTTAAGAATGCACCGATAAAGCTGTCACCCGCTCCCATTGTGTCCACAACTTCTGTCTTCAGTACCTCTTGTTTATAGAGCTTGCCATTATGCGCGAAGATCGCTGGTTTGGAACCTCTCGTGATTCCAACTACTTTCAGATTATACCCTTCTAGTGTTGCAAGAAGATTCTCGATTTCTTCATCACGTAAGTCTGCTCCTGAGAAGAAGCCGATGGAAATGTGCGGGCAGACCTTTTGCAAGTATTCTGGGTCTCTATTTTCCGAGAAGTCAAACGAGACATCGATTTGTTTTGAAAGGGTTGGTAACTCGTCCTCAAGCCATGAATAGCAGCTTGTATGGCATACATCAAAGGATTTTATATAGTCATAATCTCCCTCTACTAGCCTCATTTTAACGAGATGTTGAACAGTATCCTTCGGGCTAAATACGAAAACTCGGTCGCCTTCTTCTGTTAGGTTGACACGTGGTTGCCCACTTTTACCCTCTACCACTCTTGAGCGGTGGTAGCGAATACCCTCCTTCGTAAGAACTGCTTTAAGATGTTGGGCTTTATCATCTGTTGCAAAAACACCAATATAGCCTACCTCTTCTGCACCTGAGCGCTTGCCATTTACTGCAACATTAACAGCATTTCCACCTGGGTAGTATAGCCCCTGATCCAAATAACAATCTACTACATTATCACCAATTGCGATTAGTTTCATCATAACTCACCTTTCTATTAACCTTTTACAGAACCCTCAGATAGCCCTCTTACTAGATATTTTTGAAGGAAAATAAGCAGTAAAACCATTGGAGCAGCAGACATAACCATACCTGCTAGAAGAACACCCCAATCCGTACGTAACGCATCTCGGAAGTTCATCAATCCTGATGGAATCGTCTTTAAGTCGTTTGATTCGATAAAAATGGTAGCAAATAAGAACTCATTCCAAGCATAGTATGAAGTTAATACTATAACAGTAATGATAATTGGTACAGACATTGGAAGATAGATTCTGCGATAGATTCCAAATTCACTGCATCCATCGATAATCGCTGATTCTTCTAGTTCACGAGGTATACTCAAGAAATAAGCACGCAGTAGTAAAACCGCCAAGGGAAGTCGGTAGGAAATATACGTAAAAATGAGTGCCCAGTGCGTATTGATTAATTCCAAACTACTAAGTATATTAAACAACGGTATCAAGGCAACCTCTGGGTTCATCATCATGCCACCAATGATAAAAATCAAGGCAAAATCGATCAGTTTTGTCCGATATCTTGCTAATACAAATGCCGCCATTGACCCAATCAATACAACGGAAATCACTGTTATGGCTGTAACAAATAAGCTATTTACGAAATAGCTTGATATTCCCTTCGACCAAGCGGTTGCATAGTTTTCAACGAGCCACGTACTTGGAAATCCCCAGACATTATTATAGATTTCTTTATAGCTTTTCATGGAGGAAATAACCATCCAGAAAAGAGGATAAAGGATAATAACCGCATATACAATTAATCCGATCGTGATAAAAAGTTCACCAAGACCGAATCTCTGGTATCTACGAGTGGATTTTACTATATTCCCCATGTTAATCACCCTTTCCTGTACGCGACAATCGTATTTGGATAACTGCAAGAATGGCCGTAATCATAAAAATAACAATGGCAATCGTCGAGGCGTACCCCATATTATCCTTCACAAAACCTTGTTGATACATATGAACAGACATCGTGATAGAACTAAAACCAGGACCACCGTTTGTCAAAATGTATGGTTCATTGAACACGAGCATCGATCCTGTTACCGTGATGAGGGTGTTAACGAAAATAGTCTCTCTAACTTGGGGAACCGTAACACTTATAAACTTGCGAATTTTCCCCGCCCCATCAATATCAGCGGCTTCATATAATTCTTGAGGTATTTTCTGAATTGCCACGATGAATAGCATCATGATAAAACCAATACTTTGCCATTGTGACATTGCAATTACTGCATATATCGCCGTACTAGAATTACCCAACCAAGGCTTGGCCCATTCTTCTAAACCAATTAATTCTAAAAAACTATTTAAAATACCCATTTGTGGATTATAGATAAACCCGAATAGCAATGCGATTACAGAAATAGAAACCATAACCGGCATAAAATAGATGACTCTCAAAATTGGAGCAGCTTTTCGAAAGATTTTATCCTCTAAGATATACGCCAACACTAGTGCAAACCCGACCTGTAGGAAAACGGAAATGATCATATATTTAAAGTTATTACCAATCGCGGTAAGAACGACTTTGTCACCTAATAAATTTTTAAAGTTCTCAAACCCTACAAAAGTCTTCTTTTGTGAAAAAACGGAAAAGTCGAAGAAGCTATTGTAGAAATTCTGAACGAGAGGAAAATAGACAAAAGTGGCAAGAAAAACAATACTCGGTAGTAAGAAGAGTACAGGGATCAATATACTTCTCTTTCTTAACATACGCTTCACCCCCAACAATCAATTTAGCCTGGAATATTCTCTAAAGAATCATTTTATCTACTATTTGAAGTGAAACTTAAGACTCAGAGTTACGATACTGAATCTTAAGTTTCGATATAAAAGCGCTTACTATTTTAATTTAGCTGCTTCAGCTTGAACTTCTTTCATGATATCTTCCGGTGTTGCATCACCAGTTGCTAACGACTGTCCGCCTCTCATAAAGATATCTGCAATATTAATATTGACCGCATTATCAAACCATGGAGCAGTTGCGCTTGCGTTTAGGACGATATCGTATGCTGCCATGCTTGTCTCGGATGAATTTTCAGCATCTACAGCTCCTTTAATTGCATTCAATTGACCATCTGTTTTTGTAAAATCGTACGCCGTTTCCTCAGAGGTTAGGAATTTCAAGAATTCCACTGCCTCTTTTGGTGCGTTTTTACTTAACATCCAACCTTCTGGTGCACCTGTTAGAGCTTTAGAATCCCCTTTTCCACCCTCAATCGCAGGGAAATCAAAGAAACCAATGTCCGTTAAACCCATTTCTTCTACCATTTTGATTTCAGCAAATTGCATATATACAATTGGAGCTTCTTCATTACCAAACATATTACGTGCAGCTTCATGGTCAATCGCAGTTGAAACGTCGCCCATGTAAGATGTGAGTTCTTTAAAGATTTCTAACCCACGGATATAACCAGGATCAGTAAATTCGCCTGAACCGTCCACATAATCAGTAGCGGTTACGGCAGGGTCTAATACCCGTTGAAAAATCGTTCCTAGATAATGAGAGATTGCCCAACCATTTGTTAATCCCTCAACAAGTGGTGTTTCATAACCAGCAGCTTGAAGGGCATCTAATACATCAATTAGTTCATCATAGGTTGTAGGTGCTTTGAGATTGTGTTCCTCAAAAATCTTTGTATTGTAGAAAAATGCTTTTCCATCAATTGTAAATGGAATACCATACGTTTTATCATCAAAAGTGAAACCAGAAAATTGAGATTCAATAATCTTTCCCGACCACTCCGTATCCTCATTAATGATTTCGTCCAAAGCCATAATACGTTCGGAAGATACAAGATTCATAGCAAATGAATCAGACCAAGATGTGAAAACATCTGGAAGGTCATCGTTTGAAACTAGGACTCTAATTTTTTCCTTATAGGAATCATTTAAGACGGCATCAACATTGATTTTGACATTTGGATGAGCAGCTTCAAACTCTTTAATTTTTTCATCATAAAAAGATTTACGAGGTTCGTTTGGCCATCTGTGAAAAAAGTCTATCACAACCTTATCTCCTTCTGCTTCTTTTGTAGATGATGAATCAGAGCAAGCTGCTACTACCGGAACTAGAATTAGCAAAATGGCTAAAAGCGACAGAAACCTTTTCATCTATATTCACTCCCTTTAAATTATTTATCTATTCAGATAATTCAAGGCAGGAGTGAGTTCATTAGCTGTCTATTCCAGTCATACCATCGTCACTCGGTATGTATGACCACGATTGTAATGTCTCACAAGGAACTACTCCTATGAATCACAAGTGTATTGAATCATAATGCTAGCAATCTATTATTCTAGAAAACTCTAATACCGCGCTATTAATATTCCATTTTCCACATATATCTACGTACTGAAAGTGGGTGACCTGTATGTTCAGCTAGACCGTCCGCATATTGGCGTAATACGGCACCTACAATGGCTGGTCCAAAGTATTCTTTAAGATCCTTATCTATCCCAGTGAAATCCAGTTCTGCCACATCCACGACTTCTACATTTTTACTAAACTTTTGAGCAAACGTAATCGCTCTTTCATCCAATGGGCGATTGGCTCCTTCACCTTTCACAATTAGGAACGGAACATTATCATCCGTGATTTCGAATGGTCCATGGAAGAACTCCCCAGTGTGAATAGCATTTGAATGAATCCAGAGCATCTCCATTAATAAGCAGCTAGTAAAGGAATAGGCTTGGTGAAAGTATACACCACTACCCATGGTATAGATTAGCTTTTCTCTCTTATTTTCCTTGCCCCACTCAAATGCACGATCAATCGTTTGTTTTTTATTTGTATCTAAAAGTGTTTCTAAATTCTCTAACTGTTTTAACACTCTTTCATATTTTTCATTCGGAGAAAGCGCTTGTAAAAGTTGAAAAACAAGACTGAAATAGATTCCAACTTCCCCATCAATTGCATTTGAACCATCTTTGTAGTTGTAATGTACGGTGTATTCAGCAGCTTTACAAAGTGGAGATTCAACATCCATAGAAATAGCAATTGTTAATGCACCTTGTTCCCTTGCAAATCTCGCAGCTTCTACTGTTTCAGGTGTAGTACCAGAATGCGAACGTAGGATAACCACACTACCTTTTCCTAGTCCTTTAGGAGCACTGTGAACAAATTCATTTGATGTATAGAGTCTAGTTGGTATATCAAGTTCACGATCTACGAAGTAATCTCCCGTTCCTAATGAGGCCATTGAACCTCCACAGGCTACAAAATAAAAATTCTTAACCTCGATTTCCTTTACCGCTTTTACCACATCAGAAATTTGCTTAACATGTTCTTGTTTCATTTCTAGCACCTCCGTTTTATATAACATCATATGATGTCTTAATAAAAATATATAACCTCCAATATCGAATGTCAAATACTTTTTAAATTTTCTGTTACTTTTTTTATTGAGATGGGTCACGGGGACAGGTCCCTTGTCCCACTTCTCCCCAATCGTCTTTTTCCCTTTTGTACTTTTCCTCATTTAAGTTTTTAGCGTATGATACACTAGATACATAGCTGGATAAAGTGCTTGTCTTGAACATTTGGAGGCGTGACCGATATGAATTTAGGTCGAAAGTTTAAATATAATCTTGTGCGTATACTTAGAGTTAACGATAGCCCTCATCAGGTGGCACTTGGGTTTACATTGGGGTTTATACCAAATTGGTATCCAACCTTTGGACTTGGTGTGATTCTCTCGGTCGGCCTAGCAAAATTAGTTAAGAGTAATACAGTGGCAGCCCTTGTAAGTGGTGTTCTTGGAGCTCCATTGTGGCCAGTGTTATTCTTGTTAAATTATAAAGTTGGTAGTCTTCTATTTGATAAGAGTACGAAGGTAGACGAGCTCGAGGATGTTGCCTACGCAGATGCTCTGGAACATACGTTAGATGGAGTAAATAGCTTTTTTTCAAAAGGCTTTACATTTCTGGAGGGGGCTTTGATCAATACCCTTCTTTTCTCTATTTGCATTTACTTTATCGTCAAATTTCTCTTTAAAATGTACCGTAAAGGATTATTACGTAGGATCAGAGGGAAGTTATAAGAACATATCTATGCCTACTCCTGTTGTTCTAAAAAGCTGGGTTTCCCTCCATCCAACGCCTCACACACCTCTTGAGGGGCTGCGCCCTAAGTTTAGAATAGTAATTCACCTCGTTTCACCACTATAACAGCAGCTCTTATCCACCTAAAAACTCGTCCAATCAAGCGTTTGATTGAAAATGAAAAGGCTTGGTACTGTAGCGTTAGACCACTAATCAAACGTTTGTTTGAAATAAAATTTCGCGATTAGTACAGGTTGGAGTAAATTAATAGTACCGTAATAATTTCTTTTTCTTTAAAATGGTTCTGGGACGAGGGACCTGTCCCTCTGTCCCTAACAAAAAAATAAGTCCGGGACTCTCTATCGAGTCCTGGACTTATGCATGATGATTCCCTGAAAAATCTTGTTCAAACCGTTTATTTTTCATTTTTGCTGTCACAAACAGTAACGTTAGAAAGAGAATACCGACCGAAGCAAAGATTGGGATAAACCCCATTTTTGTTCCGATTAAGCCAAATAGGATAGGAACAACAAATTGGACACCTTTATTAATTGAAATTCGGAGCCCTAATACTTCTCCCGTTCTACCTTCTGGAGAACTATTATAAGCCATATTAATTGTAAGTGGTTGTGCGCATCCTATTCCTAGTCCCAAACAAAAACTGATTATCATCAAGATGATAAAACTATTTGTGAATGGGATAAGTACAAAGCATAGACCCGATACCAAAAAGCAACTCGAAATAATAACAGATTCACTATATCTACTTGAAATCATAGGCATAAATAAACGAATAATATAGTAGGCAATTGCATTCATACTAATAATGATTCCAATGGAAGTCGCACTAAGTTTAATGAACTCCCCATAAATTGGGAAGTAAAACTCATATAACCCTACCCCAGTTAGAACAATTGCACTAATTAAATAGATTTTTCGTAACCCTGGATGTGTTAATAGTTCAAAGCGATTACCTGTATTTATTTCGACTTGTTGAACGTTTGTTTCTGGGAAAGGAATCATATTCAATACAATCAATATTCCACATATAAAACATAGCAATGTTAAAATTAAGAAAGTAAGTTGATACCCTACTTCATCAATCCCAACTCCAGCAATAAGTGGCCCAATAAACCCCGCAAGTGAAATACTTAACCCATTCGTAAAAAAGTTTTTTAATCGATTCTCTTTTGAACTGATATGCCCTACTAAATTTTGCGTTGTGACTAAAACAAAAATGTATGCAATACCAAAAAGCACCTGAGTAATAATTAGAATGGTAATATTACCTTGAAAAACAAATGGTATGAAAAGAGATAGCCCTCCTAAAAAAGAGCCGAATACTAATAAGATTTTATATCCATACTGATCTGATAGTCTACCTACCCATACCGCAAACAGCATCGGGAACAAAGAGCCAGCTGATATAATTATACCTAATTCAAACGCGTTAGCTTCAAGTGACAATGCATACAAACTAATTAGTAAAATATTTGCACGATAACTAATGTGGATTAACATTAAAATACCGACAATTTTATAAATCAAATAAACCCCATCCTAGATAAGAAGCATCTATTGAAACTTAGTTATTCAACTCGAATCCTATTCCTCTTTCATGAGCTATTTCGGATAACTCTTCTACTGTCACTGTACTGAGCGGTATTCCATTTTGTAATCTGCTTTCCATTAAATCGTATTCCATTTCACCTGGGAGTAAGATCTCGTCTACCCCGTCAGCTTTAGCCAAATTTTTTATTTCCGTCTTTAGCTTTTGAATGCTATTCTTAAATGCATCTAATTCAACAAATAAATCAGGGCGCATGGCAAAGAAAAAGTGCCCAACATTTTGTTTCCTATCATTCTGTTTCATGCTACCAACAGCCGTACCAAATGCTGCCCCAGTAACGATCCCTGATAATATATCTACAAGTAAGGCCAAACCGGATCCCTTCGGACCTCCAACTGGTAATACACTTCCTTCTAGCGCATCTTGAGGATTTTCCGTCATTTTCCCATGCTTATCGATTGCCCATCCAACCGGTATATTGAGGTTATTTTTTAGTGCGTATGTTATTTTCCCTCTAGCAACTACACTTGTCGCCATATCGAAAACAATATTTCGGCTTGTAAAAGTAGGGATAGCATATGAGAGTGGATTCGTACCAAAGTACATCTCCTTTGCTCCCCAAGGTGCCATACTTGAAGGTGCATTTGAAACTGCAAAACCAATATAGCCTTCGTTCGCAATTTTACTGGTGTAATCTGCTAACATCCCACAGTGATTTGAGTTAGATACACCTACACATGCTAATCCCGTTGCTTTAGCCTTGTTTATCACAAGTTCGACAGCTTTTGAAGCAACAATAATTCCTAAATTATTTCCACCATTTACTTTACAGAATGAAGGAAAATCTTTTTCGATTTGGATGTGATTTTCACTTTCAACTAAATTCAATTTTAATCTATCAATATATGACTTTACTCGAACAACCCCGTGGGATTCAACACCCCTTAAGTTTGCTAATACAAGATGTTTTGCAACACGGATGGCATCTTCATCTGAAAGATTATATGCTCTAAAAATAGCTGAAACTACCTTTTCCAACTTTATTGAGTCAACGGTAACTTTCTTTTCTAAAGCTATCATTTTTACATCTCCACATCTTCAACTTTTTACTTTTTTTACCTAGTAGTTACTATCAATCAGTTGAATTAATAAACCATAATACTAACTGTGTATTACATTTCAACATCTTCATTGACAATACTTTTACCTTTAATGGTTGCCACTACGCTAAAGATAATAGAAATTAGTGCAATAACTAAAATTGTTCCTGAAAGTGGACGCATAAAGAACATGAAGAAATCTCCTCTAAAAATGGTTAGAGATTGTATTAACGTTTGTTCCATCAACCCACCTAGTACAAAGGCTAAAATAATTGGGGCAAGCGGAAAATCTGCTTTTTTCAAAAAGTACCCAATAATTCCGAATACCAACATGGCTCCTACATCAAACATACTATTATTTAATGAATATGTACCTACAATCGTAATGATCAGAATAATCGGAAAGAGTATTCTAAACGGAACCAATGTAATTTTTGCCCATAAGTTAGCCATTGGTAAATTCATCATCAATAAAATGGCATTACCTATGAACATACTAGCGATTACTGCCCAGACAAAGCTTGGGTTATCTTGAAAAAGAGCTGGACCTGGTGTCAGTCCATGCATGACAAATGCGCCAAGTAATACTGCAATAGTCGGAGAACTTGGAATACCTAGTGTAAATAGTGGAATTAGTGCCCCACCAGAGTATGAATTGTTTGCCGTTTCTGGACCTGCAACTCCCTCCAATGCTCCTTTTCCGAAACGTGAGGGATCCTTAGCTAGCTTCTTTTCCATCGAGTAGCTTAGTATCGTTGGTATTACTGAATTTGTTCCAGGAATTAACCCAATAAAAAATCCTAATATACTTCCTCGTCCAATTGATTTCATTGTAGGCTTCCATTCCTCTCGTTTAGGAAAAAGCCCTTGAACCTTAGGCGGTTTTTCTGCATTTGCACTTAATTTCGTTTCCGCATTTAGAAACAATTCAGATAAACCAAATAAACCCATGGCTATTGCAATAAAATCAATTCCACTCATTAAATGTGTTTGTCCAAACGTAAACCTCAACACTCCAGAACTTAAATCTTGTCCAATAAACGCTAAGCACAATCCAAATAGTGCTCCTATAAGCCCCTTCACTAACGATTTCCCCATCAAACCTAGGAGCAGAGCTAATCCTAAAAAGACCATTGCAAAAAATTCTGGCGGTCCAAAGTTAAGGGCAAGCTTTGCTAGAGGGGGACCAACTAAGACCAATCCAATAATGGATATACATCCACCAATAAATGACCCTATCCCTGCAATTCCTAGCGCTACACCTGCTCGGCCTTGCTTTGCAAGGGGGTGCCCATCAAGGCATGTTATTAAAGAAGCCGATTCACCAGGAGTATTAATTAATACCGATGTAATGGTTCCACCGTACATAGCCCCATAATATATTCCGGATAACATAATAATGGCGGAAATGGGCTCAAGCGCAAAGGTTAAAGGTAGCAGTAAGGCTGTTCCTGCTGTTGGTCCAAGACCAGGTAGGACTCCGATAAACATGCCAAACGTAACTCCAATTAGACAATATAAAAGATTTGTCCATGTAAGCGCAGTCTCAAATCCAGAAAGTAAATACATAAGTGTGTCCATAAAAACCTCCTACCAACCGTATTGATTAACAGGCAAAGGTATATCTAATGCTACACCAAATACGAAAAAAATGATTAATATCACCAGTGAAGATAATCCCAATGCCGAATACCATTTGTAACCTCGTTTAAATAGAATAAATAACGTGATGATCCCTCCACAAACAAAGCCAACAAAAGGAACAATGATCATAAAAATAATGAATGACCCCATACAGGTCAAAACATTTACCATTCCTTCTCCTTTTGGCATTACATCTTCTATCTTGATAATTTCTTTTTTTAGGGACAATACAATGCTAAGAAGTGACAGAACGATAATTAGCCCCCCTGCCCAGCGTGGCAAAAGGCCAGGTCCTGGTCCATAGTCGCTGTAATATTCCATCGATAACGATTGCCAAAAAATGATTCCACCAAATATGAGAAAAAACAAGCTAACATAAACTCCTAGATTTTTCAAAAGACATCAGTCCTTTATTTCTATTTATTGATTTTGGAAGAATTGACCGCTTCTAGTAAGCGGTCAATTCTTCCAAAATATCGATGCATATACATCTGGCTCAATACCTTAATCAATGGTTCAATCCCATCCAAGTAAGCTCTTAACCCCAATTAATTCCTGCTCGATTCCTTTCATCTCTTCTAAGTAAGCATCGCTTCCTTTATAATCTACCGCAAGACCAGATTGAGCTTGCTTTTCAATATGTTCCTTATTTGTAATTGCTTTTTCAAACGCTTCATCTAATACTTTCAACACTTCTTCGTCAAGCCCTTTTGGTGCTGCGAAACCACGAGTTGCACTTGAAAGTACTCCTTCGTAACCACTTTCTTTTAAAGTTGGAACATCGTCAAAAAATGAAGTCCTTTCTTCAGACATTACAGCAATTACATTGATATCATTACTCTTTTTTAAATTGATAACATCAACCACATTCGCAAACATTACATCAATGTGTCCACCCATTACAGCAGGTGCAGCCTTTGCAGACCCCTCCGTATGTACTGGAATAAATTTCGTACCAAACGCCTCATTTAGCTTTAATGCCACAATATGATCGTCGCTTCCTACACCTGTAGTTGTAATCGTGACCTCATGCTTTTTTGCATATTCCATTAATTCTTTAACATCTTTAAAACGAGTTTCATCATTTCGTATCGCAATAACACCTGGATCAGAAAGATGGCTGGCTATTAGAGTAAAACTCTCTAAGTTTTCTTTCCTTTCTTGTTTTGGATCGAGATATCCAGTTATGATATTTGGCGTTCCAAGATATCCAATCGTATACCCATCAGGCTTTGCATTAGCTAATTCTGACCATCCAACCCATCCAGCTGCGCCTGGACGATTTACAACTGTGACTGGTACACCGAGTTCTTTTTCTAAATATGGTGCTAATATACGTGCTCCCGTATCCATACCTCCACCCGCTGCAAAAGAGACAATCAATGTAATAGGTTTATCAGGATACTTACTTTTCGCACTTGAAGTTTTAGTAGAAGTACCTCCGCAAGCTGCTAGGACAGTAATTAACATTGTGATAATTGAAAAGACTACTAGTTTCTTCATTTTATTACCCCCAATATAAAAGTATTTTTAAACTAAACTCTCACTTAAAAAAATAGACTTCCCTCGATTAATATAATAAGTTGGCTTGTAAAGTACATTGCCGTTTATGGTTTCTCCTATAGAATCTGCATACTTTATCGGAGCAAGATTTGGTTCTAATACAACAAGGTTTTCATTTGGGTTTATTGAGAGCCCCAACAATTCTAATGGTTTATCAAGAGCTGAGGTTATGACCTCCTCTTTTGTAAAACCAGCAGCTAAAAATCTAGATAGGACATAGCTCAAATCATTAACCGGATCCTTTTTCCATGTCTTCCTTACAAGGTCCGTGCTAATTGTGTGTGGCCTAATTCCCTCTGCTACAGCCTTCTTAAATATACTCCACGAAAAATGCTTACTCCCTTGTGCAACATCCAATATCAAACCTGATTCTATCGAATCTTTTAAAGCGTTCGAAACATTTCCAGAATTATCTAATATATTTCCTCTGTTACCGTGATATGGATGAGTCAACACATCCCCTGGTCGTAGGTTTTCTACAACTTCATCAATCGATAAATTGGAATCAGTAATATGTACCATGACCTTTAAATTACTTTTATCTGCAGCCTCACGTGCTAGTTTTAGTAAACCCCGGTCATTTGCCTCATCCTTTTGACCAAGACGGACTTTATAACCAAGAAGTCTACCATTTGATATAGCGGCTGTTTCTAATAATCTTTCTAACGATATATTTTCAGGTTTAGTCGGATTAGGATTAGGATATATAGTTAATCCCTCTGGTAGAACAGACAACCATGATCGAACTTGCAATAAACTATTTTGCCATAATCTATCAGCCTGTTCCCACCCGTCATAGCCGAATGTCCCAGCATCTCCACACGCAGCTATTCCTGAAGAGAGATATTCCGTATCTGTAACTCCAACGGCAGAGGCTCCCGGCGCCCAAAGATGACAATGGAAGTCAATTAAAGCAGGTACGAGCAATGCTTCTTCAGAAAGGAAAACTTCTTGTTCACTTTCATTTTCGATTTGTATTTCCAATACTTTATTTGGAGAAAAACTAGATTGTTCCCAAACTAATCCCCCATAAAATCGTAACGTTCCCATTTTTCAACCTCCAACGAGTTTATAAATACAGTTTTAAAACGTCCTTCCAATTAGAAGGTTTTTCGCCATTTAACTTTTCTTTTAAGTTTAGGTTCGCAAAATACTTTAGTTTTTCTCTTGCAGAACTTGTCATTTTAGAATCCAAATCCACTTCAGTAAGCATTTCTACCGATCCATCTAACTCGACTGCCCTTCTTGCTGCATGAATAGCATTTCCAGTAACAAGTCGATTCATGGTTTCTTCAAAATTAAAAGCGTCCATCGTTTTTGAAACGGATTTTAGTACGATATCGTCAACCTTATATGTATAAGCGGCTTCAAGTAACTCAATATAAAGTGCTGAAACACCTTTCATAAAAATACTTCGTATTAACTTCACTGCAGATGCCATGCCAGGTTCAATACCGATATTCTCTAATACCATACCGTATTTTTCCATCTTTTCCGTAAAAAGATAAGCACCTGAACCACTTAAAACAATCGGTACTTTATGTTTGTAGACAGGTAAAGACCCTAGCATCGCAACATCAACAAATAAACTACCCACTGAAGTAATATGTTTACTAATTTCCGTCTTCGTTTTAGGTGTGGATGCAGATACGTCTACATATAAAGTATTTGGTTTTAAACTATTCTTAACAGTTTCAGCTACTTCTAAAGCATTATTGGCAGGAACAGCTACAAATACAATTTCAGATCGATTTAACACTTCTTTTACATCTGGAACTAATTCAATGCCGATTTCTTCTGCTTTCCCTTTTATTTTCATTCCCCAAACTTCATGGTTCATCATGACATCATAAGCTGCAATTTCATTTATCCCTTCGGATAGGAATCCCCTTGCTAGTTCTGATGCAGCTTCCCCAAAGCCTATAAATCCAACCGAAACCATGTAAACACCTCAATATTCTTTATCTATTTTTCAAAAAGCTAGGTTTAATTCTTTCAATCGTTTCATCATCTATATTTCTACCAGAATAGCTAACTAATAGTTCTAAACGATTTTTCTCATCGTTAGCCTTCTTTTCCGCTAATTCAATAATTTCGAGGACTTTTTCTTTTGCTACAACCATTACTCCATCTTCATCACCAATAATTAAATCTCCTGAATTTACTTCTACCCCACCACAATTGATTGGAGTATTTAAACTTCCAGGTCCATTTTTAAAAGGTCCATTAGGAATGAATCCTTTTGCAAAAATAGGTAAATGAGTATTCTCCAAATGACTTCGGTCTCGTACTAGACCGTCAATTATTATTCCTTCCACCCCTACTAACTCAGCAGCACTGGCCATTAGTTCTCCAAGATAAGCATTTTGCTTGTGATCTTTACCATCTGCAACGATCACATAACCTGGTCTACTCAAATAAATTGCTTCATGTAGATATAAATTATCTCCAGGCTCTAAGTCCACGGTTACCGCAACACCAACCACTTGTTTGCCCTTTGTAACTGGTTTAATGTTGGAATCCATAGCCCCTGTACGTCCCATAACATCTGATAAAAGTGATGAGCTTAATTGTTTAGCTCGTTCAATTATTTGTTGATCATATAAATCTGGTAAACTCAATTTATTTCACCCCTTTTAGAAGTGTAGTAAATAATACCATTAAATATAAATATGGATTATTTTTTACTACAATTAAAGATTATCACCTTTCATTAACCGTGTAAACACTTACATTTAAATTATTCTAAAAATTGAGTGATTAATTGAAGATAGACCCAGTTATCCTTCTGAGGCTACATCTTACTTTTCATGATGGTAGTTCATACTGAGCAATATAGAATTTACTTTGTCTAACCTTTCCTTTGTACTTTTTGGGTATTTAATCGCAATCGCGCTAATAATGTAATCAACTAAAATCATTGCTGAAATCGGAGAATTATGAAACGCAATGCTTTCTGAACTTGTTGGTACAACTAAGTCCGCATATTTAACGATTGGAGATGAGTAACTATCTGTTATTGATACAATTTTGCAATTATTCTCCTTCGCGACTCGTGCATAATCTACCACTCTATTTGCATATCTTGGATAACTTACAGCAATTAATAGATCCTCTGAAGTTAAGTTAACCGATTTATCTACCCAATCACTAACATCCGCTATAATTAACTCACAATTACCAATAAGTCTATTGATACCTTGTGTTAAGTACTGCGCTACAGGCAATCCACTACGAACGCTTGTACAATATATTCTCTTAGACTGCATAATCAGTTCAATAAATTCATTCAGCGCGTCTTCAGAAACGCTACCTAAAGTATTTTTGATATTTTGAATTTGAGTTTCGGCAAACCTCTCCCATAGTTCACTATTATTTATTTTCTGTATGTTTATTTCTAATCTTGTCTGTGGGGCTGATTGGTTTCTTAATAACACCTGTAGGTTTTTTTGAAATTCGCTATACCCACTGTATCCTAAATTAAATGACATACGCATAACAGTTGTTGTACTGGTCCCAACTAATTGTGCTAATTGATCTAAGGTTAAAAATGCCACTTCGGTCTGATTATTAATAATATAATCAGCAACTTTCCTCTGCGATTTTGGTAAATCAGCTACCTTTTCTTTCAAAACTGTTATTGGGTTCAAATCCATTCCATTTGCTCCTTTCATCTTGGAAAACTCCTACTATATCATATAAATTCTTAATAAATATACGTTTACTATAAGTTTGTAGCTACTTTCTCAATTTTATTGATGCAGTAGCATTAAAAGTCAGAACTATTCTTAGAATAGTATAAAAAAATACTCTCATGGTATTCGACAATTTCCTGCAAATCTCCTTCTTGTTTCTTTCGGGTGCATCTATCATGTGGGTGTCATAGTGAACAAACACAACCAATTACACTTCGCACACTCTTAGTAAATCAGACCATCATATTACCTTACACATCTTCGACAAATTCCGGGCCGTCACTGTGACCACGTTTGAGCTTGAGAATAAATATTAAATAAGCTTGAAAACCATAGTAACGAATATAATATTAAAGTAAGATAATTGTACAATTGATAAGGAGGCGTCTGCCCAACAAGTCTTCGACAAACTTCGAGGAATTTCGGGGCGTCACTGTGACGATTCTAGGAGGCGAAAAAATTGCAACGAACAAAAAAGTGGATACTGCCAGTGGTCTTGATTACGATCATTTCTGCTGCTTTTATAATTTCGATTCCATTCCTTCAACAAAATAAAGGAACACAGTCTGAATCAATAATCGTTTCTAATATGATTAAGAGAGAGCCTCCAGTAAAGAAAATCAGAACTATTGATATAAACGAGAATCAGATATTTCAAGGAGACTTACTATTAGCCAACAATACATACCCGATTAAACAAACCAGTATAAAGGAAGATATTGTATCATTATCTGCAATAGCGGAACTGGGAAAACAATTCGGGACACGTATAGATTCTATTTCTATATCAAAAGAGGCAGGACTACAATTCTCAAAGATGATGGTGGCTGCAAAAAAGGATGGGCTACTTCACTTTTCGGTGAATAGTGGGTTTCGTGACTTTGAAGAACAAGCAAAACTCTATAAAGAGATGGGATCTAGTTACGCCTTGCCACCTGGGTATAGTGAACATAATCTCGGATTATCACTTGATGTTGGTTCGACCCTGATGAAAATCGAAAGTGCCCCTGAAGGAAAATGGATGGCAGAAAACGCCTGGGAATACGGGTTTATCCTCCGGTACCCAAAGGACAAAACAGATATTACCGGAATTGAATATGAGCCTTGGCACTTCCGCTACGTAGGCTTGCCCCATAGTGCGCTTATGAAGGAAAAGAACTTCGTTTTGGAGGAATACATAGATTATCTGAAAAAGGAAAAGAGCGTGAAAATAACGGTTGACGAAATAGACTATTTCATCTCCTACCATCCTGTTTCAGAAACACTCGAAATAGTCGAACCCATTTTTTCTCAATATGAGATTTCTGGGAATAACGTAGATGGGGTCATTGTGACGAGGTATCAGTAGTCATTCAAAAGGCTCTCGGCCGATCAAAAAAATAGAGATGCCTGTAAAATTACGGGCATCTCAGAAAATCAATAACTATCACTTTACCAATGTAAAACTATATCTTGGCAATTTTCTGGCCTCAAGCTAGAAAGTGGGACAAGGGACCTGTCCCTGTGACCCACAGCTGGAGGAAAATCACCCGGCCCTTCGACAAAATTCGAGGCGTCACTGTGACCCTTTAATCAATCATTTTAGCCAATTCGGTATTGTCATAGAAATTTCTGGAATGAAGGTAACTAGTAATAGAACGATAACCATAACCACAACCCATGGGCCTATCGCTCTAGCTAACAAATCAAATTTAATTCGGCTGACTTGACTTGCCATAAATAAATTAGCTCCTAGAGGAGGAGTGATAAATCCTATGGCTAAATTAAGTATCATGATTAATCCAAAATGAATTGGATCAACACCCAATTCTATTACAACCGGTAAAAGGACTGGAACAAGTATAATAATTGCAGCGTTCGTTTCCATAAACGTCCCTACTACTAAAAGTAAAAGATTAATTAGCAATAAAACTAGGATTACGTTTGAAGTTATGCTAAGTATGAAGTTTGCAATAGTTGTTGGAACCTGCGTAATTGTTAAGATATGACCAAATCCCGTTGAAACACCGATAATAATTAATACCCCAGCAGAAAGCAGGCACGCATTATAGCCTATAAAGGGTAGTTCAGAAATTTTAACTTCCTTATAAACAAAAACACTTATAATAATTCCATACACACATCCTACTGCTGCAGCTTCAGTAGGAGTAAATACTCCTCCATATATTCCACCAAGAATAATAACAGGCAGCAATAAAGCAGGTATTGCATTAAAAAATAGAAGTAAAAATGACTTAAATGAATATTCCTTTCTCTCACCTGTATATTTGTGTTTTCGAGCATAATAGATAGTGTAGATGGATAAGGCAATTCCAACTAATATTCCTGGTCCTATCCCTGCACTAAACATGCCAGTAACGGAGACACCAGCTGCTACAGCATAGATAATCATCGTAATACTAGGTGGTATCAATGTACCTACTGTTCCAGCTGTCGCAACAAGTGCTCCTGCAAAAGGTTTATTATAATTTTTAGCCACCATTGCCGGGATCATAATAGTACCAATAGCAGCCACTGTGGCAGAACCCGTTCCAGAAATTGCTGCAAAGAATAAGGAGGTGACAATTGCAACAACACCCAAACCACCGGTAAAACGATCAAAAAACACACTTACTAAATCAAGAAGGCGTTTAGAAATTCCACCTCTTGCCATGATGTCTCCTGCGAATGCAAAAAGAGGAACTGCCATTAACGGGAAAGAGTTTAGTCCCTGAATTGTAGTTTGTGTAAAGGATTCTAAGCTTATTGGATTTAGAACTAAAATCGTGATAACTGAAGCTAACCCCAATGAAATGGCAATTGGTACAGAGATAATTAACAGAAGGATAAATGAACCGAATAACAGTAAGGTTGTCAACGTTACTCCTCCTTTTCTTTATTCTTTGGAAGAAGGAATAGCTTATCTGCTCCTGTGTAAAAGGACCCTTCATTTTCAAATACTTCAATAGAATCTGAAAACTTTTTAATCTTCCAAATTAGTCGCTGAACTAAACGAATTGTCATGAGCAAAAAGCCAATTACCCCTGCACCATATACCACATTCATCGAAATATTAATCGTTACAGCTTGGTCACCATATTCAAAAATGGATTGACAAATCTGAATTGCTGACAAAAGTAAGATAATAGAAAATGCAAGAAACAACAGATCAACAATGATCATCATGACTTTTTTTAACTTAGGTGACAAAATATCGAGGAAAAATGAAATCTTTATATGGCTACTGTTCCGGGTTGCGTATGAAAAACAAAAATACATTAACCAAATAAAGATAAATCTTGAAGCTTCCTCTGACCAAGCAAATCCAGAATCAAACCCAAACCTTAAAATCACCTGCATTGTAATCAAAACCACAACACTATAAAATAACAAAACTATTATTAATGGCTCAAAATTTCTATCCAACCAAGGTAGAATGTTTCTCATTTATCATTCTCCTTTCTTTTAAGAAAATCTAATGACAAACTCGTATTTATGAGTTTGTCATCGATTATAACTATCTTTCCTTGTCTACTTCAGCCTTAACTAAATCGTATAATTCTTGACCGGTTTGTTTAATGATGTCATCTTTAATTGCGTTATTCATAGATTCACCCATTTTATGTCTTTCCTCCAATGGCAAATCATTTACCTTTACACCTTCCTCGGGTAACTTCTCTAGAGTTTCTTCTTCAAGTTGGGCCATCAGTTCTCTTTCTAACGTTATAGCGTTTTTGATTTCCTCTTGAATGATTTCTTTATTTTCACCAGACAAGCCGTCCATGAATTTACTATTTGTATACCATAGATAGTTTGTGTACACATGTTTTGTTAATGTCCAATACTCCTGAGCTTCGTAGAATTTTTCGTCATAAAAACTAGTTGTAGCACTTTCTTGGCCATCAATTAAATTCTGTTGAAGTGAAGTAAATAATTCTCCCCAAGCTAAGTTTGTCAAAGACACCCCCAACGATTCCCATGCTTTTATTTGCAATGGATTATAACCTCTTATTTTTAATCCATTGAAATCCTCAATCGTTTCAAGTGGCTTTTTATCATTAGAAAAGTTTCTAAAACCAATTTCCATATAACCAAGACCTGTTAATCCATTTGAATTTAATGCATCTAAAGTTTCCTGACCAGCCTTTCCATCTAATACTCTGTGGGCATGTGCTGCGTCATCAAATAAATAAAAGCTTTCCCACACTGCAAGTTCAGGAAATGTTTTTGTAAAGTGTGTTGAAGCTCCTAAACCCATTTCTACATCTCCACGGCGAACCTGCTCCATTATTTCAGAAGCATCACCAAGTTGACCAGCTGGGAACAGTTGAACATCTATCTTATTTTCAGACCTTTGTTCTACCGTTTTCTCAAACTCTTCTAAAGCTGTATGCGATGGGTGATTTGTACTGCTATCATGCCCAATCCTAATCACAACTTTGTCTCCACCTTTGCCATTCGCTTCGTTTGCACCCCCACTGCATCCTGCTAGAAAAAATACAATCAAAATACCAATCGATACAAAAAAGCTACTTTTCTTTTTCATTCCGCACCTCCGAAATTTTTAGTTTAAAGTTGGTAATTGTAACTTAATAGGCAATCAAATAATCTCTTAATTGAGTAGTATAAACCTTGGCTTGAAGTCCATCCTGTGAATCATTAACTTCCTCATATCTTGGTTCAATTCAGTCGGTAAAGTATAAATAATTCCCCTCCTGACACTTTGAATGCGCATTCAAAATATGGTACAACTTAACTTCCATCTACGCCAAGTGCATAACCAGGTACCATGTCTGATGCGCTTGAAGTATGAAAAACGTATGCTGCCCCATAAAGATTTAAACTAATCTCCCCTTTTAATTAAGCGAAATTTATTAAAGCCAGTTGATTTGCGGAGTACTAATTTTGGGGAAAGTATGACACTAACTGAATCCTTTTTGTCATCCTTATCTTCAATAAGTGATATTAATTTCTTCAAAGCAAGTGGTGCCATTTTTTCTTTCTGTTGTGATATGGTGCTTAATCCAATGAAAGGATTACTAGCAATATTAATATCATCAAAACCTATAATTGAAATATCATACGGAATATGTAAACCACTCCGTGCTGCTGCGTCCATAATTGCGAGTGCAATATAATCAGTTGAAGCAAAAAAGGCAGTTGGTGGATTTTCATTCCTTATTAAGCCGATTGAAAAGTCAAAGACCTTTTCATACGAAATAACCCCTTGATAAACAATGTTATGATCAAACGCTATTTTATTTTCCTCGAGCGCCTCTTTATAGCCTTTTAGTCGATCATTAAATGTAGAGTAGATAACTGGTCCAGAGATATAAGCAATCCTTTCATGCTTCAAATCGATCAGGTGATTTACAGCAATCTTCGCACCAGCTCGATTATCGACTTCAATATTTTGGATACTCCCATTACCTTCTATTTTCCTATTGTATAAAATAATAGGCAGTCCCTCTGCAGAGTATTCTCCAATTTTTTTATTGTCTTTTCGGATACAAGCAACAATAATGCCGTCGACTCTCTTTCTAATCAAGCTAGAAATGGCTCTTTCAAAACTATCTTCGTCAGTTTCTGCGTCTATAATAATAACCTCATAGTCTTTTTTTTGAGCCTCCCTTAAGATAATGTGTGCAGTTTCTGCATAAAAGGGATTTGAAAGATCTTCTACAATTAGCCCTATGGTGTTAGTCTTTTTATTTGCCAAACTTCTTGCAATTTCATCTGGAGAAAATCCTAGTTCACTTATTGCAGCGTGTACCCTTTCTTTAGTCTCCTTTTTAACGTATGGATAATTATTTAAAACTCTCGATACCGTTGACTGAGATACCTTTGCTAGATTAGCAACATCATAGGCGCTTACTCTCTGTTTCATTTTTCAATGTCCTTCCTCCTTTTGAATCCGCATTCAAAATTTATTTCAACTATTTTGTAGAACTTTAAACTTTCATGAATTGTCTTTTTGAATCCGCATTCAAAAAGTAATTTATCATACTATTCCTAAAATTACAACACATAAAATTTATATTTTTATTGTATTAACATTTTCTTAACAGAGAACCTTAGAGTTCAAATGTTACATGCCCCTGAAGAGGTATCTCGCCTTTCGACAAACTTCGAGGAGTTTCGGGGCGTCACTGTGACCAAAATACGAATGTTTCCTTTGCTCACATCATAGGAATAAACGTGGTACTACTTTTGGTGTAGGGCATTTGCGAAAAATGTACGGTTTAAAGGGAAAGGTGATGTGAGTATGAATGTGTTAGAGGTTCGGAATTTGAAGAAATCCTTTGGTTCCATTCAGGCCGTTAAAGATATTAGTTTTTCTGTAAAAGAAGGAGAGATTTTTACCATCATCGGACCAAATGGGGCAGGAAAAACAACAACACTCGAAATGATAGAAGGCTTGGTTACGCCGGATCAGGGAGAAATACAGTTTGGAGAATTGAACTGGAATAAGCATGCACTTACGATTAAAAGAAAAATAGGTGTACAGCCTCAATCGAGTGCCATGTTTGATTTATTGACACCTGAGGAAAATTTGAATCTATTTGCTACCTTTTATAGGAAGGCGCGGTCCACTGAGGAAATTCTCAAATTGGTTAATCTTACTGAGCACCGTAAGAACCAGGTTAAGAAACTATCTGGCGGTCAGCGGCAACGACTTGCCATTGGGCTAGCGATGATTAGTGATCCTGATATCGTGTTTCTGGATGAGCCGACAACTGGCCTTGATCCTCAGGCACGACGAAATGTGTGGGACATTATTCTTGAGCTTAAGAAATTAGGAAAAACAACTATTCTTACCACTCATTATATGGAAGAAGCTGAAAAACTAAGTGACAGGGTGTGTATCGTTGACCAGGGGTTGGTCGTTACTTTGGATTCCCCTTCCGGTTTAATCGAAAAATTAACGAATGAAAGAGAGGTTCGACTATCTTTCCTTGATGGAGAGATAGCCGCCCAGGATGCGGAGCTTTTTGCAAACGCTCTTGATTCTGTAACACGAACAGAACGTGAGGGCACTACACTTAATCTATGGACAGTTAAACCCGAGGATTCACTGTTTGACCTCTTTAAATTTACAAAAGAAAAGGAATATCAAGTCGAACAAGTTTCCATTCACGAAATGAGTCTTGAAGATGTCTTTATCGCCTATACCGGTAAGGAGTGGAGGGATTAGGATGAATAATCTCAAGCAATTTAAGCAAATGTTCCTTGCCCAGCTAAAATTAACCTTCCGTGAAAAACAAGCTTGGTTTTGGGGGATTTTCTTCCCGGTTATTTTAATGGTTATCTTTATGACGATTTTTAGCGGTGGTTCAAGTGATGATTTCAACACGAAGGTTGTGATTGTGAATGAATCTCCACATGAAACATCTACGATGATGGCGAAACAACTACAACAAGTTCCGATTATCGAAGAAAGCGGAGATGGTTCTGTTAGTGAAGATAAAGCAAAAGATTTAGTAAAAGCAAAGGAAGTAGATGCTGCCATCATTTTGCCGGAATCGGCACAGGCCACATCGATAAAACTGATTGTTAACAAAGAGAATGAACAAAGTGTATCAACGCAAGTCGTTTCGGGGATTCTGGATAATTTTATTCAGCAGGCAAACCTACAAGCTGTTGGTGCTACCCCAACTTTTAAGCAACAATTCGAGACGGTTTCCTCTGGCGATCCGGAATTAGATTATACGGATTTTCTCTTAACTGGAATGATTGCTTTATCAATTGCCCAGGGTGGCTTATTTGGAATGGTTGACTTAGTGGATATGCGCAGAAAAGGATTAATAAAAAGGTTGCGGATGACCCCGGCAAAAATGGGTATCTTTGGCCTTAGTGATATGATCATGCGCCTGTTATTTAGCATCATCCAAATCACTCTGTTATCCATAATTGGGGTATTCCTATTTGGGGCTAATCTGTTTATTAACTTCCCTAGTTTACTGTTAGTCTTCTTAATGGGTGCTCTTGCCTTTAATGCAATTGGCTATTTTATTTCTTCTTTTAGCAATACAAATGAGGCCTATATGGGAGTAGCAAACATCGTCAGCTTTCTCATGATGTTTGTAAGTGGCATTTTCTTTCCAATTGAAACAATGCCCGAATGGCTGCAGCCTATATCAAACATTCTCCCGCTCACCTATTTTGCAGATGGCCTAAGAGACAGTATGGTCTATAATACTCCTATTCTTTCATCCCCTCTCTGGCTTGGTTTTGGGAACATGCTCCTTTGGGGTGGGGTCGCCTTTATCTTGGGTTCCTTGTTATATAAAAGACAATCAATTGTATCAACTAGGTAAAATGATAAAAAAGGAGGGCAGGTACCTACCCTCCTTGATGTTCTATGACTTGGAAGTGGGACAAGGGACTTGCCCCTGTGTCACAAGTTCATGGCCCTTCGACAATATTCGGGGCGTCACTGTGACATCCGACTACTGTCTCCCCTCAGTCAACGGAATAGATTCGTATTCTTCAGGATCAATATCGTACACAGTCCCATCGGCTACACCATTGATAATACCGTATAGACCTCTTTCAACCGCCTTTACTAATTCACCCTTTTTCTTTTGGCCCATGCTGTGTGTTTGGCCTCTTACTTCAAACAACACGGAGCCACTGCCATTTAGCGCAAATGTTCCTAACGCTGTTCCTGGTAAGTCAAGGCCTTGTGGATATAGGGTGATGTTTGAGTTCCCTTTTTCTTGTAGTGCATCAAACACCGCAACGTTCAGCTGGCGCGCAAAGTCATAGTCATATGTATCCGCATATTCCGCATATTTTTGCCCTTCAGGTGTTGATGGATGTGGAACGAATTGGCCGCTGATTGAGAATGTTACGAGATCATCTGTGCCATCCACCTCATAGTATGGTGCTTGATGGTGCAAGTCTACAAATACATCCACCTTGCCAAACTCAGCTTGAAGGTCCTTATATACGTCACGAACGACCTGGGATTCAGGTGTAATGAACCATCCTGGTTGAGATGAATTCCCTGGGAAGTCCTCAGGCTGCGGGACATAATCAAGGTTTGGATTAAAGTCCCGGTTTACATCAAAACCTGGCTGTGATGCATAATCAAATGTGCGATTCTGATATGTATAGTAGTTCCATGTTGGTTCTACGCCTGCTAATTGTGGGAAGTCCTCTACTACCTCTGCCCAAGTTAGATCATTTCCACGTCGATTTAACTCAGACGAGTCTGGGTTCATTTTCGGTAACGCTACAAACGTAACCTCCTCACGAATCTTTTGTGCTTCAGGAGAATTTGAACCTAAGAATTTTAAAATGTTTAGTAGTGCCTCCGTTCCAGTCGGTTCATTTCCGTGAATTTCACTTTCCATTAATATGACCTTATCTCCGTGGCCAACAGTTGCCTTGTAGATTTCTCTACCACGGTTTGAGTAACCCGCTACCTCAACTTGAACCTTTCCTTGGCTGCTCTTTGCAATTTGCTGGAGTTTTTTCCCTAGTTGCTCATGATTCGTGAACCCCTCTACTGATAATACCTGTTGCTCTGGTGTCCCAGGTGATGTTTCCGGTTGTTGTGCAAACACTGGTGTAACCAAACTTGCCGATAACGCAATAACCCCTAACGTCGAAATAACCTTTTTCTTCTTCACTACCACCACTCCACTCTCTACTATTTTATCTATGAATACAACTAGATTGTATGAGTTTAGTAGATTTGGATTTGTCTTTTTTCACTGTCGAAAACGCACTAGTTTTGGCTATTTCTATCAAATTCCTTCGAAAACCGAAGTTTCTATTAAAAATGAATAGTAGGTCCTATCTACTAAAAATGAGGAAATACCTAGTTTTTTGGGTTGATTGTAACTTTTGGAGTATGGGGTTTATGATTTTCGTTGTGATCTAAACCTTCGACAAACTTCGAGGAATTTCGGGGCGTCACTGTGACTGTTCAACCTCACCACAATACCTTCTACGTTTCTCCAACGACGTCCCCTCGTAGTAATCTAGCAGACAATTGACATTCAAAAACGCCGGAGTAACTATATTCTCATTCTTATAACACCTATAACTGCTCCATGGGTAATTTACCGGAAGTGTCACCATTTTGGCCTCAATAGGGTTTAGATGAATGTAGTGGCTGACCTTTAACATGCTTTCTCTGGTGTTAATCGCTTTATCGAAAAAACGCTTCTCATACACATGTCCCGTCAGCTGATACTTTGTATTATGGTAATTGGCATAGCGCTTATTCATAAGCCCCATAATCTTAGAAATAGGAGTTTCAAAGGATCGTAACTGTAGGTGGTAATGGTTGTTCATTAGGCAATAAGAGGCCATTTCAAAAGGGTATTTTTCGTAGATTTGTTGGATGATATGAAGAAATGCTTGAAAATCACTAGCATTTCGAAACAAAGGATCACGTCGATTTCCCCTGCTAACAATATGATAAAACTGTCCTGGTACAAAAATTCGTTTCTTATATGGCAATACGCATCCCTCTCAAACACTTGTAATATATTTAGTTCCCGTCTTGGATTCCAAAGTCTGTTGCTCCAGAATGAATATAAGAATAAGAATGAGTGAAGAAAATAAAGAAGAAAACATCGAAGATAGTAAAAGAATTCTGAGCGTAGATAATATGAAGGACTTCCCCATACATAATTTCACTATTCTCCAAAATAGCACAAAATCCTGCAAAAATATCAAAAATACTTATAATGAAAACCCACCATTCATTGACCACACAGTCCTCCCTTTATTTCAAGGTTTATTTCAGGTATACTAAGAATATAATAAAAAGAGAAGTGCGCTAACACTTCTCTTTTGCAACCTCTACCGTCAGGGTGGTGGTTGTCAAAACCTATTTTGTTTTTCGAGAACCACCCTGCTTACTACGGCGAGGGGTGGTTTTCTTGTTCTCTAGTATGTTTTTCTTAAAGAAGAAAGCGCTGACTTCACGCACAATCCCCTTCAGAACTTCTCGTAGAAATTCAAGAAATGTTTCCATGATTATCACCTCCTTTCCGATCCACAAAAGATCAAGAAAGAAGATCAACAACCAACCACCCTCACAATATTCAGTTGCATTTCTAGTTTATCATATCCTACTATTCTTACTTGCTTCAGTTTTCGACAAAACTCGGGGCGTCACTGTGACCACTTGGGCTGGGACACGGGACCTGTCCCTTCGCACCCATGCGATGCAAGAGTTTTCTATATCCTACTATAAATTTTGGATTCATTTAAATTTGGAATTAAATGTATTCATTTTTGGTAATATCATGGTAAAATAGTCCTTATCATTTATTGAGGAGGATAGTTCTTTTGATTCATTTCATACCATTGATCATTTCACTTTTAATATGGGCATTAGGCGAATTGTATGTTTATGTAAAGCTAACGAATAAAGACGGACAAATACAAGATAAAGGTTCCTCTAGAGCATTAGAACTTGGCACCATCATTATGCTTAGCCTATCAATCTATTTTTACTTTTGGGAGATCGGTAATCTTAATTCCATGTTTTTAGAGTATTTAGGTATTGCTGTTACCCTTTTAGGTGTTTCTTTTAGACAATACTCTATATATGTTTTAGGAAAATTTTTTAGTGGATACATAAGAGTGACAACAGAGCACACGTTAATACAAAATGGACCTTATAAATATTTTAGGCATCCAAGTTATTTTGGTTCAACCATTAGTTATCTTGGAATAGGTTTAACTACTTCAAATATTTTCAGTATTATCGTATTACCTCTGGGTATCTCAATATTATATTTTTATAGAGTCAAGGTTGAGGAAGAACTGATGTTAAATACATTTGGGGATCAATATCTTACATATAAAAGTAAAACATGGGGATTTCTCCCCTTCATTAAATAAATCCGGGGGTAATGAATGTTACAAATCGTAAATTCGGAAGAACTTCAAGACGCTTTTGATAAGATTTGGATGAAAGTTTATTCCGAAAAAAACTATGATCTAGAACCCTATCAAGGGAAAGACGTTTATCGTTTTTTAGTACAACACAAACAAAATAACTCTTATGTTGGAACTATTGAAATCATTTTAAACTACTGTAAGAATGGGAACTCTTACGAACAACTCTTCCCTTTTTCAAAGTTAGATGAAGTATCAGAACACATAAATAAAGTGATTATTATTCAAAAGATCTCAATTAAATCGGAATTACAAAGGGAAGGTTATCTGGAATTTCTATTGTACACTTTGTATATTCTGACTAAACAATACAACTTAAAATATGGTATTGCTTTTATTGAGCCGAAACTTTACCTGGCGTTAAAAATGATATACTCCATTTCTGTTAAAAAGGTGGGTAATAAATTTCTTTATAAAGGCGACGTTGTTATCCCAGTCGTTATTGATCTACATAATACCCTAAACCGTGAAAACGAAATAACTTGGTTAAAAAACACCAAAAATATTATAGAAAGTAACTTCAAACCTGATCAAATTACACACTTTGTAGATTAAAACACAGATGAAATTGTTAACTAGCTTGAAATGACTCAACTTGTGCTTTGACACAGGCAACGCCATGTCCCTACGACAAATTTATATACGTCACTATGACCTAAAATGTGTGAAGAATGACGTCGAAGACGGCGAGTTTTCATTAAAATGTGAATCACTGCACAATACACGAATTAGGGCGAGGGCATTTCCTTATATCTACATCTTCGGGGGGACAATATAAATATTTTGACTGGGACGCGGGACCTGTCCCTCTGTCCCATATTAGTTTACTTGTTTTATGTGATAATATTTTGGTAGAAATCTAAATTTACATATCATACGTAGCGAAAGTAGGAAGCATAATGGCGACAGGAACTCATACAGTAGTTATTCCAGTAGATGTACAAGCAGTTTGGGATTATGTCAGTGATCTTGAAAAATGGGCAACAACAGTACCAGCCTATAAAGAACATGAAATCATAAATGACAAGCAATCGATTTGGACATTTGAAGGAAGTGTGAAAGGTATTAAAAAATCGATAAAAGCACAGGTAGATATAACCGAGTGGAAAGAACCTTCAAATATCAAGTTTGAACTAAAAGGGTTATCAGATAACTTTACAGGAAGCGGTCACTTTACTGCAGAAGAAGGTAATGGGAAAACAACTATGACATGTACCGTGGAAGTCCATGCAGGCGGATTATCAGGTGCGGTGTTAACACCGATTATCAAATGGGCTGTTCCAAAAGTAGCCACTCGTTTAACAGAATCTATTGCACGTAAAATTCCAGTATTCTCATAGTTTTCGAAGGTTGAAAGTTGGGACGAGGGACCTGTCCCTCTGTCCCACTATGATACATCCGCTGTTTTTCTGTTCATATAACGTTGAAGCAGATGAGTCTTTAATTCGATGATTGGTTGTGCGAGTGTAATGATTGGTTTTGAAGCTAAAATCAAGGTTACAATCACAGCCAGGACGAATAACACAAAGTAGTTTCCGGACTCCTCTACGAAGTCATTAAGCGGTGAAAATTTGAACAATTGCACAATAGATCCATGTAATAGGTAGACATAAAGTGTTCTCGCCCCTAGATGGGTTATGAACATCTTCCTTCTCGGAACGATAGCCATGAAACTGAACGTAGCAAGAGCCATCAGTCCGTACATCGATAGACGGATAAACCACGCTTGCCCCAATTCAACACCCATGTTTTCATAAGAGGATGACGCAAGCAACCACCCTTTCGCCTCCTGCGGGAAAAAGGCAAAATAACTGACAAACATCCCCACAAATATTATTCCCGCTGCAATCCGTATGTCAGGTCGCAAGAATTTGGAAAAGTGTTCTTTTCTCAACAGGTACCCTCCAAGGAATACTGGGAAAAATACAAAAGTCCTCGATAGACTGAAATAGGTCCCGATATCTTGGATATAACCTGCATAAACACCAATTGTCATCGCTACAATTATCATGATCGCTGGGTGCTTCAGCTTAATGAATAGAAGAAGCAGGATATTCCAGAGCACCATACTCAATAAGAACCAAAGCGTCCAATATGGTTGGAAAAGAGTAAACGTTTCCGTTCCATTCCAAATTCTAAGAATGACAAAATTAATAAGCTGGAAAGTAAAATAAGGAATCAATAGTCTCTTAAAAACCTTGATTAAATACCCCTTCTTCATAATACCCTTTGAGAAAAATCCGCCTATAAGAATAAACGCAGGCATATGGAAGGTGTAGATAAAGTTGTAAACTGTATATAAAGCTTCATTTTCCTCTTTATGTGGACTTATAAAGTGTCCAAACACCACAAGAAAAATGAGTATGAATTTAGCATTGTCAAAATAGGATTCACGTTCTTTACTCATGATACGGGCCTCCTAGTTGCAAAATGTTTCTCTAAAACACATACATAACAAGTATGCTGATAAACTATCTTACACCTTAAAAGGCATATCGAATCAGTTGTCATCGAAATTATAAGGATATGTTAGATGCTTTTGAAGAACCGTAAATCCGTTGTAATAGATGAAAAAACATTGTAAATAAAAAAGAAGATGAACACTACATATCGTAGAGATTCATCTTCTTTTCCGTTTGAGTTGGCGGTTTTCGCCAGCCCTTCAACCTGTTCATTTCCGTGTGTATCATCTTAACCTTCGTAAATCCATATACCCTTGATATTACTCAATGCGTACCAACCTTCGACAATATTCGGGGCGTCACTGTGACAGTGTATGTGTCGACAAAATCCGGGGCGTCACTGTGACCATACGCCCATACGCCCTAAGTATTATATATATCCCCCATTCTGCATATGGTGTAGTAAGGGGGTGAACGAATGAAGAGATTTACAGGGGGATTACTGCTATTTATTTGTTTTTTTATCGGGGCTTCTGTCACAGAAGCAGATTCCAACCAGTTAATTATCATTAATAAACAGACAAACCAGCTTGCGTTTTTTGAGAATGGACAGCTGGTGAGGACGTTTAAGGTAGCTACGGGCAAATACGATCGCCAAACACCCGTGGGTACATTTCCTATCGTGAATAAAATAAAGAATCGTCCCTATTATACAGATAATATCCCTGGGGGCGATCCACGGAATCCATTAGGTGATCGTTGGCTTGGCCTTTCTGCAAGAGGAACCTATGGAACCACTTATGCCATTCACGGAAACAATAATCCAGCTTCAATCGGCACATATGCAAGCAAGGGCTGTGTGCGCATGTATGATGACGAGGTGCGTTGGTTATTTGATCGAGTCAACCTATATACAAATGTCATTATCACAAACTCGTCGAGCTCCTTTGAAGCGATTGCTGCCTCAAATGGCTATAGCGCATATAGTAAACTTGAGGCCGTTAAGGTAAGCCACTCAAGTCCGCAACCTGAGGACACTGCCATAACAGTTACTGCAACCACATCCTACAACCTCCCGACCTCCTACCAGTTTGAAGTATTTGATGGAGAAAAGTGGTCCAAATTACAGGATTTCTCTCAATCTAACAAACTAGTTTGGACACCGAAAACAGCTGGCACCTACAATATCCGAGTCCGAGTAAGAAGTAATCACTCAGATAAACCCTTTGATGATGAAAAAGTCATTCCTTATACGGTTATCAAACCCGCAAAGTTACAATCGGTGAGTGCTGAAAAAGAAAGCCCGCAACCTGTACAGACTAGTATTACATTCAAAACGAAAACGAACCATCCAAATGATAATCTCGTAAAATTTTTAATTCAAACAGGAGATAAATGGGAAACTATTCAGGACTATTCAGAAGCAACTGAACTTTCCTGGAAGCCTACTAAGCCAGGCACCTACAATATTAAAATTCAAACAAAGCATAAACTCTCGAACAATGAATTTGACGATGAATCATTGATCAACTATGTGATCTTTCAACCAGCATCTATAGCTTCCATTTCAAATGATAAAGAAGAGCCTCAGCCCATTTATACAGCAATAACAATCAATGCCGCAACCAACGATGACTCTTCTAATCTATTTAAGTTCACCGTCTACGATGGTGAACGCTGGAGCACACTCCAAGATTTCTCAAGTACAAAGACTGCTGTTTGGAAGCCTAACAAATCAGGAATTTATACAATAAAAGTACAGGCAAAACACCAACTTTCTAAGGAAGACACTGATTCAGAAAAGGAACTAACCTTCATCGTATTTAAACCCGCTACGATTCAAAACATAAAGACCAATGGAAGTAGCCTACTCCCTATGAAAAATAAAGTTGAAATTACAGCGTTAGCACAAAACCAAGAAGATCTCGAATATCGGTTCTTCATATTCAAAGGAACACACTTAATTGAAAGTAACAGCTACTCAAACGTGAACAATGTAACCTGGAACCCTACGGAACCTGGTTCATACAAAATTAAAGTACAAATAAAACACAGGTTATCAAGCAACCAATTCGATGACGCACACGAAATCCCATACATCGTATTCCGGTCAATACCACTTGATGCTGTTCTACCATCATCAGTGAGAATCAAAAAAACGGGTACAATCATGATAAAGAAAATACTATAGGACCAAAATGTCAGCAAAAAAAGTGGGTCATGGGACCTATCCCTCCGACCCTCTACTGTTAAAATAAAAATTGTCCGAGAAGGGTATATAGAACCCACCACTCCACCACTATACAAAAATACTAAATTCACATCATAACAGCCTCACTCACAAACCCCTCCCCTAAACAAAAACAATTCAAACAAACGTTTTATTGAAATCGCCAAATTCAAAAAAGCCCGATTAGTACAGATTTCTACTAATCGGGTTTTTTTATTGTATTATAGCATGTCGCTTTATCCTTATACTTTGGAACGAGGAACACTGTGCCTCGTTCCCTCTTAATCTTTCGACAAACTTCGGGGCGTCACTGTGACCAGATGTTCCCCAAACCACTTCCTACCTAGACCCCTTATACCCCCTCGTCGGCTCCGCAAACCCAAACGAAGTTCCATCCTTATGCACAACCTCGTCCTCCCAAGGTAATCGGTATTCGCCATTGACCATATCATGCATGTAGGTATAAGGGCAGTCATTGGCGCCACCCTTTACAGCTACATATCCACGATGGCCAAATTGGTACATATTATTCTCTACTCCCCATAGACGTCGTGCTTCACGCACGAGTTGTGGACGTACTTCACCCGTAATAATCTCATCAGGTCTTCCTCCTCCAGTAACGAGTGGGACTCCATCAAAGTTCACGATCATTCCTTCACCCATGGAGTCGAACGTACCATCGCTGCCACACATACAAACAGAGGCTGTATAAATTAAGTTGCAAAAGGCATTTGCTTGATTTGTGATCTGCCAAGAGTGACGAATTGGGGCTGTATATCCGGCCGTACGTATCAGAATGTCGGCACCTTTATATGCAACTTCACGAGCCATCTCCGGGAACATCCCATCATGGCAAATAATTAAGCCTAACTTACTGCCATTAGGGCCATCGCATACCGGAATGCCATTGTCTCCCGGCTCCCATGGTTCTACTGGGACCCAAGGATGAAGCTTTCGATAGTTCAGCTTAATTTCACCTGTATCATCAATAATAAGCCCTGTATTATACGGATTCCCTTCAGGGTTATACTCCATGATTGAAAAACATCCCCAAATCTTATTGTCTCTGCAGGCCTTTTGGAATGCCTTGACTTCAGGGCCATCAATCGAACACATGATTTCAGGATTCATATCCATCGATAGACCATGCAGGCAATATTCAGGAAAAACGACTAGATCCATGGTCGCCATGTTCCTACGTGCCTTTGCAACCAAATCGCATACCCTTTGCGTTTGTTTTGCCAAATCTTCCTTGGTTACTACATTCGGTAGTTGTAATTGTACCAATCCTAGTACGACTCCATCAGGTGATTTATTTAGTCCACCTAATCCACTCATCGATCATTCTCCTCTCGTTGCTAAGGTTTATAAAAATCACAAGAAAAGTACCGCTTTATCCAAAGTAGTTCTTCTTGTAACTTTCTATCTTTGCAAAGCTTGTCCCTATCCTACACCTCGTCCATCTCTTACTTTGATGTTAAATGTCAATTCACCCTAGCACCTTTACGGTGATAATTACTAGTATTTTACTAGAGTGATAGAGGGGACTAGCATTACTACATCTTATTCAACATTTACCTAATAATTCCTCTAAGTATTACTAGGGAAATGGGAAATTATACAAGCGCTAAAATAAATTAGTGTAGCTGCCAACCTAATCTAAAAAAAGCCCACAAGCGATGCAAAAAGAAAAACTATTCATTCTCCAACTCTAGTAATTAGTACTTAACACGTTAAAACCTTATCTTAGCTGGGAATCTGGCTCGCTATTCCTTTACGGTCTAACACTTCGACACACTTCGGGGCGTCACTGTGACCTAGATACTTTTGTAATTTTTCTTTCCATTCATTCGGACTTACATAGTTTCAAATTGATCATAAAAAGTTGCAGAGTACTTTTGATCACTTTCTGAAAGGAACTTAGCTATTTTTTCCTTTGTATCTACCGTAATCTTAACCTCTTTCTCTTGTGCTACATATTCAATAAAATCTTTAACACGAAATATCGGGCACCTTTTATCTTGTCTTCCTTTCCACTCTCCGTAAGGATTTGTCAAAATTACAACTGGCTTAACCTCAACTGAATATCCATGGCTCTCGATAAGTTTCTTCAGGTGATTGGCGTGATATATAGACTGATGTTGAGGATTTTTAACAACAGTTTTTTTACGCACTTCTCCTCTACTAGAAGTAGGGTACCACAACCATCCATCTTTATGAGGATAGAATTTTCCGGTTATGTCTTTGGTTTCAATGCAATAAATCTTATCTAGACCAATTAATACATGGTCAATTTGTGTTCCATTACGGCCATTTGGGATTACAAGGTCATTCAATAATAAAAAGTTATCTGGTAGTAGTGTTTCAATGGTATCAGATACTTTATTTTCTCCAGCCTCACCTAACTGAAGTTTTATCTTTTCGTTAACCCTTTCTAACTGTCGTCTTTGTTCTTTACATAATTTTCGCAGGGCATATTCACGCCCAATAAACCATCCACCTACAAATCCTAAAGGGAAAATAAAAAATAGAAATGCTCCCAACAGGGTCATCCATATTAGCGATTGCTTCATAATCTCTTTTTTATTTTCTTGCTTTATCTTCTCAATCTCTTTTTGTAGTTTATGTTTAACCACTAATGCATCTTCTCTTTTCTTTTGTACTACAGTTTGTCTTTTTACAACTACAGCCATATTTACTCCCTTATCTCACATTTTTTTATGAATAAAACCATATAAAATAACTACGACATGTAGGTATAAATACCTTTAAATTTTTACATTTTTCAACAAACCTTCACATCCCAATAATAAATAACCTACCAAGTAGCCATATGGTCACTCCATACGTTAACTTGATAGGTTATCAGATTACCTCTATTTGCTCTTCCAATGTATCAAAACGGCACATGGAACGCACACTATTTACTATTTTTTGCTATAATTAGACTATTACTTACAAAAAGTTACATATGTATTTTCGTAGAATATAAATACTCGAAAGTGGGGTAAAAAAATGTCTTTCCTAAAAAGTGTTTTCAATGCCTTAATAGATAAAAGGGAAATAAAAGAACCAGAAATTTATAAAGAATTTAATGAAAAGTCCCCTATAATAACAAATCTAACTAAGTTGGCAGAAAGTAAAGAATCAAACATCGATATGAAAAAGGTAGAAAGACATTTAAAATTATTTTCCAAAGGTCAAACAGGAGAAAAAAACGTACTATTTGAACTTCAAAATTCAATGCTGCCCTTGGTCGTTCTACATGATGTCTATCTTGAGTATGAGGATTATCACGCTCAATTAGATTTTGTAATTATTACTCATAAGTTCATTATGGTTCTAGAAGTTAAAAAGCTGTTTGGTAATATACATATTACTGATAAAGGTGAATTCCAACGATTGATTACTAAAAATAATAGAATTGTGAACAAAGAGGGCATGTATAGCCCAATAAACCAAGTAGAAAGACATGTAGCAATTCTTGAAAAACTCCTTAAGGATAAAGGAGTAATCGAAAGTTGCCCAGTCAAATATGCTGTTACTTTTGCAAACCCTAAAACCATTTTAGACATTTCTAAAAAGGCACCAGCGAGCATACAATCTAGTGTCATTCGACATGATCAGATTAAGACATTCATAAAAAGTGAATTAGAGAAAAAGCCACCTGTATTAATGAGTGATCAGAAACTCTACGAAATTGCTGATACCGTCCTAAAATTTAGTAAAAAAAAAGCATTTAACATTGAGGACTACAAGTTAGACCCGCAACAAACATCACTGAAGAATTCAATAACCAAAAATACTACTACTTCGAGTATAAGTAGTCATATTGATAGTGATTTAAAGACATCACTATCAGATTTTCGTTTAAGACGTTCAAAAGAACTCAATGTTAAACCTTACTATATCTTTACTAATAAAATATTAGATAGTCTTCTAAATAAAAAGCCTCTCACAATAGACCAACTTTTAGAGATTGAAGGTATTGGTCATAAAAAAGCAGATGAATTTGGGGAGGAAATATTATCTATTATAAAAGGAAACTATGCCGAGGATTCCCAAGTCAAAAAGCCATTAACTAAAATAAACACAAAAATTCAGTCAGAAGATAGAAGCAGAGAAGAACTAAAATCAGCTTTAACTGCATTTAGAACAAAACGTTCAAAAGAGCTAAGCGTTAAGCCATATTACATTTTTACAAATAATACCTTAGAATCTATTCTTGATAAGAGACCCGGCACTATTAATGAACTTTTAGAAATAGAAGGTATTGGACCAAAAAAGGCTGAAGAGTTTGGTCAAGAAATTTTAAGCATTTTAAAAATTTAAAAGAGTAGTATTGAAAATTTAATAGTATTTTAAAACTAAAAGCCCACCAAGTAGCAAAAACAATACGCTACTCAGTGGGTTATTTTATTTTTTTTATTTACTTCTTCTTTTTACGAGGCTTGCCATTCTTGCTCACATAATTGCCGTATGACTTTTGCAGCCTCTACGCTTTTAAAGGGAGACGGTGGAACCGCCCCCTACAAATTGCTGGGACAAGGGACCTGTCCCTCTGACCCTCCTAGTAGTATATTCCTCATGTAACCAGGATATTATTTACTAAAATATCCATTTAGTGGTAATATAGTCCTACACGAGAGGGGTAGAGTAATGTACGAAATTGTTGATTCAGAAAATAAGTTAAAAGAGTTTAATAGGATATGGATGGAATGCTGGAAAGAAAAAGGTTATGAAATAGAACCAGTAAGGGGGGAAAAGTTTTTATTTAAAAATGATAAGGTTTATGTGGGAACTATGGAATTAACCCCGATTCACAATGATTTTCCGTTCAAAGAACATCCATCAGTAAAGGGGAAAGTTTTTGAGATTGACAAACTTGCTATTTTACCGGAACATCGTCGTAGCAAAATTTTAGCAAACATACTATCAACAATTTACCAGTTTGGTATCGAAAATGAAGTTACTTGTTTTGTCGCGTTGATTGAACCTAAATTATTCAAAGCATTAAAGGTGTTTTACAAACTACCAGTATACCAACTAGGAGAAAAGTTCTGGTATAAAGGAGATGAGGTAGTTCCATTTGCAATTCTACCAGAGGATGTTCTAAATGAAGAGAATTACCCTTGGTATGTAGGGAAGAGATTTAAAAGGCTGGTTCACACGAATTAGGTGTTTCGTTATATTTTTTACACAAAATATGCTGAGGCTAAAGCAAAGGCGGATGCTCAAGCGGCTTCAAGTCAAGGATCAGAGGACTTTGCCAATTGTACTGAACTAAGAAAGAAATATCCAAATGGAGTAGCTTCTGATCATCCAGCCTATCAACCTAAAATGGATAGAGATAAAGATAATTTTGCTTGTGAAAGATAGTATATTATCCCTTAGTAGACCTTTCTAAGGTATTGAATTATGAATAATCCCTTCTCAACTAATGAGATGGGATTATTTTTTTTGATTTCCTTAACAAACTAAATGGTACATTGATATATCGAATTTAGACTCGAGTTGTAAGTACTTGAAATGCAAGGGAATAAATCAGGTCTTTTTGGAATTTAATAATAGTTGATAGGAATAATCTTAGAATGTACTATTAACAGTGTGATAATAGTGTTAATCTATGTTTTGATTCTGAGATTTTTTAGATTGAACAGTATGAAACTATTATGGGAGAGTCTTGAAATGAAAAAGAGAATCAACTATTTATTCTTACTTTTAACGATCATCTTTATATTTGGTTGTTCCAACGTAGAAGATCCATCCATTACAGATGGAGCAACAGCTCCGCAAGACGTAACGACAGGTGATACAAATAACACTAAAAAAGAAGAAACGAACACTACGGTTGTTGATGAACCAGTAGTCAAGGAAACACCAACCCAATCAAGTAAGGAATTGTTCCCAGGATACAAACTGATTGAAGTTGATGGTGGTGATTTGTCTGGATATCGTGAAGCTAACGTCGTCGTTGATATTGGTTTTGGGGACCGTGAATATTGGGCATTTACGAATGAATACGGTCAACTAGTACGTGTCATTGCTGACGAAATCATTTTACAAGATGACCGTAACGAGCCTGTATTATCGTCTGGCAGATATTACTCTGATGAGGCAAAGGTTCCTGGTGTCGAAAGTGACGTTTTAGATGAAGGACATATCATTGCTGATTCTCTCGGTGGGGTATCGAATGCTTATAACATTACCCCACAAGATAGTACGCTCAACCGACATGGTGATCAAGCATATTTGGAAGACGCCATCCGTCGCGCAGGTGGAGCCACTAATTTTGAAGCGATTATCACATATCCGAATACGGAAACGCAGATTCCTTCAAGTTATCAGTATACCTATACTTTAAAGGGTAACGTAATTGTTGATAAATTTGATAATGTTAACCCTGATGAAGTAAACGCAAAACTTGGTTTAACAGAAAAGAAGCCACCCGAGTCAACTACTCCAAATACAAACGGTGATATTTCTAGCATTGATACAAATGGAAATGGACAGGTGACGATTAAAGAAGCAAAAGCAGCAGGCTTCCGTATGCCAATAACGAGTGACCACTGGTTATACCAATATATGGATGACCGTGATGGGGACGGTATGGTGGGTGAGTAAACCGCTATAACTTTGAGGCAAAATAAATGAACGATAGAACATATTCATTAGACGATTTATAACAACTTGTGAAAGTATGTCAGTACAGGAACAATTGAAGTGAATGGTCATATCGTCTTCATTTGTACGGGTGAAAATATAAGTAATTTTCACTAACCAGGGTGTTTGTAAAAAATCATAAGCCTATTTCCCACTAAAATACTTAGGGAATTAGGCTTTTTTTGTAAATGCAGTTTCTTAAATTATCATTGGAAAGATATTGGAAATTGCTGCTTAAAACTGGTATTTCTACTAAGGGGCAAGCCCTCGGAATTTGTCAATTTTTAAATGAAAATGTCGGACCCCAGCATCTTTCAAAGTATAACAGCTTCACTCACATACAATTTTCCCCCACAAAATAAAATCAAACAAACGATTGATTAAATCACTAGTTCCTTGCTACCACTAGCCTAGCTCATTAAACAAATGTTTGTTTGAAATCGCCAATTTCAGAAGTCATAAAATTAGTACAGATTGCCTTTCTCCTGACAAAAAATGCAACCAAAATACCGAGGATATTACTTATGCACTCCATATAAACTATAGTACGGTAAAACTTTATCACAGCGGGGGCCTGACCCCGTAATCTAAAAAAGGATTCACGTGGGGCACCAGCCCCTTTAGCTATTCATATTCGTGTGGATCATCTTACCCTTAAACTATTAAATTCATATACTCTTGATATTGCCCAATGCGTACCGACCTTCGACAAACTTCGGGGCGTCACTGTGACGCTTTGTTTACACTTTGTTTATTTTCACCGCTTCCCCCTTAGCCGCAGACGTATATAAACCATTAATAATTTGTTGGAGATAGACACCTTGTTTAGGGGTACTTAATGGGAGTGTGCCATTTAAACAGGCATCTACAAATCTTTTAATCTCTTGTTCATGAAAATTTCGTTTCGGTAAATGTGCTGGTGTAATGTCGATTAGGGAATCGTACTTTTCTTGATAAATCTTTAACGGAAAGACATCAGCTCCACCTTGGTCACCCATTAAGGTTACACTCATTTCTTCTGCTTTCTCGACATTAGCAGCAAAGGCTGTTTCCAAAAGGATAGACGCGCCATTTTTGAAAGTGATCATCCCACGGGCCATATCTTCAACCGAAAAATTCTCCCAATCCCATGAGCCCATTAGGCCCACTCCTTTTCGGTTCCCTAACTTTTGGTAAGTAATCCCCAGGACGGTGTCAGGTTCTGGGTAACCCATCAGATATAACGCCGTGTCAAGCATATGGACTCCTATATCTATTAATGGACCTCCACCTTGAAGCTCCTTATTCGTAAAAACTCCCCATCCAGGAATACCTCGACGGCGCATCGCTGTGACGCGGGCAGCATAAACTTCTCCGAGTTCTCCACCATCGATAAATTTCTTAAGCATTTCAACTTGTGGAGCATAGCGAAAATGAAATCCATATGTTAGTATTTTCCCAACCTTCGAGGCAGCAGAAGCCATCTCCTTTGCTTCCTTTGCTGTTATAGCCGGCGGTTTCTCACATATAACATGGCAGCCTGCATGTAGGGCAGCGATTGCAGCAGGATGATGGAACTTATTTGGGGTACAGATACTCACTGCATCTAATGGGACCTCTTCTAGCATTTCCTCATAACTTGAAAAAACGTGCGGAATGTGGAAATCCGCTGCTAGTTGATCAGCTTTTTCTTTTACAACATCACTTACGGCCACAACCTCAACCAGCTCGCCACATTTTAAATAGTTTGGAACATGTACGTCCCTTGCGATACCACCTGCTCCGATAATTCCTACCCTTAAAGTTTTTCCCATGTTTTTCACCACTTTCAATATGATTATGCTAATTTATATGCTAGGAATAGCTTGAATAGCCTGGACCATAAGTTAAAATCTATAGTGCTGACTTATTTTAAAAATGAAAACCAGACTTTAAATGTCTATATTTCATATGGTACGACTGAGAAATGAAGATTTTGCCCATCCTTCTTTTTTGTATATTCAACCACTTCTTCTATTTATTAGAATCATCTCTTAACCTATAATTCGGTTCTATCCCAGTGACAAACATCAATTCTTCGACAAATTTCGATGCATTTCGGGGCGTCCCTGTGACACCACAAAAGAAATTTTCCAAAAATCAAACTGTAGGATAGATTACCAGAGCACTCCAACTAACAGCGTGTTTCCATTTTGTTTTTTCTAGGATTTACTAGTCCTAGAGGTGATCTTTATGATAGATAATTCAGTTATTGGTCGAAGTATTAGAAACTCTCGTAACAAGAAAAAGCTTAGTCAAGTAGAGCTAGCAAAAGCGCTAAACATAGCATCGAAATACTTAAGTGAGATTGAGCGTGGTGTCGGAACACCTTCACTCGACTTGTTATTAAGAATTGCGGATGAACTTGATATACATCCTGGAGAGCTATTTGGGGATTTTGAGTTCATGAGCCAAATCAAACATCCTGAGTTGATGCTTAAATTAGATGAGATATATCAAGAAATCCCAAAGAAATACCACGAAGATATAGTAGTCATGAACAGAAATTTGGCAAAGCTTATTACTTCTGATCCAAAGAAGAAGTGATAGTTGGATTTCTTATCAGACTTTTCTCCAATATTGTTGAACCACCTCTCAACCGACCAATTACGTAATTCTCTTGATTAAAATCCCCCGCACCACCACCACAAAAAAAAGGAGCAACCCACATGAAAAACATTCAACTCACTTACGAAGTGAACCCTCAAACACAGGCAATTCTCCCCGCAAGGGAAATCGAGTACTCATCTATTGTCAAAGAGGAGCATCAAACCCTCTACATAAGACAAACTCCACTCCAAATCATCAAAGCAGCCTGCCTCGATGGCGGAGCCACATACGAAGGCAGGCGCAAAGCCGTCACCCACCTAACTGGCGCGATTCAAAAGGTACCTATTCCAATCAACCCTCGAAGAAATATCTTCGCGTTCCCCACTCACTCTCCTACCGCGTTTGAGTGCAATTGGATCTTCTACCACCATATAAAATCAATCATTCCATCTCTGCAAACAAACAATAAAACCCAATCAATCATACAATTCAAAAATCAACAAGAACTGCCCATGAACGAATCTCATTATCTACTAGAAAAACAATACACCCGAACCGCCATGTGTGTCTTACAGTATACAACACAAGATAAAATGCAAACGTATACATCGTTAGGCATTTAGTGGGACGAGGGACCTTTCCCTCTGACCCACCGCGGATGCAGCCCACTGTCCCGCTCCCTCAAATTAAAACAAAAAGGATGAACGAACATGAATGGAAATATTCTACTGAATGAAAGACCACTAATTGTTGTACCGACTCTTGCCAAATTACTTGGTACAAATGAAAGTATTATCCTTCAACAAATCCACTACTGGCTCCAACGCAGCAAACATATTAAACTTGGTCGAAAATGGGTGTATCTCACCTATGATCAGTTGGTCGAACAAATTCCTTTCATCTCAAAAAGCACGATTAAAAGAGCAATTCTTAAACTAGAAAATAAAGGCTACCTAACCTCACAAAATTTCAATAAACTAAAACTGGACAAAACAAAATGGTACACAATTAACTATGAAAATCTAAACGAATTAAAGGATGATGGCATTTGCGAGGATCTTACTTTCATGGAGGAAGAACTTATCCCATCAGACCAACCTGAACAAGTGGTAGGTTCAGATGGAGCAGACGATGTGTTCAACCTGGACAGCCCATGTGTTCAAATTGAACAGTCGAGCGGTTCAACTTGGCACGTAGAGGAGTTCAATCTGAACACACCAATACCAAAGATTACTACAGAGATTACTACAAAGATTACATCAGAGACTTCTTCTTCTTCAAAAGATGTCCAGCAAAATCATGAAAAAGAAGACCCATTCCAATTCTTCGAGCAAAATGGATTTGGAACAATCGGCAGCTTTATAGCTGACAAAATCAAGGCGTGGTGTAATGAATTATCAGACGAACTCGTGATTAAGGCAATGAAGCTGGCTGTAGAAAATTCATCAACTAAGCGCTGGAGCTATGCAGAAGCAGTCCTAAGGGACTGGGTTGATAAAGGCTATCAAACACTGGATGATGTTCATGCTGGACGTCTTCACTATAAACATCAAACAAAGCACCCATCTATGAAAAAAACGACTAGACAAGAACTCCTTCCTGACTGGTTTCATAATCGAGATCAGGGCAAAGAACCTGTACACAATCCTAGCTTTGAAGAGAAGAAAAGACTATTTGAGGAACGACTGAATAAACCTAGAGTAGATAATGATATACATACGTTGGACACTAAACCTGCCCCATTATGTTATTCAAGAATACTAAATAATAACATTTCACCAGTATAACAGCAGTTCTTTCCCACTCAAAAACTCATCCAATCAAGCGTTTGATTGAAATTGAAAAGGCCTGGCACTGTAATGTTAGACCGCTAATCAAACGTTTGTTTGAAATAATATTTTACGATTAGTACAGGTGAAAGTAAATTAATAGTACCATAATACATAGGAACTAATGAACACACCTACTTTCGACATACTTCGAGGATTTCCGGGGCGTCACTGTGACCATACCTAACCTGTCCCTTATTTCTTAATTAGTGCTATAATAGAGTTTATATAAAATTCTTAACTTTCATAAGGTGATTTTGATGGTGAGTGTGTATATTATTGATAGGGATTTTGAAGAGGCGAACGGTTTAAAGTGGTTTTTGCAGTCCTATTTAGTAAGCGGTGCGGAAGTTACGATTTTCACTTCCCTTAAGCAGCTTCAAGCGATCTATGACCAAAAACAGCCTGATATTATAATGGTTGAAATTGAACTGGTTCAAGATATGAATGATATTCACTTTTTAAAATCAGTCAAAAACGAAGGGAGCTTAACTTTTGGGATTACAGCAGAACCTCTTTTTAAAAATGCTTTAAAAGCAATTCAAATGCAAGTTGCTCATTTATTTGTAAAGCCTATCGATTTAAATCAGTTAAAAATTTCCATACATTCCCATTCAGATGTCATCACAAATAAAAAAGTAAGTCCTGAGCAAAAAGAACTTGATAATGAATTTTATTTGCGATTATTTTTAAATCCAGAGGAACTCATAGAAGAGAGTCAATTGTTTTTTTTAATTGAGCCAGAGAGTCCTGAGGATGTCATCAACTTATATAATTGGCTAAATGGAACACCCTTATTTGAAAACGTCAACTATTACCCATTAACCAAACAAATAATCTGTATTTCAGGAGTCAAAGATCTTACACAATTTAATAAAAAAGCGAGAGCATTGATTCGGGAATGGCACCTAATCGGGGATCATCCTATTAATATTGCTGTGTACGATGGGCCACCTGTATCATTGTGGGAGACGTACCAAGAAACATTAAACTCTTTAAATCAACGCTTCTATAAAGGCTTCGAACATGTTTTTTATACGAGTAAAAGGCTTGTATTTCAGCAATTAGATCCACTGTTAACTCCGGAAGAGCAGAAACTATGGATAGAAGGGCTCGAAAACGAGGATATTCCAAAAATCAAGGAATTTCTATATCAATTGTGTGTGGACGGAATCTATTATGATCAAGATTCAATCCGAATTCACTTAACAAGTGTATTAGCTCAAATTCGAAGATATATGTTAAAGTACAATCTACATCAAAGAGCATTCATAGAAGAAAATTACCGAAGATTATTTAATATCATCTTAGATGCCCCAATTCTCTATACAATTATTCAAGAAATGATTCTTTTTACCCAAACTTTAATGAAGAATGTGACAGATACAAAATACGAACTGAAGGCAAACTATGCCGAATTAGCGGCCGATGTAATCGGACAGGAATATCGTAATACAAAACTATCACTTACGGATGTCGCCAATATCATTGGCATTACTCCGAACTATTTAAGTATTATCTTTAGCAAGCATCATGGTGTACCCTTTAAAAAATATTTACAACAATATCGAATACAACAAGCTCAAAAAATGTTGTTAAAAACAGACTTCACGATTAATGAGGTTGCGCAAATGAATGGTTTTGAAGACCCTAATTACTTTTCTAAAGTTTTTAAATTACACACAAATCTCTCCCCATACCGATACCAAAAATTATATAGGAACGAGGAAGCTGCAAAGCCGTTCCTATGAATCTTTAATCTGTAAAAAAGAAGTAAACCTATAGCATTTGCTAGGTTTACTTCTTTTTCTAATGAAATATCTATAACAATAAATAAGCTATAGGTGTAACAATAATCAAACTTAGAATCGTACGTTCTAACCAAATGACAAGAAGTTTAGGAAAACTAATTGGAATATCTGTACTTAATACACTTGGAATACTTGCTGATAAAAAGAGGATAGAAGAAACACAAACAACTGCAATAACAAATTTTGTAACAAGTGTCGCTTCAACAACTAATAAAGCTGGTAGAAACATTTCAGTAATTCCAAGCGCTGCCGCCTTAGCTATTAAGAATGCATCTGGCAGTTGTAATAATGCAGTAAATGGATAGAAAATATAACCTAAGATATCAAAAAGATTTGTATATTCGGCAAGGAGAATACCGATTAATCCAACCGATAGAATACTAGGTAAAATACTCATTGTCATGACCATACCATCACGTAAATTAACCCATAAATTCTTTCCTATGCTTGGCGCATTGTTCGAAGCTTCCATTGCTTGTTTCCAAGCATTCTGTATATACTTTTCTTTTACTATTTCTTCAGGCTTGCCTTCCATTCCATTATAGTATTCATCACTCATTTTATTAATTGGCCAAATTCTTACTGTAATAGCTGTTACAACAAACGTTACAAATGCTGTAACGAAAAAATACAAATTCCACATACTCATAAGATCTAACGTCTTTGCAACTATAATCATAAATGCAACTGTTACAGTTGAAAAACCAGTTGCAACAATCGCCGCTTGTTTTACTGTATATTTACCATCTTTAAACTCTTTGTTCGTAATTAGCAATCCAACAGCAAAACTTGCAACAAATGACGCTAGTGCGCTTACTGCAGAACGCCCAGGACTTTTAAATATTGGCTTCATGATTCGCTGACAAAAAACTCCCATAAATTCAAATAAACCATATCCAATTAGTAGTGATAAAAACACACCACCTAGCGGTACCATAATCCCAACAGGTACAACTAGTACATCAAATAAAAACGGGCCAACATGTTCATTCATTAACCAATCTGGACCTATTTTTAAATAAATAATAATCCCAACCACTAACCCCATAATCTTTAATAATGAAAAAACGATATTGAAAAGGCCTTGATTCCAGGTTTTTTTTACAAATGGATAGATAACTCCCCCTAATATTACAAGTAAAGCATAGATTGGTGCTATTGACGGAAAGGTTGTATTTAACCAAGTAACCATATGATCTAGAGGGATTGAAGAAGTACCATCAACGGTTATTGGCACAAAAAAAACAAAAATGCCAATTAAACTAAAACATGTGAATTTCAAGATATTAGGAATACTTGCCGATGTTTTTTCTTGGGGTCCAGGATTTGCTTCTACATTGCTTGGTTGAGATTGTAACATACATAAATACCTCCTTTTTTTATAAAAACTATACATTACTAAATATTCAGAAAACCATTGCTGTAAAAAAAAACCCCTTAAGTCAGTTATCCCCCACTAATTGAAGTAGGGGATTTATACTAAATAAAATTAAACGGTTTTTCCCTCAAGGCCAGCCAACTCCTCTACTGTAGCAGCTGGTGCCTTCATCTCAAATATTTCGTTGACAACTGTATAATCATAATAACCTAAGCGGGCAATAGGTTTTATCTTCAAGATATCAAGTTTTCCACTCGGCAGAATGATGTCATCTGAAACATGTACATGAGCTACCCGTCCAATAACTAAATCAACAGTGGAAGTTTTATTACCAGTTGGTATTCTAATAGTCTGAACATACTCACATTCGAATTGGACCGGTGACTCAGCCACACGTGATACAGGAGCTTCGATACAGCTCTTCTTCGTTACACCCGCAGCCTCAAATTCATCGACATCTGCAGTTAAAGCCTTCGCTGAAATATTTACGGCTTCACGTAAATCCCATGTAGCCATGTTCCAAACAAACCAACCAGTTTCCTCAACATTTCGAACTGTGTCTTTTCTACCGCCATCTAGTACTGATTGGTTGGCAGCAAACATGACCATAGGTGGATCCCAAGTTAGATTTTGATATTGGCTGTATGGAGCAAGATTATCTACTCCATCTTTAGATCTGGTTGAAAGCCATCCAATTGGGCGTGGTATACAACTACTTTTAAAAGGATCATATGGTAAGCCGTGACTTTGACCTTTCTTTGGTGAATAATGCATGTTTAATTCCCCCTATATGTAAATAATATATTTTTATAAATGAATTAAAATAGTAAACTAGTTTATTACAATTTACTCTACTGACTTACATCCAAAACTTTCAAGATCATTTGTACAATTGAAATATAATACACGAATTCGGTAAAACGTTTACAATTATTTAAAAACTACTCATAATCTCAGCAACCAAGTAAGCTGCTAATCTTACCGTTTTTTCATCCTCATCCAATAGCGGATTTACCTCTGATATATCAAAACTAAGCACATTTTCTTTCGAAACAATATAGTTTAGAATAGTTCTTGCTGTATTTGGCTCAATCCCAAAAGGTGATGGAGCACTGACTCCTGGCGCTGCAGATGATTGAATGGAATCTGTACACAAGGTGACAATGACATGATCATTGTTATTCAAAAATTCATCAATCGTTTTGAATGTGTGTTGAAAGTCATCTTTTGTTAAATCTTTCTCTAGGATATAGTGACATCCCAATTTCTCAGCTGTTTGAAACAGTGATTTTGTGTTACCAAATTCCTGAATTCCTAAACACAAATAACTTGCTTTATCGTCCTGTTCCAATATTTGCCGGAACATAGTGCCGGAAGATGGTACTTCGTCATCCCTCATATCAAAATGAGCATCAATATTGATAATCCCTAATGTTTTATCATGGCCAATAAATTGTTTAGCTCCTAAATAATGACCATATAATGTTTCATGCCCCCCTCCTAAAATAATTGGAGTTTTATTTTTTTCATAGAGCATGCTTACCACTTGACCTAATTCTTCTTGGGCTTTCTCCAGATCACCACTTTCACAAGAAACATCGCCTATATCAATGGTTTCTACATCTTTTGGAAGATGATATGGCAATTTTGCTAACAGTGATCGAATTGCAGGAGGTGCCAATCTTGCACCGAGTCTTCCCTTATTTCGCCGCACCCCTTCATCACAGGCGAAACCAATAATCGCGAAAGCCTGGTTATATTGTTCGATATCGTCAATATGTTTATAATTCACACACTGGTGAAATCGAAAACTTGCTTGGTCTAATTCACTGTCAATACGCCCAGTCCAAAGTTCTTTATCTACTAATTTATAAATGGCGAAACACCTCCAGTCTGTTCATGTTTGTAATTTCAGAAAATAAACATTTTATCTAACATTTACAATACTAGTTTAATTAACATAATATATAATTACAAATATATTTTTCTTATGTTTTTATAAGTTCTGTTTATAAATGATCTTACTCTATTTGGTAGTAAAAGAACTCTACAAGTCATAAATATTTTTTTGCCATCTTCCTATTTCCTATTATTAATCATGGGGTGTTAAAAAGTGGATTTACGTCAATTACGCTATTTCGTTACCATAGTCGATGAAAAAAGCTATACTCGAGCAGCTGAATTACTCCATGTCTCTCAACCATCATTAAGTATGGCTATTAAAAAGTTGGAAAAACAACTAGGATTACTATTATTCGAGAGAAATACAAGGGATATGTGTATTACGAAAGAAGGAAAAGTTTTATATCACGAGGCAAAAAAGTTATTATTTCATTTTGAACATATATCGAACGAAATGACTCGAATGAAGATTCAGGGGCCACTCGAATTATCAATTGGTCTGATTGAATCAACCATGTTTTGGATACCAAAGGTTTTGGCGACATATAAGAAAGAACATACGGATGTACGCGTAACAATATTGGAGAAATTAAGTTTGAACGATGTAATAGAAGCCATTCAAAATTTAGACATTCACCTAGCCATTACGAATCAATTTATTGAACATGAAACGATTGAAACTGTTCCTATTTATAACGAGAAATTAGTTGCTCTCTTACCACCAAATCATCATTTGGTACAAAAAGAAATAATAGAAATGAATGACATGGCTGAGGAAAGCTTTATAGTTTGTAAGGAAGGGTTTCAAACCCGTAATGATATTTTAAATGCTTTTAAAAAATCAGCAATAAAGCCAAACATACAATTTGAAATTGAACGTTTCGAAACTGCATACAATTTAGTTGAAGCAGGTCTTGGAATAACAGTTGTCCCGGAAAATTATGTCACGCATTCTAGTAGAAATAATTGCATTATAAGAAATATCTATGCCCCAAACATATCAAGAATTGTATATTTGGCGTATGATAAAAACCGGTATTTGCCACCGTTAGTTATAAAATTTATCAATCAAGTACACGCATTTTTCAACACAAGATGAATGAAATTTTTAATCAATAAAAATTAAGATTTATATATTTTTCCTACTTCACAAGTAAAATTGAACAAAACTATAAATATAATTTCTATCTCATTCCTGATTTTTCTATATTTTACATAGGTTATGAAGATTACAATATGGATAAGAGGGAAAGCCATTTGGATGGGTGCATACCTTTTTATTACTTTACTTCATCTAAAAGGGGAGATTAACAATGAATAAAACGATAATAAGAGCGCCTAGGGGAAATGAATTAACTTGTAAGGGCTGGACACAAGAAGCTGCGCTACGCATGCTTATGAATAATCTTGATCCGGAGGTAGCTGAAAATCCGGATGAGTTAGTTGTATATGGAGGAATAGGAAAAGCAGCACGTAACTGGGAAAGCTATGACCAAATTATTGCTAGTTTAAAAGAATTGGAGAATGATGAGACTTTACTCGTCCAATCTGGTAAACCAGTGGCTGTTTTTCGTACTCACGAAAATGCCCCTCGAGTGTTAATAGCAAATTCAAATCTTGTCCCTGGTTGGGCAAATTGGGAGCATTTTTATAGTTTAGAAGAACGTAATTTAATGATGTATGGCCAAATGACCGCTGGTAGCTGGATTTACATTGGTGCCCAAGGTATTTTACAAGGTACATATTTAAGTTTTGTGGAAGCAAGTAAAAAAGTATTTGGAACTCCAGATTTACGTGGAAAATTCATTTTAACTGGTGGAATGGGTGGAATGAGTGGCGCTCAACCACTGGCAGGAAAAATGGCTGGAGCGGTTATTTTAGTTGTGGAAGTAGACCGCAATCGGATCGAGCGTAAAATTAAAGAGGGTTATTGTGACTATTTAGTAGAAACGGTTGATGAAGCACTTGCCTTAGTGAATGATTTACGTGATAAGAAAACACCAGCATCCATTGGTTTAGTTGGCAATTGTGCAGATGTACATCGTGAGCTACTTAACCGTGGTGTTATTCCTGACATTGTAACAGACCAAACATCTGCACATGATCCTATTAACGGATACGTACCTAATGGTATGACATTAGAAGAGGCACAAGAATTACGAAAATCAAATCCGAAAGATTATGAGCAAAAAGCTAAATTGGCAATGGCTGAACATGTTCAAGCCATGTTAGATTTCCAAAAAGCTGGTGCTGAAGTATTTGATTATGGAAATAATATTCGCGCATACGCTAAGGAGATGGGGGTCGAAAATGCCTTTGATTTCCCTGGATTTGTTCCTGCTTATATTCGTCCATTATTCTGTGAAGGAAAAGGTCCTTTCCGTTGGGCTGCTTTATCTGGAAACCCAGAAGATATCTATAAAACGGATGCACTGGCTAAAGAGATGTTTGCCGATGATGAGGGCTTAGTGAATTGGATTGACATGGCACAGAAGATGGTACAATGGCAAGGTCTTCCTGCTCGAATTTGTTGGCTTGGCTACGGCGATCGTCATCGATTTGCATTAAAGGTAAATGAAATGGTTGCAAATGGTGAATTAAGCGCTCCAATTGTATTTGGCCGCGATCACCTGGATTCAGGTTCGGTTGCATCACCAAATCGTGAAACAGAAGGCATGTTAGACGGTTCTGATGCAGTTTCGGATTGGCCAATTTTAAATGCTCTCATTAATACCGCAGGAGGGGCAAGCTGGGTAAGTGTACACCATGGTGGTGGTGTAGGAATGGGTTACTCGCAACACGCTGGTCAAGTATTAGTTGCTGATGGTACAGCACTTGCGGCTGAAAAAATTAACCGTGTGCTTATTTCAGACCCAGGCATGGGTGTTGTTCGTCACGCAGATGCCGGTTACGACCTCGCGATAGAAACTGCAAAACAAAAACAAATTAATATGCCAATGCTTAACAAAAGAGGTTGATTTGAATGGCTATACTAATACAAAATGCAAATGAAGTCATTACTTTAAAAGGTACTAATAAAGGTCCCCGCATAAAAGAAGCAATGAGAGAAATAGGGATTATTGAAAAAGCTAGCGTTCTGTTAGACAAAGACCGTATTGTAGCGGTGGGTTTGTTGGAAGATATCCAAAGGGAATATTCAAATTTAGTAATGGAAGCAGAAATCATTGACGCAACTGGAAAGGTTGTAATGCCTGGCCTAATAGATTGTCACACCCATTTAGTGCATGGTGGTACTCGAGAAAATGAATTCAATATGCGTTTAAATGGTGCTACCTATATGGAAATCATGAATGCTGGTGGCGGAATTCATGCAACGACAACGAGCACGCGCCAAGGAAGCCTCGAAGAATTATACAATAAATCGTATCAGCATCTAAATGAATTTTTAAAGTACGGTGTTACAACTGTAGAAGCTAAAAGTGGCTATGGCCTAGATTGGGAAAATGAAAGAAAGCAGCTAACAGTTGCGAAAATGCTACAAGAGACACATGTTGTTGATGTCATCAGTACTTTTATGGGAGCACATGCAGTTCCAACAGACCTTAAGGGTCGTGAAGACGAATATGTGGATATCGTTATTAATGAAATGCTTCCGAAAGTTGCCGAAGAAAATTTGGCGATATTCAATGACGTTTTCTGTGAAAAAGGTGTTTTTACCCCTGAACAGTCACGGCGCATACTAGAAGCCGGTAAGCAATATGGATTGATTCCAAAAATACATGCAGACGAGATTGAACCTTATGAAGGAGCAGAACTTGCTGCCGAGGTTGGGGCCATTTCTGCTGAGCATTTGCTTGTAGCTTCCGATGAAGGGATTCAAAAAATGGCACAAGCAGGAACGATTGCCGTTTTATTACCCGGTACTGCCTTTTTCTTAAAAGCTCCTTTTGCACGTGGACGCCTCATGATTGACAAAGGTGTACCTGTAGCGATATCTACCGATTTTAATCCAGGCTCGTCGCCAACAATTAGTCTACCATTTATTATGAATTTAGCTTGTATGAATATGGGACTCACACTTGAGGAAGTGATTACCGCAACGACAATTAATGCTGCCTATGCAATTAATAAAGGTGATGATATCGGTACTCTGGAAGAAGGAAAAAAGGCTGACGTAGTCATTTTAAATGTAGCGAACTATAAGCAACTCCAATATTTTTATGGTATGAATCATACTGATGTTGTAATAAAGAGTGGAAAAGTTGTTCTAAAAGACGGCGTTTTACAATGAATAACATTTAAAAAAAGCTGCAGGAATCCCGTATGTGGGATTCCTGTTTTTGTTAAAGGCCCTTAGAGGCTTTTTAATATTGTATATTTTCACTTGTTGTGACTGTTCTCGTCTCTCCGTTCTCTCCTCAGCAGTTCTCTTAACAAACAAAAGGCGTCATAAAATAGACGCCCTTTTTGCTACATACTTTTAGGAATCAAATATTGCTCCCCAACCTTCGGCAAAATTCAAGGCGTCACTGTGACCTAAATTCCTGGGGAGTTTCCGGGCGTCACTTTGATCTAGAACCTTGGACGCGGGACCTGTCCCTCTGACCCACAATTAGGTTGTTGTCAGTGGAGCGATTTAGGGTCATTGCTTCCCAGATTGCCTCTTCTGATATTTGGTTTTCTTCTCTTAAATCCGAAATTGTACGGGCAAGGCGCATCATTTTCACTTGGATTCGGTTGCTCCACTTCTTTTTGAGTGCCATTTGTTGTAGGAGTTGTTTGATTTTCTCTGATGGATTACTCGTTTTTATTAACAACTCATACGAGACCCTCCCATTACAAATTTCTTTGTCGTATCTTTCATATTGACGATTACGGGCTTTGACGACACGTTTCCTAATCATTTCGGATGTCTCGCTTTGGTCATTACTCTTCATATCCAAACTGATAGATTGTAAGGATAGGGAGATATCAAATCGGTCACGTATAGGGCCTGAGATTCGGTTTTGATAGGATTGGATTTGTTTTGGAGTGCATGTACAGTAATGGGAACTCGAACCTAGATAGCCACAAGGACAAGGGTTCATAGCGCCAATTAAAAGAAAGGCGGCTGGATAGGTTACAGTTGAGCGAGCTCTGCTGATGGTGACTTTTTGTGTTTCGATGGGTTGTCGTAGCATGTCTAATGTTTTCTTAGAAAACTCCGCCATTTCATCTAAAAACAATACCCCATGATTCGATAAAGATAAAAAACTATATATAGAATTAAAACCAACGTAAAAACACTATATATTGTATCTAATTCGCCTTTTTTATCTTTATATAATGATGTTTTTGCAAAAATAGATACTATGCGTTATAGATGTATTTATAAATGAAGGCAAACAAAAAAGCCCACCACTTTTTAGTGACGGACTGAATTTCAAACTTTATTGAACTAGTTTCTTCTATTATATAGGTATAGGAATAAACCACGCCATACCCCTTATTAATCGATTGATAAATCTTTTGCAAATGAATAAGATATAGGGCTATTACTTGCAGTATGCTTATATGCTTCTTCTTCATGCATCTTATGAACAATTTCATCAGTAGTTAAATTGCCAACCTCTGAAATTATATGGTCTAGAGTCTGTATTTCCTCTTCTGTTAACTCCGTAATTTCGAACCCTGGTGATGGTTTAAACTTATACCCAATATTTTCACCGTATTGAACTGTATCAAAGTGAACACCATCTAATAATACGATTTGGTCGTAGCCCTCAGGAACAGCCCCCATTGGAAGAGCGTTATAGACAAGACCACTTATCGATTTTTCTTGTCTCTTAAAGTGTACTATATCGGAATACCATAGCATTTTCATAAGCTTTACTTTGTGAAGACTATTTACCTTTTCTGAAAGATAATTAATCATTTCAATTACTTTTTTTAAATTAAGATTTGAATTCCCCCTAGTTATTGGGTCTTCATAATCCGCATAACTAGCGTAAATTGAATCTATAAGATATTGATTTTTCTTTTTTTTATATTGTTCATTTGCTTCATGTAAAGACTTTAAATAGGCTCTTTCTGATATTTTATCTTGTTCCTTTGCTTCATGTAGTTTTTCTATAAACCACTTTGGGTCGGAACTAATTTTCCTTAAAACATCATCATGGGCACGGTCTTGTACTTGATGATTTTCATACCTTGTAATGGTTGCTCTTCCCCAACCTAAGACTTCAGAAAAATCTTTTTGACTAATGTCATATTTCTTTCTAATGTCATCGATCTCACTTGAGGTTAACAATCCTAACTTCTCTCGGTATGCATCTTTCATCGCTAGACTATTAGCTTTTATCATTTCTTCCGTCTCTAGAAAATCTTCCGTAGCAGAACAATACTCATAATGAGCGATAAAGCTAACTTCTTCACCTTTAAAAATTTCATGATCAGTCACTTCAACTGTTTCGACCACATGCTCTTCCATACAAAGTAGGCAAAGTTTCTTTTCACTTTTTAATATTTTCATTATACTCACCTTTACTTTCTATAAGGAAAGTCTTCTTCCTTAAATGGAATCTCTGCAAAATGAAAGGACATAACCAAAATAAAACTGTCACCCGCAACATGCGTAGTGTTTAGTAGTTCCACTCTGATTTTTATATAAACATCCTCATTAACATATTCCTTTCCAAATACTCGCATCTCTGAATAATTGGGAAATCTGAGGTCCTTTACGGTTTCAATGTAATCTTCAACAGTTAAAAGTGAAAGTTCTCTTTTTAAGGCTTCTACTTCATCTTCATCAGGAAACAAATGGGCCATTGTATATCTATTGGTATACTTTTGGTCCCTTTCCTCATCCACTCTTCGATTTTTTTGAAAGTTAATTTTTACTGAACCGCTCTCTATAGCGTATTTTAACCTGTCTAAATATGTTACAACCTCAAATCTATCTTCAATTCGTTTACTTAGTCTTGACTCTTTGTTTTTATTATAACACTCCCAATATCCATTAGCAACATTTTTGGTATCAATTGATACCCATTTTGGCAATATATGCTTTATGCATAAAAATTACAGTAAAGGTTAATATAGAAATAAATGACTAAATACAGCTTACATAACAAATACATTTTACATTAGATAATTCTGTTTTTGTGGTTTTTCGTAAAAAAATGTAAGTATTTTGGGATTGTTATTCCTAAATAACGACAAAAAAACCACCAAGTAGCAGATTAAGCTAACTCAGTGGTTTATGTTTGAACTATATTCACTTTTTCTTCTTACGAGGTTTGCCCTTCTTCCTCAACCGCCAGGCCATCTTTTCATTTCCAATCGCGGTCAGCTGCAAGCCAAATTTCAAATCGTAGACAATCCTTCCGTCTGGATGAATGACTCCCTTTTCAACTATTCGGCTGAAAATATCTGGCCGGAATTCAATCCGTTCTTTGTCTGGCTTGAATTCCTGAATGGCTTCTAATTCTTCCAGAAACCATGCTAGGTCTTTTTCCGCTTCATGACCCTTTTGTTCTCTGTCCTCAAATTCATAAATCTGATTTTGCAACTCCACAATCTGGTCCGTTATAGCCTTTATTTGGTTTGGATCGCCGCCATGCTTTTCACCTTCCTCTACCGTATCGTAGAGCTGGTAATATAATTGCTGCATCTCTTCCTTAACTTGTTCTATCCTCTTTCGTTCGTCGTCATCAGGGGCATGGTCTTTGAACGCTTGCCTAATATCATCCTTAACCCCTTCATTATTTTTCATTTCTTGTAAAAGTGCCATAAAGGTATGTTCCATCGATATTTCTCTAAATCCACGTACTTCACAAGTTTCTTCAACATACTTTTTCTCGGCAGTTCTGCACCGCCAGTAATGAACGCCACCTTTTGAACTTCTTACGTGAATTACCGGTGCTCCACATTCGGAGCAATGAAATATGTTAAAGAACTCTTGGCGGTCGTGAGGCCTTTTTTTACTTCCTTTTCTATTCTCACTTCGATTGTTCATAATTTGTTGAGCCGCTTCCCAATCTTCCCGACTCACGATTGCCGGATGGTGATCCCTTATTGTGTACTGAGGCAGTTCACCTCTGCTTTCAGCCTGTCTTCCCGATAATGTGTCTGTTACGTAATATCGCTGGTACACAAAGTCTCCACAGTATATCGGGTTAGTAATCATGCTATCCATCGAGGTACTATGCCACTTCTTTCTTCCTCTGGCTGTTTCAATGCCGTCTTCAGTCAATTCAATACATATTTGATTTGTCGTTTTTCCTGCTAAAAGCTCACGAAAAATGCGGTGAATCACCTCGGCTTGCTCTGGGTTGACGGCCAGATTCCCATCTTCATTGTAATCATAGCCGTACCTTGCATACTTTGTTTTAAACTGACCTCGCTCCGCTAACCTACGCTTTCCCCAAGCTACTGATTCTGCAAGGCTTCTGCTTTCTTCTTGAGCCAGTCCACTATATACCGTCAGCATCACTTCGCCATCTTCATCTAAAGTTCGTATATTCTCTTTTTGAAATACCACCTCGACCGGAGGCTTCATTGCTTTTAGCATACGCACCGTCTCAAGCACATCAACTTTATTTCTTGCAAACCTTGAAACTGACTTAGTAATAATCCGATCAATTTTTCCTTTTTTACAATCCTCGATTAAACGTTGGAATTCTGCTCGATGTTCTGTTGTCGTTCCACTTACTCCTTTATCAGCGTACACTTTGACAAGCGATTGATCTGGATCTTTTAAATTGTAATATGTGTAGTATGCGATCTGCGTTTCCAAACTGCCTAATTGGTGCGGTACTTCTGTACTGATTCTGGCATAAGCAGCTGTCCGTATTTTAGTTTAATCCTTTTTTCTCTCTACTTGGCGATTAAGCTGATTAGCGTAAAGATTAAATTCCTTTTTAACATTTTGATAAAAAGTTGCCGGATCCGTTTGTTGAACTTCACTTTCCTTCTCTAAAGTCTGATTCAATTTAGGTACCCCCTTTTGTGTGGGAGCTTCAGACAATTCTTGATTAGGAGTGGGTTGGTGTATTGAATCATTCATTTCCTGAACATGATCAGGTACCCTACAATCTCCTACATTTGTCTCCTCCTGGTCAAACCATTTAATAATACACGCTTCTTTTGAAAAGACCGTAGTACTGGTAAAAATAAATTAATAGTACCCTAATATTCATTTGTCCTATGATATCTTTGGGGTCGGACGAACAGACCATCTTTCTCTAAATACTTTGGGGATTTTTCCTGGCTTCAATGTGACCTAGAACCTGGGACGCGGGACCTGTCCCTCTGTCCCACAATTCGGTTGTTATCGGTGGAACGACTTAGGGTCATTGCTTCCCAGATTGCCTCTTCTGATATTTGGTTTTCTTCTCTTAAGTCTGATATTGTACGGGCTAGTCGCATCATTTTCACTTGGATTCGGTTGCTCCACTTCTTTTTGAGTGCCATTTGTTGTAGGAGTTGTTTGATTTTCTCTGATGGATTACTTGTCTTGATTAACAATTCATATGAGACTCGTCCATTGCAAATTTCTTTGTCGTATCTTTCATATTGACGATTACGGGCTTTGACGACACGTTTCCTAATCATTTCGGATGTCTCGCTTTGGTCATTACTCTTCATGTCCAAACTGATAGATTGTAAGGATAAGGTAATATCAAATCGATCACGTATTGGGCCAGATATCCGGTTTTGATAGAATTGGATTTGTTTTGGAGTGCATGTACAGTAATGAGAACTTGACCCCAAATAGCCGCAGGGACAAGGGTTCATAGCGCCAATTAAAAGAAAGGCGGCTGGATAGGTTACAGTTGAGCGTGCTCTGCTGATGGTGACTTTCTGTGTTTCGATGGGTTGTCGTAGCATGTCTAATGTTTTCTTAGAAAACTCCGCCATTTCATCTAAAAACAGTACCCCGCGGTGGGCCAATGATATTTCACCAGGCTTTGGGTTTTGACCACCGCCGATAATCGATACACTAGATGCTGAATGATGAGGATTGCGGTAAGATGGTTGATTGATTTGTAAAACCTCGCTTCCTGCTAATTGATACAAGCTTACCTTTTCGAGTTGTGCCTCGTTTGATAATGGCGGTAAAATAGACGGAAATGTTTCAGCAAGCAAACTTTTTCCACATCCAGGTGGTCCTGCCATAAAAACGTGATCTCCCCAGCAGCGGCGATTTCTAGCGCACGTTTTGCAAATTCATGACCGATAATATCTTGGAAGTCTTTTTCATATTCGATGCTATCATCTTGTATAAGTTGAGGAGAGTGAAAAGGAATCAGCATTTGGCCGGAGAGATGTTGAATGACTTCATGAAGGGAGGAAACAAAGACAATATCGAGCCCCTCCATTTTGATATCCGGTAGATTTGGAACGAATGGCATGTATACGATTGTGAACCCTAATTTTTTTGCGGCTAAAGCTGCTGCTAGTAAACCTTCAAACGGTAAAATGGAACCATCTAATGATAATGCTCCAATAAAGCATGTAGTGGCCGGAATTTTAACCCGTATCACAGCCGTACTTTTGAGAATTCCGATAGCCATAGGTAAATCAAAGATGGGGCCATTCTTTTTCTGCTCAGATGGGGAGAGATTGACAACTGTCTTCTGATCTACTAACTGGTGGCCATATGAATGAAGTGCTGTAGAGACCCTTTCCTTTGACTCTTTAACCGAGGCATCGGGCAGCCCGACAATTAGAAATGCTTCCATGCCATCGAGTGTTTGGACCTCAACTTGAACCCGATAGCCTTCAACTCCTTTTAGGCCAATACTCATGATCTTTGCAATCATTTTAACAACTCCTGTTCTTTCTTTATAGGGTTTTCAACAAAGTGCTTATAATTTAATGTGAGTGGTTCTTGAAAATAGGAAAGTGTTTTGCGTGGAAATACATGGTGATTATCTACTAGATTAAGATAGCTAGGATAACTACTCCATTCATAGGATGATAGGTTTTTCACCATCTTTGCCTCAAGGGGATTACGATGAATATAGCGACTGACTTCAAGAAAATACTGATCTGTATCGATTATCTCTGCTCCATATCGTCCTTGGAAAACATGTCCATCATAATGATATTTCTTATTAAAATAAATGGCATACCTAGAGTGCATTTCTTTCATAATTAATTGAATATGGAAATTCGTTGTTTCGATTTGAAGATGTATATGGTTGGTCATCAAGCAGTAGGAATGAAGATGAAAGGGGTACATGGAGCGAACGTCCTCGAGGATTCCTAAATAGGTAAGATAATCATCGCGTTGATTAAAAAGTGAAGATCTCCGGTTTCCCCTTGCAGTGATATGATACATAGCACCAGGAAACCAAATTCTATGCTTTCGTGTCATTTAACTCCTCCTTCTGTTAACCTATTTCTTTTTCAAAATTCAATTTATCAAATAGTATGAAAACTGTCAATTAAAATCCAACACTGTCGAACTAAATAGAAGAAGTGAAAGTGAAACATAAGCACCAAACATATAAAATATTCATTTGTACTTTTACCTTGGCGGGGGGAAGGCCCGTTATTCGAAGCCCCAGATTTCGTCAATATCTGCTCATAATTTGTAGATATTTCCCGGGAATTTGTTGAAATTTGAAAAATAGTGATAATTATTGGGGACGTGGGTAGATTTTCTACTATATCTGGTTTCACATTCTCATATATCGCCCAGCGATATATAAAAAAGCTACAAAAAATTGATAGTTCCATGCCACTTTCTAACTTACTTTAACCCTGTAAAACTTTACCTTGGCGGGGGTCAGGCCCCAAAATTCAACACTGTCGAACAAAAAAGAAGAAGTGCAAGTGAAACATAAGCACCAAACACTAAAGTATTCATTTGTACTTTTACCTTGGCGGGGGTCAGGCCCAACATATTAAATTAATTTATTCAATATGTTTTTTTCAGACTACGGAAGTGCTATAATAATATTATAAATATAGTATAAAATATTAAAAAATCACACAAACTAAAATAACCGCATGGTTGCAGCCATACGGTTATCCAATTGCAAGTTCACAAAGTGAGCGATTGGCAGTAATAAGGTTTAATTACATGAGTAATCCACCCGTTTCCGACCAAAGAGCAGGGTGGATTACTTTTTCATTTTATCGATCAGTAGTACGACTAAAGTTATAAACATGATCATAAATGTTGCTGTAGCCATATCCAACGGTGTCACCCCCGTTATAGGAAGCTCAACCGCCCACCCTGCTATGCAATTGTATTTTAATCATAGCAGAAATTGGACTAGCGTACTACAAAGATAATTAATGTTGTAGAATTTATATGGTTAGATTCCCACACAGCGGGGGCCAGGCCCCAGAATTCCGAAATTAACATTTTCACAAAATACTTGATTAGTACAGATTGTTACTTCCCGAATGAGTGTATCTACAAATTGCACATGCCGATGCCATACCCTTTTCATTCGATCTTGGCATGTATCTCATTCTCTTTATCACTACTGTGGAGATCGTGCCCTAAAACCAATGTGAATTATTCGGCATCATCCGTTAAATCATACGTCTTTATTTTAAACTGAAAACCTTCATACGACATGAGCATCTTCCCGAGTTCATCCCATGTAAAAGGCTTTCCATCAACGATAACAAGCGGTGTATCATCTGAAGTCTCATCATATTGGATGAGGCCTGTAATTTGATTATTAATGATTGTATGGTAAGTCTGTCCATTAGGAAAAACTCCATTTTTCACTTGTTGTGTACTTGTGCCTCTTCGTGCCTTTGCGATTAATTTGTTAAGTAGTTCTTGCTGATTACAGTTTAACTCTCCATGTACAGCAAATTTATAACCATATTCTATGTTTTCACTAGCTTCTAAGAAAATCCCAGTGGGATATAGTCGCCTTTCAACACTAAAGGTACGACTAGTGCCCTGATAGTCCTTCAACGAAAAGCTTTCAATCAGCGGCTCAAGTTCTACTTCTAAATCCTCAACCATGAGTTCATTATAACAATCGTTACATAAATACATGCTACCAAATATTATTTTCACCTTGTTAGATTCACAGTGCTCACACCGGTTCATACATTCACCTACATAATTTTTCTTCAATTCTATCATAAAGGCAGTAGAATAAACTATAAGTGGCAAGTGTAAATCCATGCAGGAACATTAGTTCTGCACTCTTTATAAATTACTTTAACCCTGTAAAACTTTACCTTGGCGGGGGTCAGGCCCCCTTCTTTACTTCATCCAATCAGGTCTATGGAAGCCTTGAAACTGTTCATCTATTACTTTCTTGAATGCATCTGATTCTACTGCTTCTTTAATGTCTTTTACATATTGCTTATCAATATTTTCCGTTTTTATAACGACTCGGTTGATGATGTTTTCAGGCAGTTTATCTCGAACAAGAGCAGAAGTTAAGTCTAGTCCAGCTGATATCGCAAAGTTACCATTAATTGCAGCAAGGTCTACTGATTCTAAGGTTCGTGGTAATTGGGCTGCTTCAATTGGCTTAAATACTAACTCTTTAGGATTGCTCGTGATGTCTTTCTCGGTAGCTCGGAGGGGATCGATATTACTATCAAAGTCGATTACTCCATTTTCTTTTAATACGGTAAGCCCTCTTGCTAGATTCGCAGGATCATTGGCTATTGCAACTGTACTGCCCTTTTCGATTTCATCCAATGAATCATACTTATTGGAATAAATGCCAATAGGTGCCGTTGGTACCGTAATCACGCTGGTTAATTCCATGTTATTTTCCTTAGCAAATCCATCCATATACACTTTGTGTTGAAACAAATTTGCATCCAAAGACCCGTTGTTAAGAGCAATATTTGGTTGTACATAATCATTGAATTCTTGCACTGTGACTTTATATCCTTTTTCCTCAAGGTAAGGCTTTACTGCTTCTTCAAGCATGTCACTATATGGAATGGTTGCACCCAACACTAACTCTTTCTTTTCTGCACCAGATGCCGAACTGTCATTAGAGCCACAAGCAGAAAGTACACTAACCACTAGAAATGATAGAAGTAAAAAGATCATTTTTTTCATTTTTCATTACCACCCAGAATTTATTTTTTATCGCTTGTTAACAGCCTTTGCTATAAAGTCTCCAAAATACTGAACGAATTGTACTAACACAATTAACAAAATAACCGTAGTGAACATCACCGTATTATCATAGCGATAGTACCCATATCGAATGGCTAGATCGCCAATTCCTCCACCGCCGATTGTACCGGCCATTGCGGAATAACCAATAAGACTAATAGCAGTAATGGTTAACCCTGTAATGAGACCAGGTTTTGCTTCTGGGAGGATGATGTGCCTACAATTCCTCCACCCTTTCTCTTATAATGCTATTTTCCACCCCTGCAGCCTTTAGGGCAAAAGCAACATTCTCATACACTGTTTTGGAAGCAACCAAATGGAACCCTTGAAAAATCATGCCAATTGATTGCCTTGCTTTACGGAGTTCTTTGCTCGATAACTGCAAGAGATCAACACCATCAACTTTAACGATACCAGACGTGGGTCTCTCCAAAATATTCATACACCGTAGCAGCGTACTCTTTCCGGCACCACTGTAGCCGACAATACCAAATATTTCACCCCTATTAATTGTAAGCGAGACATTATCGACACCGATAATTCTATTCTTTTTGCTGACATATTCTTTTGTTATATTCTTCAACTCAATCATAAGAGCTGTTGCCCTCACTTCCATCTCCAGACATATTTCTACTGTTTAGCAGGGACACGTCTATATTTACTACCAGGGTGATCTTCTGGCAATATACTTTTACCCTGTGGAAACAACTTTTCTCGTAACGTACCTTGCTTATATTCAGTTTTGTATAAGCCACGTTCCTGTAAAATAGGTATAACTAAATCAACAAAGTCTTCCAAATCACCAGGTGTGACTAAATGGTTTAAGTTAAAGCCGTCTACCCCTGATTCTTCAAACTGGTACTGAATCGCATCAGCCACCTCTACAGGGTTTCCGACAATGATACTGTTACGGTCCAATGACTCAAAACGGTTCAATACTTCACCTACTGTTAATTGTTTTGGTGCATCCTTGGTAAGCAGAGCGGCTTTATAGTGCCCGCCTTCTGTCTTCTTTTTATATCCAAATGGCTCATCTGGATCTACATCTTCATATTCGGCAATGTCATATCCACTTGCCCCATACTGTGCTTTTGCAGCATCTGGGCTCCACATCTTGTTGTATTCCTGAAATTTCTGTTCTGCTTCCTCCGTCGTTTCTGCGACGATCACACTTAAGAAAGAAATGATTTTGAGATGTTCTGGATTACGGCCGTGTTTTTCCGCTCTCTTTCTAATATCGTCTGCATAATATCGAATTCTTTCAGGCGTCGGACCTCCAACGAAGATACATTCCGCATGCTTTGCAGCAAATTCACGCCCTTTTTCAGATGTACCCGCTTGATAAATAACAGGTGTTCGTTGTAATGAAGGTTCACTTAAATGCGGCCCTTCGACTTTGAAATAAAGGCCTTCATGATTAATTTCATGTACCTTATCTGGGTCAACAAGCGTTTTATTTTTAACATCTTCAACAACTGCATCATCTTCCCAGCTTTGCTCCCACAATTTATACGAAACATCGAGGAATTCATCTGCAATATCATAGCGCTCATCATGCTTAATCATATCTTGCAGACCGAAGTTTCTTGCAGCATTTGGTAGATATGAAGTTACTACATTCCATGCAATTCTTCCTTTTGTTAAATGGTCTAAGGTAGAGAAACGTCTAGCATTACCAAAAGGTGCTTCATATGTAGTACTTACTGTAATTGCAAAGGACAAATTTTCAGTGACATGAGCCATTGCAGAAATGAGCAACGCGGGATCATTTAATGGTACCTGCAATCCATCTCGAATGGACGGCGCTTTACTCTTTTGATACACATCATAGATTCCAAGGACATCCGCGAAAAATACCGCATCAAACTTCCCTCTTTCTAGAAGTTTCGCCAACTCTACCCAATAATCTAAATCCTTATATCGACGATGTCTTTGATTTTTCGGATGCTTCCAAAACCCATGTGAATTATGCATGGAACTATTCATTTCAAAGGCATTTAAGATTATTTGTTTTTGGTTACTCAACTTTCATTCCTCCAATTGATAAAATATTTTTACAAATAAAAAAACCTCTTCTAAGAAAAGAAGAGGCTTTTACACACAAAAGCACAATCCTTCCTTATCTATCAAGCTTATCGCTTGCTGGAATTGGCACAGTGCTAGTAAGCCTGTTGCCGAGGTATCAAAGGGCCAGTCCCTCCACCTCTCTTGATAAAGAAATCAGTTTATTAAATTTAATCCAAAATATACATGAGAATGAAAATATTGTCAACAAGTATTTTTAATATTTTTATTATTCATATTTGGATTTATTTTTTAAATCTTGACAACCATAAAATTATCGTATAATGTGTATTCTAAAATTACATAGTTTCAAAACTTATCAAGAGTCAGGGGAGGAATCTGGTCCTACGATCCTGCAGCAACCTCTTATTTATTAAGAAAGGTGCTAATTCCAGCAGACATAAGATGTCTGACAGATGAGAAAGGATAGATTATCCGAAGTCCTCTTTCGTCGCCAAGAAAGTGGACTTTTTTATGTTAAAAATGGATGGAGGAATGAGTATGACAATTGCATTTGTTCAATCAACAGAAAGTAAGATCCAACAAAATTTACTAAAACAAGCCGAAGAGTTAGCTGAAACTTTTAGAGAAAGGTCTGCCGAAATTGACGCACAGGGAAAATTCCCTTTTGAAAATTTTGAGGACTTGAAGCAAAAGGGGTTCTTAGCACTTACTGTACCAATTGAGTATGGGGGCCATGGTATTAACCTATATGAATATCTCAAGATTCAAGAAATTATTGCGAATGGGGACGGACCAACTGCCCTGTCTCTCGGCTGGCATCTCGGCGTGATTCTCGAAGCAGCTGAAAGTAGAAACTGGAACGAAGAAAGCTTCGCCAAGATATGCGATTTAATCGTAAATCAGAAAGCACTCATTAATCTTGCTCAATCAGAACGTGCGACAGGAAGTCCTTCTAGAGGTGGCGTGCCTACGACTACCGCGATTAAAGAAAAAGACGGATGGCGCGTAAATGGAGCTAAAGCATTCACTTCCATGGCCATTGCACTCGATTATTCCATTGTTTCAGTTGATGTCAATCAAACTGGTACAAAAGGGTATATTTTAATTGATCATAAACTTGACGGGGTTCAGATAAAAGAAACCTGGGATAGTGTTTCCATGAGGGGTACTAAGAGTGATGACCTCATTCTAGACCAAGTCCTTGTCCCTGAGGATGCATTATTGGTAGAAGAGGATATCAAAAAACCTTCACCAAAAGGCTGGTATCTGCAAATCCCTGCTGTGTACATTGGGATAGCTACTTCCGCTAGAGATTATGCAATAAAATTTGCTTCTGAATATAGCCCTACCACCCTACCAGGTCCGATCAAAGATGTACCAGAAGTACGAAGAAAAATTGGAGAGATAGAATTAGAATTATTTAATGCTCGCGAAGTCCTCTACTCTGTCGCAAGAAAATGGGTTGAACAACCTGAACAGCGAGGTAATATGGGGGCAGAACTAGCAGCTGTAAAACATATCGCAACAAACAGCGCAAACAAAATAGTGGATTTGGCAATGAGAATTGTTGGAGCTCGAAGTCTTTCCGCACAAAATCCTCTCCAACGGTATTTCCGTGATGTTCGTGCAGGGCTTCATAACCCTCCAACAGATGATGCAATCGTTTATAGCCTTGCAAAATCAGTGTTAGATGATTAAGAGTATATTACCTATATTCTAAAAATGACACCATTTTTACAAATGGTGTCATTGAAATATGTATTTTTTGTGAAGTAAATACCCTTGAAGCTTACGATTCTGTAGCTGCCGTCTTTCTTTTTTTTAGAGGTTCAAAGACCATCTGCTTTATATTTTCGCTTGATTAATATCATCATATACTTCTAATTCACTTTGAAAAACATGCGACAAAACACTGTAGTTCCACACCACTATTTATTTCACTTTAACACTGTAAAACTTTACCCTTGCGGGGGTCTGGCCCCGAAATTTGGGATGGAGAAAATAAAAATTGGCTACCCCTTGACCGAACGATTAATTCGAGACATGCATACGATATTAATGGAAAACACTAGAGGATCTACAAGTACAGCAGGAGATTATCGAAGAATTCAAAATTTTATTGGTCCCAGTAACAATATAAAAGATGCATCATATATCCCTCCTGAACCTCACCTAATCGCAGAATACATGACAAATTTGGAGCGTTATATTAATAGGCACCCATATAAATCAGAGAATGAGCAAGATCCCCTTCATCCACTAATTAATGCAGCAATTATTCATGCACAATTTGAATCTATTCATCCTTTCTTAGATGGAAATGGACGTTTAGGGAGAATCTTAATTGTTTTATATCTCCTACAATCAAAAATTATCGATTCGCCATTCTTTTTTATTAGCGAGGAACTGGAGAGAGAAAGATTTAAATATTATGCACTATTAAATGGAGTAAGATCCATTGGACGTACAGAACCTGATTGGAAAAGTTGGATTCTATTTTTCTTAGACGCTACTATGCGAATGGCAGAAAACCATTATGATAAATTGGATCAAGCTGAAAGGCTATACCAAGAGGGAGTCTCCAAACTACAGCAACCTTCCACCAAAAAAGTTTGGGGAGCCATGTTCTCGAATCCGATTGCCACTGTTAACCAGATTAAATCTACTACTCTTTTAGCAGCTCCAACAATAAGAAAGAGCCTTACTGAACTTGTACGATTAAACATGATTTATGGTGATGACCGCCAGAGAAACCGCCGCTTCTATCAATATGATTTAATTAGAATCATGTCAGAATAAACTATATATTATTTGAGGCCCCCCCTTCCATATCCTTCAGCGAGGGGGGTCCTTGTTTTCCCCGGTGTGTCAAAGTGACTATACGTTCTATAGCTTTCGGGATCATTATTGCCTATATTATAGACCCGATCTTTTCTAAAATCTTTTAATACTTTAGTACTGTAAAATTTTATCTAACCGGGGGTCAGGCCCCGCATTCCGTCTCGCTTTAGGTTTTCCGCTTACCTGTTTGAATTTATCTGTCGCAAGTTCAACTTCCCAAACCTGCTTACATCTTCCACACTTCGTTTGCACGGGACCACATGCTTGATCCCCCTTATCAAACAACCTGTAACCACAGGCAGGACATTTTACTCGCGTAATGTTAGCTTCTCTAATCATTTGTTTTCCTCCCAACTATGCTGAAGCTATTTAAATGAAAAGTATTCCTTAATTATATTTTACACAGGAACATACGTTCTGTACAGTAAGAATAATAAACATCTGTCAAATAGTAACAAATTTGTAGATATTGATTAGATGATTACACTGCTTCCCCATGAGCCTGATTATTTAAAAATGATACATTTATCACCTTTTTGCACCTTGGACATTTTATTTGCACTTCAGCTTCCTTTGCTGAAAGCATGTCCATTAATCTTTTTGTGCACACTGGACATTTTACTACTTTGGCCATTGATTCCATCCCCTTTTAAACATCATGTAATGAATTAAATTTAGTATTGTTAAAACTTCATTTTATGTATTGTTTGTAGTCAATAGATGTAGTAAAAAAATATGTGAGCAAAATAAACAATGCACCAAATGATTTTCCCAACAACTAATTTTGAAATTATTATAGCACGGTAGTATAATTAACACAACAAATATATTAACTTGATTTTTATTTATCGTTGACTACAATCAACACTTGAAATATAATAAGAATATAAGATAGGATGAGGTGGAATATAATGAATAATGAGGAACAATTCAATAAAGAGGAGTTTGCCGTGCTACTTGACCGGGCGAAAGGTGATAGATCCATAAATAATTTCGCTAATGAGACAGGTGTAAGTGCTGCTCACATCTCCAGGTTTCTTAGACAAATGATTGCTTCACCTCCTACTCCGGAAACGATATCAAAATTTGCTGCAAAAGCACATAATGAAGTGTCTTATCAAGATTTGATGGTTGCTGCTGGGCATTTAGCTAGAAAAGATGAATCGGATGAAAATAGAAATGGCGGAGTAGAGAAATACTCTCCGATGAACTTTAGAGAGCAAATGGAAGAGTTAGAGAGAAAATTCCTACAGGTTATATTGGCTGATTTATTTGAGAGGCCATTTAAATGGAGTGTAGAAAAGACTGAGGAAAGATTTAGATTCCCTGATATGGTACTTAACATAGAGCACAATGAATATAAAAGATGGTATTTAGATTTTAGACCAAGTATTCCTGGCCGGAACCACCCTTCATTCCACCCCTTTCATCTTTATGGACGGATTGCTACATTTGAATTACTTGAAACTGATAAATTTACTATAGTTGTTAATGATGAAAAGGATTTTAATTATATCACGAGGAGACTACCATTATCTCTTCGAGCTAATTTATATGTAATGCTTATTGATCTTGAGTGGGGAAAAATATTAAAAGAAGAAATGCTGTGCAAATATAGGAAGGATTGAATATTGAGGGTTATGTTATGATGTGCATGATCCTCTTTGTGGTGGAAAAGATAAAAAGTACGACAAATAAGCCCGCCGAGCCACTTTTGGCTCAGCGGGTAATTGTAATTAATCTCTACTAAACAAATCTCTTGTATATACCTTGTCCTCTACATCACGCAAATCATCAGATAATCGATTAGCAACGATTACATCTGATACCATCTTGAATTCTTCAAAATCATTAATTACTCTTGAATTAAAGAATGTCTCCTCATGAAGTGCTGGTTCATACACAACAACTTCAATACCCTTAGCTTTAATACGCTTCATAACACCTTGAATAGCTGATTGTCTAAAGTTATCAGAGTCCATTTTCATAGTAAGCCTATAGATTCCAACAATCTTAGGATTCTTCTTAATAATCATTTCGGCAACATGATCTTTTCTTGTTCTGTTTGCATCTACGATAGCTGTCATTATATTATTTGGAACATCTTCATAATTAGCTAATAGCTGTTTTGTATCTTTAGGCAGACAGTATCCACCATAGCCAAAGGAAGGATTATTATAGTGATTACCAATTCGCGGATCTAGACCTACACCATCAATAATTTGCTTACTGTCTAATCCTCTTACCTCTGCATAAGAATCGAGCTCATTAAAAAATGCGACTCTCATCGCAAGGTATGTGTTGGCAAATAGTTTAATAGCTTCTGCTTCTGTTGAATTGGTAAATAATACAGAAATATCTTCCTTAATCGCTCCTTGAACTAACAAATCAGCAAAAGTCTGTGCTCTATCAGATTGTTCACCAACGATTATACGTGAAGGGTATAAGTTATCGTACAAAGCCTTTCCTTCACGTAAGAATTCAGGTGAGAAAATGATATTATCGGTTTCAAACTTCTCTTTTATTTTCTCTGTATAACCTACCGGGACTGTTGACTTGATTACCATCACCGCATCTGGATTGATAGATAGTACATTAGCGATAACCGCTTCCACGGTTCTGGTATTAAAATAGTTTTTCTCAGGATCATAATTTGTTGGTGTTGAAATGATAACATACTCAGCATCTTTATACGCTTTGTAATTGTCCGTTGTAGCAATTAATTTTAATTCTTTAGTTGCTAAATATTCCTCAATTTCATTATCAAAAATCGGAGATCTTCTATTATTTATCATATCTACTTTTTCTTGAATAATATCAATTGCTATAACTTCGTTATGTTGCGCCAGTAATATAGCATTTGATAAGCCTACATAACCCGTTCCAGCGATTGTGACTTTCATTTTATTAATACACTCTCCCTACATGCAAATAACATATTTACCGCACTAGCAACTTCGTGAAATAACTCTAAAAATTACTACTCCCCGACTTAATTATCGAGAATTCATTATTTTTTTGATAACAATATTTAAAAACTCTGTTATAGACGTTTCCCTAAAGATAATCAAAAATGCAAAATAAGAAAACATACCTGTCAAAACATCCCCTACTAGGTTAAAATCTAGTAAATAAACAAGTCCAAACATTAGTATACTTGCACATAAAATCTTGAAAATATTTGTTCCTTTATATAAGCTACTTATTTTAATAATTTTATTCACTCTAAAAAAGCAAATAACAAGAATAATAATTTCCCCTATTAGATACGATATAATAGCTGAATATATTCCAAAGCTATCTATAGTGAAAATAAGTAATAATATTTTTACAACTGTTGCAATAATTATAGAAAAAGTATAATATTTTTCAAGTTTATTAGGTAATATTATTTGCTGGATAAAAACATTATAAATTCCTGTAGTCAAAATTAATATAGCTGTAATTCTAAATAAGCTTTCATAGATAAGGTAATTATCCCCGAAGAATAAAACAACAAACTCTGTTGATATAGCTTGTAATCCAAAAAACATACCAAAGCATAAGATGCTAATAAAGTTTATACTTATAGATAAAGTTTTAAAAACTCCCTCTTTCTCATTTTTTGCGGAAATATTAGAAATATAAGGATATAGAATAGTCCCTAAAGCTGTTATTGGTGCTACCAATGACATTACTGACTTTAACATTTGACTATAGATACCTAATTCTACAGTAAAGTCTTCCATTTCTAAAATAATTTTATCCACATTCATATAGAGCTGGATAACAAACCCCATAAAAAAGAAGGGAAACATCCCCTTAACCTGAATACCTAATAATTGTTTGTTCAACTTTTTAAATAATGGAACTTCTAATTCACGTATCATTTTTATAGTCAGATATAAATTGGGAACTAAATTCACTAATCCATTAACAAGGAGATAAATCCATAAATCTCCACTGTCATTTACCAATAAAAAAATTAAAATAGCTCCCAATAACTTAGACACTATGTTTCTAACCATTATTTCCTTAAACTTTTCGTTTCCTGCATAATACCACGTAACATCAAAAAATGTAGCTGAAAAAAGATAAATAATTTGTATAAGGAATAGATAATAATAATCTGTTTCATAAATAAAAATCAAGAACACTATTGAAGTTACGATTGTAAAGAATGTCCTTATTATAAAAATATGATAGGTTTCTTCTTGTAATTTCGTTTGATTATCTCTAATCCGAGCTATTTGGCGAGTAGCATAGTTTTTCACTCCAAAGTTACCAAATATAATAAATATTGAAACTACAGATAATGTATACGATTCGATACCTAAATTTTCTGGCCCAAGTCTTCTTAAGACATAGGGGATTAACAAAAATGGTAAGACTAAAGTAGTTACTTGATAAATCAAACTATATATATAATTGTTAATTATCCTTCTCATTTTAGTTCCTTCTAACTATTAAGGCAAATTTGTTGGGATTACTTATTAAAACTAATTTCAGTTATTAATTCTTCTTTCGATAATATCAACCGTAAATTCTGGAGTGTTTTCAATAAAGTTTCTTTTTATATCCAATGTATTGTATTTTTTCCCCTTTTCTCTAATAAGAAACTCTTGTAAGTCTAGGAGTTGTGAATCGATATTTTTCCATGTCTCAACATTTAAAACAGAAGGATACTTATTGAAATATTCTCTTGAAATGTCGGTTTTACTAAAAGTTAAGTTAATAATCGGTTTTCCCGTACCAAACATTTCAAATATTTTACTTGGAACAGCATTCTGGATTTTGTTTGAAATGTTTACTAAAAAATCAGTTTGTAGCATAGAATTTCTCACGACTTCCTGAGAAACCATTCCATGATTAATAATCTTTAAGGATTCTCCATCATTATATTTGCTTAAAATATCATCGCAATTCCCTTTGCCATAAATATTTAATATTATATTTTGATCTATTGACTTTAAACACGCCAATAAATATTCTGGATTTCTATAATCACTATCAAGTGTACCGGCATATGTTAATACAGTAGATTGTTTATTTTCATTTTTGGTGCTAAATGAAGATAACTCATGGAAGGTTGGAAAATCAATGTAATCTATTTTTTCCCTTATAGAGTCATATTCCATACCATCATATATTGATTTTCCTCCCTTTGCTAAAAGTATATAATCCAATTCCTTAAATGTATTGATATCACCTTTGTAACATAGTTGTTTATATAACCACTTAGGCATTAAAAACGGACGTTTAGCACTATTAATTAAATCTAGATAATATGCACCACAGACTACATTATTATTATATTTTTTAAATTTCCTTAAAGCTGCTATATTTGTAAATGGTTTAAAAACCCCTATTACACAATCATATTGTTCTTTTTCATGTAAGGATTTTAATAAATTATATGTTTTCTTATTTTGTAAGATATCATTATCTGGAAATCTGTATAATAGCAAACCTAACTTTAATGCTCTCAATATTCGACAAGCTTTAAAAAATAGATTACGCAAAAAGTTCTCCTTTAAGTCTTTTTCTTTAGACATTATGCGACTATAGAATGAAGGACTTATCCGATATATGTGTGTACCATCTATTACTTCGAAAGAACTCTCATTTTCTCTTTTTATACTAACACAGTGAACTTCATGCCCTCTTTTTTTGAGTTCATTAACAATATAGTTCGTATTTATACCATTAGCAGAAGGATTTGGTAGGTATAAACTTGTTAAAATTAATATTTTTTTCATTTTACTCACACTTTCTACTGTCCTTTTACTAAACTTTTGTACTATATTGTAATTTATTAGCATATAGTAATTCCCGGGTTACTTAATATTTAACTTCCTTTTGTTAGAAATCGGGGGATTATAACTAAATATAAAAGATAAGGAGAACCAAAATAAAGAATTATTAATATAGGTGCCGCTAAACAATAACATTATTATTGGATAAATAGATAAAATAAATATAATCCTGCATTTAGGATTTATTTTAATAATATAAAACAATTTCTTTAATGCCAGAGTAATTATAAAAATAAAAATAGAAAAATACACTATACCACCTTGCATTAAAACCTCAAGAAAAATATTATGAGGATATGCTTCAAAGGCTTTCCACATCCCAAAAATACCATATCCTAATAATGGAGACTCGAAAACTAGATCAAGTGCCTTCGAATATACGATATCTCTATTTGACGTTCCAGACCAATCTATTCCATCAGTAGAAATATAAGAAAAAACTCTATTAAAGGAACTATTAAAAGTGGGAATTTCTAGTAGATTTGGCAGTGATATGAATGCTACGATTGCTGTTCCTATAAGTAACACTACATATTTAATTAGTTGAGATAGTTTCATGGTTTTCACGGTACTACTGGTAATAATTAAGAGATACGCAATTACTAATACCATTGCTCCTCTCGCTCCTGATGTGAAAACCCCAATTATTTGCACAGGAAGTATCACTAAACATAATATAAAGTAATATTTATTAGTAGTAAATTTGAACCTTTTATGATTATTTCCATAGAGTAAGTAATACAGATTTAAACCAAAGGCAAATGCTGAAATATACCCTCCTGCCTGATATGTCCCTCCAGCAATACTAAACCTTCCTCCGTAAATAAGGCTATCTATTGTAGATACAGTTATTGAAATACTAAAAATCAACATTATAATTTCAATATACTTTCCAATCTGATCAATTCGGTTATTTCTGGATAAATATATACCCATTAAAATTGATGGTACACCCCACAATATGAAATAGAGAAAACGAGTTGTTCCTGACCAAATAATACTATCAGTTAAAACTGATAATAAATAACTCGAAGCCATTAAAAAAGGAATTGTTAACACTAAAAGTTCATTTTTTTTATATCTATGTTTTTTCCTTAATGAGTCATATAAAAATAAAAGAATTCCCAAAATAAATATTGTCATGCTATATATAATGTAACTTGAACTCGATTCTGCTCCAACATATTCATATCCAACTAATGTTGAAACTGTAAAAAATATATATGAACTAAAGATTACAATTAACGAAATTAAACTTTTCAAAATATCCACCCACTACAAATTATTTTTCTAATGGTTATCTCTTTATTTATGGGTGCAATCTACCAACTTAAGTTTGATTATTTATATTATATTTTAATTAATAGACCTTTTGGCAATATCTAAATACGAAAATTCTTGCATACCCTTTTTCTCAGCTATAGATTTCATATCTAGATATTTATCTTTATCGTTTAATAAAAGGTCAATATTTTTCTTTATTTCTTCCACGGAGTCGTTAAAAAGAAAAGAACAATTGCCTCCTATATCGACATGAGATGTTCCATCCCATTTTTTGAATATTGCCGGTATACCTAAGCCAACCACCTGTTCCCAATACACAGAATGTCTTCCTGGAAATACTGCTAGATCAGCTGAGGCGAAATACTTATAACTATCTTCTCCTTTTAACCAACCAATGTATTGGATTTTTTCACCATCAATAAGATTAAATACTTCTTCTTTTAATTCTTCTATTATAGAGCCAAATACAATTAATTTCACATTTGGGTTATCTATCTTTTTTATAGCTTGCATTAAGAGTATAGTCTGTTTTTTTGCCTTATCTATTTTCCCGCCTGTAATTATTAAAAAATCTGTTGGTAGTATGTTATACTGATTTCTAATTTTGGATTTAATAGATGGATTTTTAGCTTCTTCAATTTTTTCATTATCTGCTCCCATAACTAGTAACTCCACTTTTTCCTTTGGCAATGAATAAACATTCTTTAGAAAATCAACTCTTGCGGGTAATACCCCGTAAAATTTTTCAGTAAATGGCTCAATTAATTTTGCGCATTTCTTCCATATAATTTTGTGAAGTATATTTTTAGAAAGCCAATTTGTCGCACTATTAGAAAAATCAGCATGATTATCTACATAAATTAAAACGTTAGGATTTTTCTTTACATATTTCACTACTTGCAATATATCAAGGAACTGGCATCCGTGAATAAAGATAATATCAGGCTTAGCAGACGAAATTGCTTCAAATGTCCCCACGTATCGTCGAAGTCTTCTGCTTTCTAAAGATTTCTTATATTCTAACCTTGTAACAGGTATACCATGTTCATTTACATACTGACTACTGTTTTCTAATAAACAACTCTTTCCATTTTCGTCAAATGACACAAGGGATGCAATTATTTCAACTTCCAACCCTAACAGTTTATGGTACTTTGGTAACATATTTTCTTGATAAGAATAATTATCTACATAAAAGCTAGCTAAGCATAAATGAAGTATTTTCAATTTATTAGTCCCCTTACCTTGTTTCATTTATGAATTTATTGATTTCATTAAATGATTTCGAGGCATTATACAGTGCCTCTTCATCCAAATCCCACCACTCTGTTTCAAGTAGTTTAGTGGCAGTAACTTCATTGAACCTTTTTCTAATTAATTTAGCGGGATTCCCGGCCCAGATTTCATAAGGTCCAATATCTTTAGTCACAACTGAACCCATTCCAACAACCGCCCCATCCATTATTTTCACACCACTCTTAATTAAGCAATTACTGCCTATCCAGACATCATTCCCTATTGTTGTTTTTATAGTAGTTTTATATGGATGGTTGGAGAAGTTTTTTCCCATAATATTTCTTCCTTCGTGAAATACTGGTGAGGTGGATACCCAATCTAAGGGGTGACTAGATCCACCTATCTTGCAATCCCCTGCTATTGAACAGAATTGACCGATATCAGTATTATTGATTGCCGTATTCCTACCAATGTAAGAGTATCTTCCAATTGTGACATTAACAAGATGTGTTCCTGGAGCAACTCTAGCACTTTCATTGATTTTTGAATTTTTTATGGCAGGTATCTGTAGTTTACTTATCAACTTTGAAATTAAATAGGATATTCTCATCGTTTATACCTCGTTATTGTTTTCCCCATACGATTCGGTTTACATAATCTGTATATGACAAAATAATTCTAACTACCTTATCTGATACATTAGGCATACTATAATCCTCAACTAGTCTTAATGTACCTTTTTCTTGAGTTTCTATGATTTCTAGTCCTTGTAAAATTCTTTCCTTTCCAAGTCCAACCATCATAACTGCTGCTTCTTCCATAGCTTCCGGTCTTTCATGAGCTTGTCTGATATTAAGTGCCCTAAATCCAAGAATTGAAGATTCCTCACTAATTGTTCCACTATCACTAAGAACTGCTTTCGACTTAATTTGAAGTTTCACATAATCATTAAACCCTAAAGGCTTCATAGTTTTCACTAAAGGATTAAACTCTACACCCTTAGCCTCAATCATTTTTTTAGTTCTAGGATGTGTACTCACAACCACAGGCATATTGTATTTTTCTGCAATCGCGTTTAAACTATCAACCAAATCCAGGAAGTTGGTTTCTGAATTGATATTCTCTTCTCTATGTGCTGATACTACAAAATAGTTTCCTTCTTTTAAATCCAATCTTCCTAATACATCGGAATTCTCTATGTCGTCTTTTCTAGAATTTAGAACTTCAAACATAGGGCTACCTGTTTTTATTATTCTATCGGAAGGAAAACCTTCTCTTAGTAGATATTCCCTTGCAATATCGCTATAGGTTAAATTAATATCTGCTGTATGATCTACGATTTTTCTATTGGTTTCTTCTGGTACTCTTTGGTCAAAACATCTATTTCCTGCTTCCATGTGGAATATAGGAATATGACGTCTTTTTGCTGCAATAGCACATAAACAGCTATTGGTATCTCCAAGTACCAAAAGTGCATCCGGTTTTACTTCTTCCATAATAGGATCTATTTTAACTAGTATATTTCCAATCGTTTCAACTGCTGTCCCAGTAGCTGCATTAAGAAAATAGTCTGGCTTTTTTAGATTAAAATCCTTAAAGAATACTTCGTTTAATTCATAATCATAATTTTGTCCAGTATGAACAAGCGTATGTTCAATCGCATTTGATTCTTCTAATCTATTAATAACAGACGACAATCTAATAATCTCTGGTCTCGTTCCCACGACTGTCATGACTTTTAATTTCTTCATTATTTATACCTCCACGAAATAAGTGTCTGGCTTCTCTGGATCGAAACATTCATTTGCCCACATAACGGTTACAAGATCCGTTTTTCCTACATTTACAATAGAATGAGTATACCCTGTAGGAATATCAACAACTTGTAATTTTTCACCATTTACTTGATACTCAATAATTTCTTCAGTTCCAATCTTCCTAAAACGAATTAAACCTTCTCCACTAACCACTAAAAATTTTTCATTTTTAGTATGGTGCCAATGATTTCCTTTAGTGATCCCTGGCTTTGATACATTTACAGAAACTTGTCCTCTTTCAGGTGTTCTTATAAACTCTGTAAAAGAGCCTCTATGATCGGAATTCATTTTTAAATCATAAGAAAACTGATCTTCTGGTAAAAAGCTTAAGTAAGTACTGTAAAGCTTTTTAGTTAGAGCATCCTCCATATTAGGAATACTTAAATTTGTTCTGCTTTCTTTAAAACTCTTTATAAGGTCCGCTAAATCTCCAAGTTTAATATTATGTGTTACAGGTACAACGCAGAAATCATCCTTAACAGTTGGCCTTCCCTCTAGAGCCTTAATAAATTCTTCTAACACATCATCTATATAACAAAGACTAAGCTCTGCATCCGGGTTATTAATCTGTATATCTACGCCACTAGCTATATTATGACAAAAAGTAGCTACCACTGTATTATAGTTTGGTTTACTCCACTTACCAAATAAATTTGGAAGTCGATATGCATATACTTTAGCATCTGTCTCATAATAATAATTTAATAATAAATCCTCTCCGGCCTTCTTACTTCTCCCATATGGGTTATCCTTTTCTGCTTGGATAGAAGAAGTTAAAAGCACAGGAGCTTTATTGTTATGTTTCTTTAATAGTTCTAGTAATTGAGAGGTTAAACCGAAATTACCTTCCATAAATTCCTTTTCATCTTTTGGTCTATTAACCCCGGCTAAATGAAAGACAAAATCGCATTCTTTTGTGTACTTTTCAAGTAGTGAAGGATCACTTTCCCTAGTAAACTCAAATACATTGTTATACCCTTTGTTCTTAAGCTCAGCAATAAGGTTTTTTCCTACAAACCCTTTTGCTCCTGTAACAAGAATATTCATCACTCAAAACCACCCTTTAATTCATAACGTGAATTTTTTTATTCCATTCTTTTAATTCGTTTTGTACATAATCTAATTCAAGTAGTTTTTCCTTAATTTGTTCAATGGTAAGGATTTGTGTATTATCTGAATTATACTCTTCTACACTAGTAAGCTTTTGATCTCCCTCTGCAAAATACTTATCATAGTTAAGATCTCTTTGATCTGCAGGAACTCTATAGAAGCCAGGTAAGTCATCTGCCTTTACATATTCTTCTTTGGTAAGAAGTGTTTCATAACGTTTTTCTCCATGGCGAGTTCCAATGATTTTTATTTCATTATCCGCATTAAATAATTCTTTTACAGCTTGAGCAAGGTCCCCAATAGTGCTAGCCGGGGATTTTTGAACCATGATATCGCCTGCCTCAGCATTATGAAATGCAAATACTACTAATTCTACCGCTTCTTCTAAACTCATAAGAAATCTTGTCATATTAGGATCCGTTACTGTTAAAGGCTGACCACTCTTAATTTGTTCAATAAATAATGGTATAACTGATCCACGTGAGGCCATCACATTGCCATATCTAGTTCCACAAATTAGCGTCCTATCTGGATCAACTGTTTTTGATTTAGCAACAAATACTTTCTCCATCATTGCTTTTGAAATACCCATCGCATTAATTGGATAAGCTGCTTTATCTGTTGAAAGGCATATCACTTTTTCAACTCCATATTCAATAGCAGCTGTGAGTACATTATCTGTTCCTATGACATTAGTTTTTACAGCTTCTAGAGGAAAGAACTCACATGATGGAACCTGCTTTAATGCTGCTGCATGAAAAATATAGTCCACCCCATGCATAGCATTCTTTACACTAGCTAAATCTCTAACATCACCTATATAAAACTTTAACTTTTCATTTTTGTAATGTTTCCTCATATCATCTTGTTTTTTTTCATCTCGTGAAAATATACGAATTTCTTTTATATCAGTGTCTAAGAACCTTTCCATTACAGCATTACCGAAAGAACCTGTTCCCCCAGTTATTAATAAAGTTTTATCTTTAAACATAAGAAATATCCTCCTAATTTTTTATTTAATCACTGCCATTGCTTTGATTAAATTTACATATTTATCTACATTTTCTTGTTTTGTGAAATCCCTTTTAAACAGGTCTTGTTCATCTATAGAAATTCCTCTAATAGAGTTTTCGTATTTTTCCATGATACATTTAGCTAGTCCCATTTCATCATTACTATCAACAACAGAACACTTATCAAGAGAATCTATCATTTTAGAAAACTCTGAATCTAAGTCTACACAGGCAATAATCGGCTTACCACATGATAAACACGTAGCTGTTTTACTAGGAAGAGCTGTTTTAATAATTCCTTTGCTTAAGGGTATAATGTTGATATCAGCCATAGAATATATATGAGGTGCGTATTCTGGTGGTTGCATTGGGTAAAATAATACATTCTCCAAGTTGTTATCTTTTGCATATTTCAAATACTTTTCTTTTTGAACTCCCTCACCAATTATATAGAAACGTATTTCTCTAATTTCTTTCAGGAGTTTTGCAGCAACCATAATTATATCGATATTTTGTACTTCACCAATATTTCCTGCGTACACTACCTTATAATGAGAATCCTCTATATTATTCTCCTTAATAAACTTATTACTTTTATTTTGAATATCTATTAATTCGTCCGAATAACTCCAGTTATAAATTACATTTATTTTATCCTTGTTTACCTTTTCGTTCTCTAAAGTTTTCTTCATATCAAATGAGATTGTTATTATCTTATCAGCCATTTTGTACGCACTTCTTTGTAAAAACCTCACTACTTTAAATATCGGACTTTTCTCTGACAATTTTCCGACCATTAATGCGTTCAAAGGAAATATATCCTGAACATTAAAAACAACTGGTTTCCTTATAAATAACTTTAATAAAAGAAGATGAAATATAGCCGTATTGCATGACTGCAAAAAAGCCACATCTATATCCTTTTGTTTTTTGTAATATTTCAAACAAGAAAAAGCATACATGATATCAGACAAATATCTTTTTGCAAAGCTTGTCTTCGGTACATTCTTCACTTTACATGTATCGTAAGTTAAATTTTCATTATTTGAAATAGATGGAGGTATATCAGGTTTTTGACCTGTTTTGTGTTTCTCGATAACATGAACCTTGCAACCATCTTGTAAAAGATTTTCAATTATCGATTCAAGTAAGTGGTTAGAGGGACCAGGTGTATCAAATCCACTATTTAAGACAAATAGAACCTTCATGTTTTTTCTCCTTTTCAACCAAAGAAACCTTTATATCGTCACTTTATTTAAGTCATTTTTAATTTTGGTTGATGAAATTTCAGGGGTTCTTGGTAAATACACTACATCACATTTATTTTTCAGAAAATCGAACTTCCCTATCCAATCATCACCCATGACAAAAGTATCTATATGGTACTTTTCTACATCAGTATTTTTTTGTTCCCAACATGTTTCCGGAATAACTAAATCTACAAAACGAATCGCTTCTAATAGATTCTTTCTTTCTTCATAAGTAAAATAACACTTTTTTTGTTTCTCATTCCAATTGAATTCATCCGTTGACAAAGCAACAATTAAATAATCACCTAATGCTTTACTTCTTTTTAATAAGTTAATATGTCCATAATGTAACAAATCAAATGTTCCATAGGTAATAACCCTCTTCACTTTAAAAACCTCCTGTGTTTTTCATATATTAATCCAATAGCTTTCGAACACACATCTCTGTTGCATTACCACCAATTTTAAGATACTTATTTTTAAATTGTTCTGTCTTTTGACATTCATTTTGATAATCCATAGTCTTAATCTTGTTTACAAGTTCTTCTTGTGTTTTTATTACACCACTCGGAAGTTCTTTTTCTAAATCAATATAAAAACCTCTATCATTTTTATATTGAAAATAATCATACCCGAAACAAATTATAGGTCTTTCAAGAATTGCATAGTCAAAAATCGTTGCTGAGTAATCAGAAACCAATACATCAGCTATAATAAGCAAATGATTGATTTCAGGATATGCTGAAAAGTCCCGGACAAAATTATTGAACTGAATCCCCATTAATTTATTTGTATAAGAGTGAGTTCTGAGTAAAAGCACGTAATCATCTTGTAGTTCCTTTTGCAAAGAATTTATATCTATAGGAGGGTCAATTACATAACTTTTACCATTATCAGTACTATCTCTCCAAGTCGGCGCATATAATATAACCTTCTTATCTTCGGGAATATTTAATAGCCCTTTATATTTATTAATCACCTTACTCGACACATGATATAGTGCATCATTTCTAGGTAGACCTGACAGAAAAAGACTATCTTCAGATACATTAAAATCTCTTTTATAAATTTCTTTTTCATAGTCACCCGAATAACAAAATATATCAATACTAGAAAAGTCAAAGTCCTTTCTACCACTTACAGCATTACCAATTAACTTTAAGGGAGTACCATGCCAAGAGTTAAGATAGATCGTCTGTTTCTTCTTAAAATGTAATCCTCTCTCAATATTTACACAACTCACCCAATATTTAGCTTTTAATGCGGTCATGAAATACTTAAATGTATCCATTTTAATTTTTATAGAATGTGGTATATCATATTTTTCAGGCTCATCTAAAGCCCATACAAATTTATAATCGTTATACTTGTTACTTCTTATAATATATTCATATATTTCTCTTGGACTATCATTATATTTTCTCCCGTGCCCATTAAATAAGATCATTTTCTCATCAGTCTTGATAAAATTCCCAATTAGTTTAAAGATCGTACTCATTAGAAGTTTATATAGCTTTTGTATAATTAAATTATGTTTTAAGATATAATCAATTCTACTTCTAATACTACCCATTTAATTCACCTCTGTATTTTTTAAACTGTTTGTAAAAGAAAACATACAATATTGCTTACTATAAATGGATAGTTCCTTTTCATATACTAAGTTCCCAAATACCTTTTGTACTAAAGTCAATTTGAACAACCCCAGAAATGGATTGAAAAGTTTAGTAAACCATATTTTCTTGCCATTAATTTCTGCTATCACCTTTACCATTTCTGATGTGCACACATATTCCTCATTCTGAGGAAAAAATAAACCCTTACTAGAGTCATCAATTATTAATCGTATAAATTCACATAGATTATAAATATAAATCATACTTCGCTTATTATCTATTTTAGGAAAAACAGGGATTTTCATAGTAAGCATTGCTAACCTAGTATAATTACCTTTGCATCCTTTTCCATAAATCATAGGTGGGCGTAAGATTACAACTTTAAAAAAATCTTCTTCTAATGTAGAAATTAATTTTTCTGCTTGTAACTTAGATTTCCCATAACTACTTAAAGGTTTAAGAGGTGTTTTTTTACCGATCACACCATTGTCAATTCCATATACGCTCATGGAGCTGAGGAATATGAACTGGTTTACACCTTCAACCTTAGCTTTCTGAGCAACTTCGTAAGCTAAATCACAATTAACTTTGTAATAAAGAGGTGCGTTTTCTTTCGTTTCCTTTATATGTGCTATCCCAGCCACATGAAACACCACATCATACTCTGAGAAGTCCTTTTCCTTCCACGAATCGTTTCTTAAACTAATCGAATCTATTGAATATCTATCTGGATAGTTTCCAAGCCATTTCTCCAGGCTTGTACCAACATAGCTGTTTTTACCTGTTATCAGAATCCTTTTCATTTAGAAATACTCTCCTTAGTACTTGCAACTTCCTTCTTAACACCAGTCCCACCTTCAACAACCCCGTCACTCTTCACTACACTAACTATGGTCCCGAAGAAGCAGTTTACATCCATCCAGAGGCTAATCTTCTCAACGTACTCCCCATCCAACTTCGCTTTCACTTCAATAGGAAGCTCGTCTCTACCATTAATCTGTGCCCAACCAGTTAAACCGGGTGGTACATTATTCGCACCATACTTTTCCCGTTCAGCAATCAAATCATACTGATTCCATAATGCTGGCCTAGGCCCGATTATACTCATCTGCCCAACAAAAATATTCCAAATCTGCGGTAGCTCATCAAGTGAAGTTTTTCTTAAGAACTTCCCCATCTTTGTGATATACTGTTCTGGATTATCTAATAAGTGAGTTGGAGTGTCCTTCGGTGTATCTATTCTCATGGTACGGAATTTCAATATATTAAAATGAGTCTTGTTAATTCCTACACGTTTTTGCTTAAACAAAACGGGGCCTCTTGAATCCATTTTAATAGCAAATATTAGAATTAAAAAAATGGGCGATAAGACAATAAGTCCTATTAAAGAAAGAATAATATCTATCAATCTTTTAACCTTCATATACATCCAGCAACACTCCTTAAAATTTGTTCTTTAGTAGATTAGGACTTAATTGGAAGTCACTTATTCCAACCAACTACTAAACCACTAAAATTGTTATCTACTACTGATAGCCACCTCGCATATATTATTCAATATGAGAAATAGATGAAAAAATCAACATATAGTATGTTTTGTCGTTATAAAATGGATTTTAATACTATATATTGCGTATTGTTATCATATTACGATACTCACCTCGTAATATCTATTCAATCGACCAACTAAATACGAAATAGATATTCTTGCATTTATCATCCTAAACCGAGTTTCTTCCTATTATATATACCATTCAATCAATCTATAAATCTCACTAAAAATGGATCAAACCCTTATCCAGCAAGGCTTTCAGCATGTTATCTAAGCACGATACTCAGTTCCTTAACCCCATTCAATATTTTCCCATATTTTAAGGTGTTAAAAAGCCCGTCAAATCAACGTTTTTCATAATCGAACTACCCGATTTTAGCCATTTTATCTTTATATACTAACAAAATGGTACTATGTTATATAGATAAATTCCATATATTGTATATTTTCATGATTTTTCACTGATTTTACCACAATATATTGTGGTTATCTATTGACCATTCTTACTTCCCAACCACCTTCAATCAGTCCAATTAAACCCAGCTCGAAGAGCTGATGCTGATCAACACTCACAAATAAGGAACCTCATCTTCCTCTTCTTCCAAATCATCACTATTCCCTTCACCATGCACACTACACTCAACTTCACCATTAACATAATAAAATTCACCATCTTCCGGACAATTATCCTCACCAAACTCAAGCAACCATTGTCCAAACAATGCACCTGTAGCCTCGATACCTTTCAAACTCAACTCTGCTTCAAAAGCTCTTTCCAGCTCAACTCTATTACTATCACATACATCCTCTTTAGTACTCTCAATAACCTTCATAACACTTGGCACCGCGATCGCCGTCAGAATTCCTAAAATAACAACAACAGCAAGGACCTCAATCAAAGTAATACCTTTAGAACCAGATCTACTTACAAAAGATTTAATTATAACATTCATATTCTATGCACCCCTAAGTTTTTGTAACAAACACATAAGTAAAGATACTTACAAACACTCTGTTAACTCAAAGGTGCACGTTTTAATCTAAATCATTAAATAAATTCAGGGCATCAAACCCAACCTCACACCACACTACCGACAACTCAGTGTCTAAGGTTAACAACCCACAGCATAGCCGAGTGCCTTCATTGATAAAGGTAAGAAGACATCACCCAAAAAAGAATACCAAACTCCTCGAAGGAGGAGCAGCTAATCAAACAACATCTTAAGTACTCTACAAAAGAATCACAATAAAAACTATAATATAAAGACAATGATTTTAAACTACCAAATAATTACCAACTTTATATTTCTAAGCCTTAACTCCAACCCTACTACTCTCCACGACCGTCTCTAAATACTCTAATAAATCCTGTCGTAGCGTCTCATTTTTCAATGCAAACTCCACCTGCGTCTTAATAAACCCGATTTTCTCCCCAACATCATACCGAGTACCCTCAAAATCATAAGCAAACACTCGTTGGATCTCATTTAACTGCTGAATCGCATCCGTTAACTGAATCTCTCCACCAGCACCCGTTTCCTGTTTATCCAAGAACATAAAAATTTCTGGAGTGAGAATATATCTACCCATAATCGCTAAATTAGAAGGAGCTGTCCCAGGTGCAGGCTTCTCCACAAAATTTGTAACCTGATATCGTCTACCAACCTGAACTGCAGGATCCACAATTCCATAACGATGTGTCTCCTCATCAGGAACAGTCTGAACACCAATCACAGAAGAATACGTCTTCTCATACTCATCCATCAACTGTCGTAAACACGGCTTCTCCGCTTGTACAATATCATCACCAAGTAAAACAGCAAATGGCTCGTCCCCAATAAATTTACGCGCGCTCCATACTGCGTGTCCCAAACCTTTTGGCTCTTTTTGACGAATATAATGGATATCTACCCTAGAAGACTTTTGAACCTCTTCCAATAACTCTAACTTTCCTTTTTCCAATAAATTCTGCTCTAACTCGAAAGAGTTATCAAAATGATCCTCAATCGCTCGCTTTGTCTTACCAGTTACAATAATAATATCCTCAATCCCAGACTCTACCGCTTCCTCCACGATATACTGAATGGTCGGCTTATCAACAATCGGCAGCATTTCCTTAGGCATTGCCTTAGTCGCAGGCAAGAACCTAGTTCCAAGACCAGCAGCAGGTATGATCGCCTTTCTAACTTTCATCTCAACGACTCCCTTTTCAATTTTCATTTACCTTACTAACAGCTCGAAGAGCTGGAGATTTTAAACAATCTATCTTCCCCAAAAGAAAAAGCTCGGTAGAGCTTTTCCCAATTTATCCACCAATCATCTAACAAAAACCCTCTATAACCAAGGCTCGCAAGAGCCACTAAATTCTCCAAATCCTTCTAACCAAATACAACCCCAAAAGGTTCCACTCACACCAAAACCAACTTCTCCACTTTCGGCTCAACCCGATTATTCGCCAAATCAATCAACCTCTTACTCAACTCTCCCACCTCAAGCTCCAACCCACGCTCAAGAATCTCCTTAACCTCTTCCGTATAAAGGTTATACGTCTTCCCAATATAAATCTTAGGATAGATCTGCCCTTTATCCAGATGAATCTCATCGTCATTCAACAGTTCCTCAAACATCTTCTCCCCAGGACGAAGTCCTGAAAAACGTATCTCAATCTCATCCAACGTATAACCCGAAAGGGTTATAAGGTTCTTCGCCAAATCCACAATCTTTACCGGCTCACCCATATCAAGCACAAAAATCTCTCCACCACGAGCAAGGGCACCTGCCTGCAACACAAGCCTTGAGGCTTCCGGTATCGTCATAAAATACCTTGTCATCTCCGGATGAGTAACCGTCACAGGTCCACCAGCCTGAATCTGCTTCTTAAACAAAGGTATTACAGACCCTCGACTCCCAAGCACATTCCCAAATCGCACCGCAGCAAATTTCGTCTTGCTCGAAAGAGCAAGATTCTGAATGACTAACTCCGCCATTCGCTTCGTCGCACCCATTACATTTGTCGGGTTTACCGCCTTATCCGTCGAAACAAGAACGAAGTTCTTCACACCAAATGTATGACACGCTTCCGCAACATTTCTTGTCCCAAACACATTATTCTTCACTGCCTCTTTAGGGTTGTACTCCATTAAAGGAACATGCTTATGAGCTGCCGCATGATACACAACATCTGGGGCATGTGTTTCAATCACTTCAAACATCCGGTTGCGATCTTGGACGTCCCCAATCACGGGGATGATTTCAAATTGTTGTTTGTATTTATTACGAAGCTCCATATCAATAAGGTAGATACTATTTTCCCCGTGACCTACTAACACAAGCTTTTTCGGATTAAACATACTCACCTGACGACAAATCTCAGAACCAATTGAACCACCAGCACCCGTGACTAGTATCGTTTTACCCGTTAACTTTTCTGAAATACTTGCAGTATCCAATTGTACAGGCTCTCTTCCTAATAGATCTTCTACCTCTACATCACGGAAACTGTTAACTGTTACTTTTCCTAACATGACATCCTCAATCAGTGGCATGATTTGTGTCTTTGCTTTTGTCTTGCTGCATTCTTGGAAAATATCATTTAGTTCCTTTTTGCTTAAGGAAGGAATCGCAATAATAATATTTTCAATATTCTTCGATTTTACAATTTCTTCAATTGAAGATACTCCACCAAGGACAGGAACATTATAGATTTGTAGATTCTGCTTTTTTACGTCATCATCGACAAACGCAACAGGTTTTAAGTCAAGATCATGATTGTGAATCATTTGTCTTGCTAACATTGTACCTGCAGCCCCTGCACCGACAATTAATGTTCTCTTTCTGACCTTTGTATCCTTAATAAACGAATCTCGGAAGATCCTCCACGAAAAGCGTGACCCACCAATAAACAGGATGTGCATCATCCAGGTGAGGATTAGAACCCTCACATATACATTTCCCATTGCTAGTAATTGAACAACACCAAGTACCGCAATTGAAAACGTAACAGCCTTTGCAATACTCATTAACTCCCCAATACTTGCATACTCCCACGCTCTTTTGTATAAACGATATACATAAGCAAACACATGGTGGCTAGCCAGTAGGGTAATTGAGCTTATCAGTAAGAAAGGCATTGTAAAAATTTGAAAATAAGGATGTAACATAAAATAACTAATATAAATAGCAGTTAACACAATAATAGAATCAACAATCACTAATGATCCTAATCTCTTTCGATAAGACAAAGCCCTCTCCCCTTTTTCATATCGTTTCTATGTATAAATAATAGAAACATAAACCCCTATTAAAGCAATCAATATTTGAAATGTTTTCTGAATTCAGCCCCATTTAGATTGAGCGTCTAGAATGTCAATCATAAGAATAATTTACCAGGACCCATTAAAAGAAATGGTATTTAGCCAAATAGCCCAAATAACTTCTTTTGTATGATCCTCTCAGGTGTATCTCTTATAACCGCCTTGTTATCTAGTAAAAGCTCGGCATTCTCTCTAAAATAGTAATCAGCAGCAATTCCATACTGCTTCACTAGCACATCATATGCCTCTCTCAATCGAAACGGTCGAGTTGATAGATTATGAGCGTCAGATGCTAGAAAATGTGTTAAATTATACTCAACTAATTGCATCGAGAACTTTTTAATCTTTTTTCCAAAATGACCGGTTACACTAGATGCTGTGATTTGCGTGCACGCACCATTCTTCACAAACCGGTATAATAGGTTTGGATTACCTAGGAATTCACTATTTCGTTCTGGGTGGACAATAACAGGTATGAGCCCATTCAGTTGCAGGTCAAATAACAACTGCTCGGCATAGCGTGGTACATGGCCACTTGGGAACTCGACAAACAGGTATTTCCCTCCATTGTTAAGCGAGAGGATTTCACCTTTGTTATAGTCCTGTAGCAGCTCTCCGTCGATACGCGGTTCTTGACCGGGTAAGATGGTTACGGGGATTTTTGCTCGAGATAGTTCTTTATTGACCATCTCAACAGCCTGTAGAATTTTCTCTTTTGGATTCTCGTATTCTCTCTTTTTATAATGAGGAGTTGCGATTATCTTTGTAATACCTTCATCTGCGGCTTTCTTCGCCATCTCTATCGTTTCAGCTAGGTCTTTTGCCCCATCATCAAAATATGGGAGTATGTGACAATGTAGATCAATCATAGAAATCGCCCCCTCTATCCTTTTTATTTTTCGACACATTCTCTGGAAATTTGCTTACAATCGTAATAGTACCATAGTAGTATACTAAAGAAAACGGGGGAAATTTGTCGAATTGGGTCGAATATAAAAAAAGGAAGTATTTACATTTGTAAATACTTCCTTTACGTTCATTTTCCTATTACTCTTTTATTACATTACTTCTTTGCGTAGTAATAGTAGTATGGACTTTCTGTTCTTTTCTTCTTATTTAAGACAACGCCTAAAAGCTTTGCCTTTGCATTAATAAGTTGTTCTTTTGCCTTTAATGCAGCTTCATTCTCCGTCTTTCCACTCGTAACAACCATCACGACACCATCTGTTTTATTCGCAAGTACCTGAGCATCTGTTACAGCAAGTGCAGGAGGTGTGTCGAAAACAATTATGTCGAAAAGATCTTTTGCTTCTTTTAGAAAATCATCCATTGCTCTTGATCCAAGGATCTCCGCTGGATTCGGAGGAATGGGACCACTCGGTAAGACATACAGATTATCTTCATCTGTGTCTTGAATAACATCATCTAATTTTGCTTGTCTTGTTAAAACATTCGTTAATCCCGTATGGTTATCGACACGGAATGTGTAATGAGCTGTTGGTTTGCGTAAGTCTGAATCGACAAGTAATACTCTCTTACCTTGCTGCGCAAAAACAACTGCAATATTATTTGTTGTCGTAGATTTCCCTTCAGCTGGGCCAGGAGATGTAACCATAATTGTTTGGATATCTCCATCAACAGAAGAGAACTGGATGTTCGTACGAATCGTGCGATATTGTTCCGATATTGGTGACCTCGGTCTTAGCATTGTGATTAAACTACGATTTTGTTGTTGAAATTGTTTGCGTTTTGATTTATTACGCGCCAAGAGAATCACCTCTTCCTCTCGTACGTTTTCCTGTATCTGTACCTTCACTTAATTCCGCTTCAAGGTCGATCTCGGCAATTGCCCCTAATACAGGTAACTCTAGTAGTCTTTCAATATCTTGTTCTGTTTTAACCGTGTTATCTAAGTATTCTAATAAGAACGCAAGTCCGACACCCGCCATTAATCCCACAACAAGTCCAATCGCCATATTAAGCATAGGGTTTGGTTTTACAGGCACTGGATTCTCTGGAAGCTCGGCTGGTGAAAGAATGCTCACATTGTCGACATTCATGATCTTTACGATTTCTTCCTTAAATACATTGGCTGTTGTGTTAGCAATGTTAACTGCAATCTGCGGATCTGTGTGTTGTACTGTCACTTTTACAACCTGTGACTCATTTTCACTTCCAACTGTGATCAGGTTGCTAAGTGATTCATTTAATTCTAGTTTTTCTTTTACAATATCTAAGATTGCTGGGCTTTTAATGATGACATTATACGTGTTTATTAACTCGATGTTTGTTCGGATGTCGTTTTGATTTAAGTACTGCTGTTCAGATGCTTTTTGATTCACGAGAATTTGCGTGGAAGATTGATAGATGGGTGTTAGAAAGAAGAAACTCACAACCCCAACCGTCGCCACAATCACGGCCGTTATAATCGTTATTAACCAAAGACGCTTTCGAATCGTCTGAAATATTTCCTTTAAACTAATCGTTTCCTCCATTATGCTATGCTCCTCCTAAAACTCTGGGTCAGAGGGACAGGTCCCTTGTCCCAAATTTTATCAGTCTATTGGTTATTATAAAGTACCAATTTACAAATATCTACAAAAACTGAGGAAAAAATTATATACCATAATATGGGACAATGGTAGGAGTTGGGACAGAGGGACAGGTCCCTTGTCCCGCTTTCCGATTCAGGGTGATGGTTTATCAGATCATCCATTAGGTAGAAAGTTCTTCATTGGGAAGGCCCTGCCAGGTTCCTCACCCCGCACGCGTGATGAGGAACCTGACATATTGACCTAGAATTTGTCGAGCTTTTTATTATTGTACTAGACAAGTTCTGGCTAATTTCTCGTTGTTCGTATGCTATATTGGTGAAACTTAATAGGAAGGGATTTGATAGATTTGGCTTTCGAAGTGATTCTCGATGTAATCTTTGGTCCCCGCGAAGTTTTTCACGATATGGAATGTTCCGTTTGCGGACATGATGAAATCTATTATATGAACCCTGTTACGAAACAGCAGATTGGCAGAGCGTGTAGTGGATGTGGATTTTTTCAGAAGTTTGAGTTTTGATCAGCAGTGGCACGCAAGTGTCACTCGAGCAAAGAGAATGTAGAGATATTAAACAAGTTGAAAATAGTTTACGACGAAAGTTACGCTTATGATGTAAAAAGAGATTTTGTAATAACTAAAATCCAAGCCTCACAATAAATAGGAAGAAGCGACTCGCAGGAGCCGCTTCTTTTTGTTGGACACCGCATTTGTCTCCGTGACCCAAGATTAGATTTGGTATAAAATTTGAACTAACTATATATGTAAGGAGAAGAAAAAAATGTGTTGTCTATATCGATTGGGAACCTTAACTCTACTTTTTGTATTTTTATATGGATGTTCGTCTAATTCTCTTTCTATTAAGACTAACGAGGCCAAAGAGTCACAATTCAAAACTTCTACCAATGAAAATTCTTCAAAAGCTACCGAGCTTACTGAAAAAGAATATGTAGAGGAAAGTGCCGAAGCAGAATCGAGCAGTAGTAATGACCCACTTTCAACGTCACAAAAAGATAATGTCTCTCTTGAAGAGAAGGAACTCTTAAAGGAAAGGCTTAGGACGTACATATTTGATGAGTATGTAGCTAGCCCCGATTATGGTTATGCAAAAGGAATTAACTGGTCTGAGAATTTTTATGATAATTTAACCGCTGATGAGATTTGGGATGTTATTGAGGAATTTAAGAAAACGAATAATGGTGAAAACGGAACTTTGTTTGATCAAGCCCTGTACCTATCTGTGAATGCACCCATAAAAGATAATTGGAAAGAACTATTTTTAGAGGAATGGGGGCACGGTTCCCGTTCGGAGGAGAATGAAATAGATACACTGATAGATAAGGGTGATACAGTATGGGTTTATACGAAATCTCTCCCTTATACAGGCGAAAAAGATAATTATCCACTCTTCGTTTTAACTAAAAGAACTGGCGCTTGGCATGGGTAGGAACAATGAACCCGTTAATGTACAACGTCCCTTCAATTGGATGAAGGGCTTTTTTATTTTTACAATTTTCATATGAATCTTTGCACCCCTTTTTAACCTCTCCTAATTATTTTCCATATTTTTATACAAATTGGATTATTTTTGTACTATAATGGTAATCGGTGTAAAAATATTAGGTATTTATACCTATTTCCAATTTAATAGGGGGGATTTCATTTGCGAAATCATAAAATTATTAATCTATTATTAGCTTTATCACTCTTTTTTCCATTACTATTACCTGTAACTTCAGTAAGTGCGGCAGATGGACAGGAACAATTATACAATCTGTCTTTTCATGCTGAAAATCCAACTCAAACTACAATTGACCTATCAATCACTCTTGATGGTCCAGTAGGTCAAACAGAAACCATTACATACTACATTAATTACGGTCCATATACTGAGGTTGCCCAGTATAGCAGTCAGACTCAAGTGGTTACAGTTGATGATTTAGAGCCAAATACTGCATATGATTTTGAGATTGAAGCAATCCAAAATGAGGAAGTGATTGCTAAAGCTGACGGTGTAGCGGAAAGTACACTTGAAGCTCCACCCGCTCCACGTTATTTTGAGGATCCAGCCTTAGAAGATGCTGTACGCAGTCAATTAGGTATGTGGGACCTATCTACTTCTTTAGTCGATAGTGATATTGAAAAATTAGAAGAATTATATGGTTCTTTAAGTGAGATAACTTCTCTAAAGGGCTTAGAAAATGCAAAGAACCTAAAAAGTCTGATCATACCTAATAATAAAATATGAGATCTTACGCCTCTTTCTAACCTAACAGAGCTAGAAATACTATACATTGGAGATAATGAAATTTCAGATCTTACTCCAATAAAAAATCTAACCACCTTAAAACAGCTAGATTTTATGGATAATCCCATTTCAGATGTTAGTGTCTTAAAGAACTTACCAAACTTAGATACCTTATATTTAAATAATTTCACAGGAGACCCATCTTCATTAGGTAGCTTAACTCAGTTGGAGGAACTTGTTCTAACTTCTTCAAATCTAACAAACCAGGACATTGCAAATGTGAGCACACTAAAGAACCTTAAAAGATTAAACCTAAGTAATAATAATATAACTGATATTTCTGCGTTAAGTGGACTTACGCAAATAGAGGAACTATTTCTAATAGATAATCAGATCACAAACGTATCACCATTGCGGAATATGAAACAATTAAGACATTTAACCGTTCACAATAACGCAGTTTCAAACGTATCGCCTTTAAGCAATCTACCGAAATTGAAGTCTCTGTACCTTGGTTTTAATAAACTATCCGACCTTTCATCATTTGAAAACCTTAATCAGGTTGAATTACTATACTTAGAATCTAATAATATTTCAAAAATTGATAGTCTTTTAGAGATGGATTCTTTAAGTTATGTCGATTTGTTTAACAACCCTCTATTCACATCAGCAGAAAATGTAGTAAAAGCTCTGGAAGAAAAAGATGTGTATGTGGATGTGTTATCAGAAGACCTTGGTAGGGGCGGAACAGAGCAAACTCAGGAAGAAACGAAACCTGAGGAAAACAAGGAACCAACTGAGAATGAGGAGAAGCCTGAAGGAAATACTGGTTCAAAAGATACAACCCAAGATGATTCTGAGTCTCAGATTGAGAACAATGGGGAACCAACGACAGTCACACCTCAGATTACAAATGGTACTGCATCAGTTGTAAACAGTGATGTAGAGAAGGTACAAAAGGGAGCAACTCTTGTAGTTGATGTTAGCCAAACTGAGTCTACTAAAGTTAATTTATCAAAAGAACAAGTGAAGACCTTAAAAGAAAAAGGTGCATCTTTTGCTATTAAAAACAACAGTATTGAGCTGCAAATTCCTTTGAACAACCTCCCGGATGGAAAGGAAATCTCAACAGACATTAAAAAGCTAAAACCTGTAAAAAACGCTGTTAGTGATGTATACGATTTTACAATCTACGCAGATGGTACGGCTGTTTCACAATTTAAAGAGCCTGTTACTCTTGTCTTTGCGGTAGATGAAAGTAAAATCAAAAACTCAGATGACTTACAAGTGTATTATTTTAACGAAGCAAAACAAAAGTGGGAACTAATCCCTGGTGCAAAGTACAACAATGGACAAGTTACAGTAACCACAAATCACTTTAGTATTTATACAGTATTTGAGGTTTCAGGATCATCTAAAACTGCTGAAAAAGAACTTGTTGCTGAACATCCTGAAACAACTCAAACCTCTTCAGGAGACAAAACTGGATTAGAAGAAGTGGAAGGTAAACTCTTACCGGAAACAGCTTCTCCACAATTTAACACTTTAATAGTGGGAACTGTAATCTTATTGGCTGGTGTAATACTTCTATTCGCTTATAGAAGAAAAAGCCTACGATAATAAACCGAAAGAAGCTACCCGAATGGGTCGTTTCTTTTTTGTTGGGACAGAGGGACAGGTCCCAATGTCATCAAGTTAAGAATCCA
>NZ_NSEA01000018.1:51352-51513 GCF_002734285.1 Fredinandcohnia onubensis | reverse complement strand
CCCAATCGGCACTCTATTCTGACTCTACTCTGCTGGTTTCCCACTCTTTCTGTCACAATCGGCACTCTATTCTGACTCTCCTCTGCTGATTTCCTACTCGCTCTGTCACAATCACCTCTCTATTCTGACTCTACTCTGCTGGTTTCTCACTCCCTCTGTCG
>NZ_NSEA01000018.1:0-51178 GCF_002734285.1 Fredinandcohnia onubensis | reverse complement strand
ATTCTGACTCTCCTCTGCTGATTTCCTACTCGCTCTGTCCCAATCACCTCTCTATTCTGACTCACCTCTGCTGGTTTCCTACCCCCTCTGTCGCAATCAGCACCTAATTCTGACTCGATTCTGCCATTTTTCAGTGCTCGCTGTTGCAATCAGCACTCTATTCTGACTCACCTCTGCCGATTCCCATTCACTCTGTCGCAATCAGCACCTCATTCCGACTCAATTCTGCCGTTTTCCTGTGCTCGCTGTCTCAATCAACACCTCATTCCGACTCAATTCTGTCAATTTCTTGCTCTCGCTGTCACAATCAACACTTCTTTCCGACTCATCACAGACGTTTTCTGGCTCTCGCTTCGCAATAATTGCTCTATTCTGACTCAACTCAGACAACTTCCCACTCTCGCTGTCGCAAGTAGTGTTCTTCTCGGATACCAAACAGTTGATACCCACACTTTCTGTTCGGATTGAAACACTACATTCTGGTAACACTCAGGTAAATTCCTACACAATAACGTACGAACTGAAACACAAAAAAAAAGAGCGAGACCTCTAAGATCTCACCCCAAAAAAACTCATACACCCTATTCACTCTTTTGCCCTGTGTACGCAAATATCGCATCTCTCAAGAATTCTGCGGTTCCTGGCTGTTCCTTGTCATAATAAGCTGTGAATCTCTCGTCATCGACATACATTTGCGCCAAGCCTGCATGTGCTTCTTTACTATATTGTGGCCAAAAATACATAATCCACTGCTTATGCAATTCAGCCGCTTTCTGGCCAAGTTCTCCGGCTGGATCGCCGGTCTTCATCGCATTACTCAAAGTCTCCATTAACTCCTCGGAAAGACGGGTCACCGCCTCATGATCCTCTTTAGACATATTCATGAATTTCTCGTTTGATTGTTTAACTGTTTCATCGCCATATTTTTCACGGATTTCTTTTCCGTATTTTTTCTCATTTTCCTCGAGGGCTTTCTTTTTGAAGCCTTCAAATTTTTCTTGGTCAGACATACTAACTCTCCCTTCTTTTTGCGCAATTGTTTTTTCGACATTGGCAATGAGTAGATCGATTTTTTTTCGTTTATCAAGGAGCTGCTCTCGATGTTCTTTGAGTGCTTTGGATTCATCAAAGGCAGGATTGGTCATTATTTGTTTGATATCTGTTAGATTGACCCCGAGTTCACGGTAAAAAAGAATTTGTTGAAGACGATTGACTTCATTTTGGCCATAAATTCGGTAGCCCGATGAATTGATTCTTGCCGGCTTAAGAATTCCAATTTCATCGTAATACCTTAAAGTTCTTGTGCTTACTCCTGCTAGTTTTGCTAGCTTTTGTACCGTATACTCCATCTCATCACCCCCTGATAATTTCAATTTACACCCTTACGCAACGTTAAGGTCAACACATATTCACATAAATTTTTTAGCCGAACACAAATATGACTTCCAATACAAAAAGCCCCACAAGATATGTATAACCTTGTAGGGCCAAAAGAATTAGTTTTCTTGAATGTTTTTACGGTCTTTCTTAAAGATTTTAGACAAAATTTCATAGACGATTGGCACGACTAGAAGTGTTAATAGAGTCGAACTTGCGAGTCCACCGATAACAGTAATACCAAGTCCTTTCGAAATTAAACCTCCGCCACCTTCGCCAAATAATAACGGAATTAACGCACCCATTGTGGCAATTGCTGTCATTAAGATTGGACGTAAACGTGTTGCACCAGCTTCAAGAACAGCTTCACGCATTGTTAATCCATCACGTTCCATATGAATAATTCGGTCTACTAGAACGATGGCGTTTGTAACCACTATACCGATCAACATCAACAGACCCATCATAACCGATACCGAAATGGTTTCATCTGCTATCAATAATCCAACAAACGAACCAATAATCGCAAATGGAAGGGAGAATAGAATCGCAAACGGTGCAACTCCTTCACCAAATGTTACAACAAGGATGAAGTACACAATGGCAATCGCTGCGAGCATCGCAAGACCTAGTTGAGTAAATGTTTCAACCATGTCTGCTTGAACGCCGGCAATATCAAGTGTTACGCCTTTTGGAAGGTCTAGCTCATCAACTTCTTCTCCAACTTTAGCTGTCACTTTTGAAATATCATCGCCAATAATAGTTCCTGAAACGGAAGCATAGTACTCACCTTTACTACGAGCAAGTGTATTTAGGGCTGTACCTTCTTTAACCGTTACTAAATCAGATAGAGGCATAGTTGTACCCACTGCTGTTGGTACTTGTGTTGCAAGAAGATCGTCTATTGATTCAGGTGTAGCTACTTCTTCCTGCTGAACAACAACCTCTAATGTATTTCCGTCTTTTTCAACAGTTGTGATAACCTCTTGTGAGCGGTCTGGATTTAGCATCATCACAATTTGACCAGTTGTAAGTCCAAATTGTAACAGTTCATCCTGCTCAACATTGAAAGTGTACTCTACATATGCATCCTCAGCACTTGACGATACATCCTCTAAGCCGTCTGCATCTTTCATGACACCTTCAACCATATCAACTGCATCATAAAGCTTATCTAAATCTTCACTGTATAATGTATAACTTACTTCATTTGTGCTCATTGACATAGAAGAGAAATTCTGGCTCTTCCACTCACCTGATTGGCCAATATTAAACACATACTCTTCGACTTCTTCGCGGACTTCTGGGAAGTTCTCCATTTCCGGATCAAATATGAGGTACATGAGCGCACCGTCACCGCCGCCTCCCATCATCGCTGCCATTGGGTCGCCGCTTTCCGTAACAGAAACCTGAAGAATATCAATATCTTCTCGTTTTAATAGCTCTTCTTCAACCGTTGCAACATTATCTAAGGTTTCATCTTTTAACTCACCAGTACCTGGCGTGTAAGTTAGATACATTACCTTTTCTTCTTCACTACCCATAAAACTAAAACCAATAAGCGGTGTTAATGCTAAGCTACCGACCAATAATAATACTGACAGGACAGACACAATAATTTTATGATTTAGTGACCAATTTAAAATGCCTTTATACCAGTTTGCAAGCTTACCTACTTCTTTATGCTTTGACTCTGTTTTTTCCACATAGAGCTGTTTCTTAAATAACGTATGTGATAAAGCAGGAACGATTGTAATCGCAACTAGCAAGGAAGCCCCTAAAGCAAAAGTCATTGTTAATGCGAACGGCATGAACAATTCTCCAACCATACCGCCTACAAAAATTAACGGTGCAAATACCGCAACCGTAACTAACGTGGAGGAGAGGATTGGCTTGAACATTTCTAGCGTTGCTTCACGAATTAAGGCACGACCATTTAGCTTTTCTTCTTTTAAATGTAATCTTCGATAAATATTTTCAACAACGACGATGGAGTCATCAATTACACGTCCAATTGCAACGGTAACTGCTCCTAGTGTCATTAAGTTTAGCGTAATATCCATCCACTTCAGTAGCAATAATGCCATAAAAATTGAAACTGGAATTGAAACAATAGAAATAATTGTTGATCTAAAATTTCGAAGGAAAAGCAGGATAATCAAGACCGCGATCAAACCACCAAATAGTGCTTTTTCTACCATTGTTGCAACTGATTTTTCAATTGGCTCTCCTTGGTCAAGTGAAACATCAATAACGAGACCTTCAACTCTTTCCTGCTCGTCATCAATAAGCTCCTTTACTTCGTTTACCACATCCACTGTGTTAGCTTGCTGCTCTTTAACAATTTGAATGGCAATGGCATCTTTTCCGTTCGTACGAGATACGGATTGAACACGTCCAACCTCTTCAATTGTAGCAATATCACCAAGCTTCACGAATGGCTGTGGATTATTTTCAGTAGGTGTAACAGGAATTAACATTTCCTTTAACTCATCTGCTGTCATGAACTTTCCGTCAATCGCAACAGCTTGTTCACCTTCTTTAAATTCAAAAAGTCCTAGTGATACTGACATATCACTTGCTTGGATCATCTGTTTGACTGAATCCTCTTTTAAGTCAAGCTCAGCCATTCTTTCACTATTATAAGTAAGTTGTACTTCTTCAATATGTTGGCCTGTGATTGTTGCAGAACCAACCCCATCAAGCTTTTCAATCTTAGGAAGCAAAACATCTTCTACTGTTGATGTTAATTCCACAATATCTTCTGTTGTACTACTTACGCTTAATGCCACAACCGGCATCATATTCATACTAATTGCTGTAATAACAGGCTCTTGTGCAGCTTCTGGCAATGTAACTGCATCTAACGCAGATTGGAGGGCACGCTTTGCCTCATCCATATCCTCACCATATTCATATTCAACTTGAATATTAGCCATGTTCGAATAGGAATTGGAATAAACAGATTTAACCCCATCAAGTCCTTCAACCGCTTTTTCAATTGGCATCGAGACATCTTCCATTACCTGTTCAGGAGTTGCACCAGGATATACATCCATAACCATTAGGAAAGGAATCGATATATCTGGAATCGTTTCTGTCTTCATTTGTGTACCTGAATATATTCCAGATACCGTTATAATAATCGTTAATAACCAAACTGCTAGTTTGTTTTTTAATACAAAGTTGGCTATACCTCTCACACTTACACCTACCCTAGATTGACTTATTAAACCCATTTATTTATAATAATGACCAATCAGTCATTTGTCAATAAAAGAAAACGGGAGAGAACCACGAAATGGTGAAAAAAAAACTTATAATGGAAAAGGCGCTTGAGCTTTTCGCAAAGCAAGGTTTTGAGGCAACATCCGTACAACAAATAACTGATCAGTGTGGGATTTCAAAGGGAGCTTTCTACCTCTCTTTCAAGTCAAAAGATGAACTAATCATCGCCCTAATCGACCAGTTTATGGAGCAAATTTTTTCTGATATTGACCACTTAGTCAAAAACAAAAAAGATACAGAAAATCTTCTGTTTGAATATTATTATGTAAGCTTCCAGTCATTTAAAGAACACTCTCAGTTTGCGAATATATTAATGAAAGAGTATACACAGTCTCTCAACGAAAAACTAATTCTTAAAATGCATTATTATGACAAACTAGGTAATACAGTGATTCTTTTGATGATTGACCGCATTTATGGAGAAAAAGCGGAGCATATAAAATATGACCTACTTTATTGTATAAAAGGTTTTATGAGAATGTATTCGGAGCTCTTTTTGTATCAGCTTGTTCCGTTGGATATTGACCTCCTTTGTCAGTCCCTAGTGGAAAAAACAGATTTATTAGCTCATGGTATGACCCTTCCTTTTCTAAAAAAAGAGCTTATGGAATCATCTACGCAGGGTGAGGTCACGAAGGAACAATTGACTTCGATAATTGAGGAGAAAGTAAAAGAAATGGAGGATTCCATTGAAAAGGAATCCCTGCAGCTATTGAAAGAACAGGTGGATGAACGAACATTTAGCCCTGCCATTATAAAAGGACTACTGGAAAACATCCGGAATCATCCACATTGCAAATGGATTGCCTATTTACTAAGTAGATTTTTTTAGGGACAATGAACTTTTCCCTTTCACTCAAAAACACGGCAGAATCTTTATCATTCTGCCGTGTTTCGTTATTATCTTATTTGCCCATTTCCGGTCATTAAGAATTTTACTGTAGTTAATGCTGGTAGTCCCATTGGTCCACGTGCATGAAGCTTTTGAGTTGAAATGCCGATCTCCGCTCCAAAGCCTAGGGCTCCACCATCTGTAAATCGAGTTGAAGCATTGTGATAAAGAGAAGATGCATCGACAAGCTTCATGAACACATTTGCTGTTTCTTGATTTTCTGTAATAATCGCTTCTGAGTGCTTTGTTCCATACTGTTCAATATGGTCAATTGCTTCGTGCACATCTTCAACGACCTTCATCGCAATGTGCAAACTCAAGTATTCATTTGCCCAATCCTCTTCACCTGCCGGGATAGCGTTTGGGATAATTGATAGTGACTGCTCATCCCCATGCACTGTAATAGAATGTTCCTGTAATGTCTTCACAAGGGCGTCCTTATGCTTTAGCAACCAATCCTTATGTATAAGGACTGTTTCCGCAGCATTACAAACAGCTGGGCGATCCGTTTTTGCATTCACAAGGATAGGCAACGCCTTATTGACATCCGCTTCAGAGTCAATATAGACATGGCAGTTTCCAACACCTGTTTCTAGTACAGGTACTGTCGCTTGTTTAACAACCGTTTGAATCAAAGATGCCCCGCCGCGTGGGATAAGTACATCAATATATTCCTTCATCGTAAATAGCTGCCCTGTAGCTTCTCGATCCGTACTTGCAATAAATTGAACAGCTTCCCTTGGTATCATCGTATGTTCAAGTGCATATTGAATAACCTCAACGATTGCTTTATTTGTGTGAATCGCCGATGAGCCGCCTTTTAAAATAATCGCATTTCCTGATTTCAACGCGAGCCCAGTTGCGTCAACCGTTACATTCGGTCGTGCCTCATAAATCATCCCGATAACACCCAAAGGTACGGTTACTTTTTTCACCTGTAGGCCGTTTTCTAATGTCCAATCTGAGATGACTTGGTCTGTGGGGTCCTCCAAAGCAGCAACTTGGCGAAGTCCCTCTGCAAAATCAAAGATACGTTCCTTTGAAAGGGTAAGTCGATCCATGAATGCTGGCGAATATCCGGCGTCTTTACCTTTTTGTAAATCAACCTTATTTGCATCTAAAATGGTTTCAAAGCTTGCTTCCAAATGTTCAGCTAATATATATAATGCCCTGTTTTTATCGTCAGTTGATAGAATACCTACTTGTTTAGCCGCTTTTTTTGCTTCACGGGCTTGATTTCTAATATCTACATTTTCTTTTACTAAAGTCACCTAATTCCTCCTTTAATCAAATGCGCCTTGGCGTATTTACCGCCCAGATTTTAGGCCCACACGATGTGGGTCATAAAGACGTTGCCACAGGAAGTGGCGTTCTTAGTCTTTAATCTTACGCTCGAAAAACTACCTCTAAAAATCTGTGGCATCCGCCGGAGGCTTTGACTTTATTCAGTCGGGCTACCTACTGAATAAAGTTAAACTCCGATTGTGATTGGTGCATCAATATGGCAAACAAAATCTCCCATTTCCATAATGACAGTCGAATCTAATACTTGATCTGTTTGAGACTGTAGCATCCGTTCCAAATCCTCTGAAGAGATTTTCACCAATCCTCGGGCAATTTCTTCTTCATCCAAATCCACTACACGGACAACAGCGCCTTTTTCAAACCTACCTTCGACCTGAAGAATTTCCTTTAGCCGTAGGCTCTTTCTGTTCTTCACAATTCTCTCTGTAGCATCGGCATTTATGATTATTTCTCCCTTGGATCCTGAGTGAAAGGCTATCCACTTTTTCTTTTGATTAAGTATAGTCACAGATTTTTTACAATCAAAATACGTACCCGTCGCCTTTTCTTCCACAGCATCCACGATGATATTTTCTTTATTTGCATTTCCTAAAAAGGTGGAAATCCCAGAAGCCATTGCAATCTTCACGGCTTCAATTTTAGATTTCATGCCACCTGTACCAACAGCACTTCCAGAACCACCCGCAGCATTCTCGATTTCATCTGTAATTTCAGACACTCGCTCAATTAGCTTAGCATCCTCATGTGCCGTCGGGTTTTTATCATATAGACCATCTATATCAGATAAAATGACCAGTTGGTCGGCATCCACTAATCCAGCTACTTTAGCCGCCAATGTATCATTATCACCAAAGTTCAAACGCTCTGTCGAAAGCGTATCATTTTCATTAACGATAGGAATAATCCCCCGTTCTAATAAAACGTTCAATGTGTTGCGAACGTTTTGGTAACGTGATTCATCCAAAAAGTCGCTTCTTAAAATCAAGATTTGCGAAGCTACATATCCGTGTGATAAGAAGAGGTGGGAATAGGATTCCATTAATAATCCTTGACCAATCGATGCAGCTGCTTGTTTTTCCGGCAATGAATCTGGGCGTTTAAGACAGCCAAGCTTTCTATATCCAGCAGCGACTGCCCCTGATGATACAAGGACAACCTCGTGCCCTGCATCCTTCAGCTCGGCAATTTCATTCGTCAGTTTTTCTAGTTTTATCTTACTAATTTCTCCGTGACGACTCGTTAACGAGCTACTTCCGACCTTAATAACAACTCTTTTTTCTATGGACATCCGATCAATCCTTATCTGTTTTTGTTTTTGATTTTGATTGCCGGACGATAATACTTTTACAAGCGCTTATCGCCCGTAAAAGGGTTATATGCTTATGTTAAACAGCTTGAACTTTTTTCTCAGTAGCACCTTCAAGCTGTGAACTGATTTCCTGGGAACGCTTTGCCGCATGCTTAATAGCTTGTGAGATCGCCTTACCGCCACCATTTTTATCTAATGCTGCCAAACCTGCAGCTGTTGTACCATTTGGGGAAGTCACATTTTCTCGTAATGTGGTCGGTGTCTCATTCTGTTGCTGAATCATTTTTGCTGCCCCGACAATCGTTTGAGCAATAATATCTCTTGTCACTTTTTCTTGTAATCCTGCTTTTCTCACTGTTGCTTCCATATGCTCCATTAGGTAATAAATATAGGCAGGTCCGCTACCCGCTACTCCCGTAAACACATCCATTTGGTCTTCTGGGATTTCGTAAACTTCTCCAATTGATTCAAGTAGGTCTTTTGCTAGCAACATATTTTCAGTAGTAGTCGAGGAACCAGCCGAAATTGCTGTTGCAGACTCTCCAATCATGCTAGATGTATTCGGCATCACACGAATCACCTGTTGCCCCGCTGGTAAATGCTGCTCCATGTAGGTTGTGGTAATACCCGCTAAAACGGATAAAACGAGTTGGTTCGGTTGAAGTGAATCTTTGATGGACTGTAATGCAACTTCTGCATCTTTAGGTTTCATTGCGAGGACGATCATATCGATATTTTGTAGGTTTAGTTGTTGGCTTGTTAAACCTTTAATTTTATAAGTTTCTTCAAGTTGTTGTAGTCGTGCTGTATTCGAACGGTTGGTAACAAAAATCTGATTCGAAGGGACTTTTCCAGCTGCAACAATACCTGAAATCATTGCCTCTGCCATTGATCCTGCCCCTATAAAAACGATTGTTTTTTCATGTAACATCAAATGTCTCCCTTGTGGTAAAAATTTTAACAACGTATTTATCGTAACATCTTTAAAACCATTATCAAGGGTATCTCGGAAAGTCATATGCATATGATTCAATTAGCGAGTGTAAACGCTACCAAAGTAAGCTAATCACATCAAACCACCCTCTATCCGCTCAAAACATGCCTGAGCCAATAATTTGCCAGTTAGTGGGACAAGGGGACAGGTCCCTCGTCCCAAAATGTTACAAACTACTACTAAAACCGACAAAAAGGACAGGTCCACTGTATTTGCATATTTTGCAAATAACAAATAAACCTATCCTCTTTCAGAATTTAATGATGAAAATGACCTTCATTTATATCTTTAATACCGGCAGCTATCAGAACCGCTAATTTAATTCGGGCCTTCTTGCTGTCATAATCACCTGCTAATAGGATCCCCGCATTTTGTAAGGACCAAGCACTTCCTGGGAAGTCATAAACCGTCTTTACTTCCCCCTCCTCAGCACTTGTTGTAAGAAGTACATATATTCCTTTTTCAACCGCTCTTTTTACACTCTCGATGATGTAAGGTGGTGCATGACCCCTACCAGGGGCTTCTACAATAATTCCTTTAGCCCCATAATCTGCGGCACAATCTATAAACTTACCATCTGAACCAAGTGAGGTTTTTACGAGTTCAACAGTAGGTAATGAGGTTTTTAAAGTATAAGTTTCTCGTTTTACCGGTTTTTGATAGATAAATATTGTCTCTTGATCCACAATTCCTAGGTAACCGAAGCCAAAAGACGTAAATCCATCTACGTTTGAAGCATGTTTTTTCTTAATGTATCGCCCAGAAAAAATCCGCTCATTAAATAAAGCAACCGTTCCAAGCCCCCTACATTCTTGAAATGTAGCTAATAGAATGGATTGGCGCAAGTTAACAAAAGCATCCGTTCCATTCACTTGAGGTCCCCGCTGTGAACCAGTGATCACAACTGGCCTTTCATCAGCGATAACTAAATCTAAGAAATATGCCGTTTCTTCTAATGTATCCGTACCATGGGTGACTACGACTCCATCTATATCTGGGCTTTCAAAGACTTCTTCAATCTTTTCCTTCAATGTAATTAAATGACCAAACGTCATATGATTACTAGGTATCTGAAAGACAGATATCACATCAACATCTATATATGAAGGGAGATCACACATTTCAGATAGTTCTTCACCAGACATCACACCAGCTGTTAATAGCCCCGTTTCTGGATTTCGTTTACTGGCAATTGTCCCTCCTGTACTTAACATAATGATTTTTTTCTTATCCATGGCTACCCTCCTCAATCTAAAACAACCAATTAGAAGCTTTAATTTAATAGTATAGCTCGCCACCTTTTGTTTCAATATTTGAATTAAAAGAAATAATGAAATATATCTCAAGTATCCATCACTTTTAGCCAAAATTGGACAGATTCCTTCTATTCAACAGTGGTAAACTAAAACTAGAGGTGATAACGAAAATGGAAAACCAACCATACATAAATCAATTATTTATTGGCAAACCCAAAACGATGGGCGATCCAAATGCAAAAAAGCTCATGGATAAAGAATGGACAAGTGGTATTTTTAAAGAACCCATTCATAATCCGGTAATGCTTAATAAAGAAGGCTTAACCGGGGATGGTCAAGCTGATTTAATAAATCACGGTGGACCTGAAAAAGCAGTTCTTGCCTATGCAGCAACCCATTACGAAAAATGGCAAAGCGAATTGAATCATGATCAAATTGTAGCAGGAGCAATGGGAGAAAACTTCTCTATTGTGGGTCTCGATGAATCCAATGTTTGCATCGGGGATATTTATGAGGTTGGTGAAGCTTTGGTTCAAGTTTCACAACCACGTCAGCCGTGTTGGAAGCCTGCGCGTCGCTTTAAAATTCTAGATTTTGCATTACGGATTCAAAATAGCGGACGAACCGGATGGTACTTTCGCGTTGTCAAAGAAGGCATTGTTAAAGAGCAGGAAAAAATCAAGTTAGTAGAACGCCCATACCCTGAATGGACCATTGCTCGTTGCAATGAAATCATGCATGAAAAGAAAGATGATATGGAGGCAGCTGCGAAACTTGCATCCTGCAAATACCTTGCAGCGAATTGGAAAGAAACACTAGCAAAACGACTAAAGGGTGAATCAAAATCAATCGAAAGTCGTGTTTACGGACCAAATAAATAACTTTTTTATTAATAATGTTTAAATTATCATACAATAACTCTTTTCTGATAATAGCAATAATATAATTATATAAAATATATTGACAATAGTATATTCCAGATGTATAGTTTAAAACATATTAAAAATACTTCTTATCAAGAGAGGCGGAGGGACTGGCCCTGTGAAACCTCGGCAACGGACGATTTGTACCGTGCCAATTCCAGCAAGTAAGCTTGAGAGATAAGAAGAGGATACTGGAATTAACTTTCTGCCCTCTTCTGTCTGAAGAGGGCTTTTATATTTTTATAATATAATAATTTTCTTATCCAATGAGAGGTCGACCCTTATATAGAAATATGTTTTAGAGAATTGTGTCCTTCTTCTCTATGAAGAGAACTTTTTAAGGGAAAGACGAAAGGAGATCATAAAGTGATAGAGTTTCAGGATTTGATTAAGGTATATGACAGCGGCGGCAAACAAGTTCACGCTTTAAATAACGTCAATTTAAAAATCAACAAAGGGGAAATCTACGGAGTAGTCGGATTTAGTGGTGCCGGCAAAAGTTCATTAATCCGTTGTGTGAATTTCCTTGAACGCCCAACCTCTGGAAAAGTGATTGTAGATGGCCATGACCTAATGACTCTCCCAGAAAAGCAGATTCGCGAAGTAAAGAAAAATATTGGAATGGTGTTCCAACACTTTAACCTTTTAAACTCAAAAACAGTTTACGCAAATATCGCCATGCCTCTTATCTTAAGTAAAACACCAAAAGAGCAAATAAAAAATCGGGTTACAGAACTACTTGAATTCGTAGGATTAGGCGATAAGGCGGATGTCTATCCGGATCAGCTTTCCGGTGGGCAAAAGCAGCGGGTCGGCATCGCCAGAGCCTTGGCAACACAACCTTCGATTCTGCTTTGCGATGAGGCAACCTCTGCGTTGGATCCTCAGACAACCAGCTCGATTTTGCAGCTATTGAAAAAAATCAATCAAGAATATAATATTACGATTTTGATGATTACCCATGAAATGTCCGTGATTAGAGAAATCTGTGACCGCGTAGCCGTCATGGAGGCAGGACAAGTGATTGAGGAAGGAACCGTCTTTGATGTCTTTTCCGCTCCAAAGACTAAAACTGCACAAAACTTTGTCAGCACGGTAATGCATGATCAAATTCCTGAATCTATCTTAAACATGATTAAAGATAATCAAGGATCCCAGAATATTTTTCGCATTAGCTTTATCGGCCAGTCAACAGGCAAGCCGTTTTTATCGCAACTTGCCAAGAAACTGGATATCGATATCAACGTGCTCTACGGTAGTATCACAGAGCTGCAAGGAATTCCATTTGGTAACCTAATTGTAGAAATTCAGGGACCTGATGCCGAAGTCAAGCGTGCCTTAACGTATCTGCAGTCCAAACAAATCAGCTTCAAGGAAGTGACATCCCATGCTAGTTAATTCAGATCAGATCATCGAAGCGGTCATTGAAACGGTCCAAATGGTCGGGTTTTCCTTTATCTTTTCAATTGTACTCGGGCTGCCATTAGGCATTCTGCTTTTTGTCACCCGTAAAGGACAGATGCTTGAAAATCTACCCGTTTTTACCATCGTAAATGCAATTATTAATATTTTTCGTTCCGTCCCGTTCATCATTTTACTAGTCGCGATTATTCCGGTTACCCGTTTGATCGTCGGAACATCTATTGGCACACCCGCAGCGATTGTTCCACTCGTCTTTTACGCCGGACCATATATTGCGAGATTAGTAGAAAGCTCACTACTTGAAGTGGACGAGGGTGTGCTGGAAGCAGCCAATGCGATGGGGGCTACTCCCTTCCAAACGATTTTCCGATTCTTGCTTCCAGAAGCGCTCAGTTCATTAGTTGTAAACTTCACAATTGCAACAATCGGGCTGATTGGTGCATCTGCCATGGCTGGTACAGTCGGTGGCGGAGGAATTGGAGACCTGGCCATTAACTATGGCTATCAGCGCTTTGACACTATTACAATGATCATCACTGTTGTCATTCTGATTATAATGGTTCAAGGCTTACAATCATTCGGCAACACCTTATCAAAAAAAATAAGAAGAAGATAATTTAGGAGGAAACACGACATGAAAAAATTTGCATTAACAGTCCTACTAGTGGTATTAGTAGCATTCACAGCTGCTTGCTCTAACAATAGCGCAAGTGGAAAAGAAACAGATTCCGAAACAAAACACGTTAAAATCGGTATCACTGGTACAGACACTCGCACTTGGGACTTTGTATCTGAAAAAGCAGCCAAAGAAGGAATCGAGATTGAACTTGTCTCATTCAGTGACTATGTTCTACCAAACAAAGCACTTGCTGATGGCGAATTGGATGCCAATTCATTCCAGACTGTTGCCTACTTTGACCAATTTATTGTAGAGCACAATTTAGACCTAGTTCCAATTGCAACTACGTACCTTGCGCCAATGGCTATTTACTCTGACAAACTTAAGGATGTAAATGAAATTAAAGATGGTGCGAAAATTGCCTTACCAAACGATGTATCTAATCAAGGAAGAGCTCTTCTCTTGTTACAGGAGGCTGGACTGCTCAAACTAGTCGATGATTATGATGGTCTCGGAACGATTGAGGAAGCTGTAATTGAAAATCCTAAAAACATTGAATTAATCCCAACGGCTCCTGCTCAAATCCCAAGAGCTTTGCCTGATGTAGATGCAGGTATCATCAATAACGGATTTGCAAGAGATGCTGGTTTAAATCCGGTTAATGACTCCATTTTCCATGAAAGTGAAACAGCAATTGACTACCTTAACATTATTGCAGTGAACAAAGAAGACAAAGATAATGAAACATACAAACGCATTGCTGAGCTATTCCAGGAAGAAGATACAGCTGAATTCATCAATAAAGAATATGGCGGAGCACTGATTCCAACCTTTGTTCCACTAGAAAACATTGGCTGGTAATAACAAGTAGCTGAGGGAAACGTAGGTTTCCCTCTTTTTTGTAAAAAAAGGAGGAAGGATTCATGACCAATGTCATTACAAATTTAAGCGAAACAATTAAAGCAAATATTGATACACATAAGAAACGCTATATTGAAACAAGCCACAGTATCCACGCAAATCCAGAGATTGGAAATGAGGAATTTTTCGCCTCTGAACAATTAACGAAGATCTTAGAAGACGAAGGATTTACCGTTGAAAAAGACGTAGCCGGTCACAAAACTGCTTTTGTCGCCAGATTCAAATCAGAAAAGCCCGGCCCTTCCATTGCCTTTTTAGCTGAATATGACGCTCTACCTGGTATAGGCCATGCTTGCGGCCATAATATTATTGGAACCTTGAGTGTTGCTGCTGCTGTCGGTTTAAGTAAAGTGATTGCAGAAACTGGCGGTGAGGCGGTCGTCTTCGGAACACCTGCCGAAGAAGGTGGGCCAAATGGAAGTGCAAAAGGAAGCTTTGTTAAACACGGATTAACCGAAGGTATTGATGCAGCAATGATGATCCATCCGCAGGGAAAAACAAGTCTTACCTCTCCTTCCCTAGCTGTTGATCCACTTGATTTCGAATACATCGGAAAATCAGCTCATGCGGCTGCTGCACCTCATAAAGGTATTAATGCCCTCGATGCTGTTATTCAGCTATTCACCGGTATTAATGCACTTCGCCAGCATGTAACAGACGATGTCCGCATCCATGGCATCATCACACATGGCGGTGATGCTCCGAATATCGTACCTGATTATGCGAAGGCCCGATTCTTTATCCGTGCTGCTACAAGAACGAGCCTAAATGAAGTCACCCAGCGAGTGAAAGCAATTGCTGAGGGTGCGGCCCTTGCTACAGGCGCTAAACTTAATGTCATTGCTTTTCAAAACAAAGTCGATAACTTGCTGTTAAATGATGCGTTTAACACTGTGTTTAAAGAAGTTATTGAAGGATTAGGGGAACCTGTTGCTGGCGCAAGAGAAGGCATTGGCTCTACTGATGCCGGCAATATTAGCCAAGTTGTGCCAACCATTCACCCCTATATTAAAATTGGAGCAGATAATCTTGTTCCTCACACCGTTCCTTTTAGAGAAGCAGCAGCATCTGAGCGAGGTGACGAGGCTCTGATCACTGGCGCTAAAGCACTTAGTCTCACAGCCTTACGCCTAATTACAGAACCACAACTGCTCGACGCAATCAAGAGTGAATTCAAACAAAGAAAAGCAGCAGAACTTGCTGAATAAGAAACATTTATCGTCTAAAAATTTTAATTAATTAAAACTTGAAATATATCAAAAAACTTGGTATCATACTTACAAATCAAAAGGACTGTATGTAACTGGCGCACGCGGATAACCGCGAGGGAGCATATAGTGTCGGAGCCGTTCGCCTGGGCAGAGGTAAGGGAAAGTCCCTTGCCTCTTTCTGTTTATCGTAGGACATTCTGTCCACCCTTAACAGATCCAGACATTCATAAATTTTTATATTAATAGTTTTTTAGTGAAAATCTTAATCAAAAAGTGAGGTAGACGAGATGAGCACACTTATTGAAAATCAGGTTAAAACAGTTAAAACATTAAATAATATTGCTGAAAGCGGGCTAAAGGTATTCAAAAATGACCGTTTTGTAATTGATGATCAAAGCGAGAACCCAGATGCGATTGTTGTTCGTAGCTTCGATATGCATGACCTTGAGTTCGGCGATAACTTAAAAGCAATTGCACGCGCTGGTGTTGGTGTTAACAATATTCCAATCCAAAAATGCACGGAGAAAGGTATTGTTGTTTTTAATACACCAGGTGCCAACGCAAACGCAGTAAAAGAAATGGTATTAACTGCATTAATGGCTACGTCCCGTAATGTTTTTTCAGGGATTGCTTGGACAAAGACATTAGAAGACAAAGGTGAGCAAATACCTCAACTTGTTGAAAAAGGTAAAAAGCAATTCGTTGGAAAAGAAATCAAAGGTAAAACCCTCGGTGTAATCGGTTTAGGTGCAATCGGTGCACTTGTTGCAAACGATGCGCTTGATTTAGATATGGATGTTATCGGGTTTGACCCATTTATCTCAGTTGATACAGCTTGGAACTTATCACGTAATGTTCAGCGTGCCATGTCACTTGAACAGCTTTTTGCAGAGTCAGACTATATTACCGTTCATGTACCTTTAACCAAAGACACAAAAGAAATGTTTAATAAACAGACTTTCAGTATTATGAAGCCAGGTGTTCACATCATTAACTTTTCACGTGGAGAGCTTGTGAACGAAATCGATATGGCAGTGGCACTTGAAGATGGAATCGTTGGAAAGTATATGACAGACTTCCCTAATGAAAATGTGTTAAAAATGAAGAATACCATTTGCACTCCACATCTAGGTGCTTCTACAAATGAATCAGAAGAAAACTGTGCGATTATGGCAGCTCGTCAGACAAAGGAATACTTAGAAACTGGAAACATTAAAAACTCTGTTAACTTTCCAAACGCAGCTCTTCCTTATACAGGAAAAACGCGTGTAACAGCTTTCCATAAAAACGTACCAAACATGGTGGGTCAAATCACATCCGCTATCTCTAATTATGAGTTAAACATCGCAGACATGGTAAACCGTAGCAAGGGTGAATATGCCTATACGATGATTGACATTGATAATGAAGTAAATGGCGAAATCGTTCCTAGCATATTAGAAAGAATCAAGCAAATTAACGGAATCATTTCAGCACGTGTAATATAAAAAGAAGCAAGGGGCGCGCCCCTTGCTTCTTTTGCGTGTTAATAAATAATAAATTTGAACCCTAAAGTGTGAACATAACCTATACGGATACTAAAAAAGCATATCAATGAGCTCACTGCCACCAAGATATACGAAGAGCAAAATAATTAATACTAAAAATAGATTAGAAGCTTTTCCATTACGATAAACAGGGTCTATTTGTTTAGAGTTTAATAAATATAATAGGCCTAATGAAAGTGCTGGCATAAATATGGATCCAAGAATGCCATAAATAAAAACAATTGCAACAGGCTCATTAAATAACAAAAGTAACATAGGCGGGAATGTCATCCAAACAAGATATGCGCGATAAGCTGGATCTTTTTCAGAGATTGGTTGATTTAATTTGTTATTCTTCTTTCCACCATTTCGTACGATTCGTACAAAGTCAGCAAAAAGATTGCAGCAACAACGATTCCTGGACCAATAACCGATAATTTCCCTTTTAGGGTTGATGGTGGATTAGCTAAAGGTTCATAGGTTCTTTCTACTTTTGTTTCCAAATTATCAAACACCCCATTTTTTATTAGTTTTGTTTCAAAATACACGCACTTCGCTTAGGTCGATATGTACAAAAAACTTTTTTCAATATCAATGCATTAAATAAAATATCCCTAAACTAAAAGCTATTTTATATATATCGTTATCCCCATTCCTTTGTATTAATTTTCTCAATAATCTAAATATAGTTAAACTTACCATGTAAGCGTTATCAATTCATTGGTTGTAATGTAAAAAAATAACCCTAGGTAATTTTACAAAACGTAAAATTCGATACTATTTTACTATTTTTTTTCATCTTTCTATTACTTTCTACACAATGAAAAAAGCGGCCTACGATTGACCGCTTCTAATCTAAATATAATTGGGAAACAAGGACAGATACACTGTCCCACTCTCTAACATTACTTTTTCCCTAAATATGGTATAATTTCATCTATATACTATTAGTTATTATTGTATAGAAATAAGACTGGACTGAAAATAATCGGTATTTTATATCCATGTATGTAGGAGGTTATAAGGTTGGCGCAATTACAAGGAAAAACAGCAATTATTACAGGAGCGAGCAGTGGAATTGGTGCAGCTATTGCAAAAGAACTAGCTAAGGAAGGTGCAAATGTTGTCTTGGCTGCCCGTAGAATAGAGAAACTAGCCGAAGTAGAAAGAGAAATAAATGAACAAGGAAATGGAAAGGTCTTAACAGTACAGACGGATGTAACAAATAAACAAAACATTGAAGACTTAGTCAAAAAAGCTGAGGAAGCATTCAACCACATTGATATTTTAGTGAATAATGCGGGTCAAATGCTTTCTTCTCAAATTCGGTTAGGAAAAGTAGAAGAATGGGAAAGTATGATGGACGTGAATATAAAAGGAGTACTTTACGGTATTCATTCAGTACTACCGTCCATGCTTGAGCGCTCCAGTGGCCATATTATTAACATCGCGTCTGTTTCAGGCTTTGAAGTAACAAAGACCAGTACTGTCTACAGTGCAACGAAATTTGCGGTCCGCGCAATTTCCGCAGGACTAGAAAAGGAACTAGCTAAAACCGGTGTCCGGGTCACCAATATATCTCCAGGTATGGTCGACACTTCTTTAGGTAACGGTAGTTCACGGAATAACGAACGGAAAAAACTAGAACCAAAGGATATTGCAAAAGCAGTAGTATACGCTGTAACTCTACCGGATTATGTAAATGTAAACGAAATAACCGTTCGCCCTGTTTAATAGTAACTTAACTTATCTAGAACCAGGCTGGACCAACTCTTGGATCCAGCCTAAGACAGTGTCTCCCCTCTACCCTTCCATAATATGAAAAAAAGGACTGATTCCATTGAATTCAGTCCAGATTCTGATTAATCTACTAAATAGCTATAAAAGAGTATTAGTTTATAAGCTCCTTTTCTCTACGAGAGAGGTTCGAAATACAAGAGCACTGTTTGCATTTATGACAGTTTTGCTGTTTCGGCTGTTTTTTAAGGTTGAGATCCATAGGTTTGATATTGTCTCTGTTTTCTGCAGTAATCATTAACATACATTTCGCCCTCCTTGGAGCTATTTATTTATATTATTGGCATTCCATGACGTTCTAGGGCTGCAGCTTCCAAAACCGACATACCTTGTTCTTCTGCAAAGGCAGTTAGTTTTTCAGATACGACAGGAGCAAGACTAGATGGTGGTGCAGCATGGTTCATTGCACGTCTGCGAGAAGAATTTCGTCTTGCAAAAGGTCCCCAAATTGCAAAAGTAATACCTGGTGTTTGCATATTAACGAAAAACGTATTTCCATCGGGAGAGAATGTAGGTCCAGCAAATTCAGAACCATTCATCCTATTTTCAGCGAAAGTATATATATTACCCTCCGGTGTTAATCCCACAATTCGATCATTCCCACCACCATCTTCCGCAATCCAAAGATCTCCCCAAGGAGTAATGGTGATATTATCTGGCATTTCTAAATCGTTTTTATCAGTAGACTCATAGAATAGTTCTAAAGTATTCGTTGCAGGGGTATAGCGATAAACACGTCCTAGATTTTTAGAGCCTGCACTTGTATCATCAAACCAAAATGTACCTTCAGAGAAATAAGCGCCTTCTAAGCGGCTAAATTCAATACAACCGAGATCTTTTGCATCCTGCTGGGCTCTTTCAGGGTTCAGTTTTTTCCATACCACGCCAAATGTTTGGCCTGAATGGAACTGGCTGGCCTTGCTGCTTGGTAATTCCTCTATGGCTAGCGCTTCAAGAGTTCCTCCTTTTTGAAGAGACCCGAGTGTTTGACTCCGGTCATGCGGAGTAAAACGATATAAGAAACTTGGGCTCGCATCTTCTGTTAAATACCAAATGCCTGTTGAAGGATCGACATGCCCAGCTTCATGAGAAAAGTAACCCATATCACGAATAGGTGTTTTAGACATCTCATTTTCAGGATCTAGAGGGTTTACTTCAAATACAAAGCCATGGCCCATATTCCGTGTTTCCTCCATTGTAAGCCAAGTTCCCCAAGTCGTAGCGCCTCCTGCACAGTTGCGGATGGTCCCTGAGCTTGATACATAATGATCAATGAGCTCTCTATTTGGTCCGACAATTAAAGTAGTTGTACCGTCGGAAGCACCCTTACTCCAAGGATTTTTCCCGTTAACTGGATAATTGGAGTTTGTACTATTTTCATGATTTCTTACAAGAATCGTTGTATTCTTTTCACCTTTGAATGCCGCCATCCCATCATGCATCGCAGGTACTTTGTCACCATTTGGCATAAGGTCTCCTGTTTGAGATAACATTTTGTAATGGAAACCTTTAGGAAGGTCAAGAATACCATTTGGATCCGTTACAAGAGGCCCATAACCTCCAAATCCAGTCGTTGGATTGTTTGTTGTAGATGCAAAGCCTTTCGTAGCTCCAGTGAGAGAATAGATCCCTGTTGTACCGAGTGTTAATGCTAAGGTACTCATTCCACCAACTTTTAAGAAATCGCGTCTGTTCATACCATTATTGCTAGATTTCATCTACACTACCTCCAATTTTTTAAGATGATAACGTTGTAGCTAACTCTAGTAATAAAGGTAACAATTTTTCTTAAATGTACTGTTAAGAACCTGTAATTTCGTCACACTTATTCAAAAATAAATCAAAAGCCTCATATGCTAGATAAAATAATAGAGATGGTATGTACCGTTAGTAATATATGAATGTCGAAAAGTGAAGAATCAATAATACATAATGGGGGGGCAGGGCGATCATTGCAGTAAGTTATACCTACTTCATTTATTAACTTTTTTAATTCTTTGTAAAAAAAGACTGGACCACTATAAGAAAAACCGGGCATAGCCCGGTCCTTTTCATGGTTAGAGAATATCCGATAATTTGTACTCTATGCCATGTACCCCTTTATAATACTCAGGATACATTTCACCCCCACATTTTTCACATGCAAACATAGGAGGAGTTGTCGGATCTCCATCATCCATTAAATCGAAATCCCTTACCACGTTAATAGGAATCTCTTCTTTCTCATGACACGCCAAACAAACATAGCTGACGCTCTGTTGCTTGGACTGGTTTAGGCTTATGTTTTTCTTCTTTTTCTTTCCCTTTTTGCGGGTTTTTGATACCGGTGAGATCGTTAATCATCCTTTCTAAATAAGCTCTTGTAGTTTTGCATAAGGCTACCTTTATTTCTAATTTACCATTTTCAAGGCAGACTTCTCGCTTCTGCAAGACTACTTACTGACTTCTTCAAAAAGAAAGCAAAGGTAACACCTGGGATTATTGCTGGACTCCACACTTTTGGTTCAAGGGTCAACTTCAATCCTCACGTACATATGTTAGTTACAATGGGCGGATTAACAGAAAAAGGAGAATGGAAGCAGTATGATTTCTTGCCATTTACGATGCTTCGTAAACAATGGCAAACGGTCGTATTAAAATTAATTAGAAACGGAGTTTCACCAAGAGAAAAGAAAAGAATCCAACCAAGACTTCAAAAGGCGTTCACCAATAATGGCGAAGGCTTCTATGTGTATGCACCTAAACAGAGGGGAAAAATAAAAGAACAACTTCGTTATATTGGCCGTTATATTCGTCGACCAGCGATTGGAATCAATCGGATTGAGGCATATGATGGGCAATTCGTTACGTTCAAATATAAGGATAAAACTGACGGAAAAGACAAATCCGAAACCGTAAGTGTCGAAGAATTTATTTCACGTTTAATTCGCCATATCCCAGACGAGCAATTTAAAACTATTCGGCATTACGGTATGTATTCTAGAAGATCAAAAAACTTGTGTAAAAAAGTGTTGAGTACTTGGCAACAAAAAGCAAGACGTTGGGTTGTAAAAGTTAAGAAAACCTTACGTCGCCAGACGTGGCGTGAAAGAATAGTAGCCAGTGGCAAGAAAGACCCTCTCGTTTGTCAGAGGTGTGAATGTTACTATGAATACAAGTCCATTAAATCTTTTAATAGATGTCGGTGAAGGAGAAATACATCTCTTAGTCCTTCATCAATCGTAAAAATTACGTGCCGATGATTAACCTGAAGAACATCTTCAGTATGTAACCTACTCCATTCTTCACTTTCTCCAACAGAGCACGTGGTACAAAATCGACCTTTACATCGGTAAGGAACCTTTCGCACATCATGACAACCTTCACACACAAATAACTTAAATCCATTTTTGATATCCCCACAATCTCGAAATTTCTCAACCTCCTTAATTACGATAGGGCGGATTTTAGCACCGTGTTTTCTTTTGAAAGCTTCCCAATGTTGGTGTTTATCAAAAAATATTCTTCTCAATATATTGGTCTCCATAAAATGAAAATACCACAGCTTAAATGACTGTGGTAGACCCAAATTTTTATACTTTCTTATCTTTGAACAAAAGAAGATTTAATCGTTTACGTAATCGATTAAATCAATAATAAATCACTCAGCTATAACATGTCAATAAAAAAAGATAGCGCTTTCATTAAATTATAAAAAGAATGATTCGAAAATCATCCTTTATGTTCTGATAATCTTAAGATACAACAACTCGACTATAAAATCTTTGTATATGCATCGATATATACATTAATTCTGCCTCAGGAAATTCGATCCTATACTTCTCTTCTAAAAAGTGACCTACTTCCTGCGCACATGTAAAAGCTTTCGTGAAGTTTTCTTTAATCATACTAACCATTTTCTCATCATAATCATGGTTCTTTTCATTAGACAATAGACTTTTAAGTGAAAAGCGTAAATGGGTAATTAATCGCTCATATGACAGTGTATCCTCTACGATATTTATCATCAATGAATTTTCAATGATACTCGTAATTTCTTGAATCGTTGTTGTAATGTCTATTGTTTCCTGCATATCACCAGCATTCATTCTAGCTGTATGCATATGCAAGGCAATATTACCTACTTCATCATCTGGAATTTCTATCTCGAGCTTCTCTTTTATTAGCCCCCTAGCCCAAAGTCCAATTTGATATTCTTTTACATAAAGAATTTTAATTTGGTCAAGCAGCGCATTTTTAATAGAAATCCCATTTGTTAATCGTTCTATTGCAAAAGATAAGTGATCAGAAAATGCTACATGGACATGCTCGTTAACGATGACACCAAATTCTTTTTCTGCATAAGTGATAATTTCTTCTGCAATTTGGATATGCTCTTCGGGAAGAAATTGCAAGATTTCTTCGAATTTTTTATGCTCATTTGGATCTTTCATAACAAAAACCTTATCAATTTTAGCTTGATTTACCGGATCGTTCTTTCTTTTTTGGAAACCTATTCCTTCCCCCATTACAATCTTTTCTCCGTCCCGGTCTTTTACTACAACCGCACTATTATTTAAGATTTTTTTAATTCTCATCTCTTTCACCTTCCTCTTTTGCTCTCGCATTAGTTGTGATTTTACTCTAACACTTTATTCAATTTCTTCCTTGCCTAAAAGAATCCAAGTAGCAATGAACGCGGTAATGACAGAGATTCCCAAACCAATGAGGTAATGCATTAAATTTGAAACCCCTAACGGCGCTACGATCGCGATCATTGGAATTCCTGTTAAACCATAAGAGTTGGCAACAACATGAGTAAGAACAGCATATGCTCCTCCAAAAGCACCTCCAATTGCTGCACCTATGAATGGTTTAACAAGTTTAATATTAATCCCAAAAATAACCGGTTCTATAATCCCAAGGAATGCCGAAAAAGCTGAAGGGATCGCAATTTTTTTCGTTCTCTCATTCTTCGTTTTAAAAAACACAGCTAACCCCGCTGCACCTTGAGCAATATTGGCCATTGACCAAATCGGTAATAAAAAGTTCACACCAATCTTTGGATTTGCAAGCAATTCCATTTCAACAGCATGTAAAGTATGATGTAACCCTGTTACAACAATGATTGAATAAAGTCCTCCAAATATAAATCCTGCTATTATGCCTCCAGACTTATAGATAAATTCAAACGAAGTTGTCATCATATCACCTATAAATAGTGAGATCGGGCCGATAACTAAGATTGAGATAAAACCAATAGATATGATAACTAAAAATGGGATAAAGAACAGATCTAATGCAGTTGGTATTATTTTTCTCAATCCTAATTCAAGCTTACTCATAAAAAAGACAGAAAGTAAAATCGGAATCACTGTTCCCTGATACCCAATTAAGGGGATTGCAACTCCCAGTACTTCCATAGATTCCGGCACCTTAACCCCAAGCATGGAGGGGCTTAACAGTAAAGGGTGAGTTAATATTCCACCAATTACCGCACCTAGAATTTGATTACCGCCAAATTCCTTTGCTGCACAAAAACCAATTAAAATAGGCAAAATAATAAATGCCGCACTTGAAAAGATTTCCATCATTTTCACTAATGAACTTTCAGGAGGTGCCCAATTAAACACCTTGATCATTCCAATAAGTCCCATTAATAAACCACTTGCGACAATAGCAGGAATAATCGGAACGAAAATATTTGACAATGTTTTAGCAAATTGAACAAAAGGGTTCATTCTTACCTTTGGTGATTTTGTTTTAGGAGTGTTCGTAACAGGTGCTGGGTTTATTTCAAGAATGGCTCTATATACATTATTAACAATACCACTACCTATGATAATTTGAAAAAGTCCAAGTCTTGAAAAGGTACCATGTACACCGTTCATTTCATCTATTGCAGCTTTATTTACTATACTTTCATCATGAAGTTCAAAACGTAATCGAGTTGTACAATGAGTAATCTTTATAATATTTTCTTTGCCACCTAATAACGTTACTAATTCTTTAGCGATATCTTTTGCTTCTTTCTGTTGGTCTTGTATAATCATCTTCCACCTTATATTTATTCCTTATTAGAGTATTCGTTGGGTATTACTTAGTTTTGTGCATTGTAACTTAAGTAAAAAAATGAAAAGCTATATAACTGACTGTAGCGCTCAGTAAAATATACTGAACGCCACTTATTCCCATATTCGTTTTTAATTAGACTTACTTTATTTAAAAACTCCTTGTTTTTTTTCGTGAACGATTTTTGTTTCATCACGTGTTATCGATAGTTTTAATGAAGGTGCCAGCATACCACCGAAATGCTCCAATTGATATTCTGGTGATTGCTCGCCTATTTCATAAATATCTTTCCCATCTACATTAACATAATTCACAAAACTAATCACAGTGCCGTTTGACATAACCATCCATGAATATGCTTGATATGGATTATCGGTAGGATTTGCAATTACCAGTCCACTTTCATTCAAAGGTTGATAGCCTCCAAAAAGTGAGTCTGAAGTAAATCCGTATAATCCTTCCGGAGAATGAAGACCTGAGGCAAATTTCTCACTATGTGTTTTTGCAAAAAGATAGTAGCTATTTCCTTTTACCATAAGACTTGGTCTTTCAAGTTCATCATTTACATAGTTCGCTTCCAACAATGGTGGTAGCAAATTAAATGTAGATAAATCTTGATTCGTTGCTTTTGCAATGCCAATACTTCCATTAAAGGCTTTTGAACCTTCAGGAATGACGTGGTATTGGCGAAATGCAGAGGTACCAATATATTCATGTTTATATAATCGGTCTTCAAGCTTTCCAGCAGAGTTTCCTTCAAATAAAAGATATTCTTCCCCAGTCTTTGGATCTTGGAAAAAATACGGGTCACGGAATGCATAGGAAGACTCTTCTGATCCTGTTTGCTCACTTGTTTGATAGTATTCGCCATCTGCCTCGAGAATCATTTCGTGTGCTGACCAATTTTCAAATGCAACACTGGAGTTCGTTGTTTTTATATCAGCCGTTGCAGTTGCTATTCTTTGATCATAGCTTAATTGAGTTTCACCTTTCTTACCAGTTGCAGTATAAAAAATTTGTAATTTTCCATCTTTATGAACGATCGTAGATCCAGCCCATTGCCTTGAGCCCAATGCTTCTCCATCTTTAAAAACAGGGCCACCTGACTCCCAGCTCTTACCGTCCTTTGAAAAGAAATAATGAATTTCAGCTGTATCATGTCGCTTACCAGGAAGCACATCTTTTGGCACTGACAAGGCAAAAATAATTTTATAGCCGTTAACTACAGCAGGATGACCATTCTTATCTTGCAATGGCCAAGTATCCCAAATATAAGAGTCAGATGTAATGTTAACAAGTTCATCTTTATTGATCATTGGTGCTGTATTTTTATCATTTATTGAAAGACTACTAACATCTTCACGAGTCCAATTATAAGTATCAATATTCTCTTTGGCAGATACACCTGAACTTACAATAGGTGCGAATATAGCAGAAAGTCCTATTATTGCTGCTATAAAAAATATGCCCTTTTTATTTCTTTTCCGTTCCATTCTTGTTTCCCCCTAATAGACTTCTATTAAACATGGCCTATAATATCTAAAACAAAATGCACAGAATGGTCAGCCAATATCTTGCACGATTAGCTGACCATTTCTATTATCATTTCCTTATTGCTTAATCCAACCAGGGCTATATTCTTTTACTATTTTTGTAGTATTGCCTTTGATTGATAGCTTAACTGTTAGAGCTAACGTTCCACCAAAATGTTCAAATTGGAATTCTGGTGATTGGTTTCCTACATCACCAATTGACATATCACCTAAATCTCCAAAATGAGCAAACCCTACTACATTTAAGTTCGGAAGAACAAGCCATGAATATGCTTGATATGGATTTTCAGGAGGATTTGCTAAAACTAAACCACTTTCATTCAACGGCTCATAACCACCGATTAATGTATCAGAAACAAAACCATAAAGACCTTCAGGACCTTGAAGCCCTTCAGCATATTTATTGATATGGCTATCTGTGAAAAGATAATATTTTTTATCCTTTACAACGATGTGAGGACGTTCTAATTCTTCATTTACATAATTTGCTTCCAAAAGTGGTGGAAGCATTTTAAGATTTGAAGGATCACCATCAACTACCTCTGCGATACCGATGTTGGCATTCGCATGTACAGCACCTGCAGGAACTGGATTTTCACTTGTGTACTCAGTACTTCCTGCATATTCTTGTTTAAATGTGCGTTCACCTACAGCACCGCCTGAATTACCTTCAAACAGAATATATTCCTTATCAGTTTTTGGGTCTTTAAACCACATTGGATCACGGAAAGCATAGCCTCCGCCTTCACCTTGCTGTGCTTGCTCTTTTGTTTGATAATATTTACCATCTGGTTCTAAAATGATCTTGTGATCACCCCAGTTTTCAAAGTGAACTCCATTGCTATCGGCAATGATATCACCTGTAGCCATTGCTAATCGCTGTTCAAAAGTTAAATGCTCTTGTCCTCTATGTCCAGTCGCTGTATAAAATGCATGAATTTTCCCATCATCCATCATTGCAGAACCAGCCCATTCACGAGAACCTAATGAAGCTCCTTCTGGGAAAAGTGTTCCGCCAAGTGTCCAATCTTTACCATTTTTCGAATAAAAATAGCGGATTGTTGCGATATCATGTACTTTACCTGGAAGTACATCATTTGGTGCTGATAATGCAAACAACACTTTCCATCCTTTAACAGATGCGATATTTCCATCACGATCAGTTAGTGGCCAAGTATCCCAAATATGATAATCTGGTGCTAATTTCTCTAATTCACTTATATCTGTATAAGGTAAAGTATTATCTTGATTAAGTTCAATATTTGACGCCTGTTCTCTTGTCCAATTTGTCGTTACCTCTGTTTCTGCTGCTTTAACAGTTAGTCCAGAAAAACTCGATGCTACAACACTTGCTGCTAATACGATTGCCGATACTGCTTTTTTATTCGTAAGGATCATGCTAATTTCTCCTTTCAATTTTTAATCTTTATTAGCGGTTTGCACCAAATGGCTTAATTTCACCATGTTTACCTTCTTTTGTAATCTTAGATGTATCTCCATCAAGCTTGATTTTTAATGTTGGGGCGAATGTTCCTCCAAATTTCACTTGACCGTTCTCATCTTTTGGTTCGTTAATAAAGCTGATGACCTGCTGATCTGGAAGAACCATCCAAGAATACGCTTGATATGGATTATCTTTTGGATTCGCAATAACAAGTCCACTTTCGTTCATTGGTTTATAATCACCGAACAATCCTTCACTAACAAATCCATAAACACCATCAGGACCAGTTAATCCTGGAGCATACGTAAATGTATGGCTAATTGTAAATAAATAATAATCATCACCATTTATTACAACATGTGGACGCTCCATTTGATGATTTGTACCAACTGATTCTAATAAAGGAGGTAAAAGCTTCAATTCACTAACGTCTTCATCAAGTACTTCTGCGATTCCGATATTACCGTTATACTTTTCTGCCCCTGCAGGAACGGTATGTGTCATGCGGTATTCTTCGTCACCGATATTTTCAGGTTTGATAAAATCTCTGTCGCTTCCAGCTTGTCCTTCGAAGATAATATATTCTTTTCCTGTATTCGGATCTTGGAAGAAGAATGGATCACGGAATGCAGTGATGATCGGGCTGTCTGCTTGTTCAATTGTTTCATAATGTTTGCCATCTGCTTCAAGGATGATTTCGTGTTTTCCTTCATTGCTCAAATGAACTCCGTTTTTGTCAGTACTGATGTCAAAAGTCGTTTTAGCAAGTTTCTGTACTGCTCGCTTATCCCATCCGTTGTAGTCCCAATTTTCTCGATCTCCAGTAGCTGTATAGAATAAATGCACTTTCCCATCTTCATCGATCATAGATGTACCAGCCCATTGCATATAACCTAGAGCTTTATCATAGTCATAAGGAATTCCAGCGTAAGTCCAATCTTTTCCGTTTTTCGAATAGAACATCCCAATTCTTGCTTCAGTATGACGCTCTCCCCATCCTAATGTACGAGGTGCTACCAATGCGAATGCAACTCTATAGCCATTAATAATCGCAAGTGAACCATCTCTATTTTGCAGCGGCCATGTATCCCATACCCATTGGTCTGGTGCTACAAGATCAAATTCAAGATCAATTTTAGGTGCAGTTGTTTCTTCCGTAAGAGTTACTTTCTCTGCTTGCTGACGTGACCAGATTGAAGTTTGATACACATCATCTGCTGCCATTGCTGGTGTAACTGCAAGACAATTTGCTGCAACAACTACTGACAGCACAAGTTTTTTTAATGTACTACTTTTCTTTTCCATTTCCTTTTCCTCCATTTTTCGCGGTAGTTTTAAGAATTTTCTGTTTTTGCAGACTAGTCAAAATTCGTTATTTGACCACAAAAAAAGACCTAAAATGTATAAGGATATGTCTACCAAAAAGGTACACATTGCCCTTTATACACTTTAGGTCTTGCCTGCTTAACCAGTCACAATCCCGCATAATTTTGTTTACACAGATCATTCTATTCTTTTCGACAATTTATATCAATAGTATAATAGACTCTTAATTCCACATGAATTGATAGTTACTTTTTTACTAGCTCTCATAAAACTTATAGTAAAATATTAACTCAACATTGGTACAAATAGGTATTATTTAATCTTCCTCTTCTTCAATCGCTGTATCCATACTCCATACACTCATCGAGCGTACAAAAGGCTCTCCTTCTATACCATATAGTTCAATACCTTTTGATTGATCAAGCGTTGGAAACACACGAGAGGATATGCTTTTTTCATTATTTATATAGGCTTCAACAATAGATTTATCAACCAATAGTTGCAGTCTTAAGATATTGTCTTCAAGATTTAATTCCCCACCTTGAATTCCTTTTTCAATATCAGGTTTTTCGCTTGATCGTTCGCGATCAATCTTAATCATTTTGCTCTCATTATCATAAAAAACAGTCGTTTCTTCCCGATTATTTTGGTCTTTTAATAGTTTCAATCCAGCAGCTTTCGTATTTGAAACATCAAGTTCTAACTCGATTTCAAATTGATCACTTTTGATTTTTTCAAGCTGTTTATTCGCTTCAGTCAATGTTGTATTTTCAATGGCAAGCAGTTCATCTTTTCGAAGTGATTTAGCCTCTTTAATCGGTCGAATACCAAGATCCTGCTTCTCACTTAAATATATTTCTAGTGGCATACCTGCACCATGTGCCCATCCTGATTGATATTTGTCAGCTTCTGAACGTCTGTCTTGTAAAATACTCGTTACAATGGTACGTCCCTTCTCGTCCACAAACCCTTGTGCTCCTGTAAAATGTTCACCATAATCAAACATTTTAGGCTCCTCAGTGTCAGGGATAAACTCCAATCTATCTGGGTCCCAAGTCCCAACCCAATAAAATGTGAATCGAGCAGCATGTGGACTAGGAGACATAAAATAAGGACTAATCATTAATACATATTTTTGTTCTCCAGTTTCATCGTTTTTAATTGGCACTAAAAACGGCAGTTCCCACACATCACCTGTCAGAGGATATTTTCCTTTATCCCCTATCATTAATGGTTTTTCATACTTCCAGTGTTCAAGATCTTCTGACGTATAAAGCAAAGCAGTTCCTCCCGCATCTTCAACACCAGAGCCAACAAGCTGATACCATTTATCTCCATGTTTCCATACGTACGGATCACGAAATTGCCCAAACATTACCTTTCCTTTTGGAGTATCAATATTCTCTTCTTGGATTGTTACAGGGTCAGGATTCATGTTCCAACGATCCAGGTTGATATCATTTGCATCTGCTGCCCTCGCTATCCCTGTCATTTGATTCGGATTCATTTCATCGTGTCCAGCAGTGTAAAATAACACTGGTACTCCATTTTTATCATAAGTCGCACTTCCAGACCAAACACCATCACGTGCTGCAGTTCCCTCAGTTGGACTTAAAGCAATCGGGCTGTCTTCCCAATGAACCATGTCATCACTCGTAGCATGTCCCCAATGAATTTGATGCCAAAAAGGCCCTGCTGGATTAAACTGATAAAACAAATGATATTTTCCGTTATAATAAATTGGTGCATGCGGTTCATTCATCCAATGCTGTGGTGCTGTGAAATGGTAATTCGGGCGATAACGGTCTCCTTTATAAACGGTTCGATCAAATCCTGTATCTGGTATAGGTACTTCATTATTCAACTCGTTAAGGACCTTTTCATAGTTTTGTTTAATTGTTTCATTGCTAAATGCTTTATTGTAAAGTGAAACATTATCCATTAAACCATTAAACATATTTGCTTGAAACACATCAGACACAGCGACTGCCTGATTATGCTTTCCAACACGTAACGGCAAATGATTCGCTTGTGTAAACTCGCTATTAGCAGGCACTTCTTTTTCTTGAACAAGTTCACCGTTTAAATATAGAGAAATTTTATTTGTTTCTTTATCAAATTGTGCAACAATGAAAGACCAGTTATCTTTCGGCAAAACTTTCCCTTCAGGAGACCAAATTTCATGCCACTCACCGTTTAGAGCAAGCTGAAACGTCATATACCCATGCCTTCCCATGCCTAAAATAAAACCTTGTTTCTTTTCCTTATCATGTTGATTCATAATAACAGATGGTTGCCCGTTGTCTCCCCATTCATACGCTCTAGGTGCAACCCATGCTTCAATCGAAAAAGCATCATTTGGTATATGAACCTGCTCTGGCGCTAGTTCAATCCAGTTTGAATAACCATCAAATAGTAATGCTTTCCCGCTTATTCCGCTTTTCCATTGCGGAGCTGATTTTCCTGCATGCTGAATTTCAGACGGAATAGATTGTGCATGATCTCGAGTGACTTTTCCTGTTCCTTCATCAAATCCCCATTGATGAAGGGCCTGGACACTAAGAGTTTTCCCTACTGGTTGGTCATTATTTTGATTTGTATTTTCTAATTTGGAGTTTAGTTGCTTTTCTATCAAAACTCCTGTAATGGTAATAGAGAGTAATGCAAAAACAACTATTCCTATCGATATAATCCATTTCTTTTTCATGTTAAAAGCTCCTTGTCTATTAATCTTTTTTTAACAAAAAAAGACCTGAAATGGGTAAGGCTATGTACACACAGAAGGTACATACTTCCTTTCCATTTAGGTCTTGCCTGCCGAACAGTCACAATCCTGAGATATTCAGTTTTACAACATTATTCTAATTTTTTAATACGATCTACCAATGAATAATACAGTTATATATACTATTGTCAAGGCCGGTGTAAAAATTTATTTTTTAGCCGGTTTATTTTTTTAGAGTGGAGCCGTGTTTTTGATTCTGGAGGGGGGCTAGCCCCCCTCCAGAATCAAAATTTCGCCGGCTGCCGCTGGGGCCAAGGGGATTTACAAACTGATCGTGTATTGATCCCCTTCGCGTAAATCGAATCGGACATCGTCCATTATTACATACCAACTCAGGGCCAATTCTAATCTGCAGGGAATGGTTTTTTTTCCTATGTGTAATTCAAAACTTTCCCCACAATGGAGGGCGTATTTCCTGCCCTGTATATCTACATACCACTGTTCCTGCTCGTAATCATAACGCATCCTTTTTTTATTCATGAGCTGCCCCCAATCCTTCTTTTGTGGGGACAATACCGGCGCGAACTTTCTCCTTTAACCGATATGAGTCACCTCGTATGTTGAACACGGAGCTATGGTGTAAAAGCCTGTCCAAAATGGCGGTCGCGAGGACCGAACTTTCAAGCATATCTCCCCATTCACTGTACGATTTATTCGAAGTGATAATCAGAGAACCTTCTTCGTATCGCTTTGAAACTACTTGGAAGAATATTTGAGCACTTATTGAATCAAAAGGGGCGTAACCAATTTCATCTATGATGAGGACGGGTTGCCTTGAATACTGTCTTAGAAACTTTTTGATTTGATTACGCTCGGCTGCCTCTTTAGCTGTTTCGATAAAGTCATCGGACCGAATGAATAAGGCTGTTTGACCCTGATCTATGACTTCTAATGCAATGGCGATGGCCAAATGCGTTTTGCCTTTATGAAAAGCTTTCCATAAGGGTAATTATCGAAAGTTTTTGTTTATGGAAAGAAATAAGGGTATAGCCTTTATTTATAATAGAATATTCTTTTATTTCTTTTCATAAAAACCTCACAATAGATTTATAAAATGGTAGTGTCAAAAGTTCTATGAAAACTCATTAGTGATTTACTCTTTTTCCAGTTGTTGGGTCGGAAGGCCCCGCAATCGCTCCTGACAAACAGTCGAAAAAGGTTGCGATAAAAGTATCAAGGGCGAAGGGAACAAAAGTAGGCATGACAAATAACCCTTGACCATTACCAATTTTAACCTTTTTCTCCGTTCGGTTTGTCAAGAGTTCGCTTCGCCGATTGCTAACTTAGGGCTCTGCTAAACAAAAGCTAGGCTGTTTGTTCTACAATCCATTGTTGGGCAAGATCAATCAACTTTGTCCAACGGGCAGGCATGTTGGCGAGCCTATCCAATTCGGGATTAACAACAGGCACTTTTCCGTCCAAGGCTGAATGTGGTCTTAAGAATTTAAAGTAAGCTACAAACAAGGTTATAAATGCAACAGACCCTTGTTCCGATCCAAAGCCATGTGTGGATCGATAATTGCCCTTAAAAGTTCGATTCAGCCTTTCGATTATTTGCTTTAATGGTCTGTATTCTTCCGAAACTGAATCCTCGTTTGTTAGCCCAATAACTTGCTTTACATCAAATGGAATTCCGTGTTGGGCAAAGAAATGTTGGGCTAGAAGATATATTGGATTTCCATCAACAATGAATGTGAGGTCTTCTGGAATCTCCTTCATTTTCACTAGTACTTCATCTATCGCTCGAATAGCTGATGGTGTATCACGGTTTGGAGACACTGGATAGGACAGTATAATCTTCTTTACCGCGTCAAAGAAGAAGAACAGGTAATGCCAGCGCCCATTCACACGGATATAGGTTTCATCACCACAGAATTGATCGGAAAGCTCATACGGATAGTAATCCACATAAGGCTTTAAAGTGACTGCTACACTTTTTTCGTAGTTCAAAATGGTTTGATGAGAGATGGTTATTCCGTGAACATCCTTCATGAGTGCAGCCGTTTTTCTAGCTGATAGTCCGTAATTGACATGATAGGTCAGGATCAGTCCTAATGTGTGGGAAGACACATAAATCCTAGATAAATCCACTTTTGGTTTCTTAGGTGAATCCTTGGATAAAGGTTGAAAATCAATGTGAAATTCACGGTAAATGTATCTTACCTTAAAGGCTTGCGGATCTTTTTTAAAGTGTTTTTTCTCTTTTTGAGACATTCTTTTCACCTTGTTTTTGTAGTAAGAACAGTCATTGTTTTTACATTTGAACACATTAAAATCTTTTCGTTCTTTGATCTTCTCAAGGGACTTTGAACAGTGAGGACACTTTAGGATTAGTTCCTTGTGATATCGACTTTTAGCATTAAATAGACACTTACACACCTTGCATTGATACTGTCCTTTTCCTCCGTTATTGGGGTATAGATAATCGGATGGAGCACCACACTTTGGACAGTCCATGGATGTTGGCACTAGCGTTGAATTTTTCCGCCTTTGCACAGGTTTTAGAGGCTTTCCCTTTTCCTCTTGGAATTCTTTCAAAAGGGCCCTGTAATCTAACCTTTCTGGTTGTTCAATGATCGGAAGATCATCTACTTGAAGCTTACGATAAGGCTTATTAACAGGTGTTTCTTCAGGTTTTTCAAACATACTCTTCCCCACAAGAAGAGTAAGCAAAGTTCGAATGACCTGTGCTTGATAGTTTATAAAAGTTAATAAATAGGTTATAATTTGAGGGTACAACTTGTCACTTCCTTTTTAGGTTGGTGTTTGGTGTGGTAACCTCACTATTTCCTAAAATTCAGGGGGTGGCAATTTTTTTGCTCAAAAAGCCCTCTATCAAGGCATTTTATAGCCTATTTAATATAAAAGTTTTGACAATACGGAGAGTTTAATGGGGGAATAAAAATGAAAAAAGATTATACAAAAGTAATTCACCTTATAACCATAATGCTTATTACATTTGCTTTGGCGGGATGTCAAAATGCTAAAAACAAAAATGTAGTAACAGATTATACTAATGGTCCTGGAAAGGTAATTTACGATTTTATAGTATCGAAAGACGGAAAATCAGTTGCAGATAAAGTGATAATTACTGATGCTAAAAATGTAACAGAGGATGGAGGACATCAATTTAATATTTATCAATATAAAGAATATACTGGTCAAGATGAATTTATTTACTTTGTATTGAAACAGGATGATAATGGAGACTGGTATATACACAAAAGAGTTCCAGATGTATGATAACTAAAATGACGTGCTTTAATAAAAATTGAAATTTAAGATGAAAAACGCTTGGATATATCCAAGCGTTTTAATGTGCGATTTAGTGCGTTGATTTTGATGTGTTTTAGTGTAGAATTCTATTTGATATTTACCATTTTCCCCACGTTATCTGAACTACTTAGGTATTGATCCCACCTTTATTCCGCAAAAGCCCTCGTTACTCGAATATAGTATTTGTATTTGTGAAATGTATTTTCCTTTCAATAACATCTACCTATGTAAATTGATTCAGTTTTTTTTTCAATCATAATCACCCCCAATTTGATTGAGCACTCATTTTATTAACTTTCTAATTACATACTTTGCAAAGTGTTTCTAAATGATAACGGATTACTTCCTTAACCTTTTCTGAGGAGTACACATCAGGTCTTAATAGAGCATGAATTGACAAACCTTCAATCAATGCTGATAGCCTACTTGTTTCTAATTCTACATTAATTGACTCGGGTAAAAGCCCTTGTAAAACTAACATCTGAATCATAGAATTCGCTAATTCATACGTTCCGTTAGTCATTTCATCTTTTTTTTCTTTTAATGTATCACTTGTAAGTGAGCGAAGTGCAAAGATCCACCAAACACTCGTTTCAATTTTCTTTTTTTCGTCAATTGGCACAAGCTCTAATAGAACTTCCTCAACTGCTTGCAATGGGTTTTCTGACCAATTTTTACTTTGAGAACGTTTTTTTCCTTCTTCCAGGTAATAATTCATGATAAATAATAACATTTCATCCTGTGTTGAAAAATAATGTCTTAACGCACCAGAGGACATCCCTGCTTCAGTTGCAACTCTGCGTATTGATGCTTTCTCAAACCCTTCTTGCTTAATAATATTCCATGCAGCTTCTGCGATCGACTTCCTCTTTTGCTCATGATTAACAATCTTTGGCATTATTAAAACCACTTCCCCTATTTAACACAGTGTGTTATTATCTTTTTAGCACATTGTATTATAATAATACCACATATTAAAAAGGAGGTACTATTTAATTGATAGAAACGATTGAAGCAATGATGCCATCTTCATTAATAGACATATCAACAGCCTTAATAATTATTTCCATTTGTGCCTTAGTTGACATATTAAGTCCTGGTGTACTCGCTGTAACAGCCTATTTATTATTGACACAACCTAATCAATTATCTTCTCGCTTGCTTGTTTTTCTATCTATTACGCAATTAGGCTACTTTGTAATGGGTTTATTACTATACTTTGGTGGAGAATCACTATTGACGAGAATCGAACAATTATCTGAAATTGACTTTATCAATTGGTTTTATATCCTTTTTGGAATGGTTCTTGTTCTAATTAGCTTCAGTAAACCAAAAGATACTACAAAAAAACGTTTAATTTCAATTATACCCACAAACACAACTATCAAAGGGATGATCATATTAGGAAGCATTGTTTTTCTAATTGAATTTGTAACTGCATTGCCTTACTTTTATTCAATTTTATTAATGGATCACCTAGCAATAGAGCCTACTCCTTCCATCTTAATTATAACTGGGTACAATCTTGTAATGGTGCTTCCTTCACTACTGCTTTTAGGAGTTAATATTGTGCTTAAAGACAAACTACATCAATTTCTAAATAAAATCAGGTCAAAATTAAATGAAGCTCCAATTTCTTCACTCTTAGTAGCGATAGGAGTAGTAGGTGCAGTTTTTTTCAACATCGGTCTTAGAGGCATATTAAATTAAAATAATTTTAATGAGGTGTTCATCATGAAAGAAATTATTAGTGGACTTAGTTTACTATTCCTTATCCAAGGAGTAGGAGGGCTAATTAATCATCTAACAAATGGAGGTAAAAGCTGGTTTTTAGTTAATTATGTTGATGCCTTTCAAGGATTTGAAATCATTTTAAACATTGTATTTATTATAGTTGGCGGGGTCATAGGTTTAGCATCTCGTAAAAAAGACGACTCTACTAAAAGTGAAAATTAAAATGTACAAATTTACACTACAGCGGAGGAATTCTCACCACTTCCGCTGTTTTCCCTTTACTTTGCCTTTTAGAAAAGAAAAGGGACGAAGTCCTACTGGACCCGCCCCCCGAATTTTGATTGATTTTACGATTGAATCAAGATTGAATACATATTTGTTTACCCGTTGGTCTTCCCGCTCTGGATACCAACTATTTAGCAGTAGGTACCGACTTTTTAGCGTGGAGATATAATAGAAAAAAGAATAAAGAGGTAAAAATGAAACCCCGATTCTAGTCCATCACTCATTTAAAATACTTCATTGTATAAGTGCAGCCTTCCACACAATGTAGTTCCTTTTCCTATGAAAATTCCCCTTACTCTTTTACAGCAGGAGGTCCAAATACTCCTCGCTGAAGATCTCGAAATGCCTCCCGGATTTCTTCTGCCGTATTCATTACAAATGGTCCACCAAATGCAATTTCTTCCCGAATAGGAACACCTGAATATATCAACACTTTAGAACGAGTTTTTGCTTTTATTTTTAATTCACTTTGGTTAGACTCGGAGCCTTCTTCATTAAAGGATATTGTAGCTGCTCCTGTTTTACCTATCTTTGTCTTACTTTCTCCGAATTCCATCTCTCCTGCCAACATGTACAAGAATGAATTATGATTCTCAGGTAAAATATGTGTAAACTCAGTTCCTTCACGAAGGGTAATTTCCACCATTGTAATAGGTACCAAACTATTCATTGGTCCTTTTACCCCTGCAATATCCCCTGAATACACTCGAATCGAACCACCTTCAAAGTTCACTACAGGAGCATCTTCAACATAGATGTTTTGATAAGCTGTTTCTGTACGCTTCAAATTTTTTGGAAGGTTTAGCCATACCTGTAATGTATGAATCAAGTCATCATAATAAGCCTCTTCCGCATGTCTAGCTGCCCATCCAGCATTCATGTATTGAACATCACCAGCATTTAATAGGCTATAGCCACCCGCATTATCTATATGTTCCAGCCTCCCATCAACAACATACGTTACAGTTTGAAAGCCTCGGTGAGGATGGTCGGCGAAGACTCCACGTTTATACCAGTCTTCGGCCATAAGAATAAAGGGAGAAAATTCTTGATTCCTCTCAGGATTAAGAATAACTCCTTGTTGGACATGTGGATAACCATTTTTATTATATGTTGGATACCAAAAATCCTTTATATCTCTATGAAATGTTGTTTCCTTGGTCATCTCAATTCCTCCTTCATTGGAATGATTACTCCATTTGATTAAGCATATTGATAAGCTAATTTCTCTGCGACTTCTGTTACTTTACGCATCCCATTTCCAATGATCTCTTCTGCTTTATCAGGCCTTGCATTATGTCCCTCAATAACAACCTCATCAGTAAGTTCCATACCAAACATTCCAGCAAATATGCTTCTCATATAATTCACTGCATGTTCCATCTTCTGCATTTCGGGTGAAGAATAATACCCACCTCTGGCATTCATTAGAATAATCTTTTTCTCTGGCATTAAATAAACTGGCGAACCATCTGAACCGTATTTGAAGGTGTAACCCGCTTCATCAATGTAGTCAATAAATGTGTGAAGTTTTGCGGGAACCGTCAAGTTCCACAATGGAAAAATAAATACGACAACATCAGCTGCAGCAAATACATCTTTCGCTTTTTGTTTCGCAGCTAGAAGACGTTGTTCTAATTCTGATAGTTCATCACCACTTTGTAATTTTCCAAAAGCATCAAATAATTCTTGCCCAAAGTATGGCATATCTTCTTCAAAAACATCATAGACAGTCACATTTAGATTATTTGCCTCTTTTATAGACTCCATGAAAGTTTCATACATTTTACTAGATACACCCTGAGATGCCGGGCGATTATTTGCTTTAACTACTAATAAATTCATTTAATAAATCCTCCTAAATTCCTGTTCCCACAATAAAAGGGAATTAATTTTACAACTATTGCATACGCAACACTTGTTGTATAATCAAATTATAGATATGATCTGTTCACCCCTCAAGCAACAAAATCTTCACTTTGTTGCATAAGCCACAAATCACGAAAAATGTCTTATCATTCTGAAATGGAGGTATTTTAATGACTGGGGAAAACACGGATTTGCGTTCAATTCGAACAAGGAAATTCATTTTTGATTCCTTTGTAGAGCTCTTGGAAAAAAAGGAGTTCAACAGTATCAAAATCAGTGATATTACAACAGGAGCCATGATTAATCGGGCAACTTTTTATCGTCATTTTCTCGATAAATATGATTTGCTGGAAAAAGTGATAAAAGAAGATTTACTGGAGAATGTACTAAAGGAATTGTCGAATAATGAAGAGTTCAGCGAGGAAATGCTAAAGAGTTTGTTCTTATCTATTACTACATTCCATATGGGCTTATCAACCCGATGTCAAAGAAGTTATCATGATATGAGCGTGAATATCGAAGCCATATTAAAAAAGGAGCTTGAACAGATTATCTTACAATCTCTATTAAAAAAGTATCAGGATGAGAGTAATGAAAAGCTAAGAATACTGGCCACGATGTTAAGTTGGATGATATACGGAGCTTCAATTGATTGGAAGCAAAATAGCAGTAAATCACCAGAAATATATTTAGAAGATGCAAGTTTGTCTATTAGGCAATTGTTAAAGAATGAAGTAGTATAAAGTTTCTTTAGTAAAAAGGCGTTACTCCTAATGGAATAACGCTTTTTGCTCTTAATCAACTCACTTGTTAGAAAAGGATTGAAGGTAAGACCTTATTTATATATTCCTGCCAGTAATCTTCATCGCCATCTATTTCATGAAGCCAACAATACATTAATAAGATTTCAAGAAATTGTTTTTTTCCTCTGATAAATGGTTTTTTTGAAATTCTTCTATGTAATGAATTAATATTGAATAAATTACTTTTTTGTTTATAGTCGTACTCATATTTTCGCCAACTATCTTTGCTTCTTATTCTATGCTTCACATCCCAAGTCTCCTCATTGTCAAAAAAACGAGAAACATAGTTTGAAGCAAAAGTCAGCAAATTTACTTGGTATTTATCCCACGTCTTTTTAATCCACTCTTCTACTTCCTCTGATATATAGATATTTTCAAAATCCATTTTTGGATTACTTTGAATTCGGTGATGATCTTTGATGAAAAGGAAAAGCATTTCCGTCTGCTCTTTCAGAAAATGGTTTTTCTTTATAAGTTGAGCGTAACAATCATAAGAAACACTGCGAAACTCTTGATCAGTGTTGTATAGATAAAATAATTCATCTTTTTTAAGGTAACTAACAATAGAACGATTCAGTTGCTTGTCATAATCATCATAAATTCCAACTAACCATTCCTGAATATCAGATTCATATTGCCGAAGAGAATTTTTATACTTTTCAAGACGTTCTTCGTTTAGCACTGTTTTTTCATCCAATTTTGAATCATCAAGGTATTGGTTGAAATACTCAAATATATAGTTCATACACGTTTGCATATTTTGAGCCTTTGACTCAATATCAAATTCATTAATACGATCTTCTTTTTTTCTTTTTGAAATGAATTCTTCAAGAGAAAGCATCCTTATTCACATCCTATTTTATCTTCCCATACCATTTCACTATTTATTATACTAAATTCCCTTTCTAACCTTTATTCCTATCCTTTGCCCATCTACTATGTCCCCATCGAAAATTAACGTTCCCACGCCCCTTCCTCCTCCCATCACACTCAACGCCTTATCCCCCAAGGGCTCACGCCCCTTTCAATGCCCCTTCCATTTTCTCTTATAAAAAAATTACGTTCCCGCCTTTTTTCCCGATTTTTGCCCAAAATTGTACCGATTTTGCAATGATTTTTATAAAAAAATTACGTTCCTTAATAGACGAATACGGAGTAGATAAATGAGGACTTTTTGATTCTAAGGAGTGAGGAAAAACACTGGAAAGGATGCTGATTCAATACTGTGTGGGAAACTAACTGAAAGAGGCTAGGAACCTTACTGGACAAGCGATTGGAGGAATACGGAATTGAAAAAACGATTGGATTCGGATTGAATACTGATTGAAAATGGGATTAGATTGCGATTGGATTCCCGCTGAATTTTATACAAAAAAAAACCGAAGGTCTACCAGGAAAAGTACCGGAAAAACCTTCGGATTAGGAACATTAATTTTATTTAAGGAACGCTTATTTTATTTAAGGAACCTTAATTTTTTATGGAGACAATTAAAAAAAGCGACTGGATATGGATTGAATTTTGATTGAAAATGGGATTAGATTCCGATTGGAACCCCATCTAATTTTACATAAAAAAACCGAAGGTCTGCCGGGAAACGTACCGGAAAAACCTTCGGTTTGGGAACATTAATTTTATTTAAGGAACGCTTATTTTATTTAAGGAACCTTAATTTTATATAGAGACAAGTCCCAAATTTACATTGAATATTTTTTATTCAACCGTTACACTCTTCGCCAAATTACGTGGCTTATCTACGTCACAGTCACGGTGAAGCGCTGCGTAGTAAGAGATAAGCTGTAACGGAATAACAGAGATAAGTGGTGTTAACATTTCATTAACGGCTGGGAGCACATAACGGTCTTCATCTGTTTCTAAGCCCTTCATTGAAATGATACATGGGTGTGCGCCACGTGCCACAACCTCTTTCACATTTCCACGAATGCTTAGGTTAACATGCTCTTGAGTAGCTAGAGCGATAACCGGTGTCCCTTCTTCTATTAAGGCAATTGTTCCGTGCTTTAATTCTCCTCCTGCAAAACCTTCTGCTTGGATATAGGAGATTTCCTTAAGCTTTAAGGCACCCTCTAGTCCAACGAAGAAGTCCATCGCACGACCGATGAAGAAGCAGTTACGAGTAGTAGTGAAGTACTCCCAAGCAATAGCTTCCATTACTTCTTTGTCATCACATAGAGCCTCCATGCTGTTTGCAATAATCCCAAGCTCTTTGACAAGGTCCATGCCAACCTTTATCTCCTTTGATTCAGCTGTTACATACGCAAGGATTGCAAGTACTGCTAACTGTGCTGTATAAGCTTTTGTTGAAGCAACTGCAATTTCTGGTCCTGCATGTAATAACAACGTGTAATCAGCTTCACGTGAAAGTGTTGAACCAGGTACATTTGTAATTGTAATGGACTTGTGACCCATTTCCTTTACATGTACTAACACAGCACGGCTGTCTGCTGTTTCACCACTTTGTGAAATAAAGATGAATAATGGTTTCTCAGATAATAAAGGCATATTGTATGAGAATTCACTAGAAATATGAACCTCTACAGGAATGTGCGCCATTTTTTCAATGAATTGTTTCCCAACAAGACCAGCATGATAACTTGTTCCGGCAGCGATAATATAGATTCGATCTGCATCCTTCATCGCTTCGACAATACAAGGATCAATCGCTAACTTGCCGCTCTCAGCTTGATATTCTTGAACAATTTTTCTCATGACTAAAGGCTGTTCATCAATTTCCTTTAGCATATAGTGTGGGTAAGTTCCCTTTTCAATATCGCTTGCATCAAGCTTTGCTGTATATGGGTCACGGCTGATTGTTTCACCCGCTAAATTTTTAATTGTGACAGACTCTTTTTTAACAATGACAATTTCTTTATCCATTAACTCGATATATTGGTCGGTTACCTGGAGCATTGCCATTGCATCACTTGCTACAACATTAAAGTTGTCGCCAAGACCTACAAGAAGTGGACTTTTGTTTTTCGCTACATAGATAGTTTCGTTGTTTTGCTCATCAAGCATTGCAATTGCATAGGAACCTTTTAGTAGGCTTAATGTTTTTCGGAAAGCCGCTTCTACTTCCATACCTTGGTTTACAAATTGCGCTAATACCTGAACAACAACTTCTGTATCTGTATCACTTAGTAACTCAACGTTTTGTAAATACTCATTCTTAAGCTGACTGTAATTTTCAATTACGCCATTATGAACAAGAGTGAATCGTCCAGTAGACGCCTGATGTGGGTGTGCATTGACTCTACTTGGCACACCATGTGTAGCCCAACGAGTGTGTCCAATCCCTGCAGTAGCAAATAAACTTTGATCTACAGCCTCACGAAGAATCGCAATACGACCTTTTTCTTTAAAAACATGTACACCTTCATCATTCATTACTGCGATTCCAGCTGAGTCATAGCCGCGATACTCAAGCTTTTCTAGTCCCTTTAGTAAAATCTCTTTCGAGTCTTGATGTCCAATAAAACCTACAATTCCGCACATAATAAGTTTCCTCCCTAAAAAAGGGAACAAGAAAGCACGGGGCTATCTTGCCCCTTTTTTTCCATATTTATCTCTTTTACTCAATCATATCCTTCCGTTTGTGCAGAGAGTCACCCCTCTGTTTTGACTAAAAGGACTTTCGGTCGTGATTGAAATCAACCGGGAGGCATCCGCCGAATTTTCGATAAACCTCCACCTCGTCAACTAAACCTATAACAATAGCCTATGCAATGTTATTTCTTCCGTTCATGGTTTAGTTCTGGCGCTTTAATTAGAAATACTACTACTGTTAACCCTCCTTTACAAAAATTTGAACAAGAACAATAATACAACACAATCTACAAACTCGTCAATCATAACATGGTATATATTTTCCATGTATACTAAAAAAATATGCATACTTGGTCCTATATGTGCCAAGTATACATATTTTTAATGAAAATGTATTATATGATCTTTATTCGATTCCCATCTCTGTTTTTACTACAGAAACAATACGGTCTACGTATTCTTTACAAAGCTCTTCTGTCGGAGCCTCTGCCATTACCCTTACTAACGGCTCGGTTCCTGAAGGGCGTACTAAAATACGACCATTTCCATTCATTTCAGCTTCAACCTGTTCGATAACCTCTTTAATGATTGGATTATCCGCTACATGATATTTATCTGTTACCTTTACATTCACTAGTAACTGCGGAAACTTTGTCATTTCACTTGCAAGCTGGGATAAAGGTTTCTTTGTGCTTTTCATGATATTCACTAATTGTAGACCTGATAATAGTCCGTCACCAGTTGTATTGTAATCAAGGAAAATGATATGTCCTGACTGTTCTCCACCTAGAATATATCCGCTCTTCTTCATTTCTTCTACAACATAGCGATCACCCACCGCTGTTTGAACACTTTCAATTCCGTTTTCTTCTAAAGCTTTATAAAAACCTAGATTACTCATAACCGTTGATACAACAGTTTGATGCTTTAAACGACCTTGTTCTTTCATATACTTTGCACATATGTACATGATTTGGTCTCCATCAACGATTTCTCCATTTTCGTCAATTGCAATGAGTCGGTCGCCATCACCATCAAAGGCTAGTCCAACATCTGCTCCTTTTTCCTTTAAAAAGGCTGCAAGGGCTTCAGGATGTGTAGAACCTACACCATCATTAATATTCAGACCATTTGGAGATGTTCCCATTGTAGAAATATCTGCATCCAAGTCAGCAAATAAATGCGTAGCTAGGGATGATGTCGCACCATTGGCGCAATCCAGTGCTACATGGATACCAGTGAAATCCTCTTCCACTGTTTGTTTTAGGAATTGAAGATATTTTTGGCCACCTTCAAAATAATCATTCACTTGACCTAAATCAGCCCCAATTGGACGTGGTAACTGATCTTCTGGTAAGTCTAAAAGTGCCTCAATTTCATTTTCCTGTTCATCAGAAAGCTTAAAGCCATCTGGACCAAAGAATTTAATCCCATTGTCTTGTACTGGATTATGTGAAGCAGAAATCATGACACCCGCTTCAGCACCTAAAGCCTTTGTTAAAAATGCAACTCCTGGAGTGGAGATAACACCTAAACGCATAACTTCTGCTCCAATTGATAATAGACCTGCAACAAGTGCACCTTCTAGCATATGACCTGAAATACGAGTATCGCGGCCAATTAATACCTTTGGTCGTTCTTTATCCTTTGTTAACACATAGCCTCCAAATCTTCCAACCTTAAATGCAAGCTCTGGAGTTAGTTCACTATTTGCAACACCTCGTACACCATCTGTACCAAAATATTTTCCCATTTTAAACGATCTCTCCTTTTGCTGATACTCAATTACTCTTCAATTTCCGTAATTCGTATCTTTGCCTTTTCTTGAGGTAATGCCCACGTAACATTGTCTGGGCCTTTGACTTCTATATCTATATCATGCTCACCAATCCCAAGATTGGTCACATCAATAAACACATCAAAATTTGTAGGACTTGTCCCTTCTAAGACACTTGGTGCTCCTTGCACGTCTATATTGAGTGTCCCTGCTTCAGGGTCTAAAAACGTTAGTGCAAATTGAGCTCCTAAGCCTAAGCTTCTAATTGATAAATCTGAGAAGGTTTCCGATATCTCTTCTTCGATATCAACTGATACTTCAATATTTTCAGGGGATACTTGAATAACCCCTTTTGGTACCGGAACTTTCACTTCAATAGTAGAGTCTTCTCTTATATTATCTAGGTCAATTTCAGCTTCAATAGACGAAATTTCGTCAATCACTTCTTTCGGACCAAATATCGTTACTTGATTTGGTGTTGGTGTGATATTGACTAAGCTTAACCCATCCGGAAGTTTTCCTTTTTGCTTAAGGGTAAGAGATACTGATTTATTTGGGCTGACAATCGGAACCGCAATTTCTACAACATTAGGTTCCACTGTTACCGACAAAACATTTTGGTTTTTATCATAAACAGCTACCCTTGACTCTTGTGTAAAGTCTTTAGTTACTCCCTTAAGGTCGACAACTGCTTTTACGATAGCTACTCTCTCAATTTCCTCTAAAGCTCCAGTTATTTTGACTACTCGAGGTGAGACGACTGGCTCTCCAATAGTATACCCTTCAACTACTTGGTCACGGTTGACAAAGTCGACTTCAACCGGGAATTCCTTTGTTACTTTTTCCTGTATGACAACGGTAATTTCGGCAGGATCAATTTTAACTTTTATTTTTTCAGAGATATTTCGATATTGTAGTTTTACCTTATGAGTACCAACTGATAACTGAGTTAGGTCTGCATATACTTCGATTTCCTTTTGGAGGCCTTCTCTTTTGGTCACTCCGGATGGACCTTCTATCGTTACGTTTACATATTGAGGAACTCCAGATACAACTAGATTTTGATCGTCATAGTATGTATTTACCGGAATCTCCGTTAGTGTTTCCGTGTAATTTGAAAATAATGGCAACCCTGCAGGACTCTTGGTAGCAGGTTGGTTCTCAAAGCTGACAGATGCAAATAAGAGTAGCGCAAGGAACAATGCAATAATCCGTGTAACCCAACGGTTATCGATTAATCTATCCATTCTTTTTCCCCCTCCATTGCCATAGTGAATGAGAGGTAATGCTTTCATTTGTTATTAGTTCTTGTTTTAGTAAGTCTCGAAATGCATCAGGTTTCAAATCCCGGTGTAGTTCGCCGTTCTTTGTTAAAGACACACTTCCTGTTTCTTCTGATACAACAATCGTTATGCTGTCTGTTACCTCACTAATCCCAAGTGCTGCTCGGTGTCGAGTTCCTAATTCCTTTGATATAAATGGGCTCTCTGATAGTGGCAGATAACATGCAGCTGCCGCTACTTGGTTTCTTTGTATAATCACGGCTCCATCATGTAAAGGTGTATTTGGTATAAAAATATTGATTAGTAACTCAGATGATATGGCTGAATTTAATGGAATCCCTGTTTCCACATAGTCCCCCATTCCCGTTTGTCGTTCAATCGAGATGAGTGCACCAATGCGGCGTTTGGCCATATAATCAGTGGCTTTGGTTATTGCCTCAATTAATTTTACCTGATGATCTTCTTCATCATTACCACTTCTTGAAAATATTTTACCACGGCCAAGCTGTTCCAGTGCCCTTCTCAATTCAGGCTGGAAAATAACGATAATCGCTAAGAATCCCCAATCCATCACCTGGTCTACTAACCAAAACAAAGTATGTAACTCTAACAGGCTACTTAATAAGCGGATAAAAACGATAACAATAATCCCCTGCAAAAGCTGTACAGCTTTTGTTCCGCGGATAAGGGATAAGATTTTATATATCACATACCAGACAAGGAGAACATCTAGAAAAATGCCAAGGTAACCTAGTAATGGGAGTTCATTAAATGACATTCTCACACTTCCTCTATGAAATAATCCAAACATGCATAGTTAGCTATAATATTATATCATATATCTTTCCTTAACCGATTACAAATTGGTAGGTGGATAAGCTTAATTTTACCCTCAAAAAAAAGACCACCGTGTCCGATGGCCTATTCTTCATTATCAAAAATGTGGATGACATCTGTACCTACCTTTTTTATATGGTACCAAAGCCACTCAAACATTTGATTGACTACTTTAACCTCCCCTGTAACATTTCCAGCAGAAGCCATATAATTCTCACCGTTTATCACAGTGACATTTCCGTCTACGTCTCCCTCTATCACAAGCTTACCATTCTTGACAACGACATCCCCCTTCACTGTTTCACCTTCAGGAACAATGACGGTATTGTTTTCAACAATTAAATTAGGTTGTTTTGATACAGAGAATTGCTCACTTTCATTCCAGACGGAAAAGAGACTCCCTGCCATTAATACAAGAAAGAGAGCGGCAGCTGATAGCATCGGGTGCTCCCTGAACCAACGTTTAAAGCTAACAGTGCGTTTTTCCTTCGGCAGATTTTGCATGACCTTTAATGTAAAATCATCAGGTGCAGAAATATGAGAAGTACTTTGTACCAACGCAATTGTCTTCTTTAGCTCATGAAAATGTTGATTACAGGATTCGCAGGCATGCAAATGCTCACGTAGTAGCTTCTCTTCCTCTTCAGAAATGTCTTCATCTAGGTAATTATGCATTAACGTAACCATGTGTTTTTCTGAACAGTTCATTTTTTCTCACCCCTATACATGTCGAAGTTGGTTTCGTAGAGCTTCTCTGCCCCTATGAATTCTTGTTTTTACCGTACCCACTGGCAGGTCAAGAATTTCACCAATTTCCTTTAGTGAAAACTCCTCGATGTATTTTAAAACAATGACCGAACGATACTTATCTGGAAGCTTCAGTATCTCCGCTTGGATTAATTCTTGTAGCTCCAGTGTCTCAAGCTCGTCCTCTGGTAGTGTTACATCTGCAGCAACTTGCGAATACATAGTTAGTCCATCTGACCCTGCAAGTTCGGCATCCAAGTAATAATCAGGTTTTTTCTTTCGAATGCGGTCAATCGACAGATTCGTTGCAATACGGTATAGCCATGTCGAAAACTTTTTATTCAAATCATAGCTATGGATATTTACATATGCCCGAATGAAGGCTTCCTGTGCAATATCCTCTGCCTCATGTCGATTCCCAAGCATACGATAGCATATCTGAAAAACCTTGTCTTTGTAAAATTCTACTATCTCCGCAAATGCATTCTGATCTCCATTTTTTAGCTGTCTTATTCTGTTTTTAATAATTGTCTCCATTTTGTATACCTCCGCTCTACTCGCGGGTATCATTATTTACGAATCATCTCTTAAAAGGTTTCATTTTCTCCATAATTTTCATTTTAACAAATTTTGGGTGGTTTATGTGCTAGGAAAATTAAATCTTTAAAATAAAAAAACAGTATCCCTTGTTTTGAGATACTGTACGGTATTATAAGAGTTTTTCTCCGAATAAAGACCCCATTAAAGCAACCGCTACAGAGGCCGTTTTATTTTTATCATCTAGAATTGGATTAACTTCTACAACTTCAGCAGAAGTAATCAATTTTGATTCCTCTAACATTTCCATTGCTAGATGGCTCTCACGATAACTAATGCCCCCAAGAACTGGAGTTCCCACACCTGGTGCGTCATGGGGATCAAGACCATCTAAATCCAACGATAAGTGAACACCATCTGTTTTTTCTTTTAGATATGCAATCGTTTCTTCCATAACCTTCGTCATACCTAAACGATCAATCTCATGCATGGTATATACTTTAATTCCTAACTTTTTAATTAACTCCTTCTCACCATCATCAAGTGATCTTGCACCAATAATGACAATGTTTTCAGGCTTTACTTTAGGACCATAACCAGCGATTTCTGTCAATCTCTTATGACCAATTCCAAGGCTAGCAGCGAGCGGCATTCCATGTATATTACCTGATGGTGAAGTATCTGCTGTATTTAAATCTCCATGAGCATCGTACCAAATAACCCCTAAGTTTTTATAATGCTTCGCTACACCTGCGAGTGTGCCAATCGCAATACTATGGTCACCACCTAGGACAAGCGGGAACCTTCCAGCTTGAATGACCTCATCTACTGTTGTAGCGAGCTTTTCATTTGCCTCAGATACTTTCTCAAGGTTCTTTAAATTTTCATCTTTAGCAATTTCTTCACGGGTAGGACGTGTAATTTCAATATCACCTAAATCATCTATATCATAATCAAGTCTCTCTAATCGTTCAACTACACCCGCATAACGGATGGCACTTGGCCCCATGTCAACTCCTCTACGCATTTGGCCTAAGTCCATGGGTACACCAATAATGGAAATATCCTTCTTCATTTTATATGAACCTCCTTCTCCCATACACTATTGTACCTACTTTTAATAGAATGACTCAACTCAACAAAATCATGTATATATATGCAGGAATAAGGGGGACAAAATGGACCCAAATGTGGGGTTTATGCAAAAAAAAATAAACCAAGAGTGGTTTATTGTGAGTTATTATATGTAATTGGTGGAGCCTAGCGGGATCGAACCGCTGACCTCCTGCGTGCAAAGCAGGCGCTCTCCCAGCTGAGCTAAGGCCCCACGTATGAAAAAGAAGTAGTTCATGGAGCGGAAGACGGGATTCGAACCCGCGACCCCCACCTTGGCAAGGTGGTGTTCTACCACTGAACTACTTCCGCTTGAGATGAGCCATGAAGGACTCGAACCTTCGACCCTCTGATTAAAAGTCAGATGCTCTACCAACTGAGCTAATGGCTCTAAAATGGCTGGGCTAGCAGGATTCGAACCTACGAATGACGGAGTCAAAGTCCGTTGCCTTACCGCTTGGCTATAGCCCATTGATTTTACTACGTGATTAGTCTTCCTTGAATAAACATCAAGAAAAATCACCGCAAGAGGATATTTTGGGATATTTCAGTAGGAAATATTACGAAATATCGTCGACACTACTAAGTATTAATGTATTCCTTAACAATGTATGTCTTATTCATCTTCAAGTGTTATCATAACACGGAATTATATTTTTTTATTACCCTAGTATCTTGCTCAGATAACATACAAATTATGTGTAATCTAAGGAAATAATTATATAATTTCATAAAAATAGCCCACTTCATCCTTTTGAACTTGTCCAAAGAAAGAATAAAGGCTTATGAGCATATGTAAATGGTGGAGGGGGACGGATTCGAACCGCCGAACCCGGAGGGAGCGGATTTACAGTCCGCCGCGTTTAGCCACTTCGCTACCCCTCCATCATTAAATGAAGATGGTGCCGGCGATAGGAGTCGAACCCACGACCTACTGATTACAAGTCAGTTGCTCTACCAACTGAGCTACACCGGCAAATATATATTTTAAAATGGTGGAGGATGACGGGATCGAACCGCCGACCCCCTGCTTGTAAGGCAGGTGCTCTCCCAGCTGAGCTAATCCTCCGAAAATGGTGACCCGTACGGGATTCGAACCCGTGTTACCGCCGTGAAAGGGCGGTGTCTTAACCGCTTGACCAACGGGCCAATTTGCAAATTCTCTTTTTTAAGCTTCCAAGCGGGCTCGAACCGCTGACCTCTTCCTTACCATGGAAGTGCTCTACCAGCTGAGCTATGGAAGCAATGGCTCCGCAGGTAGGATTCGAACCTACGACCGATCGGTTAACAGCCGATAGCTCTACCACTGAGCTACTGCGGAATAAAGGCCTAGCGACGTCCTACTCTCACAGG
>NZ_NSEA01000017.1:1741-4686 GCF_002734285.1 Fredinandcohnia onubensis | reverse complement strand
TTTGGTTAAGTCCTCGATCGATTAGTATCAGTCAGCTGCACATGTCACCATGCTTCCACCTCTGACCTATCAACCTCGTCATCTTCGAGGGATCTTACTAGTTTAACACTATGGGAAATCTCATCTTGAGGGGGGCTTCATGCTTAGATGCTTTCAGCACTTATCCCTTCCACACATAGCTACCCAGCTATGCCCTTGGCAGAACAACTGGTACACCAGCGGTGTGTCCATCCCGGTCCTCTCGTACTAAGGACAGCTCCTCTCAAATTTCCTACGCCCACGACGGATAGGGACCGAACTGTCTCACGACGTTCTGAACCCAGCTCGCGTACCGCTTTAATGGGCGAACAGCCCAACCCTTGGGACCGACTACAGCCCCAGGATGCGATGAGCCGACATCGAGGTGCCAAACCTCCCCGTCGATGTGGACTCTTGGGGGAGATAAGCCTGTTATCCCCGGGGTAGCTTTTATCCGTTGAGCGATGGCCCTTCCATGCGGAACCACCGGATCACTAAGCCCGACTTTCGTCCCTGCTCGACTTGTAGGTCTCGCAGTCAAGCTCCCTTGTGCCTTTACACTCTACGAATGATTTCCAACCATTCTGAGGGAACCTTTGGGCGCCTCCGTTACTTTTTAGGAGGCGACCGCCCCAGTCAAACTGCCCACCTGACACTGTCTCCAAGGCCGATAAGGCCTTCGGGTTAGAATTTCAATACAGCCAGGGTAGTATCCCACCGATGCCTCCACCGAAGCTGGCGCTCCGGCTTCCAAGGCTCCTACCTATCCTGTACAAGCTGTACCAAAATTCAATATCAGGCTGCAGTAAAGCTCCACGGGGTCTTTCCGTCCTGTCGCGGGTAACCTGCATCTTCACAGGTACTATAATTTCACCGAGTCTCTCGTTGAGACAGTGCCCAGATCGTTACACCTTTCGTGCGGGTCAGAACTTACCTGACAAGGAATTTCGCTACCTTAGGACCGTTATAGTTACGGCCGCCGTTTACTGGGGCTTCGATTCAGAGCTTCGCTTGCGCTAACCCCTCCTCTTAACCTTCCAGCACCGGGCAGGTGTCAGCCCCTATACTTCGCCTTGCGGCTTCGCAGAGACCTGTGTTTTTGCTAAACAGTCGCCTGGGCCTATTCACTGCGGCTCTTCAGGGCTATTCACCCTAAAAAGCACCCCTTCTCCCGAAGTTACGGGGTCATTTTGCCGAGTTCCTTAACGAGAGTTCTCTCGATCACCTTAGGATTCTCTCCTCGCCTACCTGTGTCGGTTTGCGGTACGGGCACCATTTACCTCGCTAGAAGCTTTTCTTGGCAGTGTGGAATCAGGAACTTCGGTACTATATTTCCCTCGCCATCACAGCTCAACCTTACGGTAAGCGGATTTGCCTACTTACCAGTCTAACTGCTTGGACGCACATATCCAACAGTGCGCTTACCCTATCCTCCTGCGTCCCTCCATCGCTCAAACGGTAAAGAGGTGGTACAGGAATATCAACCTGTTGTCCATCGCCTACGCTTTTCAGCCTCGGCTTAGGTCCCGACTAACCCTGAGCGGACGAGCCTTCCTCAGGAAACCTTAGGCATTCGGTGGATGGGATTCTCACCCATCTTTCGCTACTCATACCGGCATTCTCACTTCTAAGCGCTCCACCAGTCCTCACGGTCTGACTTCACAGCACTTAGAACGCTCTCCTACCATTGTTCGTAAGAACAATCCACAGCTTCGGTGATACGTTTAGCCCCGGTACATTTTCGGCGCAGAGTCACTCGACCAGTGAGCTATTACGCACTCTTTAAATGGTGGCTGCTTCTAAGCCAACATCCTGGTTGTCTAAGCAACTCCACATCCTTTTCCACTTAACGTATACTTTGGGACCTTAGCTGGTGGTCTGGGCTGTTTCCCTCTTGACTACGGATCTTATCACTCGCAGTCTGACTCCCGAGAATCAAGTCTTTGGCATTCGGAGTTTGACTGAATTCGGTAACCCGATGAGGGCCCCTAGTCCAATCAGTGCTCTACCTCCAAGACTCTATACTCGAGGCTAGCCCTAAAGCTATTTCGGAGAGAACCAGCTATCTCCAAGTTCGATTGGAATTTCTCCGCTACCCACACCTCATCCCCGCACTTTTCAACGTGCGTGGGTTCGGGCCTCCATTCAGTGTTACCTGAACTTCACCCTGGACATGGGTAGATCACCTGGTTTCGGGTCTACGACCACGTACTATTTCGCCCTATTCAGACTCGCTTTCGCTGCGGCTCCGTCTCTTCAACTTAACCTTGCACGGGATCGTAACTCGCCGGTTCATTCTACAAAAGGCACGCCATCACACATAAATGTGCTTTGACTACTTGTAGGCACACGGTTTCAGGTTCTATTTCACTCCCCTTCCGGGGTGCTTTTCACCTTTCCCTCACGGTACTGGTTCACTATCGGTCACTAGGGAGTATTTAGCCTTGGGAGATGGTCCTCCCAGCTTCCGACGGGATTTCTCGTGTCCCGCCGTACTCAGGATCCACTCAAGAGAGAACGAAGTTTCGACTACAGGGTTGTTACCTTCTCTGACGGACCTTTCCAGGTCGCTTCGTCTACTTCGCTCTTTTGTAACTCCGTATAGAGTGTCCTACAACCCCAAGAGGCAAGCCTCTTGGTTTGGGCTATCTTCCGTTTCGCTCGCCGCTACTCAGGAAATCGCGTTTGCTTTCTCTTCCTCCGGGTACTAAGATGTTTCAGTTCCCCGGGTCTACCTTCTCTTACCCTATGTATTCAGGTAAGGATACTACCCCATTACGGGCAGTGGGTTTCCCCATTCGGAAATCTTCGGATCAATGCTTACTTACAGCTCCCCGAAGCATATCGGTGTTAGTACCGTCCTTCATCGGCTCCTAGTGCCAAGGCATCCACCGTGCGCCCTTCATAACTTAACCTATTCGGCTTCG
>NZ_NSEA01000016.1:134250-192384 GCF_002734285.1 Fredinandcohnia onubensis | reverse complement strand
TTGTCCGTTTTCTTGACAGAGGTACAATTGTGTCCGATATCTAACTAACGAGCCAAAAAAACCCCCAAAGGTGCGTCACCTTTGGAGGTTCTTGAGAAAGTTCTCTCTTTTTTTATAGTGTTTATGGGCAGTTTCAATGCTGCAGCGCTCAAATCGGATTGTTCCACCAAGCGGTAGCTGGGCGATTTTATAAATATCGACGGCTATAATTGTTGCGATTCGAGGATAGCCACCTGTCGTTTGCCTATCTGCTAAAAGGATGATTGGCTCACCGCTACTTGGAACTTGAATACCACCCAGCGGGATCGCGTCAGATGCAATTTCGGCTCTATCTTTGTGCTGCAAAGGTTTTGTTCCCTTTAATCTAACCCCCATCCGGTCCCCTTGAAGCGCCTGAAAAGTGTCGCTAAAAAATTGTTCGATGGCACTCTCTGTAAAATAATCCTGATGTGGCCCTAGAATTGCGCGAACGGTTACCTCTTTATCAAACGTTGGTATAAGGTGGTGCGAGAGCCCTGTATTTTTTCGAAGGGTACGAACAGAACCGTATATAATATCGCCATCATTGATCTCTGTTCCAAGCTTTGCCTTTGCGTAATAGGATTTACTTCCGAGGACTTCTTGAGCTTCGAATCCGCCCGCCACTGCTACGTATGCGCGAGTTCCCGATACGGGTTTGCCAAACTTAATAATATCCCCTTTTGTCACGACAAAAGACCTCCACAATGAGGCATTGTTTCCGTTTACGGTCATGCTTAAGTCGGCCCCGCAAACAGCAAGTGTAATTGAATCTGCTTCTACCCGTAATGTCGGGCCAAGCATGGTGATTTCAAGTACGGCCTCTCCTCTAGAATTACCGACAAGAATATTGGCAAGCTGGCTTGAATAAGTATCCATAGCTCCACTTGTGACGACTCCAAATTGTTGGTAGCCATAGCGGCCTTGGTCCTGAAATGTGGTTAAGAGTCCTTTTTTAAGGACGGTTAATAGTGGTTGTCCCATATGATCACCTAATTGCCTTAATTGTAATGCTTTCGTTGGTTAGTGCCTGTCGTAATTCTTTTACAAATTGAAGGGCGTGGTCATTGTCGCCATGAACGCAGATGGAGTCGGCTTTAATTGGGATGATTTCGCCAGTTGTCGTCTGAACGGTTTGTTCTTTCACCATTTGCAGGACTTGTTTGATTGCAATGTTGCTATCATGAATGACTGCGCCCTCTTGCGTCCTTGGTGTTAAGGTTCCGTTAGGTTGATAGGTTCGGTCAGCGAACACTTCAGAAACCGTATGTAAGCCGTATTTTTCCCCAGCTTCAATTAACTTACTACCTGCAAGTCCATAGAGTGAAAGAGTCGGATCAAATATGCGGACAGCTTTAGCAATTGCCTCGGCAAGGTTAGCGTCGACTGCTGCCATATTATAAAGAGCACCATGTGGTTTTACGTGAGAGAGTTTCACTTCATGAGCCTTACAAAATGCAGCGAGAGCACCGATTTGATAGAGCACGAGATCATAGACGTCTTTTGGTGAAACGGCCATGGTTCTCCTGCCGAATCCTACAAGGTCCTGAAAGCCTGGATGGGCACCGATTGCCACGCCATATTTCTTCGCAAGTAGTACAGTTTGGTTGATTACATGTGGGTCGCCTGCGTGAAACCCACAAGCGACGTTTGCGCTGGAAATAAAGGAAAGGACCTCCTCGTCTTTCCCGATTTTATAGGCACCAAAGCTCTCGCCTAAGTCACAATTTAGATCAATTATTTTCAATTTTTTTCACCTCTACCTTGTATTGGTTTTCTTTTACTAGATTTTCAATTTCCCTAAATTCCTCGGCTGAGATCGGAGTGAAGCGGAGATAGTCCCCTGCTTTTAGTAAAAACGGATTCTGCCTTTCCGGGTCAAATAAAGGTACCGGTGTTCGTCCGATGAGATTCCACCCTCCCGGTGACTCGAGTGGATACACCCCTGTTTGGTCACCGCCAATGCCGACTGCCCCTTTTGGAACCTTTAACCGGGGGTTTGCAAGGCGTGGTGTGCTAAGTGTAGCAGGAAGCCCTTTTAAATACGGGAAGCCCGGTAGAAAGCCAATCATATAGACAAGATAATCGACGCTGCTATGGATGGAAGTCACATCCTTGGTTGAGAGCCCGTGCCTGCGAGCAACAATCTCGATGTCCTCGCCATCGTAACAGGTTGGAATCACAATAATCTCTTTTAAAGAGGTGCTTTGTTCTGTCGAGTGCGCTTCGCTAATCTTAGAAACTTGCGCAAAAAGACTTTTATAGGTAGTGAGAATCGGATTATAGTAAACTGTAATCGATTGAAAGGCTGGAACGAGTTCAACAACCCCTGATATATTCATTTTTTCAATTTGTTTCGTAGTTTGCTGGATTTGACGCTGCAAACTGTCTGAAGCCGGCTTCTTGTATAGAATCTTTAATGCCATGTCTCCAACAGGAATAATCTCGTAGTTCATGTTAAAACTCCTTTGTGGTCTTGAGTCCTACTCCTATCTTATAATGAATATGATAGAATAAAAATACGAATTTCAAAAAAAGGATGGAGAACGAAAATGAAATTGTTCTTAATATTGGGAGCGATTAATGCATTTTTAGCAGTTGCGCTTGGTGCATTTGGTGCCCATGGTTTAGAAGGAAAAATCACCGAAAAATACTTAAAAACATGGAATACAGCCGTTCAATATCAGATGTTTCACGCGATCGGATTGTTTATTGTTGCATTTCTAGCGGACAAGTTTTCACAAGTTAGTTTAATTACAACGGCCGGTTGGAGCTTGCTTGTGGGGATCATTTTATTTTCTGGAAGCTTGTACGTTTTAAGTGTGACTGGAATTAAAATCCTTGGTGCCATCACTCCGCTTGGTGGCGTTGCCTTTTTACTAGGCTGGGTATTATTGATGGTGGCTGCTGTAAAACATATGTAAAAAGATGAGCTTAATGAGCCACAAATGTAAAAGGAGTGTCCGTGGACACTCCTTGCATTTTTAGCGTGGTGGATAATTGACTAGGCCAGCATTAGCTCCGAATGGATATTCGTACTCAATTTCTTCGTCGAAAGTAATGTATTGTAAGTAGACCATCAATAGTAAGTAGCGCATGCCTGTTTGTGGGTCACTTAAAATGATGTGATCACGGCCTGCTGCTTCAATAACACCTTTGAAAACCTTTTGTTGGTTGGTGTTATCAAAGCCCATGTAGACTGTCGCAAGCTTTCCTTTGTTCAAGCGAAGAATGTTTTCAATATAAGATTCTTCAAGCGGAAGCATACCCGGTACATTTTGCGCAACCCCACCCGTTGGAGCGAAAGTTGGCGTCTGTGGTGCTTGAAAGCCTCCTTGTTGTTGCTGTTGGTATGGATATCCGCCATATGCGAATTGGTTTGGATCCATGTAGCCTCCATACTGGCCCATGCTTTGTGGGTTATACCCGTAAGCAGCATACGGATTTTGCATTGATTGATTATCTTTACTCAATGTTAGCCCTCCTCAGATTGTTATGTTTTTCTCTTTTTAATAAAGGCAAATGCCTTAGAAAACGTCTGGACAATCCTCCTGTGTTGGTTGGTAGAAGCAGTGTGCTTTAAACCTTCCTACGTTCCACTGGTTAAACCATTGTGCCGGACAGTTTCCTGATGGTTCAAAAAACCACAAAGAAAACCTGGCAGGGTGAAATCTTTCCCCCTTTAATACCCTTCGTGCAAGTGTAATTTCAGACGGTCGAGCTGCCTGGTAGAAATAGCCCTTTTGGGTTGCTTCAAAGCCACCAGGACTTTGAAAGACCATTTTTCGAATGGTGTTAATATCTTTAAAATCCAGACAACGTGATCTTGCGCGATTTACCCCAACATTACCTACTAATAGCATGCCTTGTTTGCCTTCGCCTTCAGCCTCAGCGCGTAACAGCCTTGCTAACAGCTTTACATCTGCCTCCGTGTGCGCAACTACTGCCATCTTTTCACCTCACTAACAAAAGAAGACAAGGATAATGAAAAAACCTCTTTACTAACTTATTGTCTCGGTGAAAGATGGGTTCCTACTTTTTGATTATTTTTTGGGATGTTGACTAGAACTTTTTGGTGGGTATGTTTAGTGGATTCATCATTGCATTGTATGAGCGAGGAAAAAGGATTATGAATATGGATAAAAAAAAGAGAGGAAGCCCCTCTCTTTTTTTAGTTAATGTGTAGGAATTGTGGTACTTTTTCTTCAGTTAAAATGTTTCCAACGAAGAATGCTCCGAATTCGCCGTATCGAGCACTTACTTCGTCAAAGCGCATTTCATAGACAAGCTTCTTGAATTGAAGCACATCGTCTGAGAATAGGGTTACGCCCCATTCGTAATCATCAAAGCCAACAGAGCCTGTGATGATTTGTTTTACGATTCCTGCATATTGACGGCCAATCATACCGTGGCTGCGCATAAGCTCTTTGCGTTCTTCCATTGATAGCATGTACCAGTTGTCATTGCCATCACGGCGCTTATCCATTGGATAGAAGCAAACATATTTGTTCTTCGGTAAGGTTGGGTATAAACGTCCGCGCACATAAGGATTTTCATATGGATCCTCATTGCTTTCGCCTGCTACATAGTTACTTAATTCAACAACAGAAACATAAGAATATGTAGGAATTGTGTATTCAGCAAGCTTTGTTTTATTGAATTCATTTTCGATTTCATTTAATTCTTCCATTGTTGGGCGAAGAATCATCATCATGAAATCAGCTTTTTGGCCAACAATTGTATATAATGCATGGCTTCCTTGGTTCTCTGCTTGAGTTTTATTCCACTTTTCTACTAAACCAAGAAATTCATGAATTGCTGCTTGTCGCTCGTCACTAGAAAGGGTTTTCCAAGACGTCCAGTCGATTGAACGAAAATCATGAAGGCAATACCAGCCATCAAGCGTTTGTGCTGCTTCAGCCATTACAATCACTCCTTATTTTTCACATGGTTATGTATTCAACACTACTATATCACAGTTTTCCCTATAGCAAAGTGATTAAACCTTAGGAGATTTTGTGAACAAAAGTGAGAGTGAGTAATTTGTCAGGTTGTTGGGAAAATTGAAGATAGTGACATAATACTGTCACATGATTTTTAAGGCTTTTTGGTTTTCAATTTGTGAAAAAAGCCGTATTCTAGTGGTTGGCAGTTTTTCAGGGCGACCGACGAGCCCGTCTTACATAAAACGCATTAATAACGTGCTAGGAGGAATAAGAGTGAGCGATTTATTTACTCAATTACAACAAAAGGTATCTGGGAAGGACATGAAGATTGTTTTTCCAGAAGGATTAGATGAGCGTATTTTAACAGCAGTAAGCCGTTTGGCAAGTGAAAAGGTGCTTGTACCGATCGTAGTTGGTGAAAAAGCAGCGGTTGAAAGCAAAGCGAAGGAACTTGGTGTTTCCCTTGAGGGAGTGGAAATCTATGATGCTGATTCATACCCAGAGTTCGATCAGCTTGTGGCTTCATTTGTTGAACGACGTAAGGGCAAAGCAACTGAGGAGGACGCACGTAAGATCCTTAAGGATGAAAACTACTTCGGAACTATGCTCGTGTATACTGGTAAAGCACATGGGCTTGTAAGTGGTGCTGCACATTCGACTGCAGACACTGTTCGCCCTGCCCTTCAAATCATTAAAACCAAGCAAGGTGTGAAAAAGACTTCTGGTGTGTTTATCATGGTTCGAGACGATGAGAAGTATGTTTTCGCCGATTGTGCGATTAATATTGCACCAGATAGCCAGGATTTAGCGGAGATTGCAATTGAGAGTGCCAATACAGCTGATATGTTTGATATTGAACCAAGAGTAGCAATGTTAAGTTTCTCAACAAAAGGTTCTGCAAAATCACCTGAAACAGAAAAGGTAGTAGAAGCTGTCAAAATTGCGAAGGAAATGAATCCTGCCCTAGTATTGGACGGAGAATTCCAATTTGATGCGGCATTCGTTCCATCTGTTGCAAAGAAAAAAGCTCCAGATTCCATAATCAAGGGTGACGCAAATGTATTTGTGTTCCCAAGCCTTGAAGCGGGTAATATCGGATATAAAATTGCACAGCGTCTTGGAAACTTTGAAGCGGTTGGTCCAATTTTACAAGGCTTAAATCAGCCAGTAAACGACCTTTCACGCGGATGTAACTCAGAGGATGTTTATAAACTTGCTTTAATCACAGCAGCTCAAGCATTGTAAGAATGAGAATGGCCATGTCTTTAGGACATGGCCATTTTTTTATGGGTGGGTGTCTTTTTGCTAGTGGCAGTAAATTACGATTAGTGGCAGTAATTTCAAAATAGTGGCAGTAAATTAAGAATAAGTGCAGTATTTTTGAAACAGTGGCAGTAAATCGTCAGGCACGCACCCTAATGTTCATTTCCCAATCCATTTTTAGCACTCTTTTTAGTAGCTCTACTTGTTCGTCCCCAATTTTTTCTATGATTTGCTTTTCAATCGTTGCTTTTAGCTCCTCATTTTTCTCATAGGATTCTTCGCCAAGGGGTGTTAATTCGATTCGTTTTTCCTTTTTATTGTTTTCGTCATCCATTACGTTGACGAGCCCTTTTGCCTTTAAGTTTTTAATAAATTTATGAGTAGCTTGCCTCGTTATATCGACATTTTTAGAAACATTCGCAATCGTTGTTTGTCTTTTATAGATACGTGACATGATATACCATTCTGAATTTGAAATCGCGATGTCGCTAGTCTCGTTCCATAATTTTTCTGCAATCCCTCGAAGTTGACCATGTCTCTCACTTAAGAGGTCGATTAAATCTAAATGTTGAAGTACAGGGTCCATAAATTCCACTCCCGATTTTATAATCGCCATTACTATACAAAAATTAATAGGTACTGTCAACTAAGTTGACGAAATTAGACTGAGGGTTTATTTTGTCAACCAAGTTGATATTTTTTGGATTATGGTGTATGATTAAATAAAGTCAACTAAGTTGACAATCCATTGGATAGGAGCATGGTACATGTTTAACATAGGTGATCTAGTGATTTATTCGAACGTGGGTATTTGCCAAATAGATGATATATGTGAAAAAACATATGGTGGTATGACTCGGACTTATTATATAATGCACCCAATTGAAGATAACTCGTTGATAATCCAAAACCCAGTGGATAATGACCGGATTTTAATGCAAGGAATCATTGAAAAAAGTGAATCAGAGGAACTCTTAGAATCCTTTAAGCTACCAGGAATTCAGTGGATTGATAATAGTTCGGAACGTCAAAAAGCTTATTCTGGGATCGCTTCGTCTGGAGACAGACAAGAAATTTCAAGAGTACTTAATACATTGCTATGTAAAAAGCATGAACTCGAAATGAACGATAAAAAATTGTCGGAACATGACCGCCGACTCCTTCTTTATATTCAAAAAATATTATTTAAAGAATTCGCCATTACGTTAGATACAACAGTTGAGGCCGTAGCCAAAAAAATCAATCAAATGATTGCCTTTAAAATGAACAAATCCTCACGACATGAGGTAGCTAAATACGTAAATTAAGGGTAAAATAGGACGGTATAGGAACCAGGCATAGCCTGGTTTTTTGGGGTTTATTTCTTTAATCGACCTCATTTTTAATCTAGTATTTTTTAGGAGTATGCCATATGACCGAAAGTCTTTTATATCAGCCAAGTTGGCGGATTATTGATCAATCTAGTCTAGGCTATCAATTTGATGCACTACAATCGTTTGCGATAGATGACACTCTTTGTGCGTTTGTGGGTAAAGGGGAATCACCAGCTACAGCACGGACTTGGGTTCATCATCAAACCATCGTTCTTGGTATACAGGATACTAAATTGCCTTTTTTGGATGAAGGGGTTAAGTTCCTTGAATCATTGGGCTACCGCGCGATTGTCAGGAATTCAGGTGGATTAGCAGTGGTATTGGATGAGGGAGTGTTGAACATTTCACTCATTTTTCCTGAGACTGAAAAAGGGATTGATATCAACCGCGGCTATGATACAATGCTTGAACTCATTCGAAAAATGTTTGAGGGCTATGAAGTCGATATCGTTGCACGAGAAATTGTTGGATCATATTGCCCTGGAAGCTATGATTTAAGTATAGATGGGAAAAAATTTGCGGGGATTTCTCAGCGCCGCTTACGTAATGGAGTAGCAGTACAAATTTATCTTGGTGTGACTGGAAGTGGATCAGAACGGGCAGACATCATTCGTCGATTTTATGATATTGGCCTGCAAGGTGCGGAGTCAAAATTTGTTTACCCAGATGTAAAGCCAGAAACAATGGCTTCTTTGGCGGAATTAGTTGACCCAAACCTTACTGTCCAAACTGTCATGCTGTTGCTGCTTCAAACACTAAAAAAAGAAAGTGAGCACATTTTCGCTTCGCAACTAACGGGGGAAGAAATGCCGTTATTTGAGCAAAATTATGTGCGTGTGCTTGATCGAAATGAAAAAGCATTATAGGACCAGGGGGACGGTTCTCCTGGTCCTTTTTTGTCGAAAAGTAAGGTTGTGCGCGTTCAATTGCGTTTTACCGTAATTTTTTCGCCAAGAAATATTTTCACTATTAAAATATTTTTTATAATAAAAATATTGAATTTTGTTTTTGGGCGTGATATGATTCTCGTCAAGTAAGTTAATCGAATATTATTGCTGTATTTTCTCTTATCAAGAGTAGGCGGAGGGATTTGGCCCTATGACGCCCAGCAACCGACCGTAATACCATTGTGAGATGGGGCGAGTTTTTTATCGCCGGGTATAACCCGTAAGGCACGGTGCTAATTCCAACAGAAGGATTTTTCTTTCTGGTAGATAAGAGGTGCGAAGACTTTTGTATGCTTCAAGCCTCTTTCTGATGAGAAAGAGGCTTTTATTTTTGTTTAAAAAAGCCTCATAAAAACAGGAGAGTGATGGCTTTTAAACGGTAAAAGAGATTTAAAAAATAGAATTACATACAAAAAAAGGGGAGATAAACAATGAAATTAAAAAAATTATTATTCACAGCGTTACTAATTATTGCAGTATTGGTTGGTTGTCAGCCAAAAGTAGCAGAGGAAACAACGAAAACAGATAGCACAGAAGTAAAAAATTCTGACCATCCATTAGCAAACAAAAAAATTGCCTTAATTATGCAACAAAACTTAGGGACTTTCTCAGCTCAATATATTGAAGGCGTTGAAGAGCAAGTGAAAAAATTCGCGGGTGAAACAACTGTTTTTACATCTGAGGGAGACCTAGCAAAAATGGCGTCAAACGTTGATGCAGCGGTAAATCAAGGCTTTGATGCGATTTTAGTGGACCATGGAACAAAGGAAGCCCTACAAAGCTCTATACAAAAAGCAGTTGAAAAAGGGATTCCAGTTGTAGTGTTTGATGCGGAAGTAGAAGTGGATGGAGTTACAGTACTTGAACAAGGCGACCAGCAAATGGCACAAATGACACTAGAGAAATTAGCGGAAGATGCTGGCGGTGAAGCAAATATCGTAAAAATTTGGGTGGCGGGCTTTGCTCCAATGGAAAGACGCCAAATCGCCTATCAAGAGTTTCTTGATAACAATACTGGTATAAAGGAAATCGCAACATTTGGTGCAGCAACTGCTAACACTGCACTTGATACACAAGCACAGATGGAAGCTCTATTAAAGCAATATCCTGAAGAAGGCCAAATTACAGCAGTGTGGGCAGCGTGGGATGAATTTGCAAAAGGTGCTGTTCGTGCAATTGAACAAGCAGGCCGTACAGATATTAAAGTGTATGGAATTGACATGAGTGATGAAGATTTACAAATGATTCAGGCAGAAAACAGCCCATGGGTTGCATCTGCAGCGGTTGATCCAAAAGATATCGGACGTATTCAAGTTCGTTTTGCCTACCAAAAACTAAATGGTGATGAAACACCAGAACGAGTAAAACTAGAGCCAGTTTTCGTAACAAAGGATGCTCTTCCTGAAGAAAAAATTACAACTGCAGAGCTTGACCAATATATTGAAGGTTGGGGAAAAAGCGAACAAGGTTACACAGATGAGTTGAAAAAGCTTGAAGCTGGAGAGTAAAAAAGAGGGCCTCCGGAGGTCCTCTGTAAAGGAGGATATGTAGATGCCTTTACTCGAAATGAAGGAAATTACAAAAAGTTTTGGTAATGTGATTGCACTTGAGAATGCTTCTTTTGAGTTACAAAGGGGCGAGGTTCACGCGTTGCTAGGGGCAAATGGCGCTGGAAAAAGCACGCTGATGAAAATTCTATCAGGAGCGTATGAGCTAGATACAGGGGTGATTACCCTTGAAGACAAAACAATTGAGATTCGTTCTCCGAAGGATGCAAAAGCATCAGGCATTCACATTGTCTATCAAGAGGTCGACACGGCGATTGTACCTCAGCTAACGGTTGCTGAAAATATTTTACTCGATACCTTTTCAACTGAAAAAAGCTTGTTCATCAATAAAAGAAAGCTTCGTGAACAAGCAGCCTCGATTCTAAAGCTCTTGAATGTCACGGATATACCCATGACAAAACAGGCATTAGAGTTATCGCTTGCTGAAAAGCAGTTGGTGTTGATTGCAAGAGCCCTCGCACATGAAGCGAAGGTTATCATTTTTGACGAACCAACAGCACCATTATCGATTGAGGAAACAAAGTACCTTTTTGATATTGTAGAAACACTGAAGGAAAAAGGAGTCGGTTGCGTTTTTATCTCGCACCGATTACCAGAGGTGTTTGAAATCTGCGAGAGGTTAACGATTATGCGTGATGGCAGGACGATTACCACTTTTTCAACAAAAGAGGTGACTCCAAAAACGGTTGTTGAAACGATGCTGGGAAGTACCTTTACAGAACAATCTTCGAAACGAAAAGCCGTGAAGGGAGATCTTCTATTAGAGGTAAACGGGCTTGATGATGGAGAAAAGCTAACCGATGTTTCGTTTACGGTTTCTGAAGGGGAAATCGTTGGCGTTGTTGGGTTAGTTGGCGCCGGAAAAACAGAGCTTGCGAAAACATTGTTTGGCCTTCGTCCATACGAACAGGGTGATGTGATCGTGAAGGGGAAATCTCATCATTTTACCCATTCACAACAAGCAATTGAGGCGGGTTTTGCGCTTATTTCAGAGGAGCGCCGTAAGGAAGGATTGTTTATTCATGAATCCATATCTACGAATCTATCCTTTGCCAATTTGAAAAAATTCTCACCGTTTTTGGTTATGAATCGGAAGGCTGAAAAAAGCTATGCAAGCTCCATCATCGAATTGCTTGGAATTAAAACAAACGATACTGAAACCCTAGCTGAGCATTTAAGTGGAGGAAACCAACAAAAGGTTGCGATAGGAAAATGGGTTTCTCGGAATGCAGGCCTCTATTTGTTTGATGAGCCGACAAAAGGGGTTGATGTCGGTGCGAAGCAGGATATTTTCAAGCTTATTTATTCCCTCGCCGATGAAGGGAAAGGGATTCTTTATTTTTCTTCTGAAATGGATGAGATTATAAGAATTTCAGACCGGATTCTTGTCATGTATGACGGAGAAATCGTAAAGGAACTTTCAGGAGAAGAGGCAACACAGGATCAAATCCTTTTGTATGCTAGTGGTGGAAAGGATGACGTACATGAAAGGAAATATCATTAGCTTCCTGTTTAAATACGGGGCCATTTTATTAATGGGCTTTATCTTAATCTATTTTAGTACTGTGAACAGTGCATTTTTTTCATATGGAAATCTATCAGATATCTTACGATCCATCTCAATTGTAACACTTCTTGCATTAGGGGTAACGTTTACACTTGTTGTTGACGGATTTGACTTATCAGTAGGATCAACGATGTCATTGTCGGTCGTAATTACGGCGTCCTTGATGGTTTGGTATGAGTTACCGCTTTGGGTGGTACTGCTTTTACCGCTACTAATTGGGGTTGCGGTTGGACTTGTAAACACGTTTTTAATTGTAAAAATAGGGATACCGGATCTACTCGCGACACTCGGAATGATGTATATCGTATCTGGCCTGCACAGGACCTATACGGAAGGGTATTCCATCTACAACCAAATGCCATTGACTAGTGGCGGGACTGCCCCTGGTGAGTTCAGCCAAGCATTTTTATGGATTGGGCAAGGGAAGATGCTTGGATTACCGGTTCCGGTCTGGATTATGCTCGTTTTCGTGCTTCTTGCGTATGTGATTCTTAACCATACGCGGTGGGGCCGAATCTTATATATGACAGGTGGAAATGCAGAGGCTGCAAGATTGTCAGGTATCAACACAAACAAGGTGAAGTTGATTGCTTATACCGTTTCTGGTGTGTTTGCATCAATGGCGGGAATTTTGTTTACAGCACGTGTCGGTTCGGGACAAATTGATGCAGGCGCTTCGTTGTTAATGGAATCTGTTGCAGCGGTGTTTGTTGGGTTTTCAGTGCTTGGTGCTGGAAAACCCAATGCACTTGGAACCTTTTTTGGAGCAGCACTTATTGGAGTTCTTTTAAATGGACTAACCATGCTAAATCTACCATACTATGCATTTGAAATTGTAAAAGGCGGAGTGCTGGTCTTGGCACTTGCTGTTACCTACATCGGCGTAAAATACCGACCAAAAGTCATTCGAAAAAGGAGAGAGCAAAAACATGCCGCTTAAAAAATTAGAACATGTTGGAATTCAAGTAAAGGATTTAGACACAACCATTGAGTTTTATACAGGAGTGTTAGGGTTGAAGTTGCTAGAAAAACAGGACCATATTGACCCAAACTTGAAGCTAGCATTCCTTGGCTTTAGTGATTCAGACGAAACGGTTATTGAGCTAATCTCTGGTTATAATCCAAACCTTCCAACAGAAGGAAAGGTTCACCACATCGCATTTACCGTTGAGAATATTGAAGAAGAAATTGCGAGAGTCAAAGCGCACGGTGTTACGTTTATTGATGAAAACATTACGACGCTTCCAAGCGGGGCTAAATACGTTTTCTTCACCGGCCCTGACGGGGAATGGATTGAATTGTTTCAAAAATAATAGAGAGTAATTTGCGACCAGAGGATATTCCTCTGGTTTTTTTATTTTTTTGTGCAACCTTTTTATGTCTTTATACGTCAAAAAATGTGGGTGTTTTCTGAAAATTACATATATGGTATGATTTTGTGGTAGTTCCTATTTTTTACAATTATCGGTAAGGGGGGGTTTTTGGATGCTTAAGAGATTAAGGGTGTTAAGTGGACGAGACTTGGTTACAATTCTTTATTTTGTACTTGTTATACTGGGGATCGCCTTTTTTCTAGGGAATGGGAATGTATCAACGTTTTTTTCAACATTAAAAATGATGTTTAATGTTTCCGATAGTTGGGATACAATCAGGCAACTCATTAGCAATGCACAAGCCGAAGGAAGTCTAGGAACAACAAAAAATGGGGAACTGTATGAAGAAATCGTCCTTGAATATTTTCCGAGAAGTTTATCGGTGATTGTGACGGCCTTTTTGCTAGCGATTGCTTTAGGAATCGGAAAGGGAATTTTTGATTATCGTAATCGTTACACTTCCCTAAACTTTCTAGGAACAGGGGTAACCTCTCTCCTCAATTCGCTACCTGACTTTTTTATGATTATAGTGCTGCAGTGGATTATTTTAATTCACTTTCGATTTATTGATTTTTTTGGACATGATCAGTGGTTTAACTTTATATTACCAGGAATTTTAGTGTCTCTTTATCCAATGATGTATTTTGCGAGAATAACCTTTACTGCTCTAGCGGCTGAGGATGGCGAGATGTATATTCAATATGCTCGTGCAAAGGGACTGACTCAACGATTTGTTATACATAAGCATATCTTGAAAAAATGCTTTCGTTCGATCTTACAACATGTTGGTGTTGTCATGACCTATGTGGTTTCGAATTTATTCATTGTTGAGTGGTTAATGGAGTATAAGGGAGCAGCATGGCGCATGATGGTGTCAATCAGACGGTTAGATTTAAAGAAACCGGAGAATCAGCCATTTGCACAATTCCCGGAAATAGGGTTAATAGCAGAAATTTCATTCTGTTTCGTACTGCTTTTATTCATCACACAACTCGTGTCTGTAATTTGGCAATACAAATATGAGATTGAAAAAAGGAATCTGTGGACTCAAATCACAAGGGTTATTTTTCAATATGTATTTGTTTGGCTTTTTGTGTTTTATATAATCTCGTACGTAAAACCTGGTCATTAGGGAGGAGGGTGTTCATGAAAAATTGGTCGCTTTGGACAGGGTTAGTTCTACTCGGATTTATGTTATTTATAAGTTTTGTTGGTCCACATTTGCCATTTATTGATGATACTGCTCCCGAACACCGAATGAGGTTTTATGATGGGGGTGAAATTGGAAGAGCGCCTTTCCCACCTTCTAAAGAAGATCCGTTAGGGACTGACCGCGAAGCTCGCGATATTTTAAGTATGATTGTTATAGGAGCAAAGGATACCCTGAAAATTATTGTGCTCATCACATTAATTCGGTACATCATTGCGATCCCGATGGCGTTTCTGGCTTCCTCGAAAAAAGGAATTGCCTACATGGTGTCAAATGGTTGGTATTCCTTATTTGGGAGTATCCCTACCATTATTGCCGCGATTTTGCTACTTGAAATTGTCCCAGTTGAAGGCCTGGAAAACGCTGTTTATTGGAAAGTCATGATTATCGCACTTATTGAAGTGGGGAGGGTTAGTTATATTCTAGCCCATGAAATTTATGAGGTATCGCAGAAAGAGTTTGTCCAAGCGAGTGTGACCGTGGGAAGTACGCCTTTTCAGTTATCAGTTATGCATTATTTTCCATCCGTTTCCCAAAGTGTAGTTGTCAATTTTTTTAATGATTTAGCACGTGTGACATTACTAGTGGGACAGCTTGCATTGTTTCAATACTTTATTGAGCATGCGATTGATTATATCCCAGGGGGTGGGACATTTCATGAGGAAGCTGGATATAACTCTGTAACAGGATTGTTTGATTGGCCAGGACTATTGTCTGCTGCCCGATATGAAGTTATGAAGGCTGTCTGGATTCCATTATTCCCAGCGATTGCTCTAACATTACTGCTGTTAACATTTCAATTCTTAAGTGAAGGATTCAGGAAGTTATTTGCAAGACAGGCATCTAGTGAGAAAAATCAAACTGTAAGACGTTTGGTTGAAAGAGTTGGAGAAACGTTTGTTGCTAGTAAAATGGTAGGTGCTGTGACACTAGTCGTGTTTGTGGTTGCAGTTGGAACAGTTATCGTAACTGGACTAGATAGAAAGGCAACGGATGTAGTTGCACCAGCTGAGGAAGAGGTTGAGGAAGAAGTAGAGCAAGTCGAGGAAGCCAATGAAGCAATACAGTTTGATGAAGATAAATATGTGTTTGAAAATGGAAAACTTGTAGCGACAACAGTTGCAACTACTGCAAAAGGTGGGTTTTACGATAAATTAGAGCATCTTGAACTCAATATGGAGAAGAAATCAGATCGGGATTACGAGACTGATACCTTAATGCTAAAATGTAGAACAATCGGAGCGGGTCGTTGTGAACTACCCGTGATTACATTTAAAGAACCTATTGCCAATATGGATGAGGCTTATCAACTATTGGTGGATCATTTACCATTAGATGCAGTAAAAAACGGTGAGTTTCAAGACATCGGAAGATATGCTTACACTCTACAAAGCTCCCTATTGGAAGAGAGCTATTTAGAGGTTGATATTGAGTCTATATTTGTAATGTTCTACTTCACACCAGAAAAAACGATTGAAAAAGTAGAACTTGTTGGAGTAGGCCCTTGGTAAAACAAACCCCCTGCGCCGTTTGTAAGAACAAACAGCCAGGGGGTTTATCTATTCTATTCCGCCATTTTCTCTAAATTTCCGTTGCGGTCCATTTTGAAGGATGTGGCTGGACGTTCTTCTTCTTCGAATAAGACTAGTTTTCTTGCACGGTTCATAATCTTCATTAATGTTTCGTAGTCTTCTTGAATATTGGCTGAGCTTTGCTCCAACTGGGCAATCTTCTTTTCCAGATCTTCATTTTTACGAAGTATCTCATTCTTTTCTTTTTTCAATCTCTCATTCTCGGATTTCAGTGCCTCAATCCCGAGACTTGTGCTGCCCATAGATTGAAGATATGAAATCACGGAATCAATCGTCAATTGTGGCCTAGAAGTCGTATACTGCGGTACTCGTGTTTCCTGACGAATATTTGTAGATTCAGATGGAAATAGTGGTAACTCGTCCGCAAATTCTTCTAGACTTGGAGTTGGTGGTGTATACAAAAGTTGCTTTTTCACAGGTTGGTTTTTACCAAGTGCACGCTGGCGTTGTTTACGGTGTTTTTTCGCAAGTTGTAAATCTTTCTCGTAGCTATGACGGACAACTGCATTCCAACGGAAACCACATGCAGCTGAAGTACGGTTTAATTTGTCTCCAACCTCTTCAAATGCATTTAATTGTGTACTACCCTCTCTTACGTGTTTTAGAACCGTTTCAGCTAATAATAGATCGTTTTCTTCTGTCCAAGCATCTTGTCTTTCTTTCATATTTATTCATCTCCCAATATAAATGTATATAGTTGCGTTAGGTTATTACTTATATTGGTCAATAGATTCGAACTTTATACCCTATTTGTAAAAGGATAGTAGACTTATTTATTTATATTTAAATATCGTAACGCGTACTTGTGGAGAATTTTTGAAAATTATCTCGTTCCCTTGCAATGATTATGTTGAAAGGGTTAAAATACCATGTAGTGTTTTTAAAGGAAATCGTCATGCTAAGCAATGACTGATCAAATATATGAACGTAATGAAGGGATTGTAGGTAATATGGCAAACGAATTTCGCATCTGTGATGATTGCCAGGCAACCAATATTAAAACCTTAGTGCCACGCTTAAAGGAAGTAGATGGTGAGGCAACAATTGATATTCGCTGCCAATCATACTGTGGCCCTGGTAGAAAAAAATCATTCGCATTCGTTAACAACCGTCCGGTATCAGCTCCAACAGAAGACGAGTTGATTGAAAAAGTCATGAAGAAACTGAAAATGGACTAAAATCGCCTTTCTCTTCTAAGAGAAAAGGTGTTTTTTTATGTTTTCATGCAGGGATTCCCAAAATCCAACTAGAATTTCTAAAACATGTCGAAAAATTTTCCAACCATTGATATGACTTGGTTAGAGGCGACTTATGGAGAATTTTAGGTTTTTTTGTCAGTGATAAAAATATATAATAATAGCATGCCAGTATGGAAGAGGTTGAATACATGACAAATTCCAATGGGAAATTAAGTGAAGAAAAGGTGTTTAAGGACCCTGTACATAGGTATGTTCATGTTCAGGATAAAGTGATCTGGGAACTCGTCGCAACATCGGAGTTTCAAAGATTGCGTCGCATCCGCCAATTAGGGACAACCTATTTTACCTTCCACGGGGCGGAACATAGCCGTTTTAACCATTCATTAGGTGTGTATGAAATTGTCCGAAGAATTATCGATGATGTATTTCGTGAACGCCCATTGTTAAATGACGAGGAGCGCTTATTATGTTTATGTGCAGCGCTACTTCACGATCTGGGTCACGGGCCATTCTCACATTCATTTGAAAAAGTATTTCATTATGATCATGAAGAATTTACACAAGCAATCATTGTTGGGGACACAGAAGTAAATCACGTACTGAAGCAAGTCGGGGATGATTTTCCGAAAAAGGTCGCCGAAGTGATTGCAAAAACATATAAAAATAAATTAGTCGTAAGTCTCATCTCCAGTCAAATTGATGCTGATCGTATGGATTATTTATTGCGAGATGCCTATTATACGGGTGTTAGCTACGGAAACTTTGACATGGAGCGGATTTTGCGCGTCATGAGACCGCAGGAAGACCAAGTTGTTTTTAAAAGCAGTGGGATGCATGCGGTTGAAGATTACATTATGAGCCGATATCAAATGTATTGGCAAGTGTATTTCCATCCAGTTACACGAAGCGCAGAGGTCATTTTAACAAAAATCCTCCATCGTGCTAAACATTTGTACAAGGAACACTACGAATTTAAAACAGCCCCAGTCCATTTGAAATCCATTTTTGAAGAAAAATTGACATTACAGGACTATGTGAAACTAGATGAAGCTATTTTTACTTTCTATTTTCAGGTATGGCAGGATGAGGATGACGAAATTTTAAGAGACCTATGTCGTCGTTTTCTCAATCGCAATTTGTTTAAATATGCAGAGTTTGACCCTAGTTCACAAATGATGAAGATGATGGAGCTAAGAACTCTTTTTGAGGAAGCAGGGATTGATCCGAATTATTATTTAGTGGTGGATTCATCATCAGATTTGCCGTATGATTTTTACCGGCCAGGTGAGGAAGAGGAAAGACTTCCTATCAACTTGTTAATGCCAAATGGTGAGATTCGCGAATTATCAAGGCAGTCCGAAATTGTGGATGCCATTTCTGGAAAAAGGCGAACGGATCACAAGCTATATTTTCCACAAGATATGATTGAAAAATTACCAAATGACTCTACAGTAAAACAGAAAATAAAAGATGTTTTAGATATATAAAAGGTATACTGGCCAATTTCGAATGAGGAGATGAAGGGGTTTTGTTAACAGAACATGCAAAGGTAATGAAGGCATTCGCTGCTGCAGGGGAAATCACGGGTCGAAAAAAGCTTCAAAAAATGATTTATATCGCCAAAAAAATTGATTATCCTTTTTACGAAAAGTACAACTTCCATTTTTATGGGCCATACTCAGAGGAGCTCACATTACGTGTGGAGGAGCTCTGTAATCTTGGATTTTTAGATGAGGTCAAGGAGAAAAAAGGCGGCTATTATCAGTATCGCTACGCATTGACTGAAAAGGGCGAGCAGTTTTTGGGACATTACCAATTGGACATGCCTCCACTTGATGACTGTATGCAAGCCTTAAATGAACAAAGTGCGCGCTTTTTAGAGCTGGTGTCTACTGTTTTATACTTTGAGGGACTTGAAAAGGAAGAAGTCAAAGAGAAGGTATTTACGTTAAAAGCGAAGCAACGTTATACAGACGAAGAAGTTGAAGAAGCTTATCAATATATCGAATCTCTTCGCAATCTTGTAAAACATTAATAGAAAACTCGGCAGGTAAAACCCGCCGAGTTTTTTTGTATCTAATGCGGTAAAAAAGCAAGTTGGTAGAAAAACAATACGGCAAATAGATAAACAAGTGGGTGCACTTCTCTCCATTTACCCATGACTACTTTCATAAGTGGGTAGGAAATAAAGCCTAACGCAATCCCTGTTGCAATGCTCGATGTGAGTGGCATGCTTAGAATAATTAAGAATGCTGGAAAGGCTTCATCAATCTCATTCCATCTGATATGTGCAATGCTCCCCATCATGAGTGACCCAACAATAATTAAGGTTGGTGCTGTAATCGCAGCAATCCCAGAAACGGCACTCACCAATGGTCCAAAGAAGGCAGCTACGATAAACAAGATTGAAACCGTTACTGTGGTGAGACCTGTTCGACCACCTGCAGCTACCCCAGTTGACGACTCAATATATGCACTTGTAGGACTTGTTCCAAACATGGCTCCAACTGTTGTACCAACCGAGTCAGCAAGAAGGGCTTGTCTAGCACGCGGCATGACATTTCCTTTCATTAACCCTGCCTGTTCTGCAACTCCAATCATCGTACCTGTCGTATCAAAGATTGTAACGAGTAAAAATGAAAAGACAACAGCATACAGTCCGTACTGAATAACATCGCCAATTGCAGCGAATGGATTTGCGATAATTAAACCTTCAGGTAGAGACGGTGCATTAACGAATCCTTCTTTAAACTCAAGCTGTCCAGTAAAATAAGCAATAATGGCTGTGATAATCATTCCGAAAAATAGAGCTCCATTTACTTTACGTGCCATCAGAATAAGGGTAATGGCTAATCCAGCAAGTGCTAAAAGAACCGATGGTGAGTGTAAATCACCTAATGTTACTAAATTTGTTGGGTGTGCCGTGATAATCCCTGTAAGACGAAGACCAATAAAGGCAATAAATAAACCAATTCCTGCTGTGATCCCATGCTTTAAGTTTGGTGGAATTGCCTCAATTAATTTTTCACGAAACGGGGTTAATGACAAAATCACAAAAATGATACCAGCCACAAATACGGCGGCAAATGCTGTTTGATACGTGATGTTTTCATTTGCGCCTACAACTGAATAAGCAAAGAAAGCATTTAATCCCATTCCAGGAGCTATCGCAATTGGATAATTTGCAAAAAGTGCCATCCATAGTGTTCCGACAACAGTTGCGATAATCGTGGCTAAAAATACTTGCTCAAAGGGAACACCTGCATCTGATAAAATAACCGGATTCACGACAACTACATATACCATTGTTAAAAAGGTCGTAATCCCAGCTAAAACTTCTTTTTTAACCGTTGTATTCAACTCTGATAATTTAAACATACTAATCTGTACCTCCAAAAGACGAACGATTTAAAAATCCTTTTCTATAATATTCGTTTTACAGATGGACTGCAAGAGAAAATTATCTTAGGTTAGTTTTCCCAGAATAGTCATTTGGTGAGGTGGAAAATCGTGGATGACGATTAAGGTGTAAACACTCCGGATTTTTGCGCTGCAAATAATAGCGATCTTGGGGTAAAATTAAGGTAGGCTTACTAAAGGGACGAGTTATAAGGAGGAATTCAACATGGCAAAAAAGGAATTGTCACTAGAACAAGTTGAAGAGTTGCTCAACACACTGAAAGAGCGATTTGAGAAAAACATGAACCGACATAGCGATCTTGAATGGGCAAAGGTTCAAGCAAAGCTGGAAGCTAATCCTAGTAAACTGTGGTCACTTCATCAGATGGAAGCAACTGACGGTGAACCAGATGTTGTAGGATATGATAAGGAAAAGGATGAGTATATCTTTTTTGATTGTTCAGCGGAAAGCCCAAAAGGTCGTAGAAGTGTTTGTTATGACCGTGAAGCGCTGGAAGCAAGAAAAAAACATAAACCTGAAAATAGCGCTATGGATATGGCAACGGAAATGGGCATTGAACTATTAACGGAAGAACAATATCGCGCATTGCAGGAACTTGGTAATTTTGATTTGAAGACGTCAAGCTGGGTCCAGACGCCTGCTGCTATTAGAAAACTCGGTGGAGCTATCTTTTGTGACCGACGTTATGACACTGTTTTTATGTACCACAATGGTGCAGACTCCTACTATGGTGCTAGAGGTTTTCGTGGCTCACTAAGGGTCTAATCTTTACATACGCAAAATAGAAACCCGTGGTTTATTTACCACGGGTTTTTAAACACTCTATTCTTGATCGCTTAAACGTTTGCCGCCTACCGCATAATGATTTTTCGTCATTTCCTCAATGAAAACAACGACTTTATCATTTGGAGCTCCTGTTGTTTCAGAAACCGCTGCTGTTACTTTCTCAACAAGCGCCTTTTTTTGTTCTTCAGTGCGTCCTTCTAGCATTTTAACTGTTACGTATGGCACAATGAATCTCTCCAATCATTCTTTTATATCATCATAAGAGTATTGTATACTGAAAATAACAACTTTTCTATAAAAAGGAGAAATTTGGTGGAACAATTAAGTGGTTTTTTAGCATTTGATTTATCTTTGATTCCATATGTGGTGATCACATTACTGGTTGCCTTTACGGTGCATGAGTTTGCTCATGCGTATGTTGCATACAAGTTTGGTGATGACACAGCGAAGCGGCAGGGGAGATTGACGTTAAACCCGATTGCTCATTTAGATCCTTTTGGGACGATTCTAATTTTCCTAGCAGGGTTTGGGTGGGCGCGTCCTGTACCTGTCAATCGATTTCATTTTAAAAGGCCAAGGCTTGCTGGGATTCTTGTTTCCGTTGCTGGACCACTGAGTAACCTGCTTGTAGCGGCACTCGCTTTATTAGTCTACATCGTCTTTATTCGTGTTGGTGTATTTGCAGCGATTCCAGTAGCATTTGGAGAGGGTTTTGAAACGTTTTTTAACCTATTTGTACGGTTGAACATTGTGCTGTTTATTTTTAACTTATTACCGTTTCCGCCTCTTGATGGATACCGTATCATTGAAGACCTTGTGCCGGCTCGCATTCGCCCAAAATTAACGCAGTATGAGGGTCTTGGCATTGTACTATTTTTAGTTTTGGTTATTACGCCGGTTGGGGACCGGTTTTTATACCCGTTACTACATAACGGGGTCTATGCCATTACAGATTTACTGGTTATGATTTTCAGGCCAATTCTTCAATTATAAAATCAGACGCTCGTATGGTAAAATTGTTGGTAATGAATAGAAGTGGAAAGGTGGATGTAAGGTGGATGAAAACAAGAAAAAAGTAGCCTTTAATATCATTAAAAATGATCCAACTGATGGGCATAAAGGATATGGAATTGGGGCGCTTAGCCTCGAAAATATCTCACCCGTATTTGTTGATATAGACGCTGAAGATGTATTCGTTGATGTCGGTGCAATGCATGCACGAAGTGTGGTTGAAAAAGGGATAAAATTTCTGCCGAATAAAGAGGATGTCCCTAATGGGAAGCCATACTGGCTTGTGTGGGTAACGATTGATCGTAGGGAAGAGGGTCCATATTATGCGGGAGTGACAGCTTGTGAAATGACCGTTGACCGCTCGATTCGCCGCGGCTATAAATCCTTACCAGAGCACGTAAACAAAATGGATAAGTCATTAAAGCGCCATATCATGGTTGATTTTATGGACGACAAATCAAAGAAGCTACTGGCGGATTTCTTAATTAACCACAATAAAGAGATTTGGGATAACTCAAGTGATGAGTTAAAAGAGGGATTGAAGGTTGATTAAGGTTCTTCAAATTGTGACATTTTAGTGAACAAACGGACTAAAGCTTGAGCTTTTTTAATAAAATAAAGTACACTAAATTTACAATGTACACACATTGAAACTAGGACATAGAAATCCCCAGGACCTACACAGCCTGGGGGTTTCTTTTTTATATACTTTTTTAGCATCCTAGAGCATGACCATCATACATTCATTTAAAACCAATCAAAGATTCGCTTAAAGAAGCCTTTGTCTTCCTTTTCTTCGTCCTTCTTTTGATTCTCTTTCTTTACGTCGTCGGTATTTTTCGAACAGTATTCAGTTGGTTCTGTTCCTGCTTTATAGTAAGTAAGCCTTGAAACAGGGCAATCCTTTGTCGGAAGCAAACCTGTTTCTGGATTTACATACACTCCAACAACACCTTCAGTCGGTTTAAACGGTGTAGGCGCAATGTCCTGATGCGCTTCTTCCATGAACCCCGCCCAAATATTCTTTGCATACTGTTTTTCTGCAACGATTGTCATTGGTTCATTATTGTCATAGCCGGTCCAGATACCAGCGACGAGCTGCGGCGAGTATCCAATCATCCAGTTATCGGTGTCAGTCGAGCCTGATTTTGCCGCGTAAAACCTGGTCAACTTATCGCTAATCGTGGATCCTGTAACGGCTGTATAATCGTTTAGTTTTTCATCAAACATGCCTGTCATTAGCTGTGTTGTGACAAACGCAAGATCCTCATCAAGCACTTGTTTTGGCTTTGCGGTATTTTCATAAATGACTTCACCCTTATAATTTTCAACTCTAGTAATATAAACAGGCTTATGTTGTTTTCCACCATTATTAATGGTTGCGTATGCGTTGACCATTTCAATTACACTCACACCCGAAGTTCCTAATGCGAGAGAAGGAACATCCTTAAGTTTACTTGTGATTCCAAGCTTTTTCGCAGTGTCGATGAGTTCCCCGTCATCAAGAAAGAGATGGGTTTTTACAGCATACACATTATCGGATAGGGCAATTGCCTGAGCTAACGTAATCGAGTCGTTCGCATAGTAATTTTTATAATTTCGTGGTGTGTATGTTGAGCGATTATCGTCATATGAGAACGTCGTCAGTTCACTTCGAATTTGCGTCGACGGAGTGTAGCCTTTTTCAAGGGCTGCATAGTATAAAAATGGCTTAAAGGTTGAACCTGGCTGGCGTTTTGCTTGTGTTGCCCGATTAAATGGGCTTTCCTCGTAATCCCGACCGCCAATGAGTGCACGAACTTCACCATTCTTCGGATCCATCGCGACAAATCCGAGCTGAATTTTAGATTCCTCATTAATAAAATTTTTCGCTTTTGCCTCTACGATTTCTTGAAGCTCTGGGTTAAGTGTGGTGTAGACACGTAAACCCTCCGTTTCAATCGTTTGTTGGTCAAGCTTTAGTTTTGTTTGGAGCTCCTTTTTTACAACATCCTGGAAATACGGGGCAATGTCTTCACGCCCAGCCATTTTGTTGCCTGTAAAGGTTAGTTCCTCAGCATGTGCTTGTTCAGCGGTCTTTTTTGAAATAAAGCCATTCTCAACCATTGAAAGGAGGATCACTTTTTGACGCTGTTTTGCTTTTTCCTCGTTTACTAATGGTGAATAATGTGTAGGACCCTTTGGAACTCCTGCAAGCATGGAGGCTTCCGCTAGCGACAGCTCGCCTGCTCTTTTCCCAAAATAATAATTAGCTGCAGCTTCAATTCCATAGACGCCATGTCCGTAATAAATTGTATTTAAATAACCTTCAAGAATTTCTTTTTTCGAATAATTAAGTTCTAGCCGAATGGTATAAAGGGCCTCAGTGAGTTTTCGATTCCATGTCTTTTCATGTTCTAAAAATAGGTTTCTGGCATATTGCTGGGTAATCGTACTCGCCCCTTGCACCTTTGCCATAGCCTTAATGTCGGCGATAATCGCTCCGCCAATCCGTTTATAGTCAAACCCATGATGGTCAAAAAAGTTCCGATCCTCAATGGAAACGGTGGCATCAACAATGGATTCAGACATATCGTCGAGAGACACCCAATAGCGAGTCTCCCCTTGATGACGTTCTTCTCCGATTAACGTTCCGTCCTCTGCGTAGAATAAGGTGGATAAAGGAACTGCAAGAGGAGGTGCCCCCTGTGTTTTTGCATAGGCAAGCACACCCAATATCCCGACAGCAACTAGGGTACAGCAAATTAAGCCAATGAATAAAAGGGCTCGCATGATTTTTATCGCTGTTTTTATCCGGTCATTTGTAATAAGCTCCACAGAGTTCACCTCTCTCTTTTTTTATTTGAAAGCTTCATATAGAGCCATTTTCGTAGGCATATATCAATCAGTATGAAAAGTTTTCTGCCTTTTTAAACATTTATTTGCTAAAAGGTGAAAAATTTTCTTGCATTTTTGGGCCGTTGCCTTATACTTTTTGAAGTTGACATCGATTTTTTTAAGGGAATAGGGAACGATAAGGGAATAAATCCCTAAGTTATTCAATGAAAGGATGTTATGAAAATGGAATTATGGTTTACGGAGAAACAAACAAAAAGCTTTGGTATCACAGCAAAAATTAAACAAACCTTACATACAGAACAAACAGAGTTTCAAAAACTCGATATGATAGAAACAGAGGAATTCGGTAATATGCTCGTTCTTGATGGGATGGTTATGACTACTCAAGTGGACGAGTTCGTCTATCACGAAATGGTGGCACACGTACCGTTATTCACTCACCCAAATCCTGAAAACGTCCTTGTTGTAGGTGGCGGCGATGGCGGTGTAATCCGTGAAGTGTTAAAGCACCCAAGTGTGAAAAAAGCAACTTTGGTTGATATTGATGGAAAAGTAATTGAGTACTCAAAGAAATACCTTCCTGAAATTGCAGGAAAGCTTGAAGACCCACGTGTCGATGTGAAAGTTGATGATGGCTTCATGCATATTGCGAACAGTGAAAATGAATATGATGTCATTTTGGTTGACTCTACTGAGCCTGTAGGTCCAGCGGTAAATCTATTTACAAAAGGTTTTTATGCAGGGATTTCGAAGGCATTAAAAGAAGACGGTGTATTTGTGGCGCAAACGGACAACCCTTGGTTTACACCAGACTTAATCCGCAACGTGCAACGTGATGTGAAGGAAATCTTCCCAATCACACGTCTGTATATTGCGAACATCCCAACATACCCAAGTGGTCTTTGGACATTCACAATCGGTTCGAAAAAATATGACCCATTAGAAGTAAGCGACGATCGCTTCCATGAAATTGAAACAAAATATTACACAAAAGAACTCCACAAAGCAGCGTTTGTATTGCCTAAATTTGTTGCAGATCTAACGAAATAATTGGGGGATTTTCGATGAGATTTGATGAAGCTTATTCAGGAAATGTATTTATTAAAAGCCATCCGAATTTTGAAGAGAGCGAAGCCGTCATTTACGGAATGCCAATGGACTGGACAGTCAGCTACCGTCCAGGCTCACGTTTTGGCCCGAGCCGAATTCGCGAGGTGTCGATTGGACTTGAGGAATACAGTCCTTATCTTGATAAAGAACTAGAAGAAGTAAAATATTATGATGCCGGTGATATTCCATTGCCTTTCGGAAATCCACAGCGCAGTCTGGATATAATTGAAGACTTTGTTGACCAGGTACTTGCAGCAGGAAAATATCCACTGGGTATGGGCGGCGAGCATCTCGTTTCTTGGCCGGTTATGAAAGCAGTTCATAAAAAGTATCCAGATCTTGCGATTATTCATATGGATGCCCATACTGATTTACGTGAGAATTATGAGGGAGAAGCACTTTCTCACTCCACACCAATTCGTAAAATTGCAGAATTGATCGGACCAGAGAATGTGTTTTCATTTGGAATTCGTTCAGGAATGAAGGAAGAGTTCCAATGGGCAAAGGAAAACGGCATGCACATTTCAAAATTTGAAGTGCTTGAGCCACTTAAAAAGATTCTTCCGAAGTTAGCGGGTCGTCCTGTATATGTGACCATTGACATTGATGTATTGGATCCAGCACATGCACCAGGTACAGGTACAGTGGATGCAGGAGGAATTACATCTAAAGAGTTATTAGGTGCGATTCATGAGATTGCAAAATCAGATGTTCGTGTCGTTGGCTCAGACTTGGTAGAGGTTGCACCAATTTATGATGTGTCTGAACAAACAGCGAATACAGCAAGTAAACTAATTCGCGAAATGATTTTAGGGTGGATACAGAAAAAGTAAATACTCGTGTTAGAAAGCTTGGGCCTTGTGGCTCAGGCTTTTTTTATGTCTCTTCAAACCATAGTCCTGCGCGAAATATTTTTTCACTATTATGACAATTCTTTCTGACCAGGTGAATATACTACCTTTGAACTACATTTTACCTATTAGAGGGGGAGTTAGATGGTCGGGGTTCGTTTTATAAAGATGGCTGCAGTGTATTTTGTGATTGGTGTTCTCATCGGGATGGGCATGTCGATGTCACACAATTACACATTAACAGGGGTCCATGTTCATATTAATTTATTAGGCTGGGCATCTATGGGGCTTGCAGGCATTGTCTATTATTTGTTCCCGCAGGCAGGAGAATCGAAGCTTGGAAAGATTCATTTTTGGCTTCATAATATTGGTTTACCGGTTATGATGATTGGACTCACGATGTTAATGCTCGGAAATGCAGCAGTCGAACCTGCAATTGCTGTCGGTGGCACTGTGACAACCCTCGCGATTATCCTGTTTGCAATCAATATTTTCTTGAACGTTAAAGTCACTAAGCAATAATAGAATTATCGCATTTTTCCCAAACTCGGCTTATAAAGTCGGGTTTTTTATTGTGCCGTGAGGTGAGTATCCATTTTAATTTGAAATTCCTTCACACAATGCCGTATACTATTAAAGTTAAAGACTTATAGGGATGTGTGGAAATGAGTACTGGAACTCCCATTACACTCAAATTTGTAACGGAAATTAAGGATGGACCGCGAAAAGAAAATGTTGCTTTTGACGCAAATGGTCTATACTACATAAAAGGCGACAATACATATTTGCAATTTGACGAAAAGCAAGAAACAGGTACGGTTAAAACGGTTATTAAAATCTCGGAAAAAGAGGTTCTCATCCTTCGTTCGGGACAGGTGAAAATGCGTCAGGTTTACCGAAAAAATGCAACCACACAGGGTTCATTCCAAAACCAGAACGGAACCTTTGACCTCACCGCAAAAACAAATAATATCGAATACAAATGGTACAAAAACTCTCGTAAAGGGACGTTATTTTTAGCATATGAGCTTTCACTACATGGTGAAGTGTCTGGATTACATAAAATAACCATTACATTTAAGGAGCGAAACTAGATGAATGTTGTTGATCAAGTAAAAGAACGCTTGAAAGCGGAAATTAAGGACTCAGTTGTAAAAGCTGGACTAACAACAGAAGACCAGATTCCAGAAGTTGTGTTGGAGCTTCCAAAGGATAAAGCGCACGGGGACTATGCAACAAACATGGCCATGCAACTAGCACGTGTGGCGAAAAAAGCCCCTCGTATGATTGCTGAAGAGATCGTAGCAAACTTTGATAAATCAAAAGCATCGATTGAAAAAATTGAAATTGCAGGACCTGGGTTCATCAATTTCTATATGAATAATTCATACTTAACAGACCTAATCCCGACGATTTTAACAGCGGGTGAGGCGTACGGTGAAACAACTGTTGGCAACAAGCAAAAGGTTCAGGTGGAGTTTGTTTCGGCAAACCCAACAGGTGACCTTCACCTTGGACATGCTCGTGGTGCAGCTGTTGGTGATTCGTTAAGTAATATTTTAGATAAAGCTGGTTATGAAGTGTCCCGTGAGTACTATATCAATGATGCTGGGAACCAAATTAATAACCTAGCAAAGTCTGTTGAGGCACGCTATCTACAAGCGCTAGGCCAAGAGGTTGAAATGCCAGAGGATGGCTATCATGGCCAAGATATCGTGGGCATTGGAAAGCGTCTTGCAGAAGAATTTGGCGATAAATATGTCGCGATGGATGAAAAAGAACGCTTTGACTTTTTCCGTGAATATGGTTTGAAATACGAGATGGCAAAGCTTCAAAAGGATTTAGAGGAGTATCGAGTTCGTTTTGATGTTTGGTATTCTGAGACGTCTCTATACCATAACGGAAAAATTGACCGCGCACTTGATGCGCTTCGTAATGCAGGGCATATTTATGAAGAAGATGGTGCAACTTGGTTCCGTTCAACAACTTTCGGCGATGACAAAGACCGTGTTTTAATTAAAAATGATGGTTCTTATACGTATTTAACTCCTGATATCGCGTACCATCAGGACAAGCTCGAGCGTGGCTTTGAAAAGCTTATTAATGTGTGGGGAGCAGACCATCACGGCTATATCCCTCGGATGAAGGCGGCGATTCAAGCACTTGGCTATGATAAGGACACACTTGAGGTTGAGATCATTCAGCTTGTTCACCTATTTAAAGATGGTGAAAAAATGAAGATGAGTAAGCGTACAGGAAAAGCTGTTACAATGCGTGAACTGACGGAAGAGGTTGGCTTAGATGCTGTTCGATACTTCTTTGCAATGAGAAGCTCTGACACTCATCTTGATTTTGACCTTGATTTAGCGGTCTCACAATCTAACGAGAACCCTGTGTACTATGCGCAATATGCACATGCACGTATTTGCAGCATGCTACGCTCTGGCGATGAGCTGAATATTGCTTTAGACGGTGATTATGCGCTTGATTATATCAATTCTGAAAAAGAAGTTGACCTATTGAAAAAGCTTGGTGAATTCCCTGCAGCGGTAACAGAAGCAGCAGAAAAACGAATTCCACATCGCATCACAAACTATATTAATGAACTAGCAGCTGCACTTCATAGCTTCTACAATGCGGAGAAGGTGCTTGATCAAGACAATCTTGAAAAAACAAAAGCACGTCTTGCGTTAATGAAGGCAGTACAAATTACATTGCAAAATTCATTAAAGCTAATCGGTGTATCTGCACCAGAAAAAATGTAATATATGCAAGAGGCCCTCACGTAGAGTAGAGGGCCTTTTTATCCCGCATTAACGGGCAGTAAAACCCCACCTCAAAACTTTTGTAAAAACGAAGAAGTTTAGGTGTGGGGTTAACTGCCCGTAAAAGCCCGATTGGTTCAACTAACAATCAGTGGGGATTAAGAACCCCCCACTGATTGAAGTTTCACTTTATCGGGAATAATGAGAGGAAAAGGGAGGATACATACATGAAAGAGGTTATCTTGGCACTCTTAACGGGTATCATTGTTGGATTTATTTTTGCTTTGTTAAAATTGCCAATCCCCGCGCCACCAGCACTCGCAGGAGTTACCGGAATCGTTGGGGTTTATTTAGGATTTAAGCTATTCCAATGGTTAGCGCCAATGATTCAATTTGGACCAAAATAACAGGCACCCATTACGGGTGCCTGATTTGTTAGTGACAGTATTTATCAGATAGTGATAGTAAATTTGGAATAGTGACAGTATTTTAGAAATAGTGACAGTATTCAGCGCCAAGGTGACTATTCCGCACTCATCCCCCTATAAAAAGTGCGAAAACCACGTGGCGATTTTAATCTTAAACTTATTTTCCGCCTTTAGTTCGTTGATTCGATCACGGGTGAGTTTTTGTGATGTATTAAAATCGTCTGTCACCATATTTTTGACCTCTTGAATCATATCTTTGTCATGGATATAGCAATTAATTTCATAGTTGGAGTAAAGACTTCTTTTATCAAAATTGGCCGTTCCGATATCGCAGAGCTTGTCATCAATGCAAATGACTTTTGCGTGGTAAAATCCTCTAGTATACATATGGAACTGAATGCCAAGCTTTGAGAGCTCGTCCATATATGGAATGGAGGCCTCTTTGACCAAAGGGTGATCCGGTTTTTTCGGTAAAAGGACATGAATCCGAACATTTCGTTTTGCGGCATTCTTTAATTCTTCTTTGAGTTGTTCACTTGGTACAAAATAAGGGGAGCCGATGATGATTTCTTGTTCCGCCTGTTTGATCATATTGATAAAATGACCCTCGAGATATGCCCCATTGGTGGAAATGAGCTTTGTTTTAGACTTTCCTTTAGGCAGCTGCGGGAAATACGCGTCACGATTTGCAACGGCTTCCTTTGTTGAGTCATGCCAGTCCTCCAAAAACTGAGTTTGAAGATCTGCGACTCCTTCTCCAGTCAACTTCAAATGATAATCTCGCCAAAACCCGAATTTAGGATCTTGCCCAAGATATTCCTTTCCGATATTGAAACCGCCAATATAACCCGTTTTTCCATCAATAACAGAAATTTTTCGATGATTGCGGGCGTTAAGCTTATAAAAAAGGTATGGAAATGTGGGCTTATTGCTATAGGCAAACGAAACTCCTGATCGAGCCAAGTCTTTTTCCATTTCCTTTGTGACATTGTGGCTGCCGACCCAATCTAAAAGCAAGCGAACCTTCACACCTTGTTCGGCCTTTTGTTTCATGAGTGAGACGAATTCTTTACTGAAGTCATCATTTTGCAGAATATAAAATTCGACATGGACATGTTCTTTTGCGTTTTGAATATCTATAAATAGATCGTTGAAGAGTGTTTCTCCTGTTGAATATAGGGAAATGTTACTGTCGCGTAGTGGGAACTCCTCGTCCTCTTGTTTTTTTAGGTGACTTTTTCTTCCGAGACTGTAATCAAGGCGGAGCAACAGTAATAGAATAATGATAATAAGGACAATCCAGAAGATAGCTCGCAAATATACCCCTCCTATGATGAGGTTGTGCTTTATGACGTTCACTTAGTTTATACGAAAATGGAATTGATTATTTAAGGTTTTTAAAGAAAAAGTTGTTGACTGAATGCTCATTCATTATATAATGGAGATACGAACTATATAGTCAGAAAATTAATTCCATTAAAAATTTTAGAAAGGGGCTAAAAAGTGAATATCCTCTTAGTTATTAATCTTCTTGCATTCTTATCTGTAACCGCTTACGCCGTTTATCTTTTCGTTTATCTGATCAAGACACGGATTGCTTATATCAAGCTTGGCAAAAAGGTCGAATTTGATGGAGAAGTAAAGGAGCGACTTCAGCGGATTTGGGTTAATGTGTTTGGGCAGAAAAAACTTTTAAAAGATAAAAAGAGTGGAATCATCCATGTGATGTTCTTTTATGGGTTTATTCTAGTCCAATTTGGAGCGATTGATTTTATTTGGAAGGGTCTAAAACCAGGATCCCATCTTCCACTTGGACCTTTGTATCCGGGCTTTACCTTTTTCCAAGAGATTGTCACATTTATGATCTTAGTTGCAGTCGTTTGGGCTTTCCATCGCCGTTATGTGGAAAAGCTTGTGCGATTGAAAAGGGGCTTTAAATCAGGACTTGTTCTATTATTTATTGGTGGTTTAATGCTTTCTGTTTTAGTAGGAAACGGTGCTGGGATTGTATGGCATGGCCATGAAGCAACTTGGACCGAGCCTATTGCATCCGTTATCTCACTTGCATTAGGTGGGCTTAATGAAACAGCTGCCATTGTAATTTTTTATATCGCATGGTGGATTCACTTAATCTTCCTTTTAAGTTTCTTAGTCTATGTGCCGCAATCAAAGCATGCGCATCTAATTGCAGGGCCTGCGAATGTGTATTTAAGCAGACAAACAAGCCCAGGGAAGCTTGAGAAAATTGATTTTGAAGATGAAACCCAAGAAACGTTTGGTGTTGGTAAAATTGAAGACTTTAAGCAAACACAGTTAGTCGACCTTTATGCATGTGTGGAATGTGGGCGCTGTACAAATATGTGTCCGGCAACAGGTACCGGAAAAATGCTTTCGCCAATGGATTTAATTGTGAAATTACGTGATCACTTAACGGAAACAGGTGCTGTTGTAACGTCACAGGTTCCGTGGGTTCCAGCTGTTGCATTCAATCATACAAAAGGAAATCAGCTTGCACTGGCTTCAGCTAGCCAAGGAGCGAATGAATCAGCAGCAACGTCAGAGTTAGCATACAATCCAAGCTTAATTGGGGATGTCATTACTGAAGAGGAGATTTGGGCTTGTACTACATGCCGTAACTGTGAAGACCAATGTCCAGTAATGAACGAGCATGTTGACAAAATTATTGATTTACGTCGTTATCTCGTTCTTACAGAAGGTAAAATGGATGCGGATGCTCAACGTGCGATGACGAATATTGAGCGCCAAGGAAATCCTTGGGGACTCAATCGTAAGGAAAAAGAAAATTGGCGTGAAGTTCGTGATGATGTTCATGTACCAACTGTAAAAGAAATGAAAAAAGCCGGTGAAGAGTTCGAATACTTATTCTGGGTTGGCTCAATGGGTGCATTCGATAACCGAAGCCAGAAAATTGCTCTATCTTTTGCGAAGCTTATGAATGAGGCTGGCGTGAAATTTGCGATATTAGGAAACAAAGAGAAAAACTCTGGAGACACACCGCGTCGTCTCGGAAATGAATTCCTATTCCAAGAGCTTGCGACAAACAATATTGCTGAATTTGAAAAGGCAGAAGTGAAGAAGATTGTCACAATCGACCCGCATGCCTATAATATCTTCAAAAATGAGTACCCAGATATGGGCCTTGAAGATGTAGAGGTTGTCCATCATACAGAGCTATTGTATGACCTTGTAAAAGAGGGACGCTTAGTTCCGAAACATGCGGTAAATGAAGTAATTACATGGCATGATTCCTGTTATCTAGGCCGATACAATGATGTGTATGACCCACCTCGTGAAATTTTAAAACAAATTCCAGGTGTTCAGCTAGTTGAAATGGAACGTAACCGTGAAAAGGGAATGTGCTGTGGAGCTGGCGGTGGTCTCATGTGGATGGAGGAGGATACAGGCACTCGCATTAACGTAGCAAGAACAGAGCAAGCGATTGCGGTAAGTCCTACAACGATTGGTTCTGGTTGCCCGTACTGCTTAACAATGCTAAGCGATGGTACAAAGGCGAAGGAAGTAGAGGAGCAAATCGGCACATATGATATCGCTGAAATCCTTGAACGATCCGTTGTTGGTGACCAAAAAGAAATTTCATCTTAGTGGAAAAATATGATTTATCTTCCATTATCAATGTTGTAAAATAGGAATATAGGAAACATTTTATTTATTCACAATAGATTAACAGATAAAGAGAGGTGTACATTGGTACGCCTCCTTCTTTCAGACAAGGTTGAGCGAGCGTTCAGTCGAAAAAATGTAAGCGGTTTCGATTTTTGCGTTAAGTTGAGGGAAAAAACAAGGAGGTTGGAGCATGGGGAAAACAGTCATTGTCAGTGGTGTTCGTACTCCGTTTGGGAAATTAGGGGGAAGTCTTAGTTCATTAACAGCTTCTGAACTTGGTGGATTCGCCATCAAGGAAGCATTAAAGCGGGCAGGTATTGAAGGTGAAAAAGTTGATGAAGTGATCATCGGAAATGTTCTGCAAGGTGGCCAAGGGCAAATTCCATCCCGACAGGCTGCAAGAAACGCAGGAATTCCGTGGGAAGTAAAAACAGAAACCATCAATAAAGTGTGCGCTTCGGGGCTTCGCAGTGTCACTCTAGCTGATCAAATTATTCGTGCTGGTGATGAAGAGGTGATTGTCGCTGGTGGTATGGAATCGATGAGCAATGCGCCTTATTTTTTGCCTAAAGCACGCTTTGGGCTACGAATGGGAGATGCAAGCTTAAAGGACTTAATGGTACATGATGGCTTAACCTGTAGCTTCCAGGGGGTTCATATGGGGACCTATGGCAATGAGGTAGCGTCAGAGCTTAGTATTTCTCGTGAAGAACAAGACGAGTGGGCTCTCCGCAGTCACGAACGTGCCATTGCGGCAATTGAATCTGGCAAGTTCGCAGAGGAAATCGTCGCAGTAGAGGTAAAAGGTCGCAAAGGTGCAACTACAGTCGTTGACCAAGACGAAGCTCCACGAGCAGACACAACCATTGAAAAGCTAGCAAAGCTGAAATCTGTGTTTAGCGCAGATGGCACGATTACGGCTGGGAATGCTCCTGGTGTGAATGATGGAGCGGCTGCACTTGTTCTCATGAGTGAGGAGCGAGCAAAGCAAGAAGGAAAAGAACCTCTTGCGACGATACTAGCACATGCTGCCATTTCCGTTGAAGCAAAGGATTTCCCGAAAACTCCAGGCTTGGTCATCAATGCATTGTTAAAGAAAACGGGTAAGTCAGTCGATGAAATCGATTTGTTTGAAATTAACGAAGCTTTTGCGGCGGTAGCTTTAACAAGTGGTAAAATTGCTAATCTTGACCCTGAGAAAGTCAATGTCAATGGTGGGGCTGTAGCACTTGGGCACCCAATCGGGGCTAGTGGGGCGAGAATTATAATTACACTTATTCATGAATTAAAACGCCGTGGCGGTGGCATTGGCATTGCAGCGATCTGTAGTGGTGGCGGTCAAGGCGATGCAATTATGGTCGAAGTAAACTAAATCTCAAAATATAGACAGGTGGTGACACTTATTTCACCACCGATAGGAGGTATGTTTAATGAAGGTTCAAAAGGTGATGGTCATAGGTGCAGGACAGATGGGCTCTGGGATTGCACAGGTTTGTGCGATGGCAGGCTATGATGTGAAGCTACATGATTTAAAACAAGAATATTTGGATCGAGGATTTGGGACGATTACGAAAAACCTTACACGTCAAGTCGATAAAGGTCGCATGAGTGAAGAAGAGAAGCAGGCGACCTTGAAAAGACTTACCCCATCTATTGATTTGAAAAATGCAAGTGATGTCGACCTTGTCATTGAGGCGGCCGTTGAAAATATGGACATCAAGACAAAACTTTTCTCACAACTAGATGAAATTGCACCTCAGAATGCTATTTTAGCAACAAATACTTCCTCTCTTCCAATTACAGAAATTGCCGCGGCCACGAAGCGCCCGGAAAAGGTAATTGGCATGCATTTTATGAATCCAGTTCCAGTAATGAAATTAGTTGAAATTATTCGTGGCTTAGCCACAGCTGATGAAGTCTATCAAGTGATTGAAGATATGACTAAAACGTTAAATAAGGTACCAGTCGAAGTCAATGACTTCCCAGGATTTGTGTCCAATCGTATTTTAATGCCGATGATAAATGAAGCCATTTACACCCTCTATGAAGGTGTTGCTACAAAAGAAGCAATTGACGAAGTGATGAAGCTTGGCATGAATCATCCAATGGGGCCACTAACTCTCGCTGACTTTATCGGGCTTGATACATGTCTATACATTATGGAAACCCTACATGAAGGCTTTGGGGACGACAAATACAGACCATGTCCATTGCTTCGTAAATACGTGAAAGCTGGTTGGTTAGGGAAAAAATCTGGTCGAGGTTTCTATACGTACGAAGGATAGGGGTGAAACTTGAGTGACAACTCTTAAACACAACCTAACTCATCAAGATCCCACATTGGAGGGAAACAGCATGAATTTTCATTTTACAGAAGAACAAGAAATGATGCGAAAAATGGTACGTGATTTTGCGAAAGAGCAAATCGCACCGTTTGTGGAGCGTATGGAAAAGGGAGAATTTCCACGAGAAATTCTTTCGAAAATGGGGTCCCTTGGATTAATGGGAATTACAACCCCTGAAAAATATGGTGGAGCGGGGATGGATTTTACGTCCTATATTATTGCGATCAATGAGCTCTCCAAGGTGAGCGCGACCATCGGGGTTATTTTATCCGTTCATACCTCAGTTGGGACGCATCCCATCTTATATTTCGGAACGGAAGAGCAAAAGCAAAAGTATATTCCAAAACTTGCAAGCGGGGAGTATCTGGGGGCTTTTTGTCTCACAGAACCGAGCGCTGGCTCAGATGCTGCGAGTTTAAAAACAAGAGCTGTTAAAAAGGATGACCATTATGTGTTAAATGGGTCAAAGGTGTTTGTCACAAATGGTGGCGAAGCGGATGTATATATTATATTTGCACGCACAAACCCGAATGAAACGGGAAGCAAGGGTATTACGGCTTTTATTATTGAAAAAGGTACACCGGGCCTTGTGTTCGGAAAAGATGAGCATAAAATGGGACTTCTTGGTTCCCGTACGCTTCAAATCACACTAGAGGATGTAAAGGTTCCGGCTGAAAATATTCTAGGGGTTGAAGGTGAGGGCTTTAAAGTCGCAATGGCAAATCTAAGTATGGGTCGAATCGGCATTGCTGCTCAAGCACTTGGGATTGCGGAGGCGGCACTGGAACATGCAGTGGAATATGCCAAGAATCGTTACCAATTCGGCAAACCGATTGCTTCTTTGCAAGGAGTCGGCTTTAAGCTAGCAGATATGTCTACAAATGTTGAGGCTGCTAGACTACTAATCTATCGCGCTGCCTTTCTACACGATCAAGGTTTACCGTGTGGCAAAGAATCCTCGATGGCAAAACTGTTTGCCTCTAGAACAGCCGTGGAGGTCACAACCGAAGCCATTCAGGTTTACGGGGGCTATGGCTATACAAAAGATTATCCGGTAGAACGATTCTTCCGGGATGCCAAAATAACTGAAATATACGAAGGCACCAGCGAAATTCAAAAAATCGTCATCAGCAAACATTTATAAGGTGGGTCAAGGGGACAGGTCCCTTGCCCCAGGAAAATAATGGTGGGACGAGGGACCTGTCCCTCTGTCCCAATGGAGGTAATGGAAATGTATTTTAAGTTGTCAGAAGAGCATGAAATGATTCGTAAGATGGTTCGTGATTTTGCAAAGAATGAGGTTGCACCGACAGCGGCGGAGCGTGATGAAGAGGAACGCTTTGATCGTGAAATTTTCGATAAAATGGCAGAGCTTGGCTTAACGGGAATTCCGTGGCCAGAGGAATATGGCGGTATTGGTAGTGACTATTTAGCATATTGTATCGCAGTTGAAGAGATTTCGAGAGTATGTGCATCAACAGGGGTAACTCTTTCCGCTCATACATCTCTTGCTGGTTGGCCGATTTACAAGTTTGGTAGTGAAGAACAGAAACAAAAATACTTACGTCCAATGGCACAAGGAGAAAAAATCGGTGCTTATGGATTAACAGAGCCTGGCTCTGGTTCAGATGCAGGTGGAATGAGAACAACTGCTAGAGTAGAAGGCGACCATTATGTGTTAAACGGGTCTAAAATCTTCATCACAAACGGTGGAATTGCTGATATTTATGTGGTCTTTGCGTTAACCGACCCATCTTCAAAACATAAAGGTACAAGTGCGTTTATTATCGAAAACGACTTCCCGGGTTTCTCTGTAGGGAAAAAGGAACAGAAGATGGGCATTCGTTCATCACCTACTACTGAAATTATGTTTGAAGAGTGCCGTGTCCCTAAGGAAAATTTACTTGGCGAAGAGGGTGAAGGCTTTAAGATTGCTATGATGACGCTTGATGGAGGTCGTAACGGGATTGCAGCTCAGGCGGTCGGAATTGCTCAGGGAGCTCTTGATGCAGCTACCGAATATGCGAAAGAACGTGTCCAGTTCGGTAAACCGATTGCCGCTCAACAGGGTGTTGGCTTCAAGCTTGCTGATATGGCAACAAGTATTGAGGCAGCCCGTCTCTTAACCTATCAAGCAGCGTGGCTAGAATCAGAAGGACTTCCATATGGAAAAGAATCTGCCATGTCGAAACTTTTTGCTGGTGATACAGCGATGAAAGTAACAACAGAAGCAGTTCAAGTCTTTGGTGGATACGGTTATACAAAAGACTATCCAGTCGAGCGTTATATGCGTGACGCGAAAATCACTCAAATCTATGAAGGCACACAAGAAATTCAACGCCTCGTAATATCTAGAATGTTAACAAAATAATGGGTCAAGGGGGACAGGTCCCTTGTCCCAGGAAAAAGGTGGGACGAAGGACAGCTGTCCCAAGTGGAGGTGAACAGATGCGGAGGAATGATGTTCCGGCTTCGGTGAAGGATGAGCGGTTGATTAAGAAGCGACGGGATCAGATGATTAAGGGCGCGGTGACGCTTTTTAAGGAAAAAGGGTTTCATCGCTCAACAACGAGAGAGATTGCAAAAGCTGCTGGTTTTAGCATTGGCACGCTTTATGAGTATATCCGTAAGAAAGAAGATGTTCTTTATTTGGTCGTGGACAGTATTTACGATCAAGTTAAAGAACGAATGGAGGAAGCAATCAATACAAAGGAAGGTAGTATTGAGAGTCTCAAGCTTGCGATTCGAAATTACTTTCTTGTGATGGATGAGATGCAGGATGAGGTTCTTGTCCTTTATCAGGAGGCGAAATCTCTTTCAAAGGATGCTCTTCCATATGTGTTGAACAAAGAAGTGGAAATGGTGGGTATGTTTGAAAAAGCAATTGAAGATTGCATTGCCAACGGGGAACTTCAATTGCCGAAAAAGCAGGTTGAACTTGTAGCTCATAATATTTTTGTTCAAGGACAAATGTGGGGCTTTCGCCGCTGGGCGATGCGCAGGCTTTTCACACTTGAGGAATATATTGTGATGCAAACAGAGCTTTTGTTAAGAGGAATTAGCTTTATTCATGAGAAAACCGAATAAAGCTAAAGCCTCCGGCGGATGCCACGATTTTTCAAAGGAAATTTTCGAGCAAGTCGAAAAAAATCGGGCGCAAATACGCCAAGGCGCATTTGATTATGCAAAATAGGTGAGACTGGGGGAATGGAAATGAGTACGTTAGAGGTATATCGTCCTAAGCATCATGTTCGGTTTGTGACAGCTTCAAGCTTATTTGATGGGCATGATGCCTCGATCAATATTATGCGTCGCATCCTACAGGCGAGTGGTGCAGAGGTAATCCATCTTGGACATAACCGTTCCGTGGAGGAAGTTGTGAATGCAGCAATCCAAGAGGATGCGCAAGGTATCGCGATTTCCTCGTATCAGGGTGGCCATGTGGAATATTTTAAATATATGTATGATCTTTTGAAAGAGCGCGGAGCTTCCCATATTCGCATCTATGGCGGTGGTGGTGGAGTCATCATCCCTCGTGAAATTAAGGAACTTCATGAATACGGAATTGCTGGGATTTTTTCTCCAGATGATGGTCGCATTCTGGGTCTTCAAGGGATGATTAACAAGATGCTACAAGAGTGTGATTACCCAACAAGCACGGAGCTAACAGATGAGCTTGAGCTCCTTCAAAATGGGGACTACAATACAATCGCTAAGCTCATCACGATTGCGGAAAATCAAATTGGAGCCAACAATGAAACGGCTGCAGCTGCGCAAAATGCCATTCAAAAAGTAAAAGAACTTGAGAAAACAGTTCCAGTTGTGGGGATTACAGGTACAGGTGGGGCAGGAAAAAGCTCCCTCACGGACGAACTGATTCGCCGTTTTATTAATGAATTCGACGATAAAAAAGTGGCGATTTTATCTGTTGACCCAACAAAACAAAAAACAGGTGGTGCTTTACTCGGGGACCGAATCCGCATGAATGCCATTTTCTCTCCAAGGGTGTATATGCGAAGCCTTGCTACGAGAGGTTCAAAATCAGAATTGTCGCTAGCAATTAAAGATGCAATTGCAGTTGTAAAAGCAGCAGGCTTTGACTTAATCATTGTTGAAACAAGCGGAATTGGGCAAGGCGATGCCGAAATTACAGAGGTCTGTGACATCTCCATGTATGTCATGACAAGTGAATTTGGTGCGCCTTCACAGCTTGAAAAAATCGACATGATTGACTATGCTGATCTAATTGTAATTAACAAATTCGAACGTAAGGGTTCAGAAGATGCGAAGCGTCAAGTACAAAAGCAGTATCAGCGTAGCCACCTTTTATTTGAAAAAGACTATGAAGAAATGCCGGTATTCGGTACGATTGCAAGTCAGTTTAATGATCCAGGAACGAACGCGCTTTTTGCGAATTTAGTGGATAAAATCAATGGTAAAATGGGTACAGATTGGGAAACATCATTTGAAAAGACGGCAGATGTCCAAAAACAAAATGTGATTATCCCAAATGACCGCCGTTATTATCTGCGTGAGATTTCAGACACGGTTCGAAACTATCATAAAAAAGCAGCCGAACAAGTGGAGATTGCAAGAAAGCTATTCCAAATTAGCGGTACGATCGAAAGTGTGAAGGAACTTGGCAACGAAGAAGTCCTCAAAGCACTTGAAACACTTCAATCTCAATATGAAGCAAAGCTTTCGGATGAGTCGAAGAAAATCCTTGCAAACTGGGAATCTCTGAAGGAAACCTACAAGGGCGAAAAATTCATTACAAAAATTCGTGACAAGGAAATCGTGACGATTTTAAAAACCAAAAGTCTTTCTGGCCTGTCGATTCCGAAGATTTCTCTCCCAGGATTTAAAGATTTTGGGGAAATTCTCCATTGGGTCTACAAAGAAAATGTACCAGGTGAATTCCCTTATACAGCAGGTGTGTTTCCGTTCAAACGTGAAGGGGAAGATCCAAAGCGTCAGTTTGCCGGCGAAGGGACTCCAGATCGAACGAATCGCCGTTTTCATTATTTATCGAAGGATGATGATGCAAAACGCTTAAGTACAGCGTTTGACTCTGTAACTTTATATGGTGAAGACCCTGCCTATCGCCCAGATATTTATGGGAAAGTCGGGGAAAGTGGAGTCAGCGTTTGTACCCTTGATGATATGAAAAAGCTCTATAAGGGGTTTGACCTTTGTGCACCGTCTACTTCGGTTTCAATGACAATCAATGGACCAGCACCAATTATCCTTGCGATGTTCATGAATACTGCCATTCACCAACAGGTTGAAAAGCGTGAACAGGAGCTAGGTCGCATCTTAACGGTGGAGGAATTCCAAGAGGTACGCGCGAAAACATTACAGACAGTTCGTGGAACCGTTCAGGCGGATATTTTAAAAGAAGATCAAGGTCAAAATACGTGTATCTTCTCAACGGAATTTGCATTACGTATGATGGGAGATATCCAAGAATATTTCATTGATCATAAAGTAAGAAATTACTATTCAGTTTCCATTTCGGGTTATCATATTGCAGAAGCGGGTGCTAATCCGATTTCTCAACTCGCTTTTACCTTATCAAACGGGTTCACGTATGTGGAATATTACCTTAGCCGTGGAATGAATATTGATGATTTTGCACCAAACTTATCCTTCTTTTTTAGTAATGGGCTAGACCCAGAGTATACGGTAATTGGCCGGGTGGCACGCCGCATTTGGGCAACGGTCATGAGAGAAAAATATGGAGCAAATGAGCGTAGTCAAAAATTAAAGTACCATGTACAGACATCTGGACGCTCCCTCCACGCACAGGAAATTGATTTTAATGACATTCGTACGACACTGCAGGCACTAATGGCTCTTCAAGATAATTGTAACTCGCTGCATACGAATGCATACGATGAGGCCATTACAACACCAACCGAAGAATCGGTTCGCCGTGCGATGGCAATTCAGATGATTATTACGAAAGAGCATGGCTTAACGAAGAATGAAAATCCGCTTCAAGGTTCTTTTATTGTTGAGGAACTTACTGATTTAGTGGAAGAAGCTGTGCTTCAGGAATTCGACCGTCTAAATGATCGTGGTGGTGTTCTTGGCGCGATGGAAACACAGTATCAGCGCGGAAAAATCCAGGATGAGTCCATGTATTATGAGATGAAAAAGCATACGGGAGAGCTTCCGATCATTGGCGTAAATACGTATTTAAATCCTAACCCACCAACAGAGGAGGATTTAAACAATATCGAGCTCGCACGTGCAACAAAAGAAGAAAAAGAACTTCAAATTAAAAACTTAAAAAAATTTCAGGAACGAAATAAGGATAAAGTAGAAGAAGCATTAAAAAAACTAAAACAGGTTGCTGTTAACAATGGAAACATTTTTGAAGAATTGATGGAAACGGTTCAAGTCGCGAGTCTTGGCCAAATCACACAGGCGCTCTATGAAGTAGGCGGACAATACCGAAGAAATATGTAGAAAAAGATCGAGGCTGAGTCAAAAATGAATGACTCAGCCTTAAAATATGATAACACTGGCATAAAGTGGTTGATTTTGTTTATAATGAATGATATGTATTTTACAGAACTCTTTTTTATTTTTTATAAGAAGAATCCTGACAACATGTTTTTACCAGAATTCCAGTTACATACATAGAAAGGGAGTGCCTTGATGAGTCTCGATCAATACTCACCAGAGCAAATAAAAGAAATGTCAATGCTTGAAGTAGCGTATGAGATTTTCCTAGGGAGAAAAGATGCGATTACATTTAACGAGCTAGTTGACGAAATAACAAAAACTTTAGGGCTTTCAGAAGAAGAGGTTCGCACAAGAATTTCTCAGTTTTATACAGATCTCAATATCGATGGTCGTTTTATTACATTAGGTGATAATCGTTGGGGACTACGTACATGGTATCCATACGAGCAAATCGATGAAGAGGTTACTCATACTGAAAAGCCGAAGAAGAAGAAAAAGAGCAAGAAGAAGGATGAGGACGACGAACTCATTGGCTTCGACGATCTTGATGAAGATGATCTTGATTATGATGAAGACTTTGAAGAAGAAGACGAAGATGTAGATGACATCGAGGACGAAGACGAAGAAGATGATGAGGACTTTGATGACATCGACGACGAAGAGGACTTCGAGGATGACGATGAAGAACTTATCGATGATGAAGAATATGAGTTAGACGAGGAAGAAGAGGAAGAAGAAGAATTTGAAGAAGAGGAAGAAGACTAATCCTCAAGTTTTTAACAAGTTAAATTAAACTCAAACTCATATTGACTTTTTATTCTTATCTCGGTAGAATACTTTTTGGGCTCTAAAAAAAGAGTATCTACGAAACCATATTAAAGTTTCGCTCCCTTACATATTGTAAGTGGAGCTTTTTTATTTTATCCAGCATTAACTAGCTGTAAGCCCCCTTTGGAGGGCAATTGCCAGTTAATGTTTCACTTTATAGGAGTGCAAGGTTCGGTGAGTTAAATAATTTACCCCCGCACCAAGAAGAATTTTTTTATACATTTTGATTTTTTGAGCAAACTTTAACTAATTACATGATTGGGGGAAAAGAGAAAGATGACTAAATATATTTTCGTAACAGGTGGGGTTGTATCATCCCTAGGAAAAGGGATTGTTGCCGCATCTTTAGGCCGTTTATTGAAAAACCGAGGCATGAATGTAACGATTCAAAAATTTGATCCATACATAAATGTGGACCCAGGAACAATGAGTCCGTATCAGCATGGTGAAGTTTTCGTTACCGATGACGGTGCTGAAACAGACCTTGACTTAGGCCACTATGAGCGTTTTATTGACATTAACCTAAACAAATACAGCAACGTAACTACAGGTAAAATTTATTCAACTGTACTAAAGAAAGAGCGTCGTGGTGATTATTTAGGGGCAACAGTTCAGGTTATTCCACACATCACAAACGAAATCAAAGAAAGAGTTTTTCGTTCTGGACGTGAAACAAATGCAGATGTCGTGATCACTGAAATCGGTGGTACGGTTGGAGACATCGAGTCATTACCTTTCTTAGAAGCAGTTCGTCAAATTAAAAGTGATGTTGGCGCACGCAATGTAATGTATGTACATTGTACGCTTGTTCCTTACATTAAGGCTGCTGGAGAAATGAAGACAAAGCCAACCCAGCATAGTGTTAAAGAACTTCGTAGCCTTGGTATTCAGCCAAATATCATTGTTGTTCGTACAGAAATGCCAATTTCTGAAGATATGAAAGAGAAAATTGCGTTATTCTGTGACATCGATCCAAAAGCGGTTATTGAGAGCCGTGACGCGGAAACATTATATTCAATTCCGTTATCTCTTCAGGAGCAAGGTATTGACCAAATTGCGTGCGAGCATCTTCAACTCGATTGCCAAGAAGCAGACATGACAGATTGGATACAACTTGTTGAGAAAGTGACACACCTTACAAAAACAACGAATATTGCGTTAGTCGGAAAATATGTCGAGCTTCAGGATGCGTATCTTTCTGTTGCAGAAGCTTTAAAGCATGCCGGCTATGCATTTGACGCTGATATCAACATCAACTGGGTGAACTCTGAGGAAGTAACAGATGAGAATGTTGCAGAATTACTTGCTGGCTCAGATGGGATTCTAGTTCCAGGCGGTTTCGGTGACCGCGGAGTGGAAGGGAAAATTGTAGCCCTCAAATATGCGAGAGAGACAAAAACACCATTACTCGGTATTTGTCTTGGAATGCAGCTAGCATCTGTTGAGTTTGCACGAAATGTACTAGGTTTAGAAGGAGCACATTCTGCGGAACTTAACCCTGATACTCCTCATCCAATTATTGACCTTTTACCAGAGCAAAAAGATGTTGAGGATTTAGGTGGAACACTTCGTCTTGGCCTCTTCCCTTGTAAAATTGAAGAAGGCACAAAGGCGTATGAAGCATACAATGATGAAGTGGTATATGAGCGCCACCGTCACCGTTATGAGTTCAATAACCATTATCGTCAAGCAATGGAAGCAGCAGGCTTTGTCTTCTCAGGGACAAGCCCAGACGGACGTCTTGTGGAAATCATTGAGTTGAAAGACCACCCTTGGTTTGTGGCTTCTCAATTCCACCCAGAATTTAAATCAAGACCAAACCGCCCACAGCCATTGTTCAGAGAATTTATTAAAGCATCATTAACTCAAGCTGAAAAAATGTAATAAAAAAAGCGAGTGATAGTTCACTCGCTTTTTATTATGTGTAATGTGGTGAAAAACGGAACATTACTCAATTTAATCCTATTCAAATTCCTCGACCATTTCTTTGATTGTAAATTTTAGACCGTAATAGGCATATAGAGCGGTCATCACGCTTGGGAAGCCAAAACGGGTTCCATCATCATCAGGGATGAGTGGCTTTTGCAGCTTACTGTCGATATGAATATCGGCGCTCTTCTCAAGAGTGCGTTCATCTTCCGTTTTTACAATTGCGGAAATCGCTACCGTTTGGATTCCTTTACCGCGCAGTTCTTCTGCAAGCTTAATGGCTTCTTCATCGGTAGAAAATCTAGTGATCAAAAGAACAGAGTCAACATCTTCAATCTCGTTCATTTTTCCATCAGTAAATAAGGGCTTTGCAGACTTTAATGGTTCAGCACCAGCCAACGCCTCGGTTGCAACTGCTGCCATTTCGCCAAAACCATGTACAAAAACTGTACCATCACTAATGACTGACTGAGCGAGGATCCTAGCCCCATCCTCCATATTCATTTCCTCATGCTCCATAATTCTCTTAAACTGACCTTGAAGCTGTGTAGTAAAAATTTTTAACATAAATGTAAATTTCCTTTCTTGTCGATAGACTTATTTCCATATATTATCATAATAACGTTATACGAAAAAAATAAGAAATGATGTCGAAATATGTTGTACTAATTGTTTCGGTCTTGGAAGTAAAAGTTTTTTTAGGTAAAAAGCAGGAAATTAAGTAGGTATGGTAGAATTAAAAATGAATAACGATATAATAATATTCGAAAAAACGAACGTAACTAAAAACGATCGTGGAAGACAAAGGATTTTATCCAACTATTTTTATCTATTTAAGGGGGGTTTTTCAAGAATGTCAGAAAAAATCTTAATTGTGGATGATCAATACGGAATACGGATTCTATTAAACGAAGTTTTTCAAAAAGAAGGTTATAAGACATTCCAAGCAGCTAATGGGGTACAAGCAATCGATATCGTTCAAAAGCACTCTCCAGATTTGGTCTTATTAGATATGAAAATCCCTGGTATGGATGGTATTGAAATTTTAAAAAGGCTGAAAAAAATAAACCAGGATATTCGGGTAATCATTATGACAGCTTATGGTGAACTTGATATGATCCAGGAAGCGAAAGATTTGGGAGCAATTACCCATTTTGCAAAGCCGTTTGACATTGATGAGCTTCGTGAAGCAGTGAGAGCAAATATCCCATTAAAATCTGAATAAAAAACACAAAAAATACAAAATAGCGATATGAACAAATTGGAAACGCTTCACGAAAAATTGTGAAACATTCCTGTATTGCGAAATCAAAATCTTGTGATATGCTTAGTACTGTATTGTTGCTATTCCTTAACACAAAGGGCATTTTTGTGTGCTTTTTGTCTGTTAATTTCTAACACGAGCTTACATATTATGATTTTATTTCGGTCATTCTATTAGGTGATACGAAATCTGTGGAATAGGTATACAATAACTCGGTGAGACTTTGCCGTGGTTCTATCGTGTATAGGGATAATGCCTTAATTTACACAATAAAACGGTACAAAAGGAGGAAATTCACATGCCTTTGGTTTCAATGAAAGAAATGCTTGAAAAAGCAAAAGCAGAAGGGTATGCAGTAGGTCAATTTAACATTAACAATCTTGAATTTACACAAGCTATTTTACAAGCTGCTCAAGAGGAAAATTCACCAGTTATTCTAGGTGTTTCTGAAGGTGCTGGCCGATATATGGGTGGATTTAAAGTTGTAGTTGCAATGGTTAAAGCGATTATGGAAGAATCCAATATCACAGTTCCAGTTGCTATTCATCTTGATCATGGTTCTTCATTCGAGAATTGTGCGAAAGCTATTCACGCTGGATTCACATCTGTTATGATTGATGCTTCTCATCATCCATTTGAAGAGAACATTGAGATTACTTCTAAAGTAGTTGAGCTTGCACATTTCCACGGAGTTTCTGTAGAAGCTGAGCTTGGTACTGTTGGTGGACAAGAAGATGACGTAATAGCTGAAGGTGTTATCTATGCAGATGTTAATGAGTGTGTTGAGCTTGTTAACCGCACTGGTATTGATTGCTTAGCTCCAGCTTTAGGTTCTGTTCACGGTCCTTACAAAGGTGAACCAAACCTTGGTTTCAAAGAGATGGAAGAAATCGGTAACAAAACTGGTTTACCGCTCGTACTTCACGGTGGAACAGGTATTCCAACAAAAGATATTCAAAAATCAATTTCTCTTGGAACAGCTAAAATCAACGTTAACACAGAAAACCAAATTGCTTCAGCGAAAGCAGTTCGTGAAACATTAGCTGCTAAGACAGAAGAGTATGATCCACGTAAATATTTAGGACCTGCTCGTGATGCAATTCGTGAAACTGTTAAAGGCAAAATGCGTGAATTTGGTTCCTCTGGAAAAGCTAACGCGTAAGTAACCTTTTGGATGTAAAAAACGTCTAATTAAATAGATTGGAGAATGGTCTCCAACCCAAAAAAAAGCCGCTTATTTCCTGTTATTGACAACATGATTTGGAGATAGCGGTTTTCTTGCGTTATAATAAGAATTGCGCAAGGAGTTTTTTGGAAAAACCTTGCCGATTTAGATGGGAGTCTAGGGGTAATTACAGGTAATCAAACACAAAAAAAGTGGAAGGAGCTGATTTGTGTAACTTACCCATAAAATTTGAAACTTAGACGAACGCTATAACGTATAAGGACTTAGACCTTCAACAAGAATCACTTCAAACACACTAAATGCCACGTTAAATGATCTCAATATGAATAAGAAAGAACGCTTCTTTTGTAGTACGAACTTTGACCTATTGATTTTTTCTTCTATAGGTGAATTTGCTTGTTTTAATGAAAAAGGATAAAATGATACATGATTTTCCGATTTTCATGTAAACTAAGAGTTAATACTCGTATAGTTCTGTATTCAATCTATGTTAAAATATACCAATTCGAGTGAAGTGTCGTTATGATTATGTAACGTAAACAAGGGAAAAGGGCTGCCTAAAGTTAGTTTTCTTCCGGAAAATATTCCGGACAGGTTGTATCCGTGGCAATTCGAGAATTCCCTTACAAAACCGTCATCTTCGCTAGAAGGGAGCCACATATGGAAAAACTAAAAATAGCAGGCGGTTATCCACTAAAAGGATCTGTAAAAATCAGCGGGGCAAAGAATAGTGCAGTTGCCCTCATTCCAGCAACAATCCTAGCAGAAACGCCAGTAACAATTGAGGGACTACCAGATATTTCTGACGTGCAAATTTTAGGTGATTTGCTTGAAGAAATTGGTGGCCACGTATCAATAAGTAAAGAAGAAATTTATGTTGACCCGTCAAATATTGTCTCAATGCCACTACCAAATGGTAAAGTCAAAAAACTTCGTGCATCCTATTATTTAATGGGGGCAATGCTTGGTCGTTTTAAAAAGGCAGTAATTGGTCTACCAGGTGGATGTCACCTAGGACCACGACCAATTGACCAGCATATTAAAGGCTTCGAAGCACTTGGGGCTAAGGTGACCAATGAGCAAGGTGCAATCTATCTTCGTGCTGACGAGTTAAGAGGTGCCCGCATTTACCTTGATGTTGTGAGTGTCGGAGCAACCATTAATATCATGTTAGCAGCAGTGCGTGCTAAAGGTCGTACTGTCATTGAAAATGCGGCAAAAGAACCTGAAATTATTGATGTTGCAACATTATTAACAAGCATGGGGGCAAAAATTAAGGGAGCCGGAACAGATGTCATCCGTATTGATGGCGTAGATTCTCTACAAGGCTGCCGCCATACGATTATTCCTGACCGCATTGAAGCTGGTACATATATGATTATCGGTGCCGCAATGGGTGAAGGTGTATTAATTGATAATGTTATCCCACTTCACTTGGAATCACTGATTGCCAAATTCCGTGAGATGGGTGTTTCGGTTGAAACAAGTGACGACCAAATTTGGATTGCTGGTAATAAGAACTTAAAGTCTGTTGATATCAAGACACTGGTTTATCCAGGGTTTCCGACTGACCTCCAGCAGCCTTTTACATCCTTGCTAACAAAAGCAAGTGGAACAGGCGTTGTAACAGATACGATTTATGGTGCAAGATTTAAGCATATCGATGAGCTTCGTCGTATGAATGCTCAAATTAAAGTTGAAGGCCGTTCAGCGATCGTCACCGGACCTGTTCAGCTTCAAGGTGCAAAGGTCAAAGCAAGTGATTTACGTGCAGGTGCTGCACTAGTTGTTGCTGGGTTAATGGCAGAAGGTGTAACTGAAATTACTGGCCTTGAGCATATCGACCGTGGCTATAGTCATTTAGAAGAAAAACTAACAGGCTTAGGTGCAACTATTTGGAGAGAAAGCCTAACAGAAGAAGAAATTGAACAACTCCAAAATTCGTAATTGGATAGAAAATTCAAACTCCCACTACAAAAAGTGGGAGTTTTCATGTATCCTTATAAAGAAAAGTAGAGAGAAGACGTTTTTGTTATGTAAAGGTTATGTGAAAAAATAGAATCAAATTATTAGCTAGGGGGAAGAGAGTGTGGAAAGAAGCTTATCGATGGAGCTTGTACGTGTAACAGAAGCAGCGGCATTAGCATCAGCTCGTTGGATGGGTCGCGGTAAAAAGGATGAAGCAGATGGAGCAGCAACTTCTGCGATGCGAGATGTGTTTGACACGATTCCAATGAAGGGACAAGTTGTCATTGGAGAAGGAGAAATGGACGAGGCTCCAATGCTATATATTGGCGAAAAGCTTGGAAACGGCTATGGTCCAAGAGTTGACGTAGCAGTGGATCCAGTTGAAGGAACCAATATCGTGGCTTCAGGAGGATGGAACGCACTTTCTGTTCTAGCAGTTGCAGACCATGGCAACTTACTTCATGCCCCAGATATGTATATGGAAAAAATCGCAGTCGGCCCTGAAGCGGTTGGATTAATCGATATTAACGCACCGATAATCGATAACCTTAAAGCAGTAGCAAGAGCGAAAAATAAGGACATTGAAGATGTCGTAGCAACGGTTTTAAACCGTCCAAGACACGAGCACATCATTTCACAGCTTCGTGAAGCAGGAGCTCGAATCAAGTTAATCGATGATGGTGACGTTGCGGGTGCCATTAATACAGCATTTGACCATACGGGTGTAGACATTTTATTTGGTTCAGGCGGTGCCCCGGAAGGTGTTCTTTCAGCAGTTGCATTGAAATGTCTAGGTGGCGAAATTCAAGGTAAGCTTCTACCTCAAAACGATGAAGAGATTGCTCGTTGCATCAAAATGGGACTAGATGTTTCAAAAATTCTTAAAATGGAAGATTTAGTTAGTGGAGATGACGCGATTTTTGCAGCAACAGGTGTCACAGATGGTGAGCTATTACGTGGAGTGCAGTTTAAGGGATCAATCGGAACCACTCATTCACTTGTTATGCGTGCGAAATCAGGAACTGTTAGATTCATAGATGGTAGACACAGCTTAAAGAAAAAGCCCAATCTAGTAATGAAATAAAGTAGAGGCGAGTCTTTGTACTCGCTTCTCTTGTTTACTTTTACCCATACGTGTATTAGCTAAACAGCTTTTTGACCCCGAAACTTCAAACTCTATCAAAATAATGGTATTGATTAAAAATACAAGAATAGGGTAAAATAAAGAAGACTATTTAAACTTCAATTAATTCATGAATAGGGATTCCAATTTCCTAAACAAAAATGAGTACCGCGGTAAAACTTCTATGCAATCCTCATAATGCTTCTTTATCATTTAATCCATACCGTTACATATAAAATGTTTCATCTATCTCTTGTTGCGTAAGAGAAAAGTGCGAAAACGCTTTTATATAATGGACGAATGAACCAATCATCAAATGCGCTTTGGCGGGCGTCATAACCAAATCAATTGGAGAGCATTTACGAGTAAGTAGAAATCATTTTAAACTAGAAAAAGAGTGGTGTACGAATGAGTATTACAATTTCAAGCCTAGAAAACATGAAGCTAAAAGAATTATACGAATTAGCACGTGAATTTAAGGTTTCTTATTATAGCAAGTTAACGAAGAAAGAATTGATTTTTGCAATCTTAAAAGCACGGGCAGAGCAGGACGGCCTTTTATTTATGGAAGGTGTTCTAGAAATTATCCAATCAGAAGGATTCGGATTCCTTCGTCCAATCAACTATTCTCCATCGTCTGAGGATATCTATATTTCTGCATCCCAAATCCGTCGTTTTGACTTAAGAAACGGGGATAAGGTATCAGGTAAAGTGCGTCCTCCAAAGGAAAATGAACGTTATTATGGACTACTTCACGTGGAGGCTGTTAACGGCGATGATCCAGAATCAGCAAAGGAACGTGTTCACTTCCCAGGTCTAACACCTTTATATCCTGATCGTCAAGTTATCTTAGAAACCAAGCCAAATCATATTTCAACTCGAATTATGGACATTTTAGCACCGGTTGGTTTCGGACAACGTGGATTAATTGTGGCGCCTCCAAAGGCTGGTAAAACGATGCTGATTAAGGAAATTGCAAACAGCATTACAACGAACCATCCAGAGGCTGAGCTGATCGTATTATTAATCGACGAGCGCCCAGAAGAAGTTACAGACATCGAACGCTCAGTAGCAGGGGATGTTGTAAGTTCTACTTTTGATGAGGTTCCTGAAAACCATATTAAGGTTGCTGAACTTGTATTAGAAAGGGCTATGCGTCTTGTTGAGCACAAACGCGATGTCATTATCTTAATGGATAGTATTACTCGTCTAGCAAGAGCATATAACCTTGTCATCCCGCCAAGTGGACGTACATTATCAGGGGGTATTGACCCTGCTGCATTCCACCGTCCAAAGCGTTTCTTTGGGGCAGCGAGAAATATTGAAGAGGGCGGAAGCTTAACCATTTTAGCGACTGCACTTGTTGACACAGGTTCGCGTATGGATGACGTAATCTATGAGGAATTCAAAGGTACTGGTAACATGGAGCTTCACCTTGATCGTTCACTCGCAGAAAGACGTATTTTCCCTGCGATCGATATTCGTCGTTCTGGTACAAGAAAAGAAGAACTACTTATCGAAAAAGACAAGCTGGATAAAATTTGGGCAATTCGAAAAGCAATGTCAGATTCTCCAGATTTTGCTGAGAAATTTTTACGTCGACTTAAGCAAACTAAAACAAATGCAGAGTTCTTTGAAATGCTTGAGGCAGAAAAGAAAGCGGCAGCTGCTAGAAGAAGCGGCAATCGTTCTGATTCGTAAGGTAAATACACACTAAAGCTTGTGACTGCTTCAAATTTGTGTTTGAAAAAATATTGCGAATTGGCGATTTTTAACAGCAGGATTAAGTTGCAATTCAGTGATTCACTTGTTATAATTTCAACATGTGCGTTTTAGGTATTTAAAATGATAGCTAAAACGTAACTCTGTTTCGATCAATGATTCAGGGCGGAAGGAGATGAGACGAATGAAATCAGGAATTCATCCAAACTACAAAAAAGTTATGGTGAAATGTGCTTGTGGAAACGAATTTGAAACTGGTTCTGTAAAAGAAGGGATCCGCGTTGAGGTTTGCTCAGAGTGTCACCCATTCTATACAGGCCGTCAGAAGTTCGCTGATGCAGGTGGACGTGTAGATAAATTCAACAAAAAATACGGTATTAAATAATATCGGTTTGAAAGCCAAAAACAGGCAAGTTTTTTCTTCTTGCCTGTTTTTTTTGCTACTAAACCTATTTTTTCTCGCAATTATAGATACTTACCTCTTAAAAAAAATCCTCAAACCCATAGTCAATTAGTTGGCTCGGTAGAAACAACCCGAGGAAAGGAGACTTTCGTTTCATGTATATTATGAAGCAAAGTGGCTGGCTTGAAGTAATTTGTGGAAGCATGTTTTCAGGAAAATCCGAAGAACTGATTCGACGTGTACGTCGTACTGAATTCGCAAGACAATCCGTTCAGGTGTTTAAGCCTCAAATAGATAATCGATATAGTGAAAATTCCGTTGTGTCGCATAATGGTTCATCGTTTATAGCAAAACCAGTTGCAACCTCAGCTGATCTTTTAAAAGAGGTCTCTGCGGATACAGATGTAGTTGCAATTGATGAAGTTCAATTTTTTGATGATGAGATTGTAGAAGTGGTTCAAACACTTGCAAATCGTGGCCATCGTGTAATCGTTGCTGGCTTGGACCAAGATTTCCGAGGAGAGCCATTTGGGAAAGTGCCTGAGCTACTTTCGCTAGCTGAGCTCGTTACTAAATTACAGGCGGTTTGTTCAGTCTGTGGTTCACCATCAAGCAGAACACAACGCCTGATTAATGGACAACCTGCATCCTATGATGATCCAATTATTTTAGTAGGTGCTTCGGAGTCATATGAGCCACGTTGCCGTCACCATCATGAAGTACCAGGAAAACCATTATTGCAAGCTGCTGTTCAAAAGGATACATTGAAATTATAAGGCGCTCCTGATGGGGGTGCTTTTTCTTTTCGGGCATAAAAAAAGACCAGGTTTGATTGTCCTGATCTTAAAAGAGGAATCCTAGGACTCTTTTACGTTTTCTTGAACCTTCTACTTTTTCGAGTGTAATGGCAGTTTGTTTTTGTAGCTCTTCCTTTTCTCTTTCAAGCTGTTCGATATAGTCCTCCATCTTTTGCATCCTCTTCTGTAGTTCATCAATTTCCTTGCGATGTTGAAGAAGCTGATAGGAAACAACGTCACTCGCTTTTTCTTGAATTTGTCTTTCGTTTTCTTTAATTCGATCCATGATTGTGTTTAGCTTTTCTGAGAGTGTTTTATCTGATGCTTGAACCATTTTCCGTGCGGTCCCCTTCCTAGGCGCTGGTGTCGATAATTCGATTTTATCAGAAGGGACACCAGATTTCACTTGATTCCGTATTCCTTCGAATAGTGGAAAATCTGTTTCCTCAAATACATAGTGTCCGTATTCGTTTTTCGCACATTGTAAATTAAAGATTTTAATCCATTTCCGAACCGTTTTTGTTGATACCCCCAATTTTTTCGCGAACTGCGCAGTATTCACACCAATCAATCCCCCTATTTCTCTGTTTTTATATTCACTGTCTTTCTTCCGATTCTTTATCTACTACTACGATTCTCCTTTTATCGATAAAATCCTTCCGTCTAGACAAAACTAGAACCTTTTCGTCAAAGAAAGAACCAATCCAACATAATATCTGTAATTCGACAGCGAAATTTGGGAGAGAATGATTATAAGGTTATTGTGTCTAGCTCCAGCGCCTAGCCCCTCGAGGTCATAAGCCAATCCGTCAAGAAGGATAAAAAGCATCCTTCTCGCCAGCTTTTCTTATGCTTGTCAGACTTGCACAGGAAGTGCTGACATCGACGTTTGCCACAGGACGTGGCAGTAGTTAGTCGATGTTCCGTTTTTCAAGGCGCCTGCGCTTTTCGTTTGTAATTTGCTTTGACGATGTGGGTACCCTATACTATAATTATACTGTTATGGACTAAATTTTGAGGTGAAGAACGTGTTCGATCGTTTAGCGGCTGTTGAAGCCCGATATGAAAAACTAAATGAACTATTGAGTGACCCGGATATCGTAAGTGATACAAACAAACTACGTGAATATTCAAAAGAACAATCTGATATACAAGAGACGGTAGAGAAGTATAGAGAGTACAAAGAGGTTAAGGAACAGTTAACCGATGCAAAAGCAATGCTTGAAGAGAAGCTTGATGCAGAGATGCGTGAAATGGTGAAGGAAGAAATCAACGAGCTCGAGGACCAGATGGAAGACCTTGAAGAGCGCCTGCACGTGTTACTATTGCCGAAGGATCCGAATGATGACAAAAACGTTATCATGGAAATTCGCGGAGCTGCAGGTGGAGATGAGGCTGCGCTATTTGCTGGTGACCTTTACCGCATGTACAGCCGCTTTGCTGAGCAACAAGGCTGGAAGACTGAAGTTATGGATACAAACTCAACTGGTGTTGGCGGATATAAAGAGATTATCTTTATGATTAGCGGAAAAGGTGCTTATTCGAAATTGAAGTTCGAAAATGGAGCACACCGTGTGCAACGTGTACCTGAAACAGAGTCTGGTGGACGTATCCATACATCAACTGCAACTGTAGCGGTATTACCTGAAGCAGAAGAGGTTGAAGTCGAAATTCATGAAAAGGATATTCGTGTCGATACGTTTGCATCCAGTGGACCTGGAGGACAAAGTGTTAACACCACAATGTCAGCGGTTCGTTTAACGCATTTGCCAACTGGAACTGTAGTTTCCTGTCAGGATGAGAAATCGCAAATCAAAAACAAGGAAAAAGCAATGAAAGTATTGCGTGCCCGTGTTTATGATAAATTCCAACGGGAAGTACAAGCGGAATATGACCAAAACCGTAAACAAGCCGTAGGTACAGGTGACCGTTCAGAGCGTATCCGTACGTACAATTTCCCACAAAACCGTGTAACTGACCACCGTATCGGGTTAACGATTCAAAAGCTTGATCAAATCCTAACAGGGAAACTTGATGAAGTTATTGATGCTCTCATCATGGAAGACCAAGCAAGAAAAATGGAGCAAGCCGAATAATGGCAGAATTTCATAAAATATTCGAAGCCCTCAAATGGGCTTCTTCTTTTTTACGGGAACATGGTCGGGAAGAAAATATCGGGGAAATGCTGTTATGTCATTATTTAGAGTTAAGTCGGGCTCAACTTCTTGCAGAAATTAGAGAAGAGCTTCCTCCTGCTGTGAAGGAGAAGTTTGTAGCAGCTATCGAGAAAGTGGTGAGTGGAATTCCAGTCCAACACATCATGGGCTATGAGGAGTTTTACGGGCGTAAATTTTTAGTGAATGAGGAAGTCTTGATTCCAAGACCTGAGACGGAAGAATTGGTTCAAGGGTTACTTGCAAGGATTGGACGGTTGTATCCTACAACAGACGTGATTAAAGTCGTGGATGTTGGGACCGGGAGTGGAGCGATATCGATCACGCTTGCTCTTGAAAACAATCGACTAGATGTAATGACAGTGGATATTGCAAAGGCTTCTATTGATGTGGCGCAGGAAAATGCAGATCGGTTAGGCGCGAAGGTAAGGTTTATTGAAGGTGACTTATTAGGACCGTTAATAGAAGAAGGACAAAAGGTCGATGTGGTTGTATCCAATCCACCATATATTCCAGAAGATGATATTGCAACGTTATCAACGGTTGTGAAGGATCATGAACCTCTACGGGCTTTAGTGGGTGGCCAAGATGGATTGGATTTCTATCGCCGATTTATGAAGGAGAAACCTCTCGTTTTAAAAGAAAGAGGGATAGTGGCCTTTGAAGTGGGTGTTGGTCAGGGGGAAGATGTTGCACAAATGCTACGTGTTACTTTTCCTGAAGCAAAAGTTGAAGTGGTTAACGACATAAATGGAAAAGACCGTATGGTTTTTGCTGAAATAGGTTTTTAAAAGGGCTTGGCGTAGGTGCCAAGCCTTTTTTGATGGTGCAGAGGATGGATTGCGTGATGTTACGCTTTTTTGCGTTTTAATTACGTTAATTGCGTGATCCTGAACGAGAAGTGCGTTATAAGGTCAATTATTCCACGTTACCATTTTTCTAGTAGTTCTTCTTCCAAGAAATAAAATAAGCAATGATCTGTATTAATGGATACAGCAAAAATAAGATTATTGGGTAGTATGGAGCTTTGTCTGAGATGAATGGATAGAGTAAAAATAGGCTCGTGATAATTGGGAATGTGTACCACATACTGATATAAGAAGCTCGACATGCTTTTCCGGTGAGTTCCTTTTCACGTTCATCTCCTTCTTCAAATTCGGTCGGCAACAAAAATACGTTTTTCCATGACTTTCGTTTCTTTTTTAATTTTGGGTACGTAAATATGGTAAAAAGAGTGCCTACTATGATTGCGATAAAAATGGGTAACGTGTTTACCTCAATGGTCCATGGTGGTTCTTGATTGGTTTTTACGATTTTGGCAAAGTCCATTTGTGCATAATACATTGACGATAAGGCCCAGCCCATAAGCATGATTGAAACAATCGAATACATCACATTACGAACAATACTCATCTTCACTCATCCTCCAAATAAAAAATTTTTTCGATTGGCAAGTTAAACGTTCTTGCGATATTCATTGCGAGCAATAGTGATGGTACATAGCTTCCTTTTTCCAATGCCACAATCGTTTGCCGCGTCACGTTCACTTTTTCAGCAAGTGCACCCTGTGTAAGATTGTGCTTTGCACGGAGCTCCTTCACACGATTTTTAATGTCCATTGGCAATATCCTCCAAATGTTTCTGCCTTTATTGTATGGTAAACTATACATTTTGTAAAGTCAACTTTACATCTATATTTAAAAATGATTTAAAAACCTAATCCTGGTCGCTCGGTCCAAGTCCTTCTCCTATTTGGGCACACTGCCGGTAGTTCCTTCCCCATGCAGTCAGAATCAGGCATGTATTCAGACTCGCTGCTCGCAATTCCTGTTCGTGCAGTCGGAATCAGCCACGTATTCTGACTCGCTGGCTGCAATTCCTGCTTGTGTTGTCAGAATCAGGCGTGTATTCAGACTCGCTGGCTGCAATTCCTGCTTGTGTTGTCAGAATCGGGCGTGTATTCTGACTCGCTGATCGTAATTCTTTTTCGTACTGTCAGAATCAGGCGTG
>NZ_NSEA01000016.1:134052-134229 GCF_002734285.1 Fredinandcohnia onubensis | reverse complement strand
GTACTGTCAGAATCAGGCGTGTATTCGGACTCACTGATTGCAAATCCTGTTCGTGCAGTCGGAATCAGGTGTGTATTCTGACTCGCTGCTCGCAAATCCTGCTCGTGCAGTCAGAATCGGGTGTGTATTCTGACTCGCTGTTCGTAATTCTTTTTCGTACTGTCAGAATCAGGCGTG
>NZ_NSEA01000016.1:0-134031 GCF_002734285.1 Fredinandcohnia onubensis | reverse complement strand
TGTCAGAATCAGGCGTGTATTCAGACTCGCTGCTCGCAAATCCTGCTCGTGCAGTCAGAATCAGCCACGTATTCAGACTTACAGTTCGCTCTCTCAACTTGACCCAGTCGGAATCGACTCACTAAAAAAATAGTTTAATAGATTTTTCAAATTTGGTAGTTTAGGATTCTATTTTTTTGGCGAGAATGGTTTGTGAAGGGATGGTGCTAGAGAGTGAGTAAACAAATTGCGATTATATCATTTATATTTTTAATGTTAATTGGGGCGAATAGCCATTTATTGATAAAAGAAACAAGTGCGGAAAGGTATCAGGTGATTCCGGATGAAGCGATTCGACTTCGTATCTTAGCAAACAGTGATTCCGAAGAGGATCAAGCTTTAAAGCGTAAGGTTCGCGATGCAGTGAATGCAGAAATCACGGTATGGGTAGCGGAGTTAACTTCCATTGAAGCAGCAAGAGAGTTGATTCAAGAGAGACTACCAGAAATCGAGAAGATCGTTGCTAGAGTATTAGAAGAGGAAAAGAGCAATCAAAGTTATTCAGTTGATTACGGACGCAATGTTCAATTTCCAACAAAGCTTTACGGTCAATTCTTATACCCAGCGGGTGAGTATGAAGCAATTCTGATTTCGTTAGGCGAAGCTGAAGGGGCAAACTGGTGGTGCGTGTTATTCCCGCCATTATGCTTCTTAGACTTCTCAACTGGTGACGCAATTGAAGCGTCAGATGAAGAGGGAACAGATGTAGCGATGGATCAAGAAGAGCAAGAAGAGCAAGAAGTTGAAAAGAAAGACAGGCAAGACAAGAAAGACAAGGAAGAAAATGCAGAGAATCAGGAAAGTGAAGGGGAAGAAGTAGAGGTAAAATTCTTCTTGGTTGAATTGTTCACTTCACTTTTTAGCTAAAAGTCTAGCATTAGGTTCTATTTGTTTAGAAGCCCTCATAGAGTAGTTACTAGATAACGAAAGATGGGGTGGAGACTATGAAACAAATTAGAACGGCAACTGAACAGGATATTGAAAAGGTAAAAGCGTTTTTAGGACAAGCTGAAGTAAGTGCGGAAGGTATTGAATCGATTATTGATCACTTTATTTTACTGGAGGATGCTGAGCAAAAAATCCTCGCGACCTTAGGAATTGAGAGAATCGAAAAGGATGGCTTACTTCGATCACTCGTAATCTCGCAGGGTGTTGACCAAACGAATTTATTAACCCTGTTTAAAAGTGCAATTTCACTAGCGAAGCATAAGGAAATAAGCCGATTGTATTTAGCGACAAATAAGCAAGCGTCTATTCAATTTTTCGCCATGCTTGGTTTTGGACAAGTTGATACGAATGAGCTACCTGAACATATCAAAGAATCAAATCATATCTCACAGCTGCTTGAAAAAGCGGATCCGATGTTCATGGTTTCGCAAATTGAAAAATAAAAATAGTTTTCAAACCCTTGTTTGTGAATTGAATGTTCGCAGGTGGGGGTTTTATTTGTGTTTATACACCTAATTTGTGGATATTGTGGATAAGTTTTGTTGTTAAAAAGTAAAAAAATATGATAGTCTATGGAACGTGATGAAAAATATGTGCTGTGGATACATTTTTTCCTGTAGGTGTGATTTATGGAAAAGTTGGTTATATCCACAAAATTATCCACATTTTCGGTTAAATTATCCACAAAATGTGGATAACACTTGTTTTCTACCCATTATATACCTATACTTTTTTATATTATAATAATAAATAAACTACATAACTAAAGGAATTCTATATAGGAGTTGCGTTACATGGAAACAAAACAATGGGTTGTGGATAAATATGAACAAAATTTAGAATCTTATCCACAAATAAAAGAGGCTGCAAAGCTTTTACAGGCCAATGAAGTGGTTGCATTCCCTACTGAAACGGTCTATGGCCTTGGAGCAAATGCTTTGTCTGACGAGGCGGTCGCAAAAATTTACGCAGCAAAGGGGCGCCCGAGCGATAATCCACTGATTGTCCACATCTCCACAATTGGGCAGCTTCATAAATTCGCGCAGGATATTTCGGAGCATGCGGAGCGATTGATTGAAAAATTCTGGCCGGGTCCATTAACACTTGTTTTAAAAAAGAAGGAAAATGCTGTTGCAAGTAAAGTAACAGCAGGTCTAGAAACGGTAGCAGTTCGGATGCCGAGCCATCCAGTTGCATTGGCATTAATATCGGCAACAGGGCTTCCGCTTGCTGCGCCAAGTGCGAATCTTTCGGGAAAGCCAAGCCCAACACTTGCCAAGCATGTAGCGGATGATTTGACTGGAAAAATAGCTGGCGTCCTTGACGGCGGAGCAACCGGTGTTGGACTTGAATCAACGGTTCTGGATTGTTCGGGTGATGTGCCTATCATTTTACGTCCAGGCGGTGTGACGAAAGAGCAGCTTGAGGAAGTGTGTGGTGTGGTTGAGGTTGACCAGGCGATTTTAAAAGAAGATGAAGCGCCAAAATCACCAGGAATGAAATATAAACATTATGCACCAACGGCTCCACTTACAATCGTAAATGGCTCGATGGAATTTATTCAGTCCCTTATAAATGAAAAGCAAGCAGAGGGTTTGAAGGTTGGCGTTCTGACAACAACAGAACGCGAAAAGAATTACAGTGCAGATAAGATTATTGCTTGTGGATCGCGCGAAGATTTAGAAACGGTGGCAAAGAGGCTTTATGATGTCCTTCGCCTCTTTGATGAAAGTAATGTCGATGTTATTTTTAGTGAGAGTTTTCCTAGTGAGGGTATTGGACAAGCCATCATGAACCGGTTGACCAAAGCAGCGGGACATAAATTGATAACTGAATAAATTGGGAAAATCCTTGACTGAAATATGTGTTCAAAAAGGTTACGAATCTTAAAGCAAGAAGGTCAAGGAAGGAGAGACTTGAGGACCGGAGAGTATGCCCATAATGCGTGAGGACCCGAGAGGCCGAGTGACGCAGAGATTCGCAGTTTTATCATTTGGCAACTTTTTGAACAACCTTCTTCTATTTCGTTTTGTACATGCATATGTTGAAATAGGCACGTCCAAGGAGGTAGAAGATGGATATTACAGCATTTCTCGGGGAAATTATAACCTTATTTATTATGGCATTTGCTTTAGGAATGGACGCATTTTCCGTAGGACTTGGAATGGGTTTAATCCGGTTGAGACTTAAGCAGATCTTAACAATCGGGATAACCATCGGTTTGTTTCATATGTGGATGCCTTTGGCTGGAATGATGATCGGCCATTTTTTATCAGATACATTTGGAGCAATTGCAACCTATGTAGGTGCAGGATTGCTCTTATTTTTAGGTTTGCAAATGATCATTTCTTCCTTCAAGGACGATGACGGTGACAAACGCATGATTACACCTATTGGATTTGGTTTGTTTATTTTTGCCTTAAGTGTCAGCCTCGATAGTTTTTCTGTTGGGCTTTCATTAGGAATTTATGGTGCGAAGACAATTATGGTTATTCTGATGTTTGGTGTAGTTAGTATGGTACTGTCATGGGTTGGTCTTTTGCTAGGGAGAAAGGTTCAAAATTGGCTCGGTACATATAGTGAGGTACTAGGTGGTTGTATCCTCCTAGTCTTCGGAGTGAAATTGCTATTTCCTTTATAAGTGGGACGAGGGACCTGTTCCCTGTGACCCAAAAGGAATCTGAAATCTAAATGAGGAACCTTGGACCTAAGGGAGCTGTGCCCTGTGAAAGAGTATGAGTGAAAAACTCGTGCTCTTTTTTTCATATATTGACTATGTGTTTTGGGTTCATCTCATTTATAATAGTACTATATCGAATTTTGTCTATTTATGCAGGTCGTTCGTAGCATCAAGACAGGTAGAAAAGGGTGATGAAATGATTCGTGTTTTATTTGTTTGTACAGGAAATACATGTCGAAGTCCGATGGCTGAGGCGATTTTACGAAATAAGGCGGGAGAAGAAATCGAAGTGAAATCAGCGGGGATATTTGCTGGGGATGGCAGTCCTGCTTCGGCAAATACGGCGCAAGTCTTGAAGGAAAATGGAATTGAGTGTCAGCACTCTTCTTCTTTTTTAACACAAGAGCATATTGATTGGGCCACATGTGTGTTAACGATGACCAACCACCATAAGCAAGCAATACTTCAAAGCTTTCCGGAAGCGCAGGGCAAGGTACATACCTTAAAGGAATTTACAAATGGTAGTGGCGATGTTTCTGATCCATTTGGAGGACCGGTAGAAATTTATAGAGAAACCTATGCAGAGCTTGAACCATTAATTTGTGAAGTACTTTCAAAACTTAAATAGTTAGTTAGATTCGGGGGAGAATCGGTTGAAAAAGAGGCGCTATAAATTTGGTATAAAGCTAAAATTAGTCTTTCTTACGACTATATTAGCGATTGTGACTTACTCAACATCCGCGTTATTCATTTATTTTGTGTATCCGTTCGTAGATGAGTTGATCAATCAACAAATTTTTATCATTGGGACGTTGGTATTAGGGATTGTTTGGTCTGGGATTCTCGCTTATTTCGCGGCTTCCTTCATTACGAAGCCACTCCAAAGGCTTGAGCAGGTAGCGATTCATGCGGCAAATGGTGATATTCGTGAGGATGTGCCCGTTTCGAAATCAGATGACGAGATTCGAAGCTTGAGTCTTGCTTTTAACAAAATGCTTCACAATCTCCGTGAAATGGTTCAAAACATTGAAGGAAACTTTGAAAATACAAATGAAAAGGTCATTGAGATAACGAAGGCATCCAGTCATGCATCCGAACAGGCAGAAAATATTAATCGAACGATTTCTGAGATTTCCAAAGGGGCGGACAGCTCGGCTGTATCGATTCAAGAAACGGCTGAATCTGTCGAGGATGTCATTCAAATTGCAGAAGAGGTCCAAGCAAATGCGAAAACCTCACAAAACTTGTCTGTTGAAATGGTCGATACATTGAATGATAGCAAAGAGGTTGTTCATTCCTTAATTTCAGGCATTAATAAGCTTGTTGATAACAATCAAATATCACTTCAAGCCGTAAATCGTCTAGAGACGAATGCGAAGGAAGTGGAACATATTATATCTCTGGTTGGCGATATTGCCCGCCAAACGAATTTACTTGCATTGAATGCCTCGATTGAAGCGGCCCGTGCTGGTGAGCATGGAAAAGGCTTTGCAGTTGTTGCTGAAGAAGTAAGAAAGCTTGCGGACGAAAGCTCTAAGGCTGTTCAAGGGATTGCGGAGCTTATTCAAAATATCCAGCAAGAGGTCCGAAATGTGGTCGTTCAAATCTCAGAACAGGTTGCGGTTGCAAATGAGGAAGCGAAAAAGGGAACCATCACAAATGATGCGATTGCTGAAATGACAACGTCCGTTCATGAGGTGGCAGATGCAGTAAAACAAATTGTTACCTTGGTTGAAAAACAAATGGATCGCATACAAGCGACATCCCTCCAGTCTCAAGAGGTTGCAGCAATTGCCGAACAGACTTCAGCTGGTGCTCAAGAAGTGAGTGCGGCAACGCAACATCAAACAAGTGTGATTTGTGAAGTGGACGAGTTGGCACAGGAGCTTGCTACACAAGCAGGCCAGTTAAAGAAGACGATCCAACGGTTTACAATGTAAATTTTAAATGATGGAACTCCTATTTTGGTTTGGGAGTTCTTTTTTAGGTATAATAAGAGTAAATGGAATGTCTTATGGCGAAATAAAGCCAAGTCTCAATTCATATTAGGGGGATTTACAATGAAAGTTGCAATTGCTTCAGACCATGGCGGTTTAGTGTTACGTGAAGAAATTAAAAAAGTATTGGACGAACTTGAAATTGAGTATGATGATTTCGGGTGTGAGTGTTCGACATCCGTAGATTATCCGGATTATGCCCTACCTGTAGCGAAAAAAGTAGCGAACGGGGAATATGATCGTGGCATTTTAATTTGCGGAACGGGGATTGGAATGAGTATTGCTGCGAACAAGGTACAAGGCATCCGTTGTGCACTTTGTCATGATGTATTTAGTGCAAAGGCTACTCGTGAGCATAACAACAGCAATATTTTAGCGATGGGTGAGCGTGTCATTGGCCCTGGGCTAGCGGTTGAAATCGCAAAAACATGGCTTACTACAGAATTCTTAGGTGGGCGTCACGAAAACAGAATCAACAAAATTACCGAATATGAAAACAACCCATCTGGGGAATAACATACGAGAAAACCGCGCCTGAGGACTAGATGTATCAGGCGTATCTTTAATTGTGGGACGAGGGACCTGTCCCAAAGGAGGGAATGAGAGATGGTTGCGGATCTTGAGGTGTGGAGAAGGCAGCTTCAGACGCTTCTTTCGGAGTTTGTGGAAAGAGCTTCGTTGAAAAAAGGAGAGTTTCTTGTTGTCGGCTGCAGTACGAGTGAAGTCATAGGTGAACGAATCGGAACAGCTGGATCTGAAGAAGTGGCAGAAATGATTTTTAGCGAATTGGTTAAGCTTCGTGAAAATGTCGGTGTTGAGCTCGCGTTTCAGTGCTGTGAGCATTTAAACCGTGCCTTGGTTGTGGAACGTGAAACAGCTATACATAAAAATTACGAACAAGTAACCGTCGTTCCGGTTCGAACAGCGGGCGGTGCGATGGCAACATATGCTTATGGGCATTTTACCGATCCTGTTGTTGTTGAATTCATCAAAGCAGAAGCAGGCATTGATATCGGTGACACCTTTATCGGCATGCATCTAAAACATGTTGCAGTTCCAATTCGAAGTTCAGTTAAAGAACTAGGTGGAGCACATGTCACAATGGCCAAAGCAAGACCAAAACTCATTGGTGGCGAAAGGGCAGTTTATCCGGATAAAAAGGAAAATAAGAAATGTTAATCACCACAGGGACCACGTGGACGGTTCCTGTGGTTCTTTTCATTTTAGTAAAATATTTATAATTACATGTGTAACTATTTGGGGATTTGATCGTTTTGTAAGTAAGGTATGATGGAAGAAAGTGAGAAAGGGGGGCAGCGATGAGTAAGGAACGGAATGAGAAACTAGATGATATTTATCGCCGTTATGCGGAACCCCTTTTTTATTATCTGTTACGAATGTCAGGATCCTCTACTTTAGCTGAGGAGCTTGTTCAGGAAACATTTTTCCGGGCAACGGTATCCCTTTCCTTTTACAAATATGAGGACGTCAAACCTTGGCTGTTTAAGGTTGCTCGTAATACATACCTGGATGAATGGCGAAAGCGACAGCGGTGGAAGTGGGTCCCTTTTTACGATAAAGGGGATATGAAGAGTCCATACGGGATCCCGGAGGAAGAAGTCGTTACGAGGGAGAACATCGGGGAGTTAGCTGATTTACTTGAACTGCTCCCGGAAAACTACCGTACGATTATTTATTTCCGGGAAATTGCAGAATTCTCATATGAAGAAATTCAGGAAGCGATGGAATTGACTGAATCACAGGTAAAAGTGACACTTCATCGCGCACGAAAAAGGCTTCAGATATTGGCGGGGAGAGGCAATATAGATAGACGTTTTGAATAATTTTGAGTTAAATGTTGAACCAGGAGAACCGTCCCTATGGTTCTATAAAAGGAGTGAAGAAGATGACAGAGTGGACGAAGGATAAGGAAAAGCGGGTTCTGTGGAAGTATCGTTTTTCGCTGACGATGAGGATCATACGGGTTGTACTCATTCTCTTATTTTTGTATGGCATCTATATGGCTATACTTTCGATTGGTTACAGTTTTACCAAGCTTGATGATAAGAATTCATTTCATTTGAATCTAGCAATTGACTGGACGCAACCGGGCCTTCATGGTGAGTATGGTAGGCCAATTAATGCCGAAATTACCCCCTTTCTAAGTCAAAGAATAACCATTCCTATTTCACAGACAATAGGAAAGGAAGAACAGGTCATTGGTGAATGGAATGTAACGAAACGCTTGCTAAATCTATTTTCAACAAAAGAGACATCCTATTTTCAAAGCTCAGATAATAAACAGTTTGGATTTGTGCTACCTGAGGACCCACGTACAGGAAAGAAATTGGCTGGTGTAACGAAAATGGCAGATCAACAAGAGTGGCAGAAGCTCGAGATGGTTCACGAGGGCACAGTTGCAAATCTAGCATTTTCAACTTCACAATTTTATAATCCGAAAGACTTGTTAAAGAAGATAGAAAAATATGATGTGGACGTTTATTGGATGCCTTTATATGCCGGGGAATTGAAAGCTTTCGAGTCGTCTTGGGTAAAGACAGGTGGTGGAGAGCATTTGTCAGTTGATACACTTGGCTTATCAAGGGCTGTTGATATGGATGAAGATTATAATGGCTGGGCTGAATGGCTCTTAACAAGTAAGGCCATTGATGAAAATCAGAAGGTGATGCTAGAGAACATGAAGAATCTTATAGATGATGAGAGCAAAACCTATCGTCAAAATGTGCTCGGGCTATGGTACCTAGAAGAACGCTACGAATATTTAAAAGAAAACGAGTTTTTAGTATATGGTGCGGTTGTTACCGGTCCAGTGAAGGAACTTTTAAAATTAAAAGAAGAGCAAGACTTCAGAAATATCCAGGTTGGCAAATTCGAATACTGGAACTGGGCGACGGAGTGAAGGTGGAGACAGGGGGAGCCTTGTCTCTATTTTAATTTCAATGTAAAATTAAGGTATTAAGATAAAGGAGTGAAGGTAATGGCGATTAGAAAAGTAAAAAAAGAAGATCTTCATAGGCTTATCGATTTAATTGATGAAAATGATAACGAACCAGTCTATGATCTCCTTCAAAAAGTTATCGACAAAAAGATAAATTTCGCTGATGGCTTAGTTGTTGAATACGATGATTCCCCCCTTACTGAAGAGGAAAAGAAAAAGGTTGAAAAGGCTGAGAAAGAAATACAGGAAGGAGAATTCATTGACTGGGGGAAATTAAAAAATGATTTATAAATACAAAATAGTTCTTTCAAAGAGCGCTGAAAAATTTATAAGAAAACAAGACAGAAATAGAAAGAAACAGATATTAAAAATATTAGACAACCTTGAATCTAGTCCGTATAATTTACCTAATGTAAAACCAATAAAAGGTACAGATTTCGAAGATTATAGATGTAGATTTGGCGATTTTAGAATGATTTATAGAGTTGAAAGTGACATATTAACAATTTTAGTCTTAGACATCGGGTCTCGTGGCGATATATATAAGCGGTTATAACCTACCTAATAAACCCTTCAATATTTTTATCTTCTTTTGGAACTCTTCGATATTTATTTTTTTCCAACAACCTATAAAATCTTAATGTGTATCTGTTTACTAATATGTCAAATCGACAAGAAAATAAAACCAATATTCCCGCTCCATTATTACAGCCTGTTTCAAAAAACAAATAAGAGAACAATACTTTACAAATAGTTGTAAAACGTTCGGTTTTTAGAAAAAACATTAAATTTTTTTAATTTCCAGAAAAGGCAATAGTAATCGTATATTAGCAGCCTTCAACCTTGTTTTAAAGCGATTTCAACGAAAAAAGAATCTAAAAGTTAATCTTCCTACTGCCGAATAAAAGTGTTACAATGGAAAAGTATTTTTTAAATTAGCGGAATAATTCATAATAGATTAAAAGGAGGATTCCAAATGAAACATTTATCGGAGCAAGATCAACAAGTATTTCAGGCAATACAAGATGAACTAAAACGACAACGTACTAAAATTGAACTGATTGCATCTGAAAACTTTGTAAGTGAAGCAGTCATGGAGGCCCAAGGTTCTGTATTAACGAACAAATATGCAGAAGGATATCCTGGACGTCGCTACTATGGTGGCTGTGAGCATGTGGATGTAGCAGAGAACATTGCTAGAGACCGTGCGAAGGAAATCTTTGGCGCAGAGCATGTGAACGTGCAACCACACTCAGGGGCTCAAGCGAATATGGCTGTATACTTTACAATCCTAGAGCAAGGTGACACTGTACTTGGGATGAATCTTTCCCATGGTGGACATTTAACACATGGTAGTCCGGTAAACTTCAGTGGAATTCAATACAATTTCGTGGAGTACGGAGTAGATCCTGAAACACATCAAATCAATTACGACGATGTACGTACTAAAGCAGTCGAAAATAAGCCAAAGCTTATCGTTGCAGGTGCGAGTGCATATCCACGTGCAATAGACTTTAAAAAGTTTAGAGAAATCGCGGACGAAGTGGGCGCATACTTAATGGTAGATATGGCTCACATCGCAGGTCTTGTGGCAACAGGTCTTCACGAGAACCCTGTACCATATGCAGATTTCGTAACAACTACAACTCACAAGACATTACGTGGTCCACGTGGTGGTATGATTCTTTGTAAAGAAGAATTCGCGAAGAAAATCGATAAGTCTATCTTCCCTGGAATCCAAGGTGGTCCATTAATGCACGTTATTGCTGCTAAAGCAGTTGCTTTTGGAGAAGCTTTAACAGATGAATTCAAACAGTATACAAAAAATATCGTTGACAATGCGGCGAGACTAGCGGCTTCTTTACAAAAAGAAGGCTTAGACCTCGTATCTGGTGGAACTGACAATCACTTACTACTACTTGATGTTCGTTCATTAGGTTTAACTGGTAAAGTGGCTGAAAAGGTTCTTGATGATGTTGGCATTACAGTTAACAAAAATACGATTCCATTCGATCCAGAAAGTCCATTTGTAACAAGTGGTATCCGAATCGGAACAGCTGCTGTTACAAGCAGAGGTTTTGGTTTAGAGGACATGGATGAAATTGCATCGATCATCGCATTTGCACTGAAAAATTCAGAAGACGAAGCGAAGTTAGCTGAAGCAAGCGCGCGTGTTGAAGCATTAACTAGCAAGTTTGTCCTTTATAAAGAGTATTAAAATAGTTGAAGGCAGGACTCCCGTTTGTATGGGCGTCCTGCCTTTTTGGTTTAGGGCACAATTATTTGGAGATAGGGCGCAATTCTCGGAGGTTAGGGGACAATTAATCGAAGATAGGGCACAATTCTTCAGGGTTAGGTCACAATCCCGTGGACCTAGGTCGCAATTGTATTCTGTGATTTCCTACTCCACCTGCTTATGTCCGATATATTTGGCTGAATGTCCGAAATATCAGCATCTATGTCCGATAAAAGTAAATGAATGTCCGATATATTTAAAAGTTTGTCCGATATCTTAGAAGTTGTGTCCGATATAGCAAAAATTCGTAGTACATATCTCCATTTCCACTCCAACCACCCCAGAACAAAAGCACTTGCACAAATATCGAAGTGCATCCATTCTGTGTATTTTAAAATTTCGTCTTGAACATGTTTTATTTTTTCTGTAAAATCTATTGAAGTGTGAAAAATATAGTTCGTGGTGTTAATTTTTCTGCTGATGGTCATTCTAAGAACAGCGATACTCAAAAAAGGAGAGATGAAAGATGGGGAAAGTGTACGTTTTTGATCACCCACTAATTCAACATAAGCTTACATACATACGTGATAAGAACACGGGTACAAAGGAATTTCGTGAATTGGTAGACGAAGTTGCTAGCTTAATGGCTTTTGAAATTACTCGTGATATGCCGCTTGAGGAAGTTGAAGTTGAAACTCCTGTACGCAAAGCGAAATCAATGGTTTTATCTGGGAAAAAGATTGGGATTGTGCCAATTCTTCGTGCTGGTTTAGGTATGGTGGATGGAATTTTACGTTTAATCCCAGCAGCAAAAGTAGGGCATATCGGACTTTATCGTGACCCTGAAACATTGCAGCCAGTTGAGTATTATTTTAAAATGCCTTCTGACATTGAAGAGCGTGAATTCATCGTGGTTGACCCAATGCTTGCAACAGGTGGATCAGCAGTTGAAGCAATCAATGCCTTAAAGAAGCGCGGTGCTACTAATATAAAATTCATGTGCTTAATTGCAGCGCCTGAGGGTGTAGAAGCGATTAAAGAAGCTCATCCTGATATCGATATTTTCATCGCAGCACTCGATGAGCAATTAAACGACCATGGCTACATTGTTCCAGGTCTTGGAGATGCCGGAGACCGTTTATTCGGTACGAAATAATTAGAAAAGTGGAGGCGCTGCAACTAGACTACCTCCACATATTTGACCACCTTTTGAGAAAAGCTATCTCAAAGAGGTGGTTTTTTTGTGAGAATGTTACTGGCAATCTGCATGTGTTTGATCCTCCTATTTTCATCAGTACCCGCCCATGCCCACCGTTTTCCGGATAGGCCTCCATTGCCTGAGTTGGATATGGATGAAATGGCGCATGAAATTTTCATAACAGATGATAAGCAATTTGAGTTAATAGTAGAAAAAATAAAAAGAAACTATTCCTCCATTAAAATTAACCACATTTACAAACATGTATTCCCAGGCTTTTCTGTTACGGGAAAAAGGAGTGATATACAGAAATTAAAGGCTGAAGCAGGCATTCAACACAGTTCCCCTGTTGCTACATATCAGGTGTCTGTTGAGGAGAGTGTTCCTTTTATTGGCGGCAAAGAGATTCGCAGTCATTTCGATAAAACAGATCATCGTTTAACTGGTAAGGGTGTAAAAGTCGGGGTGATCGATACAGGTGTTGATTACACACATCCGGACCTTAGAATGAATTACAAGGGTGGCTACGATCTTGTTGACGGTGATGATGACCCAATGGAAACGAAAGGAATTGCAGGCCGAAATACCTCGCACGGAACGCATGTTGCAGGAATAATTGCGGCAAATGGCAAAATTAAAGGGGTCGCACCTGAGGCTGATATAATTGGCTACCGCGCTCTCGGACCTGGTGGAATGGGGACGTCTGAGCAGGTCATTGCGGCTATTGATAAAGCAATTGAAGATAAAGTGGACATCATCAACCTGTCTCTCGGAAACACCATCAATGGGCCAGACTGGCCGACTAGCCTCGCTTTAGATAAAGCGACGGAAGAGGGGATAGTCGCTGTCACTTCCAGCGGGAACTCGGGGCCGATGGTCTGGACGGTTGGGTCTCCAGGAACTTCTTCAAAGGCAATTTCTGTAGGTGCATCCACACCGCCGATGACGTTGCCTTATCTAACAGTTGGATTTGCTGATCGGAAAATTCAGCTTCAGCCTCTCCAAGGGTCAATTCCTTGGAAACTACAAAAGAAATATGAAATTGCAAAAGCTGGAATCGGCACAGAAACTAAATTTCCAAAAGTGAAAGATAAAATTGTTTTAATGGAACGAGGAGAAATTACTTTTACCCAAAAAGCAGTGCGTGCGTATGAAGCTGGCGCAATTGCTGTGCTCATCTACAATAATACAGATGGGAATTTCTCGGGATCCCTTGAAAAGGAACTTCCGATACCAGTTGCGTCCCTCTCAAAGGCAGACGGTGAATGGCTTAAAAAACAAATCAAAACCAAAAACACTGTTGTAGAGACCTCATATCAACATATAAAGGACACGATTGCTGAATTTAGTTCGCGTGGACCAGTTACACATACGTGGGCAATTAAGCCTGACGTCGTTGCGCCAGGTGTTGCCATAGATAGTACCATTCCAAATGGCTACCAGGAAATGCAAGGAACGAGCATGGCTGCTCCACATGTAGCGGGGGCTAGTGCCATACTAAAACAGGCACATCCAGATTGGACACCAGAACAAATCAAAGCAGCCCTGATGAATACGGCGCGACTTTTAGATAACGATGAGGGGAACTTGTATAAGCCATATGAACAAGGGGCAGGTCGAATTCAACTCCATGAAGCGATTCACTCGGAAACCTTAATTTATCCAGGGTCATTTTCGGCTGGAATGCTTCACCATCAGGATAGGCGAACGAAAAAAAGAATAAGAGTGACGGTAGATAACCAATCGGACGAAGAAAAGAGATACTCATTTGATATTCCGGTTAATATGAAAGGTGTCCAGTGGGACTTGCCAATGCCATTCGTTGTAAAACCAAAGCAGAAGAAGGTAATCACAATTGGATTGGATATTACACCTAGTATAATTGGCTCCGGGTTACATCACGGGAATCTCTATTTAAAAGGAGAAAAGAACCGTTACCATATTCCATATATGTACGTGATCGAAGAACCTGATTATCCTCGAATTATGGGCTTTCAATTTGGAAAAGACGACAAGGAGGATATATTCCGGTATGAATTATATTTACCGGGTGGAGCGGAAGAGTATGGAATTGTTCTCTATGATCCTGACACTTTGAGGTTCGTCACATTTTTAGACTGGGACCGAAATGTTGCGAGAGGATTAGTAGAGAGAAAAGTAAATCGAAAAGCACGAAATTTAAGAGGGGTATTCAAGGCTGTCATTTATGTAAAAAAAGCAGGCAAAGAGGATATACTTGAAACAGAGATCTCGTTTGAAGATACTATGATAGGCAGCCATTAGGTTTTGGCTGCCTATTTATGAACAATTTGTGAACGATGTTTGAATTTTTGGATTTGCACTACCATAATAGGACTAATAAAAATCGTTGTTAAATCGCTTTTTGTAAGCAAAAATGGAACCCCCAAAAACGCTTGTGAGAAGCTGAACTTTTTCCCTGCAAACAATTGACATTAATGGGTGCCTATTGTATGCTTACAAAGGGTATCAATGAGAAGGTTTACATCGGTTAAACTCTTGAAAAATTAAGTATTTTCTGACATGTAAAAAACCTACCTCGGACGCTGAAGTGAGGAATGCTGATGCGTAAAAATGACAAGCACCCTTTACGAGCCTATGCGCTCATGTCTGGTATTCTATCTCAATTAGTAGGATCAATTCTAGTAGGCATTTTCCTCGGTAGATGGATTGATCGAATGCTTGACACCGAACCACTTTTTTTAATTCTTGGCCTTCTATTAGGACTAGTAGCAGGAGTTTATGCAACACTTCGACTAGTCAATCATTTTTTCTCAGGAGATTAACTTGATATGCAGGATTTAACCACAGCATTTACGAGGTATCGTAAATACATATTCTACTTACTTGCAATCTATGTACTAGGTTGGGGATTTACTGCATACAAAGCCGTCTTCTTAGGACTAATACTAGGGACAGTAGGAAGCTTGTATTTCCTCTTCTCGTTGGCTCGGAAAAATAAGCAATTTACAAAAGCTTATGAACAGGGACGAGCAGTACGTTCGCTTGGAACGATGTCTCGTATGGCAATTGCTGGTTTGGCAGTATTGGTCGTAATGGAGTATCCACAAGAGTTTCATTTAGGTAGTATGATTATTGGATTAATGACAGCTTATTTTGTCATTATGATAGATTTCTTTTTTCAAAAACTTCATAAATAGACTAAAGCACGAGGCAAAGCTTTGTGCTAGACAATATGGGAAGAGAGGTGAATACTGTTGGGTCACGAAGCTCCTACGTTTCAATTGTTTGGACTTTGGTTTAGTGCATCTAACATGTTAATGATCACAATCGCAAGTGTGATTGTATTCATTATCGCGGTTCTTGGAACTCGTACCCTTGCAATGAAGCCAACCGGTGCTCAGAACTTTATGGAATGGGTCATGGACTTTGTTCGAGGAATTATTAAAAGTTCGATGGACTGGCAAACTGGCGGACGCTTCCAAATATTAGGGATTACATTACTCATGTATATCCTTGTATCAAACTTTTTAGGGTTACCATTTGCGGTCATTTTTGGCCATGAGTTATGGTGGAAGTCTCCAACTGCAGATCCAACGATTACATTAACATTAGCTGTTATGGTTGTTGGTCTATCGCATTACTATGGAATTAAGATGAAGGGTGCTAGAGAATACGGTAAGGATTTCTTTAAACCTATGTCATTTATGTTCCCACTAAAAATTATCGAAGAATTTGCAAACACATTAACTCTCGGACTGCGTCTATTTGGTAACATTTATGCCGGTGAAATCCTACTTGGATTAATTGCAGGTATGGCAGTAAGTGGTTATGGTGAAAGTATCTTTGGTGGTATCTTAGGTACAATCGGAGCCTTTATTCCGATGATTGCATGGCAAGGATTCAGTATCTTTGTTGGTGCCATTCAGGCATACATCTTTACAATGTTAACTATGGTTTATATTTCTCACAAAGTGAGTACAGATCACTAGAAAAACTTGTCCAAAATGAGACTTTTTGGACAACAAAAATAAACTACTAATATTTTTTTATACAATTAAAGGAGGACTATTTCAATGGGTTTATTAGCAGCAGCAATTGCAATTGGTTTAGCGGCACTAGGTGCTGGTATCGGTAACGGTCTTATCGTATCTCGTACAGTTGAGGGGATTGCTCGTCAACCAGAAGCACAAGGTAAACTTCAAACTACTATGTTCATCGGGGTTGCGTTAGTTGAGGCGATTCCTATCATCGCGGTTGTTATCGCGTTTATGGTATTCGGTGCTAACTAATTAGTAACATTTCCGGGAGCTTTCCTTTATAAAAGTGAAGGCAACATTAACAAAATGGCGAAGATCATTCCAAGAGAACCTTCGCCATTCCTTTGTATAACCCAAATTTTTTAAAAAAATAATGGTGCGTATTGGCGCACGTTTGATGAAAATAAGGACTTCCATTCGACCTGGAACTCGCAGAAGGAGGGAATATAGGTGTTAGATCTTTTTGTCTTAGGCGCTGCCGCTGGTGGATTACCAGTCAACCTTGGTGATATCATCTTCCAATTGGTTGTATTCATCATTTTATTAGCGTTACTTCGTAAATTTGCGTTCGGTCCAATCATGAATATCATGAAACAACGTGAACAACATATCGCGAATGAAATTGATACTGCTGAACAAAATCACCAAGAAGCGAAAAAATTAGCAGAAGAACAACGTGAGCTACTTAAAAAATCACGTACTGAGGCTGCTGAGTTAATCGAAAATGCACGTAAATTAGGTGAAGAGCAGAAAGATGGAATTATCCAAGCTGCTCGTGAGGAAGCAAACCGTTTAAAGGAAGCTGCGAAACAGGAAATCGTTCAAGAAAAAGAACAAGCTGTTACAGCTTTACGCGAACAGGTTGCATCACTTTCAGTGTTAGTTGCTTCTAAGGTCATCGAAAAGGAACTTAGCCTTGAAGATCAAGAGAAGTTAATTAACGAATATATTCAAGAGGTAGGAGAAGGGCGATGAGCAAAGGAATCGTAGCAAAGCGATATGCAGTAGCTCTTTTTCAATTAGCAAGTGAACAAAATGCACTTGACCAGTACGAAGAAGAAATTCGCACGGTTAAACAAGTGTTTTCAAACAGTGATGAATTCCAAACTGTGTTAAGAAATCCAAAGCTTTCAGTCGATAAGAAAAAAGCGATTGTAACGCAATCCTTTCAAGGTTTTTCTCAGATGACATTAAACACTCTACATTTACTAATTGACCGTCATCGTGAGGATATTATCGCAGACGTTGCGGATGAATTTATCACATTAGCGAATGACAAACGCGGTGTTGCTGATGCAACAGTTTACTCTGTACGTCCTTTAACAGACTCAGAGGAATCAGGAATCTCAAGCGTATTTGCTAGTAAAGTTGGAAAGACATCATTACGTATTCAAAATATTGTAGATCCTAGTCTGATTGGTGGCGTGAAGCTTCGAATCGGAAATCGTATATTTGATGGAAGTGTAAAAGGTAAGTTAGAACGCTTAGAGCGTGAACTTATCCGCTAAAAGATAGGGGTGAAATTCATGAGCATCAAAGCTGAAGAAATTAGTGCGCTGATAAAAAAGCAAATTGAAAACTATCAGTCTGAAATACAAGTGAGCGAAGTTGGTACAGTTATCAGTGTCGGTGACGGTATCGCACGTGCTCATGGCCTCGACAATGTCATGGCTGGAGAACTCGTTGAATTTTCAAACGGTGTCATGGGTATGGCACAAAACCTTGAAGAAAACAACGTTGGTATTATCATCCTTGGTCCTTTCACAGACATTCGTGAAGGTGACGAAGTACGTCGTACAGGACGTATCATGGAGGTTCCAGTTGGTGAAGCATTGATCGGCCGTGTTGTAAACTCTCTAGGACAACCAGTTGATGGTCTTGGTCCAATCGAAACTACTAAAACTCGTCCAATCGAAAGTCCAGCTCCTGGAATCATGGACCGTAAATCTGTTCATGAACCACTACAAACTGGTATTAAAGCGATTGACGCATTAATTCCAATCGGTCGTGGTCAGCGTGAGTTAATCATCGGTGACCGTCAAACAGGTAAAACATCTGTTGCAATCGACACAATCCTTAACCAAAAGAACGAAAATATGATCTGTATTTACGTTGCAATTGGTCAAAAAGAATCAACAGTACGTGGTGTTGTTGAAACTTTACGTAAAAACGGTGCATTAGATTACACAATCGTTGTAACTGCTTCTGCATCTCAACCAGCTCCAATGTTATTCTTAGCTCCATATGCGGGTGTAACAATGGGCGAAGAGTTCATGTACAATGGCAAGCACGTTTTAGTTATCTATGATGACTTAACAAAACAAGCTTCTGCATACCGTGAACTTTCACTATTACTACGTCGTCCTCCAGGTCGTGAAGCATATCCAGGGGATGTATTCTACCTACACTCTCGTTTATTAGAACGTGCTGCGAAGCTTTCTGACGAAAAAGGTGGCGGATCTATCACAGCTTTACCGTTTATTGAAACACAAGCTGGTGACGTATCTGCGTACATTCCAACAAACGTTATCTCGATTACTGACGGACAAATCTTCTTACAATCTGACTTATTCTTCTCAGGTGTACGTCCTGCCGTTAACGCAGGTTTATCCGTATCACGTGTTGGTGGATCTGCGCAAATTAATGCGATGAAGAAGGTATCAGGTACATTACGTCTTGACCTTGCTTCTTACCGTGAACTTGAAGCTTTCGCTCAGTTCGGTTCTGATCTTGATAAAGCAACTCAAGCGAAACTTAACCGTGGTGCTCGTACAGTAGAAGTATTAAAACAAGGTCTAAACAAGCCACAAGCAGTAGAAAAGCAAGTTGCGATTTTATATGCGTTAACTCGTGGATTCTTAGATGATATTCCAGTAGAAGATATCTCTCGTTTCGAAGCAGAGTACTTCGTATGGTTAGAGCATAACCGTAAAGCTGAAATCTTTGATCACATTAAGTCAACTGGTAAGCTTCCAGATGATGAAGTATTTACTTCTGCAATCAATGATTTCAAAAAGACATTTGCTGTTTCTGAATAATAAAGACAATGCTTAAGCGACGCGCAATGCGTGCGTCGCTTATCTGAATAAAGCTAGGAAGACTCGGTTCCAAAGCGTTTACGAATAATCGAGGAAAAGGTGGTGAGAACCTTTGGCATCCTTACGTGATATAAAAACAAGAATCACTTCAACAAAGAAAACAAGTCAAATTACTAAAGCGATGCAGATGGTTTCAGCATCTAAGTTTAGTCGTGCTGAAGCAAATGCAAAATCGTTTGTTCCTTATATGGAAAAAATTCAAGAGGTCGTTGCGAATATCGCAGTAGGTAGCTCGGATGCAAGTCATCCAATGCTAACTCATAGACCAATTAAAAAGACTGCTTATATCGTCATTACTTCTGACCGTGGATTAGCTGGCGCATATAACAGTAACGTAATTCGTGGTGCATACCAAGCGATGCAAAAACGTCATAAAAGCACAGACGAGTTCACAGTAATCGCAATCGGTCGTGTTGGCCGAGACTTCTTTGTAAAAAGAGGAATTTCGGTTAGCTTAGAAATCGCTGGTTTATCTGATCAGCCATCTTTTGCTGAAATTAAAGATATTGCTAATGCTACTGTGAATATGTTCGCGGATGGTACGTATGATGAGCTTTACATGTGGTATAACCACTTCGTAAGTGCGATTCAACACGATGTAACGGAGAAAAAGCTACTTCCATTAACGGATTTAGCGGCAAACAATAAACAAACTTCTTATGAATTTGAACCTTCACAAGAAGATATCTTAGAGGTATTGCTACCTCAGTATGCTGAAAGTCTCATCTACGGAGCACTTTTAGATGGAAAAGCAAGTGAACACTCGGCTCGTATGACTGCGATGAAAAATGCGACAGACAATGCAAAAGAGCTTATCGACTCACTTACTCTTTCATATAACCGTGCACGTCAAGCGGCAATTACGCAAGAAATTACGGAAATTGTCGGTGGAGCAGCAGCACTCGAATAGAACATTTACAACATTAGATAGATTTATTATGGCATTCAAAATGAGCGAAAAAAATTTGAATGACCTCGAAAAGTAAGTTAGGAGGGAACACGATGACAAAAGGACGCGTTACCCAAGTTATGGGTCCTGTTGTAGACATACAGTTTGACAGCGGCCATCTTCCTGAGATTTATAACGCCCTTACTATTAAACATAGTGCGCGTGATGCAAATGAAGTTAACATCGACTTAACATTAGAAGTTGCGCTTCACCTAGGTGATGACACTGTACGTACAGTTGCGATGTCATCTACTGACGGTGTAGTTCGTGGATTAGAGGTTACTGATACTGGTAAACCGATTTCAGTACCAGTTGGTGATGTAACCCTTGGACGTGTATTTAACGTTCTAGGTGAAAGCATTGACCTTGATGCACCAGTACCTGCTGATGCACGTCGTGATGCAATTCATAGAGAAGCACCAACATTCGAACAACTTTCAACTGAGGTTGAAATTCTTGAAACTGGTATAAAGGTAGTAGACCTTCTTGCTCCATATATTAAAGGTGGAAAAATCGGTCTATTCGGTGGTGCCGGAGTTGGTAAAACAGTTCTTATCCAAGAGCTTATCAACAACATCGCACAAGAACACGGTGGTATTTCCGTATTCGCTGGTGTAGGTGAACGTACTCGTGAAGGAAACGACTTATACTACGAAATGAAAGACTCTGGAGTTATCACAAAAACAGCGATGGTATTCGGACAAATGAACGAACCACCAGGTGCACGTATGCGTGTAGCTTTAACAGGTCTTACAATGGCGGAATACTTCCGTGATGAGCAAGGCCAAGACGTGTTATTCTTTATTGATAACATTTTCCGTTTCACGCAAGCTGGTTCTGAAGTATCAGCCCTACTTGGTCGTATGCCATCTGCCGTTGGTTACCAACCAACTCTAGCAACTGAGATGGGTAAATTGCAAGAACGTATTACATCAACAAACGTTGGATCTGTAACGTCAATCCAAGCGATTTACGTTCCTGCCGATGACTATACTGACCCGGCTCCAGCTACAACGTTTGCTCACTTAGATGCAACAACAAACCTTGAGCGTAAGCTTTCTGAGATGGGTATTTACCCAGCGGTGGATCCATTAGCATCTACTTCTCGTGCTTTATCTCCTGAGGTAGTTGGCGAAGAGCACTACAATGTTGCACGTCAAGTACAACAAACATTACAACGTTACCGTGAACTACAAGATATCATCGCAATCCTAGGTATGGATGAGTTAGGTGATGAGGATAAGTTAATCGTGCACCGTGCACGTCGTGTCCAATTCTTCTTATCTCAAAACTTCCACGTTGCGGAGCAGTTCACTGGACAACCAGGTTCATACGTACCAGTTAAAGAAACTGTTCGTGGATTCAAGGAAATCCTAGAAGGAAAATACGATTATCTTCCAGAAGATGCGTTCCGTCTAGTTGGTCGAATTGAAGAAGCAGTAGAAGCTGGAAAGCAAATGGGTGTTGAAGCATAATTAACGGGACCTAGGAGGGTATAAAATGAAGACAGTAAAAGTCAATGTCGTGACTCCTGATGGCCCAGTTTATGAAGCTGATGTGGAAATGGTAAGTGCCAAAGCTCAAAGTGGTGAGCTTGGTATCCTACCAGGACATATTCCTATGGTTGCTCCTCTTCAAGTAGGGGCAGTTAGACTTAAGAAGGAAGGCAACACTGAACTTGTGGCTGTAAGTGGAGGCTTTCTCGAGGTTCGTCCTGATCAAGTAACAATCCTTGCTCAAGCTGCAGAAACAGCTAAAGCGATTGACGTTGAACGTGCTAGCGAAGCAAAAAAGCGCGCTGAACAACGCTTGCAGGCGAAACAAGATAATGTAGATTTTAAACGGGCAGAGCTCGCTTTAAAACGTGCCATCAATCGATTAAACGTAACACAAAACAAATACTAATCTTAGTGTAGGAACCCCCAGAGGCCTTTTGCTTCTGGGGGTTTTTATCGTTGTGGGTGGTCGTGTATCATGGCTACCTCGCGGAATATAGCAAAAGTTGATAGAAATAAAATAACATCGAAAAACTGAAATTATACGCCGATAGGGTGTGTAAATATGGGTTGGGCTACTTATAAGTAGTCCTTTTTTTCGTTTTTGGACAATAATTTTAATTTATGGCTGATAATTTTTGTTTATGGACAATACTCTATTAGTATAGGACGATATTTAAAATTTATGGACAATAGGGTTTTGGGGGGATTGAATGGAGTTTGTAGATGCAATCTTACCGTCAAAAGGGATAAATGTATGTGGTGAGGATATGATTAATGCATAATCGTTACCCTCATGTTAGTGAAAATTCTTGTGTGATGGTATGAAAAGGGGCTATTTGTACCCTCGTGTAGGAGTAGTTGATTGAGTGAGGGTACGAAAACAGTGTAATCATACCCTCGGAGTAAATGGATTGCTTGGATTGGGTATGTAAAAATTATTGAAAATGTAGTTTCGTACTATTGTTCTATGAAAATAGAAATTACTGTTTTGATGAAATTGAAGTTCATCATTTTAGTCCTTGCTGAGACAGAAAATTGAAGAATAAATGGCTTAGAAATACAAGCCTTTTCTGCTTATTTTTACTTTATTTGTCTTAAATGGTAATTTCGTAGAATAAGTGCCAGGTTTGGTCGACACTAGGCTGGGAAAAGTGCTATAATGTATTCGGTTACATTTATAATATTTTGTTAATAAAACATTGGGGGATATCGGAGGGGGCTACATGGAAGATCTGTTGAATCAGTATTTGAATAATTACTTGATCGTGGTTGTCTTCTTGTTGTTGGGGATTATACTCCCGATTGTGGCGTTGTTTTTGGGGAAGTTGCTACGGCCACATGCACCGAGTGACGAGAAAGCTACTACATATGAGAGTGGAATTGAGCCATTCCATGATTCTCGTGTACAGTTTAATGTACGTTATTATATTTTTGCGTTATTGTTTGTTATCTTTGATGTTGAGACTGTATTTTTATATCCATGGGCAGTTGCCTACGAAAAACTCGGGATTTTCGCATTAGTTGAGATGTTGATTTTCGTTGTTATGCTCGTTATCGGCTTAGTATATGCTTGGAAGAAGGGCGTGTTAAAATGGATTTAAAAATGGATGGAATTTCAGATTTAGAGATGGAAGAGTTAAAGAGAAGTGTATTTATGACGACGCTAGAGCAGGTGAAAGGTTGGGCGCGAAGTAATTCGTTGTGGCCACTTACATTTGGTCTAGCTTGTTGTGCGATTGAAATGATGGGGACAGGTTCTTCCCACTATGATTTGGATCGATTTGGTTCCTTTTTCCGTACGTCTCCACGTCAGTCCGATTGCATGATTGTATCGGGTACAGTGACTAAGAAGATGGCACCAGTTTTAAAGAGATTGTATGATCAGATGCCAGAACCAAAATGGGTCATTGCGATGGGGTCTTGTGCAACAGCAGGGGGTCCTTATGTGAAGTCGTATGCTGTTGTGAAAGGGGTAGACCAAATTGTGCCCGTTGATGTGTACATTCCTGGTTGTCCACCAAATCCAGCTGCACTTATTTACGGGATCAATAAATTAAAAGAAAAGATTCGCTATGAGGCTAAAACGGGGAAGAAGGTGATTTAGCGTGAGCGAAGAAAAAGACCTGGAACAACTTAAGCGAGAGGCTGCAGAGAAGGCTAAGGAAGCTGCAAAAAAGCGACTGGCCGAAAAACAGGCAGCTGAAGCAAAAAGTAAAGAGGAATCCAAGGAAGAAAATATAGATATTGCGAAGGCAAAAGCTGCTGCGGCGGCAAAGGCCAAGGCCGCGGCGTTAGCGAAGCAAAAGGCCAAACAACAAGCTGAAGAGGCAATGGTTTCTGATGAAAATTCAGAATCATCAGAAGAGGTAAACGTTGACATTGCGAAGCAAAAAGCCGCAGCGGCAGCGAAGGCGAAGGACGCGGCATTAGCGAAGCAAAAAGCAGCGGAAGCCGCATCAGCTGACACGTCAGAAGCAGACGACAAAGCAACGGCGAAAGCGAAAGCCGCAGCGGCAGCGAAGGCGAAGGCCGCGGCATTAGCGAAGCAAAAAGCAGCAGAGGCCACATCAGCTGACACGTCAGAAGCAGACGACAAAGCAACGGCGAAAGCGAAAGCAGCAGCGGCAGCGAAGGCGAAGGCCGCGGCATTAGCGAAGCAAAAAGCAGCGGAAGCCGCATCAGCGGACACGTCAGAAACAGACGACAAGGCAACGGCGAAAGCGAAAGCAGCAGCGGCAGCGAAGGCGAAGGCCGCAGCACTAGCGAAACAAAAATCGGCTGGTGGAGCATCGGGTGATGACGACTTAGCGAAGGCGAAGGCAAAGGCAGTTGCTGCAGCGAAAGCAAAGGCCGCGGCATTGGCGAAGCAGAAAGCGGCTGAAAAAGCGGGCGAAGGCTCAACCGATGATGAGCTAGCAAAAGCGAAGGCGAAAGCTGTAGCAGCGGCCAAGGCAAAAGCGGCGGCAGCAGCGAAAGCCAAAGCGGCAGCTGGCGGTGGTGGCGACGATCTTGCGAAGGAAAAAGCGAAGGCGATCGCAGCAGCGAAGGCAAAAGCAGCTGCAGCAGCAAAAGCGAAGGCTGCGGCGGGCGGAGCGCCTGAGGAAGAAGTAGAAGAGGCAACACCATCTCCTAACCAGAAGTATTTGGATAAGTACGTAAAAGTAATTACGGAGCACATAGGTGGGGACGTTTTAGAAGATTCATATATTAATACACTATCAAAAGATGTGCCAACACTTGTTGCAAAACCGGATACATATTATAAGGTTGCACAGTTTTTAAAGTTCAATGAACAGCTTGGATTCGATTATCTATCGGAACTCCATGGTACAGACTTCCAAACACATATGGAAATATATGTTCATTTGTTCTCTTATAAAAACCGTCAATCTGTTGCGTTAAAAGTGAAACTTGACCGTGAAGAGCCAACGACTGCATCCCTACAACCGTTATGGGAAGGGGCAAATTGGCCAGAGCGTGAAGCATTTGATTTGCTTGGGATTAAATTTGAAGGACATCCAAATTTAACACGAATCCTATTACCAGACGACTGGGTGGGGCATCCGCTTAGAAAAGACTATGAACCGTTTGACGTGGAGGTGTAGCATATGATTCGTACAGAAGAAATGCTCCTAAATGTAGGGCCACAGCATCCAAGTACGCACGGCGTATTCCGTCTGGTTGTTAAAATTGACGGAGAAATCATCACAGAAGCTACACCCGTAATTGGATACCTACACCGTGGTACAGAAAAACTTGCAGAGGACTTGCAATACACACAAATCATTCCGTACACAGACAGAATGGACTATTTGTCAGCGATGACGAATAACTATGTACTTTGTCATGCGGTTGAAACAATGATGGATATTGAGGTTCCTGAGAGGGCTGAGTATTTACGGATCCTCGCAATGGAATTGGGGAGAATTGCGAGTCACCTTGTATGGTGGGGTACGTATTTACTTGATATTGGAGCAACAACACCGTTCCTTTATGCGTTTAGAGAAAGAGAAATGATTATTAATCTCCTAAATGAGCTTTCTGGGGCAAGGCTGACTTTTAACTACATGCGTGTAGGTGGGGTTAAATGGGATGCGCCTGAAGGTTGGATTGAAAAGGTTAAGGAATTTGTTCCATATATGAGGTCACAGCTTCCAGGGTACCACCAGCTAGTAACAGGAAATGAAATTTTCCGGGACCGTGTCATTGGAGTTGGAAAGTATACGAGGGAAGATGCATTAAATTACTCCCTAAGTGGTACAAATCTTCGTTGTACAGGTGTCAAATGGGATCTTAGAAAAGATGAGCCATATTCAATCTATGACCGCTTTGATTTTGACGTACCAACGAGAGACGGTGGAGATGCATGGGCACGTTATCACTGCCGTATGGAAGAGATTGAGGAATCTCTTAAAATAGTAGAACAGGCTGTGGAACAATTTCCTGCAGAAGGTCCAATTATGGCAAAGGTTCCGAAAATCATTAAAGCACCAAAAGGTGAAGCATATGTACGAATTGAATCACCGCGTGGAGAAATTGGCTGCTATATTTCGAGTGATGGTAAAAAAGAACCGTATCGTTTGAAATTCAGACGTCCGTCATTCTATAATCTTCAAATCCTCCCGAAGCTTTTAAAGGGTGAGAATATGGCAAACCTGATCACCATTTTAGGTGCAATAGATATTGTCCTCGGGGAGGTTGACGGCTAATGATAGAAAACCTACTGAATTCACCTCCGAGTTGGCTGAATTTTGGTATTTTCTTTTTACTTGCAACCGTCTTACTATTAGTCATCCTGGGATTCGTTACTTATGGAATCCTTGCAGAGCGTAAGGTGATGGGTTTTATGCAAGCACGTCAGGGTCCGAACCAAGTAGGGGGACGCTGGGGGCTTTTACAAACAGTGGCTGACGTTTTAAAGCTTCTTTTAAAAGAAGACGTGATCCCGAAAGTTGCGGACCGTCCCTTGTTTATACTTGCACCTGTGCTTGCGTTTGCTCCAGCCTTCATGGTTGTGGCAGCACTTCCGTTTACGGAGAGCTATAAATTTGCAGATATAGGGGTGGGATTGCTCTATTACATCGCCGTATCTGGACTCACGACAATTGGAATCGTCGCCGGTGGTTGGGCATCAAATAACAAATATGCCCTCATGGGAGGAATGCGTGCAGCGGCACAGATGATTTCCTATGAAATTCCACTGGTGATGTCCGTGATTGGGGTTATTTTATTATCTGGAAGCTTGAATCTTTCTGATATTGTGGAAGCTCAGGATAAGGTTTGGTTTATTTTTGCACAGCCGATCGCCTTTATTGTGTTTTTTATTGCGTCTGTTGCCGAGTTAAACCGTGTACCATTTGACTTACCTGAGGCAGAATCAGAGATTGTCGCTGGTTTCCATATTGAGTATTCAGGATTTAGATGGGCCTTCTTTATGCTTGCCGAATATGTGTATATGTTTGCGATGGCAGCCTTAACGACCGTTCTTTTCTTAGGAGGCTGGAAACCAGTTTTATTCTTAGACTTTATTCCAGGTGCCGTTTGGTTCTCCTTAAAGTTTAGCTTGGTAATCTTTGTCTTAATCTGGTTCCGTTCCACCTTCCCACGTTTACGTGCGGACAGACTGATGGAGTTCGGCTGGAAAGTACTACTTCCAATCGCATTAGCAAACATTTTCTTATCAGCTTTAATTAAGGAATTATTTTTCTAAAAAGGATTCGTGAATCGAAACTACCTTATAAAGGGGTGACAAACTATGTTTGGCTTGCTGAAAGGGATGAAATATACCCTAAATCAATTAACCTATAAAAAAGTCACATATGATTATCCGAATGAACCACTACCACTACCAGATCGCTTTCGTGGTATTCAAAAATTTTATCCGGAAAAATGTATCGTATGTAATCAATGTGCCAACATTTGTCCAACCGATTGTATCCAGCTAACCGGGAAAAAACACCCTGACCCGACTAAAAAAGGGAAGATTATTGATACTTATGATATTAACTTTGAAATTTGTATTCTATGTGACCTTTGTACAGAGGTTTGCCCGACAGAAGCAATCGTTATGACAAACAACTTTGAACTAGCAGAATACAGTCGTGATGACTTATTTAAAAACCTCGAGTGGTTAGATGAAAATGATACGAACGTGCGAAAGGAGAATAAAGCGTGACTGGAGAATTTTTAGCATTCATAGTCCTAGCAATTAGTGCGATTGGCGGCGGTATATTAATGCTGAACCTCCAAAAGGTCATCCACATGGTTATCGCACTTGTATTCACCTTCATTAGTATCGCAGGTTTGTATGTGATGCTTCACGCGGAATTCGTTGCAGCTGTGCAAGTCTTAATTTACTCAGGGGCCATCACCATTTTAATGCTCTTTGGTATTATGCTGACGAAACATAATGACACAAACGAACCAAAAGTAAGTCGTGGTCGAACCTTTCTTGTTCTTTTTGGAATCCTTGCATTTGGTGTTGCTGTTTACCTTGGCATTTACGATTTGGATTTTGGAGGGCAAGCGACGGACCTACATGTGAACAATACGGAGAAGATTGGAATAGAGCTTTATGCAAAATACGTGATTCCATTTGAATTAACATCAGTGGTCTTACTTGTGGCGTTAGTAGGGGCAATCATTTTAGCGAAAAAAGACAATGAAGAGGAGGCGAATGAGGAATGAGTTCTGTTCCATTAGCAGCCTACCTTATCCTAGCGTTAATTTTATTTTGTATTGGTCTTTACGGGGCATTCACAAAAAGAAATACAGTTATTGTGTTAATTTCAGTTGAATTAATGCTAAATGCAGTAAATATTAATTTCGTGGCTTTTAGTAAATATGGAATGGTCCCTGGAATTACGGGTCAAATCTTCTCACTGTTTACGATCGCCATTGCGGCAGCTGAATTTGCTGTTGGTCTAGCTATTTTGATGGCATTGTACCGAAATAAACGCACCGTAAATATTGATGAAATGAATACGATGAAGCATTAACTTAGCCTTTGGTGGGAGAACAAAACGCTAAGTCGTATTTGATGAAGTACCGGTAAAGGCTGTGGAACCAAACGTTCTGCTTTGCCTTAGCCGCAAGCCAAAGAAGGGGATTGTGATACGATGATGGAAAATGCATGGATCATACCGCTTTTCCCGCTTATCTCTTTTTTGTTCCTTCTTATATTCGGTAAACGATTGAAGGAGTCGAGTGCGTATCTTGGCATTCTGCTAACATTTATTTCATTCGTCTACTCGGTGTTGGTTCTCATTTCGAGATTTGGGAACCCAACATACAAATATGAGAGCACGTGGTTATCAATTGGGGATGTTCACTTAACAGCGGGGTTTGAAGTCAATCAATTAAATGCACTTATGTTAGTGGTAGTATCGCTTGTCAGTTTTTTAGTACATATGTATTCAAAAGGGTATATGCATGGTGACGAGCGCTTTCCTGTCTTTTATGCGTACCTTGGGTTATTTACCTTTGCGATGTTAGGCTTGGTCATTTCTCCAAACCTTCTCCAAACGTATATTTTCTGGGAACTTGTTGGACTTGGTTCATTCCTATTAATTGGTTTCTATTTCTATAAGGAAGAAGCAAAAGCTGCAGCGAAAAAAGCGTTTATTATGACGCGTATCGGAGATGTTGGCTTATTAATCGGGATGATTCTATTATTCTGGCAAGTTAATAGCTTTGAATATGATGAGATTTTTAGCGCTGTTGGTGCTGGAGATATTTCACCAACCATGATCACCTTAACTGCGATTTTAATTTTTGTGGGAGCTGTTGGTAAATCTGGTCAATTCCCACTTCACACGTGGTTACCGGATGCGATGGAAGGACCGACACCCGTTTCAGCTTTAATCCACGCAGCGACAATGGTTGCGGCAGGGGTTTATTTAGTGGCAACGACTTATCCTTTATTTGCTGCAAGTAATGCCGCTTTGATGACAGTTGCGATTATCGGAGGAATTACCGCCATTTTTGCAGCATCAATAGGTTTAGCACAAAAGGATATTAAACGTGTTCTGGCATACTCTACGGTGAGCCAGCTCGGCTATATGATGCTTGCATTAGGATCTGCTGGATATGTTGCAGGGGTATTCCATTTAATGACACATGCTTTCTTTAAAGCGTTGTTGTTCTTGGCAGCGGGTAGCGTTATACATGCTGTTCATACACAGAACATTGAGGAAATGGGCGGTTTGTGGAAAAAACTTCGCATTACAGGTCCGTTATTCTTAATTGGAACCCTAGCTATCAGTGGTGTTCCATTTTTCTCAGGATTTTTCAGTAAGGATGAAATCTTAATTGCGACCTGGGCACAAGGGAATTACGTGCTGTTCTGGTTAGCGGTGATTGCAGCTTTCTTTACTGCATTTTATATGTTCCGCTTGTTCTTCATGGTGTTCACTGGTGAGGCAAGAGGAAAGCAAACAAATGTCAAAGAATCACCAAGTGTGATGACGATCCCGATGATTGTTCTTGGTGTTCTAGCGGTTGTAGCTGGATATGTGAACACACCTTGGTTTGGAACCTTTTTAGGGGATTGGTTAACAGAAGGTACAAACCTATATGGACCAGGTCATCACGAAGGGCCAGGTTGGATTATGGCTGTCGCAACATTTGCGTCCCTATTAGGTCTACTGCTTGCCTATGCGATGTATCAACGGAAGTCCATTTCAAGAGACTTTTTCAGCTCTCGCGCACCAATTATGTATAGCATCGTCTATAACAAATATTTTATTGATGAATTTTACAACATGACGGTTGTCTACGCGACAAAGGTATTTAGTTTATTCCTTCGCTATATCGATGAATTTTTAGTAGGTGGAGTTGTAAAAGGAGTAGCAATGGCAACACAAGGAATCGGAAAGCTTGGAGCTAAGCTTCAAAATGGGCAAGTTCAAATGTACACTTCCGTTGCCTTTGTTGGATTAGCGATTTTACTACTGGTTGTGGCACTGACAGGGGGGTACTTAAGATGAGCTCATTAATTCTTTCACTTTTAGTATTCTTCCCGATTTTAGGTATTGCACTACTTGCTTTTGTACCAAAAACTGAGGAAAAAACAATTAAATTAGTTGGTGTTTTAGCTACCATTCCTTCACTCGTGTTGGCTCTTTATGTGTACGGGTTTTATACAGGTGGCGGAGACCTTTCAACGCTTAAGGAATCAGTCTATTGGTTTGGCTTTCTACCAAAAGGGAATCCGTGGGAAGTCAACTATGAGATGGGCCTAAACGGTCTAACCCTAGTTCTCGTTCTTTTAACAACTGTGATCTCAACACTCGCTGCTATTGCATCTGTTCATATTAAAAAAGAATGGAAAGGGTATTTCATGCTCTTCCTTTTACTTGAGCTTGGAATGCTGGGCGTATTTACAGCAGGGAACTTACTATTGTTCTTCGTGTTCTTTGAAATGACGCTAATCTCAACATTCTTCTTAATTGGAAAATGGGGATATTTTGAAAAAGAAAAAGCGGCATTTAGCTTTTTAATCTATAACGGATTAGGTTCCGCGATCTTGCTGATTGTGATTATGATCATTTTTGCAAAAGCTGGAACAACGAATATTGCGGCACTGACGGCGATTTTTGCTAGCCCATCTGATAGCTTACCGATTCCAGGTACTTTTTCTGAAGACTTAAAGCTTGGATTATTGATTGCGATCATTATTGGATTTGGGATTAAATTACCTATTTTTCCACTTCATACATGGATGCTTCGTGTTCACGTACAAGCACCGCCATCCATTGTCATGATTCACTCGGGAATCCTTTTGAAAATTGGAGCATACGGGATCATCCGCTTCGGAATGGGATTTTTCCCAGATGAGTTCAGCACATTAGCACCGATTGTTGCTGTGCTTGGAGTAATCAATCTGCTGTATGGAGCATTTTTAGCATTCGTCCAAAAAGACTTCAAAATGGTTCTGGCGTACTCAAGTATTTCTCATATGGGAATTGTGTTGATAGGGCTTGGTGCGATGAATGAAGCGGGAGTGCAAGGAGCCGTATTCCAGGTTGTGTCACACGGATTGATTTCAGCATTATTGTTCTTCTTAATTGGGGTCATGTACGAGCGTGCAGGAACATCGTATATTGATAAGCTTGGTGGGCTTGCGAAGGTAATGCCACTAACGGCTGGATTCTTATTAGCAGCAGCAATGGCTTCACTTGGCTTACCAGGGATGTCCGGATTCGTTAGTGAATTCATGGCGTTCCTTGGGCTGTTTAAGGAAATGCCAGTTCTCGCTTCGGTTGGGGCAGTCGGCATTATTATGACAGCTGTGTATTTGCTCCGTGCTGTGTTAAATGTGACATATGGTAAGACCATTCATTCCTATGAGGGAGCAGTTGATTTACGTCCAATTGAAATGGTACCCGTATTGGTGTTGCTTGCGTTTATCGTACTGATTGGTGTTTATCCTAACGTGCTTACACAGCCACTTCAGGTTGCACTTGAAACGATCATGCTAGGGTTAGGAGGGTGAGCCGATGGATACAGAAACTTTACTAAGCTTTGATTGGGGAGTTATGGCACCTGAATTTATCATCCTCGGTGTTGCAACCCTTCTATCGTTACTGGATTTATTTATGGGAAAAGACAAGGACCGACGGCCACTCGGTTGGATTGGAATTGTGGGAATCCTTGTTGCAATCGGGTTTACGGTTTCTTTAATCGGAAATGATGTCACATCGATCTTGTACGATACATTTAGACTTGATTCGTTTGCGATTGCTTTTAAATTGATATTATTAGTGGGAACAGGACTTGTTCTCTTGCTTGCAATGAGCTATGAACCTGAAGAGGGGATGGTTGAGTATCGTGGTGAGTTTTACTACCTACTACTAGCCGCACTCTTAGGTACGATGATTATGACATCAAGTGCAGACTTGATTACATTATTTGTCGGGTTAGAATTGCTCTCGATTTCTTCCTATATATTAGCTGGACTTCGAAAGCGCAATCGACTATCAAATGAGTCCGCGATGAAATATGTGATTAACGGAACGGTTTCAACCGCTATCTTTTTATTCGGTGTCAGCTATGTCTATGGATTCACTGGAACCTCGAATTTAAGAGAGATTTTCGGAGCGTTCGGTAACCTTCAGGACCAGCAGCATATTTATCTTGTGGCACTTGCTTTGTTTATGATTGTAGTTGGACTTTCCTTTAAAATCGCGGCTGCTCCATTCCATATGTGGGCACCTGATGTGTATCAAGGAGCACCAACTCCTGTTACGGCATTTTTAAGTGTTGTTTCAAAGACAGCGGGCTTTGTTATTATATTAAGAATTGTCGTGACAGGTTTTATCCAAGCACCATCTGGAAACGGTGAAGCAGAATATTTATTGTTCCACCTACAAGACCTATTAGCAATTATCGCAGGTGCAACAATGATTATCGGTAATACCATAGCGCTTAGACAACGAGATATAAAGCGGATGATGGCATACTCGAGTATTGCCCACGCTGGATACCTATTAGTAGCATTTGTCGCTTTCTCTTATTTTATGATGGATGCGATTTGGTTCTATTTAGTTGCTTATCTCTTCATGAGTCTTGGATTTTTCGCGATTCTTCAGGTGATCACGCAGAAATCTGACTCAGAGGATATTAGTCAATTTGCTGGTTTATATAAGCGCTCACCCGTGTTAGCCGTTGCGCTTGGCGTGTTTATCCTTTCATTAGCGGGTATCCCGGGAACGGCGGGCTTTATCGGAAAACTAGAGATTTTCATTGGAGCATTTGTAACGAGTCCATCACATTATGTGCTGGCATCGATTATGATTGTAACAACCGTTGTATCCTATTTCTATTACTTCGGTATGTTAACGCAGATGTTTTTTAGACCTGCAGCAGACGATACGAGCATTAAATTACCTACAGGTGTGTTGATTGTCGTGATTGTTGCAGTGGTTGGAACAATTGGCTTTGGAATTTTCCCGGGTGCCGCCTTCGAATTCATCCAGCAATTCGAAAGCTTTGCGGATTTTATAGGTTAATAACGGGGTGGCAGCACCATAGAATGCTGTTCATTCCCTTTTCAAACAAATAGGGGTGTATGAGAAGAAGAGGCATGGGGATGCCTCTTCTTTAGTTTTGGAGTTTGGGGACCAAGGGAAGGGACCAAGGGGACGGTTCTTGTGGTTCTACATATAATGGAAAACTCAAGAATCTTCCTTGCTTGATCGTTTTTTATCTGTGACCAGTAGAACCGTCCCTATGGTTCTTATTTATTGTAGCTTTTTGTAGGCTTGTTTTTGAGGACTTCTGTCATAGAAAATGCTAAAATGTAGTGGTGTGTGTTTCATACATATTTCCTTCTTATATAGAAAGGGTGGGTTTATGTTAGCAGGTTTTGGGTATCAAGCACTTATAAGTATTATTTCACATTTGATATTTATTGCAGTCACGTGGTGGGCGCTGCAAAGCATTCGGTATGAGCATTTGGTGAAGCCGAATCATATATTTCAGGTGCGCGTTCTTCTCGTTCTTGTGACGATTGCAATTGGATCGACTGTCAGCAATTTTTTCTTAGATTATCTTCTTTGGTCACAACAATTACCTACTATCTTAAATTAACTGTTACTATATCTTTTTTGAATGAATAATATATCCAAGAAGTTTAAGGTAAAAAATGTTCGAAGTAGTTTTCATCTGTTCTCTCCACTACTTTCCACGTATTTGAGCGATACATCTGGAAAAAATGTAAGTAAGGAGAGGAAATCAAATAACAGCACAAGTTATTATGACTTTTTTAAAACATTCCTTAGTATACCAATGGTATAGAAAAATACATTGGTTTTTGTTGGAAAAAGAATACGAAGGAACCATAGAGTTGATGATTTTCACAGAAGAAATCACCCCACGTGGTGGCCCGCAAGTTAGTCCCTTCTAGAAATGTCATCAAATATACTTACTTTTTCAAGATAGTTATCCGCATAAGTAAAACTGTCTAAAAAAGAAGACAAACCCTCAAAAAAACAAAGTTCCTTACGTATAATTTGTACTATGTAAGTTATGTAATATTTTCATGTAAAAACATTCCTACAAATAACCTGGATTTTTTCGACAATTATTGCGAAAATACCACAATTTTCACTTGTGCCAGTGAATGCTTAAGTGATATGATGTAACTTGGTTTTGTGTAAAAAATGAACCCTAAAAAAACGAGGATATGCCCGTTTAGCAACGAGCTAGCCTATTATTTAAAAACAAAGATTGATCTACGTAATTAAGTACAATCACATCAAAATAGAGACACTTGCCCGGTGGTTTGCATATACTACAGCAGTGTGAATGTACTTTCTCACAAAAAAAGGTATGAATGTAATAAGATTGGGTTCTTTTAACGCATTCGAGATGGAACACCAATTGTCATGAATGAATATGAATATATAGAAAATGGGACGCGGAGGGGAATACCTTGGAAAAAATCATCGTCCGCGGCGGTCGTAAGCTAAACGGCACAGTCAAAGTAGAAGGCGCAAAGAACGCCGTTTTGCCAGTTATCGCTGCATCCTTATTAGCAAGTAATGGAAAAAGTGTAATAAATGAAGTACCCACGCTCTCAGATGTGTATACGATTAATGAGGTATTACGCTATTTAAATGCAGATGTTACATTTGCAAACAATCAAATCGTTGTTGATGCATCAAGAGAGCTAAAAACGGAAGCACCTTTTGAATATGTTCGAAAAATGCGCGCGTCTGTACTAGTCATGGGATCATTGCTTGCACGCAATGGCCATGCGAGAGTTGCTCTTCCTGGCGGCTGTGCAATTGGCTCAAGACCGATTGACCAGCATCTAAAAGGATTCGAAGCAATGGGTGCAGTTGTAAAAGTTGGAAATGGATATATCGATGCCGAGGTCAATGGAAGACTTCGTGGTGCAAAAGTATATATGGATTTCCCAAGCGTTGGCGCTACTGAAAACATCATGATGGCTGCTACATTAGCAGACGGCATGACGACTATTGAAAACTGTGCGAAAGAACCAGAAATTGTTGATCTAGCCAACTTCCTTAATGCAATGGGAGCAAACGTTAGAGGCGCAGGTACTGGCACAATTCGTATCGAAGGTGTAAAAGAATTGCATGGAGCAACTCATAATATTATCCCTGACCGCATTGAAGCAGGCACATTCATGGTGGCAGCTGCAATCACAGGTGGTAATGTTCTTGTTCAAGGTGCAGTACCGGAACACCTAAGCTCATTAATTGCAAAAATGGAAGAAATGGGCGTTACCATCATTGAAGAACAAGATGGTTTACGTGTCATTGGTCCAGATCAATTAAAGGCTGTGGATATTAAAACAATGCCACATCCTGGTTTCCCAACAGATATGCAATCACAAATGATGGCATTATTACTTCGTGCAAAAGGCACAAGTATGATTACGGAAACTGTATTTGAAAATCGCTTCATGCACGTCGAGGAATTCCGACGCATGAACGGTGACATCAAAATTGAAGGCCGTTCTGTTATCATCAACGGAGAATCCCAGCTTCAAGGAGCTGAAGTAGCTGCAACGGATTTACGTGCTGCTGCTGCACTTATTCTTTCCGGATTGGTTGCAGATGGATACACACGTGTTACAGAACTTAAGCACTTAGACCGTGGTTATGTGGACTTCCACCAAAAGCTTGCGGCAATAGGTGCTGATATCGAACGTATAAATGAAGCTACAGATAGCCTAGTGGAAGAAGCAAAAGTAAACTTCTAACTAACCACGTAAAAAGCTAGGGACATTACCCATACAAGGTAATATCTCTAGCTTTTTTATTTTTATTCGTATTATTACTCTTTTTTTAATACAGGAATGATATTTGCAATGATAAGAAGTAGGAATATTACGCCTGTTGCCCGAGAGTCTGGATTCTCTGTGATAAAAAAATTATAAACGGTAACTAACAAAGCAAGTGCAAGACATATTCTACTTATCAAGTTTTTACTCATCTTACTCGTTTCCCCTTATATTTTATAATGGTAATACTAGGAAAATTATACTATGTGTGGTAGGTAATAGAATACAAATATTTTTCTGCTATTAAATGTCATAAAAGCTTGTCCACTACCATAGATATTGATATATAGGTGCATGTTTACGTTCGTGCATTAATTTCAAAGTGGAGGCTTGCATTCATGAAACAGATTAAACCAATCATTGTACTAGTTTCTGTCCTTTTTGTCTTAATTTTATTGATTCCATCAATGCTTGTCATTCCGTTCTCTGATAAAGGTGCGGGAAAGCTAGCTGAAGAGCGACAATCAAATCCGGAACCGCCTCAAATCGCCTCAGGGCCTACTGTGGAGGTTGCCGTTCACCGCGTCAGTGCTCAGAAGATTGAAAATGTGCCACTGGAGGAATATGTAGTAGGTGTACTCGCAATGGAAATGCCTGCAGACTTTGAGTTAGAGGCATTAAAGGCACAAGCACTAGCAGCAAGAACATACGTGGTTAGACAAATGTTGAGTGAACAAAAATTAAAGGTGCCAAATGGTGCTGATGTTTCAGATACGGTCAGTCATCAGGTTTATAAAAACAATGAGGAACTAAAAGCCCAATGGAAAGGCGACTATGATTGGAAAATAGAAAAAATTAGGCAAGCCGTCAAGGAAACACAAGGGCAAATTATAACCTTTAATGGTGAACCAATTGATGCTGTATTTTACTCGACAAGTAATGGCTATACAGAAGACTCAGAGAATGTTTGGAAAAACGCAGTACCATACTTAAAAAGTGTTGAGAGCCCATGGGATGTTAATACAGAAAAATTTCATTCTCAAGTAAATATGCCTGTATCCGAATTTGAGAATAAGTTAGGGATTAAGCTTGGCAATGGTAACGATGTTGGCAAGATTACTTCCAGAACGAAATCAAATCGAGTAGCATCTGTTGAAGTTGGGGGCAAGACATTCACAGGGGTGCAAGTGCGTGATGCATTAGGCCTTCGTTCTAGTGATTTTAGTTGGGAACGTAAAGGCAGCCACATTGTCATTCAGACGAAGGGCTACGGCCACGGGGTTGGCATGAGTCAATACGGCGCAGACGGAATGGCGAAGGAAGGTAAGAGTTACAAGGACATTGTGTCACATTACTACCAAGGTGTAGAAATCTCATCCACAGAGAACTTTTTAAATAAATTAACAGTGAAAAAATAAATGCAGAGGGGCTATTTGCCCTCTGCATTTTTGTTGTTTAAGCCCTCCACCCAGATAAGGAGCTTTTTAATCCACGGCAGTTTCTCTCCGAAATAACTCACTTTTACAATCGTATAAAGCACAAGCACGCCAATTGAGTCTTTAACAAGATCGATTACAGTCGCGGATCGGTATGGGACAAAATACTGGTGCAACTCGTCGGAAAAACCATAGGCGATTGCGATTACTGCAGAAAGGAGACTTGTTTTGGGGCTGAACTTTCCTTGCACAAGGAAAAACAATACCCACAGCCCGTACAGAATTCCAAATTCGATGAGGTGCAGCGATTCTTTAAAAGCCCGGTCCCACGAAAACGGAGTGTTTACAATCGCATCCGCCGGAAGACTCGACAAAATAAAAATTAAGATCATATATAAAAATGGTGCAATTAATAGTAGAAGTCGTAATATAGCTTTCATGAAAGATTCTCCTTATTAAAATGTACTTAAATAGTATAGCATTCATTGGCGGGGTGAGGGGGATGAGTTTTGTTCTTTCTTGAGATTCCATGCTGATTAGAGTTATGAAGGGAAAACGTAACGGAGCTATCATCGAAATCCTCTTCATTGAGGTTATGAAGGGGAAAACGGAAGGAAGGTTGCGATCGAATTCCTCTTCATTAATGCTATCAGCGTTATGAAGTCCTCAACGAACAAGCGAGCCTCGTGTAAAGTCCTTCATCAGCGTTATGAAGTCCTCAACGAACATGCGAGCCTCATCTAAAGTCCGTCATCGACGTTATGAAGTCCCAAACGAACATGCGAGCCTCATGTAAAGTCCGTCATCGACGTTATGAAGTCCCAAACGAACAAGTGAGTCTCATGTAAAGTCCTTCATCAACGTTATGAAGTCCCGAACGAACGTGCAGGCCTCAACCAAAGTCCTTCATCAAGGTTATATAATTGCACCCCCAACCCGCCCCTTAATCAAAAGATCTCCACCAGCCCCCTAACCTGTTAAATCACACCAAACCCAAAAAAACAACGTCCAACTGGACCCCATTTTGAAAAAAAATTCGATTCTATGAATAATATTTTAGGCTTTGTCGAAAAATAATCGAAAAAAATTTTTTGAAAATGTATATAATTCCGCGAATCTGTTCAGAATGGTTGCTGAGGTGATAAACATGAGAGAGGAAGAAAAGAAACGTACTTCTCAAAAATCAAGTTTACAAAGTTTATTTAGAAAGCGTTGGGTTTTTCCAGCAATCTATCTAGTAAGTGCAGCACTTATTTTAACCGCGGTTTTATGGTTCACAGGCAATAACGATGTAGCAGATGATGTAAAGAATGGTGAGAATCAACCAGGAACTGCTACAGGTGAAGAGCCAAGTGTACCGGTAAACCAAGCGTCAGAAAACTTTAAGATGCCTGTCATTGACGAAGATGCAATCCAAGTTTTTAGGGAATTCTACGATGCAGAAGCTTCAGCAGAAAAGCAAGAAGCAGCTCTTGTAGTCTATAACAATATTTATTCCCCTAACAAAGGAATTGATATCGTCGCTAAAAATGGTGAGACATTTGAAGTTGTTGCATCATTAGCTGGAACTGTAACACGTGCAGAAAAAGATCCACTACACGGAAATGTTGTGGAAGTCGAGCATTCTGACGGTGTTGTAACAATGTATCAATCTCTTGCAGACTTAAAAGTAGCAAAAGGTGACGTAGTAGAACAAGGTGAAGTCCTTGGAATGGCTGGCGAAAATCAGTATGACGAAGAAGCTGCAATTCACGTTCACTTTGAAATCCGTAACAACGGTGTTGCTGTTAATCCCATTGAGTTCTTTGGACAATCTCTAACTGCACTTGAAGAAAGTGAGCAAGGGACAGAAGACAAAGAAGCTGCAACGAAGGAAGAAGACAAGCAGCCTGCAGAAGATAAGCAACCAAAAGAAGAAGAGAAACCAGAAGACAGTAAAAAGCCTGCAGATGAAGAAGGCACTCCTGCTGACGATGAAGGATCAAAAGATGAGGAAGATGCAAACTCTAAAGAAGAGGAAAATGCACACTCAACTGATGCTTCAATCGGAATGGCAAAAGCATAAGCTAGGAGAAATAGTAGTCTAGCCTGTGGTGGCAACTTTAGCTAATAATCCAACCGATTACTCAGTAGAGTAGTCGGTTTTTTTATGGGACAGAGGTTCCGCATCCCTGTAAAAATATGGTGGGACGAGGGACCTGTCCCTGTGTCCCAAAATATTTTAAAATTCTGCTGAACTTTTTTCTACTGTCGGTCGTATTATCTTCGGAAAAACAAATTGAAGGGGACGTGATTCAGCATGACAGGACTTGAAGGAATAAATTGGGCACTTATTGCTCCGATCATCGTGATTCAATTAATTTTATTGGTAACGGCCATAGTCGATCTTGTGAGAAGTGAAGAAACGAATGGACCAAAGATTTTGTGGGTGTTTGTCATCCTTTTGGTCAGTATACTTGGCCCGATTCTCTATTTTGTAATCGGAAGGAAGAGATAGAATGACGGAAACATTAGTCTCAATTGAAAATTTGGTGAAACGGTTTGGAAAGGAAACGGCGGTTAACAATCTTTCCTTTGATATTAAAAAAGGAAGCTGTACAGCTTTACTAGGTCCGAACGGTGCGGGGAAAACAACGACTTTACGGATGTTGGCGGGCTTACTTCATCCTACCTCAGGTAAAATTGCCTTTGATGGCATGGAAAATGGTGACAATCGGAAATACATCGGATACCTACCACAACACCCTGTTTTTTATAACTGGATGTCGGCAAATGAATTTTTGGTCTATGTTGGGCAACTTGCACACTTATCGAAAAAGGAATCCCAGCAAAAAGCGGATGAATTACTAGAGTTGGTAGGACTCTCAGATGCAAAGAAAAAGAGAATCGGCGGATTTTCGGGCGGAATGAAGCAGCGCCTTGGGATCGCACAGGCAATGATTCATGAACCAAAACTGGTTATGCTTGATGAACCAGTTTCTGCATTAGACCCTGTTGGACGCCGGGAAGTTATTGAAATGATGCGGGAATTGAAAAAGAAAACTACGATTCTATTTTCAACACATGTGTTGCATGACGCAGAAGAAGTTTGTGATGATATCGTCATTATCCGTAAAGGAGAATTGGCATTAAGTGATACGCTCTCTGGTCTAAGAAAAAAGCACCAGCATGATGTAATCATTATTGAAGCAGAAACGGATATTACAACTTGGGCAAGCGGTTTAACAGTAATTGACTCGGTTCATGAAGTGTCCGCTGAACGCACAACAGCGACAATTGTTGTTTCTCAACTTGAACCTGCAAGAAATGCTATTTTACAAGATATATTGACAAAAAATATACCAGTATCAACGTTTAAAATTGGGCAATCGTCCCTCGAGGATGTATTCATGAAGGTGGTGAAGTCATGAGACAATGGTCAGTATTATTTAAAAAAGAATGGATTGAGATGACGCGGAATTTTAAAATCCTGTGGATCCCACTTGTTTTCATTTTACTTGGGATCATGCAGCCTGTAACCTCTTATTATTTGCCGGAAATCATTAAAGCTGCGGGTGAGTTACCAGAGGGAGCGGTCTTTGATATCCCGGTGCCAACCCCAGAAGAGGTGCTCGTGCAAACCTTCGGACAGTACAGCCAAATCGGTGTTCTCGTGTTGGTATTAGCATTTATGGGGATTGTTGCGGCGGAAAAAAACAGTGGCGTTTCTGATATTATTCTTGTAAAACCTGTTTCGTTCGCAAATTATATCACAGCAAAATGGGTAAGTATCGCGATCATGACATTGGGTTCATTTTTACTAGGCATCTTAGCGTCTTGGTATTACACCGGAGTATTAATCGGAGACGTGGGATTTGGGGAATTAATGAAAGGTTCGCTCGTGTACGGGACCTGGCTTGTGTTCCTCATAACGGTTACACTTCTATTAAGCTCACTATTTAAAAGTAATATCTTTGTAGCATTTATGTCGTTGCTGGTTGCGATTGGGTTGTCAGCACTCACTTCATTATTATCAAAATGGATGACCTGGAGCCCAGCGAGACTCTCAACACACGCAAGTTCACTACTTTTAACAGGAAGTCCAGATAAACAATTTGCACTATCTATGACTGTCTCACTTCTATTGATTCTTGGCTTACTCGTAAGTTCGATTTATCTCTTTGCAAAGAAAGAACGGGCAGCGTAAAAAAAACAGGCATGGCCAATTGGCCGTGCCTATTAATTTACGATAACCTGTCCGACCATTCCTTCTTTTTCGTGGTATCGACATATCAGTTCATATGTACCAGCATTTTTCGGTTCCACAGTCACTATTTTTATTTGTTTTGGTTTGACTTCATAGTCAATTCCAAGCTTTTCTACTGTGAAGGTATGTTCCTTTACGCCGTTGTTTTTCAAGACCAACACGATCGGTTTTCCTTTGGGAATCGTGATGGCTTTTGGGTTAAAGTAATCATCGTTTAATCCGACCTCAATTTTTTGAATCGGCTCCAGAGGCTGAGTTTCGGCAAATACACCAAGTGATCCAACCACAAGCATAGCCATTGCAATAAACAATCCTATTACCCGTTTTTTCGCAGACATTTTGCAATCCCTCCTTTCTTATTCTATTTTCTTCTAACTTGTTAAAATTTATCAGTGAAATTGGTTTTCTGGGAATTATCCTTGAAAATAGTTGAAACAAGGCATGGCTTATTGGCCATGCCTTGTTATTTCGCGATTACTTAGTATGGGAACTAGCTTCATTCTCCGTCAACGATTTTTGCAAAGTCATCAAGAGTGGTTGAATACTTGATATAGACACGTGGTAACAGATAGACTTCATCTTTTATGCCCTTCTCAGAAAACAGTTCAGGAGTTGTCGTAAGTCCAAATAAATAGTATTTCTTTGTTTCTGCTACGACCTTGTTACTGAAATTTCCGTATGGATAAGCAAGAGCAATAACTGGTTTACCCGTTATTTTTTGGATTTTATCTTTGGATCCTTTCAGTTCATATTCATCATTATTTATTTTCGTCAAATCAGGATGTGTAGCGGTATGAGACTGTATGGAGATGATTCCCGAATCAGCCATCATTTTTAAATCCGATTCTGATAAACGATTGGAACCACCGATAAAATCAGAAATAACAAAAATGGTAGCAGTTGGTTTAAAACGTTCATTTTTCAGTTTTTGAAAAATACCAAAAGCATTCAGATTGTTTTTGTACCCATCATCAAAGGTAATGAAAATGGGTTTGTTTACTTGATCAATGTCGTTCCACCGATCAAAAGTTAATAATGTGTAGCCATGGTCTCTTAGATATATCATTTGTTTCTCAAAATTTTTTGGTGCTACGTATAACTCCTTGGAACCTAGCCCCGTAAATTCATCAATCGAATGATAGACTAAAATAGGAACCTTACGTTGAGCAAAAACGTGTGATGGAAGAATAAGTATAAGAAGACATAGAAAAATCATGACAACCTTTTTCATAAAACTCCTCGCTTTAATCCTTATTAATTTATTATTCCTTATAAACATAGGACTATTATGATTTCCTTAATATTACATTTCATCTACCACACAAGCAAAAAAGGTGTCGGGAACTCCCCAACACCTTTATAATTTAAGACCCGTCCGACTCTTAAATCGTCTCAATAATATGTGACTTTCCACCCGCGTGATCCCATCCAAGCTATAGAGCTCTTCGTTAATAAATTTTTCAAGCTTCGCAAAGTCCTCCACAAGTACATGCATATGCAGGGTACTTGGCCCAGTCATTTGATAGCAACTAGCGACACTTGGATTGTTTACAAGAGTTTCTGCAACCCTCACAAGTGAGGCAGGCTCACAGTCGACCTCGAAAAAGGCCGATACCCCTTTTCCAACCTTTTCAGAATTAATCACAACAGAAAATTTTTCAATCACGCCTTTTTCAATCAGTTGATTGACACGCTCACGAATCGATACCCTTGAAAAGCCAAGTTCTTTTCCAATATCCACGTAGGACATTCTCCCATTTATCGTCAAAAGCTCGAGAATTCTTTTATCCGTTTCATCGAGTTTCATTGTATCACCACATTTCACGGTTTAATTGCTAACATATATTTTACCATCGGTTCGAACAACACACATCAAAAAATAGGACTAGCTTACGAATTGTCATATGACGTTCGCCCAATTTTCCCACGTTTTTACTTATTTTATCAAAGTTATAGAATATATTCTAAATTTCAATTATAATCATAATTATAACTTAGATATTCCGTTTGTTAGTTGATTTTTGAAAAATAACTAACAAATGTCAAAAATGAGGTACATAAGAGGGGGATATTTTAAATGAAAATTGATTATTTGAATTACCCGTATGCTTCACAAAGGATGGCGACTTTTGCGAAAAATGGGATGGTCGCAACTTCACAGCCATTAGCCGCACAAGCAGGTTTGGACATTCTGAAAAAAGGTGGAAATGCGATTGATGCCGCAATTGCTACGGCAGCGACTTTAACTGTTGTAGAGCCTACTTCAAACGGAATCGGTGGGGATGCCTTTGCACTTGTTTGGGTGAAAGGAGAGTTACACGGTTTAAACGCAAGCGGACCAGCACCGAAAAGCATTTCGATTGATGCTGTAAAAGCAAAAGGTCATGAAAAAATGCCGACACATGGCTTGCTTCCAGTTACGGTACCAGGAGTTCCGTCCGCATGGGCAGAGCTATCACGCCGATTTGGTAAACTTCCGTTAACTGAAGTTTTAGCGCCAGCGATAAAATATGCTGAAGAAGGCTACCCATTATCACCTGTTCTAGCAAAATACTGGAAAGCAGCTTATAACAAATATAAAGAAACGTTTAAGGATCCAGAGTTTAAAAGCTGGTTTGACACGTTTGCACCTGAAGAACGTGCACCTGAAATTGAGAGGTTTGGAGTTCTGAAGGCCATGCGAGCACGCTTCGTTCTATTGCAGAAACCAATGCGGAAAGTTTTTACGAAGGCGAGCTTGCAGATAAAATAGATGCTTTCTTTAAAGAGCATGGAGGCTTCCTTTCAAAAGAGGACCTAGCAGACTATAAACCTCAGTGGGTGCAGCCAATCTCAGTGAACTACAGAGGCTATGATGTATGGGAGATACCGCCAAATGGGCAAGGAATTGTTGCATTGATGGCGCTCAACATTTTGAATGGCTTTGACATCAAGGAAAAAGAATCAGTCGAAACCTATCATAAGCAGATTGAAGCTATGAAACTAGCATTTTCCGATGGTAAGAAATATGTGACAGACCCTGAAAAAATGTCAGTATCTGCAGCACAACTTTTATCAGAAGAATTTGCGACACAAAGAAGAAATCTGATTGGTGATGAGGCTCTAGCTCCAGAACCAGGAACACCACCACGTGGAGGAACCGTGTATTTAGCGGCAGCTGACTCAGAAGGGAACATGATTTCCTATATTCAAAGTAATTACATGGGCTTTGGCTCTGGAATTGTTATCCCAGGCACAGGGATTTCCCTACAAAACCGTGGTCATGATTTCTCATTAGACCCTGCGCATGAAAATGCATTAGAGCCGGGTAAAAAGACGTATCACACAATTATCCCTGGATTCTTAACAAAGGACGGGGAAGCAGTTGGTCCATTTGGTGTTATGGGTGGATACATGCAGCCACAAGGTCACACGCAGGTTATTATGAATACGATTGACTTTCATCTGAACCCACAGGCAGCACTTGATTCTCCAAGATGGCAATGGATTGAGGATAAAAAAGTGTTGGTGGAACCAAACTTCCCTTCACATGTTGCTCAAGCGCTTGCTAGACGCGGGCACCAAATTCAAGTGGCACTTGATGGTGGTAGTTTCGGACGTGGTCAAATCATCTGGAGAGATCCGAAGACAGGTGTTCTCTCAGGTGGTACGGAGGCACGTACAGACGGCAGTATTGCATCTTGGTAATCGAAACGGAAATGAGTTGATAGTATGAAACAGCTTGATTTGTTTTTAGCATTTTTACGTGTGGGGCTGTTGGGGTACGGGGGCGGCCCCTCCTCAATCCCTCTCGTTCATAAAGAGGTAGTCGGCAAGTATAAATGGATGGACGATGATGAATTTGCTGATGTGCTCGCCCTTGGGAATACATTGCCAGGGCCAATTGCGACAAAAATGGCCGGCTATATCGGGTATCGCGTCGCGGGAGTGTTGGGAATGATTAATGCCGTATTAGCAACCATAGTACCCACTATTTTTATGATGATTATCCTGTTAACCATTTTAACTTCTATTAAAGATCAGCCATGGGTGCAAGGGATGACAAAGGCAGTTGTTCCGGTTGTTTGTGTGATGCTTGCAACCCTAACATGGGATTTCTTTAAAAAGTCAAAGGACTCATTAGGTTGGAAGTTTGCGGTAGGAATTATCGTCGTGAGTTTTTTATTAATCGAGTTTGTTGGGATTCATCCTGGAATCATCATTGGAGTTCTGTTAGTTGCAGCAATCGTTAAGAAAGACAAAGCTCCAGAGGTTAAGCAAACGATAGAAAAGGGTGTTGGCATGTGATTTATTGGGAAATTTTCTTAGCCTTTTTTATACCGGGAATTGTTGGATATGGTGGTGGGCCAGCTTCAATTCCGCTTGTTGAAAATGAAGTTGTGGGACGTTACGGCTGGTTAACGGTTTCTGAATTCAGTGAGTTACTCGCTCTTGGAAACTCACTTCCAGGCCCAATTGCGACAAAAATGGCCGGCTATATTGGGTATGATGTAGCGGGAATCCCAGGTGCGCTTGTGGGTATCTTTGCAACCGTGGCACCATCACTCATTTTAATGGTTGTGCTATTAGGCTTTTTATACAAACACAAAGATTCACCAAAGGTAAAACGTATGTCCAGCTATGTTCGTCCGGCAATTGCCGTTTTACTTGGAACAATGACAATCAGCTTTTTTGCAACTTCATATGAAGGTGCTGGCTTATTACAAACCATCATCATCATTGTGGTTAGCTTTGTTTTATTGGAAAAGCTGAAGGTTCACCCAGCCTATGTGATTATTGGCGCACTAGGATATGGAGCATTTTTTCTAGCATAATGAGGTGTAAAGAATGAAAAAACTATTATTAACAGGGTTTGTCCCATTTCTAGATAATCCAATCAATCCGACTGAGGAGATTGTGAAGGCATTGGAAGGGAAAACGATAGGAGGATACGAGATTGTTGGAAGGATTCTGCCGGTTGATTTTGCAGAGTCAGCAAGACAGTGTATCGAGCATGTCAATGAGGTAAAGCCTGATGTCGTGATTTCATTAGGACTTGCAGCGGGAAGAAATAAAGTCACACCTGAGCGGATTGCGATTAATTGCCGCGATGGTGAGCCAGATAATAGCGGTGTGAGATTACAGGATGCTCCAATAGAAGAAGTCGGTCCAGCAGGTTATTTTTCGACATTACCAATTCGTGCATTTGTGAATGCATCTATCGAAAAAGGCTACCCGGCCGCAATTTCGAACACAGCAGGGACGTATCTTTGCAACAATGTGATGTACTCTGTTTTGCATAAAATTGAGCAAGAAGAACTTCCTATGCGAGCAGGGTTCATCCATATTCCTGCTTCACACGAACTTGCGCTTAAGAAATCGGGCATTCCGAGTTGGTCGTTAGCGGATTTAACAGAGTCCATTCGCGCGATGATTGAGGTGCTTGGGGAGTAGACATGGGTTTACGGCCAATAATATTGAATTATGGCCGATAAATTAAAATTACGGCTGATAATTAAGATTTATGGCTAATAAATCACAAATACGGCTAATAGCCATTTGAATACAACAAAAATAATTGAAAACACTAAGAGGAAGCCTAATGTGGGCTTCCTCTTTTTACATTGATAAAGCTTCAGAAAGGACTTTAAAATGAAGCAATTACATATTTTTTATGCGTTTTTCAAAGTAGGTTTACTAGGGTATGGCGGTGGTCCCTCATCGATTCCGCTTGTGCATAAGGAAGCGGTAGAACGCTACAAATGGCTAAATGATGATGATTTTGGCGATATACTTGCGCTCGGGAATACGTTGCCTGGGCCAATCGCTACAAAAATGGCCGGCTATATCGGGTATCGCGTGGGTGGCTGGCTTGGAATGTTTAATGCTGTTTTGGCTACGTCAGTGCCGACGATTTTATTGATGATTGTACTGCTCACATCATTGACTTCTTTTAAAAATCTTGGTTGGGTGCAGGGAATGACAAAAGCGGTGCTGGCTGTGGTTGGAGTTATGCTTGCTCAACTCACCTGGGAATTTTTCATGAATGCAAAAAAAGGCCTTGGTTGGGCGAGAGCAATTTTTCTTGGAGTTGCCAGCATACTGGTTTTAGATGTGTTGGGAGTGCATCCAGGAATCTTAGTTGGAGTTTTACTAGTGGTTGCCTTGTTGAAAAAGGACAAGCGGGAGGAGAAACAACAATGATTTACATGCAGCTTTTTCTTGCCTTTTTAATTCCAGGTATTCTTGGCTATGGTGGCGGGCCAGCCTCAATTCCACTTGTTGAAAATGAAGTTGTTCATCGCTATCATTGGCTTTCCGTTCATGAATTCAGTGAGGTCATCGCGATTGGCAATGCACTGCCAGGACCAATTGCAACGAAGATGGCCGGCTATATCGGTTTTCAACAGGCGGGGATATTAGGTGCAGTAGTTGCTGTTTTTGCAACAGTCGCGCCTTCGTTGCTTTTAATGATTGGTTTGCTGAGCATTTTGAAGAAGTTCAAGCATTCTCCAAAAGTTAAACGGATGACGAACTATATCCGTCCGACAATCGCTGTTCTCCTGGGGGCAATGGCGTATCGCTTTTTTGAAGAGTCGTATGTGGACGCAGGGTTGGTACATACGCTTATTTTAGTGGTGCTGAGTTTTTTGCTGCTTGAAAAATGGAAGGTCCACCCCGCGTATGTAATCGTCGGATCGCTCGTGTATGGAGCTGTGTTGTTGTAGGGTTTTTCTAAAAAGGACAATCATAAGAGGGTTTTATAGTTGGTCGTTTACACAAATATTAGAGATGAGATGTTTATGTTGATGCTTTTCCCTTTTATAACCAAAAGTCATGCCTTAAAGAGGCTATATGCTGCAGCATTTACCATTAATGTCCAAATGCTATTTCATAAGAGAACCTTATGCTGTACGTTTTTACTTTAATTTCCAAAAGTTATGTCATATAAGGCTTTTAAGCAATGACTTCATCCAGAATAACCCAAATGTATTGCATAAAGGTAGTTTATGTTATAACCTTTTCCATAAAACTCCAAAGGCCGTTCTAAAAGTTACTCCTTTCCAATAATCATAACGTCAGTAGCGCAAAAAGATAAGACTGAGGGTATGATTAGGGCATAATCTTACCCTCAAAGTCTAATAATCTTGCAAGTGAGGGTACGATTAGCTAGTTTTCATACCCTCACTGCTCGCAAAGCAGTTGAGTGAAGGTAAGATTAGCTAGCCCTCGCCACCTCGAACCCCCCCAAAGTGATGCCACGATAATCCCCTCCTGAAATATAAACTCCTAAAACCCTTTCAAATTTCGCCAAAATCTTTCCTTGACGAGCCTTGGAAAAAAATTCATAATGTAAATGTAGTAATTTTCGTAATATTACAAAATGTATGTCGTACATATAGTAAATGTACTTGTTCCAATATTCACTAATTGATAACGCTTACACTATAAGGAGTGAACCAGTCATGATCTTATACTTAATGCTGTTTATTGTTATTTTCAGCCTTTTTATGGCGTTTAAGCGTAAGCGCCCCTTGTTTTTACTTCTGCCGTTTGTGTCTATTTTTGGGTACTTTATCTTTGAAATCATTCGTTTTCCGGCACCGCTTGGGGAGACGATACGTTTTATTTTTAATCTTGGATAAAAGTATTGGAGTATATTAATCAATTTTGAAGGAGGTGATGCAAAACTAAAGGGTGCAACCGAAAGTCCAGTCCAATTATATTTTTTATGGAGGTGCTAGTAGTTGAAAAAAGTTGATAAGAAGATTGCGGATGGATACTTTAGGGAGAGAACAAGGAATATTATTATCTATTTAATTATTGGGTTTCTTGTCTCATTTGGTGTTGTCCTGTTTGCAAGGCCGCTATCCACGTTTTCGGTAAACGGGCTGCCATTCCATTATTTCATGGGGGCGCAGGGTGCAGTTTTAACTTTTATCATTATCTTATTTGTGAATGCGAAGGTCAGCGACAAAATTGACCAAAAGTATGGCATTGATGAAGAGAAGAACGAGCAAATTAGTTCTGGAAAAGTGCTTGATCATTAAAACCATTCAACCTAACAAACATTCTCTCAAACTTAGAACCTACGGATATAACAATAACCCCTACATCTAAAGACGTTTCTTAAGTTTCAAACGAAGTAAGAATCACCCCACACAACATGTCACAAACCTATAAAACTATACAAATTGATAAAAAAGAGGCAGTTTTTCTATTAAAATGTAGTGCCTATATTTGAACCTAAAGGGGGAGGAAATTTGGATACGCAATTTCTGGTCTCATTAATTATTATTTTAGCGTCATTTGCTCTTTATATTGGGATTGCCATCTTTAACCGAGCACGGGCGACTTCGGACTTTTATGTAGCAGGGCGTGGAGTACCGCCTGTCTACAACGGAATGGCGATTGGGGCAGACTGGATGAGTGCTGCTTCATTCATCGGAATGGCCGGAACGATCATGGCCCTCGGTTATGGCGGTCTTGCCTATATTATGGGGTGGACAGGTGGATATTTATTATTAACTTTCCTCCTAGCGCCTCAGCTTCGAAAATATGGCCGATACACTGTACCTGAGTTTATCGGGGACCGTTTTGACAGCCATACAGCTCGTATTGTAGCTGCAATCTGTACAATCATTATTTCTTTTACATACTCAATTGGGCAGTTATCTGGCTCAGGAGTTGTAATCGGACGTCTTTTTGAAATTGACGCTAAGGTTGGAACAATGATTGGGGTTGTGTTAATTGCCTTCTACGCAGCAATGGGTGGAATGAAGGGGATTACTTGGACACAGGTCGCGCAATATATCGTGTTAATTGTCGCATATTTGATTCCGGTTATTTTTATCTCCTTACAGTTAACAAGCAATCCGTTACCTTGGTTATCTTACGGGAAAATTGTTGAGGAAATTGGCGAATTAGATCGTCAACTTGGCTTCACCGAATACTTTGCTCCGTTTGCAACAGGCTCACAATGGCAGTTCCTTGCCTTAATGTTTACATTAATGTGTGGTACGGCTGGACTTCCACACGTTATCGTTCGTTTCTATACGGTTTCTACGATGAAGGCAGCTCGTTGGTCAGGAGCTTGGGCGCTTTTATTCATCGGATTATTATATTTATCAGCTCCTGCATATGCAGCATTTTCACGTTTCATTCTAATGACTCAGGTGGCTGGTCAAAAAATGACAGAGCTTCCTGCGTGGACGCAAAGCTGGATTGATACAGGTCTATTAAAGCTTGCGGATGCGAATGGTGACGGAATCTTGCAGTGGCAAGAAATGACGATTGCGAATGATATCGTCGTTATGGCGACACCTGAGATTGCAAACCTTGGAGTGTTTGTTATCGGATTAATGGCTGCAGGTGCAATGGCGGCAGCATTATCTACGGCGGGTGGATTGATGATTGCCCTTTCATCTTCATTTGCTCACGATATTTACTATCGTGTCTTAAAGCCAGATGCATCCGAGAAAACTCGCTTAAGTGTAGCACGTTGGTCAATTGCAGTTGCAACTTTAATCGCAGGATTGGTTGCGCTAAATCCTCCAGGAGCGATTACGCAAATCGTGGCCTGGGCCTTTGCAATTGCATCTAGTACTTTCTTCCCAGCGCTCGTTCTTGGAGTATGGTGGAAGCGTTCGAACGCAAAAGGTGTTATCTCTGGAATGATCATCGGATTAGTAGTCGTGTTATCTTATATTTTTGCGGCGAAATACGGTGGCTTCACCATTCTTGGCATTATCGATACAGGAGCAGGGATCTTTGGAGCAGCAGCTGGTTTCTTAGGAAACATTATTGTTTCTCTAATGACCGAGGCTCCATCACAAGCTAAGCAGGACGAAGTTGTCGATATGCGTTACCCTGAACAAATGGTATACAAAGATGGCGATGTATGGCTTAAAGATGAGGCTTAAAATAGCCTAGCCACATCGAAAAAATATCTGACGGTTCTACAGAATAATCCTGTAGAACCGTTTTTAAAAGAGGGGAAAAAACATGGAACAGCTATATAAGATGGTAAGGGATCATCCGCTTTTTCATGGATTGTCACGAGAAGAATCGTTACATTTATTATCCTTATGTCAGCAAAAAGTGTATATGGAATCGGATTTATTGTTTCATGCCAATGAGCAGCGGGAGGGGTTACTTCTGCTGCTTTCTGGCGTTGCGGAAGTGTTTGTTGGACCACCTGACAATCGGGAGGTTCTCGAAATTTTAAAACCAGGCGAATTGATTGGGCTTTCCAGTATTGCGGATTTAATTGGAGAGCAAAAACCCCACCTGGAGTATCGGGTTGGTGTGATGGCAACCGAGGCGGGACAATGCTTATTAATCCCGATCCATGTCGTTGAGAAACGCCTACATAATCAACATTTCCATCATTACCTTTTTACTCAGCTTGCTATTCGTCTTAGAGAAATCTACAGCTCTTTAGCAGAGCAGATAACGCTCAGGAAAATGGCCAAGGAAAATGGTACCTTCATCAGAAGAGTGCAGGATATCATGACAAAAAAACTCGTCTCGGTGGACTCTAGTACAGCCATTAGCGTTGCAGCAAGACTTATGACTGAGCATTGCACAAGCTCTGTCCTTGTCATTGAAAAGAAGAAGTTGCTAGGAATTATCACAGAGCGTGACCTCGTTTCAAGAGTTATTTCTGAAAAGAAAAACGGAAACACACTTGCATCAGAGGTGATGACGAAAGACCCCATTACCATTTCAAAATATGCCTACTATTATGAAGCACTTTCCACTTTTTTTATAAACGGAGTTAAACATTTGCCAGTTGTGGAGAATGGTAAAATCCTAGGAATTATCACACTTTCAAATGTATTAAGGCACAATAAGGACAGCATGATGAGAACGATTAAGACCATTGAAGCTGCAACCCAGGAAACGTTACCTTCTGTAAAAATGGCCATTTATGATGTTGTCGATGCTCTACTTCAAAACGAAGTACCTATTTTCAAAGTACTCGATAGCGTGACAAGACTATATGACCGGCTTGTGAAGAGATGTATAGAGATGGCAATTGAGAAACTCTCAAAACGAGAAGGATTACTTCCACCAACTGTATTTTGTTTTTATCAAATGGGGAGCGCAGGTCGTGAGGAGCAATTTTTGCTAACCGACCAGGACCATTTTCTAGTCTATGATAACAATAGCCCAGAGATAGAGAGTTATTTTTCAAAATTAGGAGAAGAGATCGTTCATCTATTAGAGAAAGCAGGGTATGCACGCTGTTTAGGAGATATGATGGCGAGCAACCCAAGCTGGCGCGGGTCATTGGAAACATGGATGAACAGGATTCAAACATGGAGCACAAATGCAACTAATCAGAATATGCTTCTCGCACAGAATTTCTTTTCGTATCGCTTTTTATATGGAGATGAGAAACTTCATAAGGAATTTGAAGCAAGACTCCTCCAACAAATGAAAAATGCCAAGATCTTTCTGTATCGCCTACATGAACAGGAACATCACATTCCCTCATTAGACCATCCAATTCGTGCTCTTTTTAAATTGGATCGAAAGCAGTTGGATATTAAAAAAGAAATATTATTTCCATATCACCATTGCTTGCAAATTCTGTCGCTGGAATATGGGATCATCTCGGGTACCCCATTTGAGAGAATTGATAGATTAGTAGAGAAGAAGGCATTTAGTGCTAGTTTTGGAAAGGATGTAAAAGCAGCCGCTTCAGATGTGATGCTTCTATTTGTGAAACAAAGGTGGCGCCAATATAAAAACAAGGAGAAACTCACATCTGTTCTTCATTTTTCCCACTTAACAACGAAGGAAAAGGAAGAACTCATTTTAAGTGTGAAAACTTTAAAAGAGATTCAAACTCTAGTAAATGCCCACTTCCAAATATGAAAGGAGGGAGTCTGTGTTTTTTGGTAGAAAACCATTTTTTCAGCAACTTCTTAAGGAAATACCGTTATCAACTCCAATTGAGGAGATTTCGTTTGCCGTTTTTGATACAGAAACGACGGGGTTTAGGGTTTCGACCGTCGATCGTTTAATTGAAATTGCTGCTGTTCAGGTAAAAGGATTGAGGGTTTGTGAAGAGGAACAATTTCATACGTTTATAAATCCTAAACGACAAATTTCTCAGGAAATAATCGAATTGACAGGAATCACAGATAAAAAGGTCGAAAACGCTCCCACATCTATTGAAGGAATCACAAGTCTTTTTCATTTTATAAAGGAACACAACAGTAGCTGTTTGGTTGGACATTATGTATCGTTTGACATTTGTGCGCTGAAAAGTGAACTGAAACGGGAAAAATTTAGTTTAGGGCGGATGCCAACGATTGATACGTTGGATTTGATTGGATATATTTCCCCGTCTTATGATATGCGGGATCTGCACAGGTACGCTCAGAATTTTGGAACGAGAATGTATAATCGTCATTCAGCAACAGGTGATGCCTTAACGACAGCCTATCTTTTTGTTGAACTCCTTCATCATTTTAAAAGCCGAGGAAAGCGAACTTGGGGTGATCTTCTCCAAGCGACAGAAAATAATCAGAATCATTTTTTTAGATAACAGGTTGTCCAATAGCTAAAAATGGCCTGTCTCAATCGGTAGAACAAGCAATTTTTAAAAATATTTTGATAAAACCCTTGTCCCTCTTGACTTTTATAGCATAATCCCTCAACCAAGCTAATAAAATGGTTACAAACCTAACAAAGAGAGTGTTTGAGGTGAGGGGGCGTATACCGTCTTCAAAGTTCCAGCAAAACATATGACGAATATTGTTCAAATACTACATCTTCTTCGTTGAAGCATGAACGCGTCTCATTTCACACTTCTCACATCCATATAGGGAGGGCGAGTAGTGTGCACGATTACATCAAAGAACGAACTATCAAGATTGGAAAGTATATCGTGGAGACAAGAAAAACAGTTCGCGTCATTGCGAAGGAATTTGGCGTTTCCAAAAGTACTGTCCATAAAGATTTAACTGAAAGGCTACCTGAAATCAATCCCGAATTGGCAAATGAAGTAAAAGAAATCCTTGATTATCATAAATCAATACGACATTTACGGGGTGGAGAAGCGACAAAGCTAAAGTACAAGAAAGAGGAAGAGCTACAAGAAGAACCAGTGAAATAACATGCCTGTGACTTTCTTTCTTGCATTTACGACATTTTCCTACAAAAAAATTACAAAATATCTATTTTATATGGTAAATTGTGATACAATATATTATTAGGAAAATAGATGCATTTTTGTTTAAAATGCAAGGAGGAAAGTTACTCAAATGTTAGCTAGGGATATCGGTATTGATCTAGGAACTGCAAACGTGCTCATACACGTAAAAGGTAAAGGAATTGTATTAAACGAGCCATCTGTAGTGGCATTAGATAAAAACACTGGCAAGGTTTTAGCCGTTGGTGAAGAAGCAAGACGCATGGTGGGTCGTACACCAGGAAATATTATTGCGATCCGACCTTTAAAAGACGGTGTTATTGCAGATTTTGATGTAACAGAAGCGATGTTAAAGCACTTTATTAATAAGTTAAATGTCAAAGGATTTCTTTCAAAGCCAAGAATCCTTATTTGTTGTCCAACGAATATTACTTCTGTTGAGCAAAAGGCAATCAAGGAAGCAGCTGAAAAAAGCGGTGGGAAGAAAATTTATCTTGAGGAAGAACCAAAAGTGGCTGCGATTGGAGCAGGCATGGACATTTTCCAACCTAGCGGAAATATGGTAGTTGATATTGGCGGTGGTACTACAGACGTGGCTGTACTATCAATGGGCGATATCGTTACCGCCTCATCCATCAAAATGGCTGGGGACACGTTTGATGCGGAAATCCTAAGCTATATTAAGCGTCAGTACAAGCTATTAATCGGTGAAAGAACAGCAGAGAATATTAAAATTCAAGTGGCAACGGTATTCCCGGATTCACGTAATGAAGAAATTGACATTCGTGGCCGTGACATGGTTACTGGTTTACCACGCACACTTACAATTAAATCTGGTGAGATTGAAAAAGCACTACGTGAGCCGGTTTCTGCAATTGTACAAGCTGCGAAAAGTGTACTTGAACGTACACCACCTGAGCTTTCTGCAGACATCATTGACCGCGGTGTGATTTTAACGGGTGGTGGAGCATTGCTTCACGGAATCGATCAGCTTTTAGCTGAGGAATTGCGCGTACCTGTATTAATTGCTGAAAACCCAATGGAATGTGTCGCAATCGGTACAGGCGTCATGCTTGAAAACTTGGATAAGCTTCCACGAAGAAAATTAGTCTAATACGTAATTGAGGACCTTTCCGACTCGGCAGGTCCTTTCTAACATTTCAACATTTTATTACGTGGCTAAAATTTACAGATGAAGAAATAGGAATTTCCTACTATAATAAATATAAGTATGGGTTTAAAAGGGAGGGTGAAAAGGACCAAGAATTTCAAGGCGGCGCAGCTTTGAGTACCGGAGCGTATGCAGTATATACGTGAGGAACGGAGAAGCAAGCCAACGCAGAAATTCGATGTGTCATTTGCAGCCGACTTTTTAAACATCCTATTATAGTAGTATTATGTTCGGATAGAAAAATGAGGTGAGTTCATGTTACGTGGATTTTATTCTGCAGCATCTGGAATGCTTGCTGGACAGCGTCGTACGGAAATGTTAACGAATAACATTGCTAATGCGAATACACCTGGCTACAAAGTGGACCAAGGTTCTTTACGTGCTTTCCCTGAAATGTTAATGCAACGTCTTGAGGGTATACAAAGTCCTGCTAAAAATGGTGGTACCCTTCGGACGGCGAGTACGATTGGTGGATTGAATACAGGTGTGTATATGCAGGAAATGACTCCACTGTTCAAGCAAGGAGATATCCGCGAAACAGGACTCTCCACAGATGTGGCATTAGTGGACGGAAATTTACCGATCAATCCTGAGACTAACAAACCGGGCTCTTTGTTTTTTGCAGTTCAAAATGCAAATGGTGATGTGAGATACACGAGAAATGGAAACTTCACGGTTGACCCAACCGGTTCTTTAACAACAAATGAAGGCTTTTACGTACTAGATGAGAATGGAAATCGAATCCAGGTCGATAGTACTCAATTTGAGGTTACAGCGGATGGCCGTGTTCTTGTAAATGGGCTTGCCCAAACGCGTCTTGGCATTGCTTACTCAGAAAATCCACAAAACCTAACTAAAGAGGGAAATGGATTATTCCGTACGAATGATGGTTTGGTGTTACCTAATGCAACGGCAAATCCTGAAGTATCATACACGCTAAAACAAGGATTTCTTGAAGGCTCAAATGTGGATGTAACCCAGGCAATGACGGAAATGATGACAGCATACCGTACATTTGAAGCCAACCAAAAAGTTCTTCAGGCGTATGATAAGAGTATGGACAAAGCGGTTAACGAGATTGGAAGATTATAAGAAAAGCCCTAAGTGTGCCGGATTATTGGCTTTTGAACTAGAGCCGATGACAGTTGGAGCTAGACATATTAGAAATGGTAGGGAGGTCTTCAGATGCGCTCGATGATAACAGCAACCAATACGATGAGTCAGTTACAAAAACAGCTTGATACAATTGGGCATAATTTAGCCAATACTGACACGACCGGTTATAAAAAACGCCAGGTCAACTTTAGTGAGCTTTTAACCCAACAGTTTAATAACCAACCAGTTGCTGCGCAGGAAGAAGGCCGCTTGACTCCAAATGGTGTTCGAGTAGGTGTCGGTGCAAAACTCGGGTCTACAAATATGATGATGACCCAAGGTGCGATAAAAACAACGGACCGTGAACTTGATATTGCCTTCACAAAGGAAAATCAATTTCTTCAAATAGTAGTCGATGAAAATGGAGTTCAAGTTCCTCGATTCACAAGGGATGGGGCGCTTTATTTATCACCAACTAATGACGGAACAAATCGTGTTGCTCTTGTGACAAGTGGTGGTAATCCTGTACTCGATCAAGACGGGGAACCAATTGCGTTTGTTGATGGGTTTAAGGAAATTCAGATATCAGCAAACGGGGAGATAACGGTTGTCCCTGAAATAGGTGCGCCGCAACGATTTAATCTGTCCGTTGTAGAATTTCAAAAACCACAGCTTCTTCAAGGAGTAGGTCAAAATCAATTTGCGTTACCTGATTTAGCGGAGCTTGGCATCGCAGCAGATGACGTATTCGTTTCTCTTCAAGGGGCCTTACGTGAACAAGTAAGTTTGCAACAAGGAGCACTAGAACAGTCCAACGTTAATTTAACAACCGAAATGTCAGATCTACTACTGACACAACGTTCCTACCAGTTCAATGCAAAATCAATCTCTATCTCAGACCAAATGATGGGGCTTGTGAACGGTCTACGATAACCGAAACTATTTGATAAAAATAGAAACCTACGGAATACTATAATTTAAGGCAGACAATCGCAATTCTTGGAACACCCTATAGATAAGGAGTAATCTCAGTGACTAGTGAACTAAACAATACACAAGTAAAATCGCGCGAAGATTTTCGAAAAACGCGTGACGAACAAAAGAATACGGAAAAAGAACCTAAGAAAAAGCGCGAATCAAAAATTCGAATTCGCTTAATTCCGATTTGGGTACGACTTTTGCTTGTCGTTGTTCTTTTTGCAGCCAGCATTTTAATCGGTGTGGTTGTGGGTTACGGAGTCATTGGGGATGGTAAGCCAAGTGATGCCTTGAAAAAAGAAACATGGCAGCATATTGTTGACATTGTAAATAAGGATGCAGAAAAATAAAACAGAGGGCCTATGCCTTCTTTTTTTATGGTTAGAAATTTACGGCTTTCCCGACGAAGTTTAGATTTTCCCCAACACTTGTATTATAATAGGCATAAGATACTGACTTTATTCAGTAAGTCCTTATATACATAGAGGAGGAAATTGTAAAGATGTACGATATTAATGAAATCAAGGAAATCATTCCCCATCGTTACCCATTTTTATTAGTCGACCGCATCCTTGAAATGGAAGATGGTAAACGTGCGCTAGGCATTAAAAATGTAACGGCGAATGAGGAATTTTTTAACGGGCATTTTCCTGGATACCCAGTCATGCCGGGCGTGTTAATTGTTGAAGCATTAGCACAGGTTGGCGCAGTAGCTATGCTAAAAAAAGAAGAAAACAAAGGCAGACTTGCTTTCTTTGCTGGAATTGATAACTGTCGCTTTAAAAGACAGGTAGTTCCTGGAGACCAACTTCGTCTAGAAGTCGAGATCACTCGTCTTAGAGGCTCTATCGGCAAAGGAAAAGGGATCGCAACGGTTGACGGAGAGCTTGTTTGCGAAACGGAAATTATGTTTGCACTAGGTGAAAAAACAGAATAAGGATTAACGTAGAAACCGGATGAAAGTGATCATCTGGTTTTTTTATTTGGTCAAATAAAAAAATAGAGATAAATCATGTAATTTTTTTGATACATTTTTATACTTCGGGGAAAGCTAAGCCAAGACCAAGTGGTCACAAAAATACTTAGAAGAAAACAGAAAGGAGATTTTGCAAATGAACAAAAAATGGTTCCTTAAGCTAATGGGATCTTTACTTGCTGTGTTTTTAGTAACCGGCTGTAACGCCGATGACCAAGATCCGCCTCCGGAGGATGATGGACTAGAAACACCGGGTGAGGATTTCAACAACGAGCTAGATAACGATGTAACTCCTGAGGAAGATGTTGTTCCTGGTGATAATGACATGAATAACATTGATAATGACTTAAATGGTGACGGAAATCTAATTGAAGATGACAATAATGATGGTGACCTAGACGTGGGTAAAGATGACAATGATGAGTTAGGTGACAATGAAATGGCTCCTGGCGGTGGCACTGGTGGAGACAATGGTGGTACTAACGGTGCAGGCGGAGGCAAATAAGTCTCTGTAGTCGTAAGAAAAGGCGGGATCGTGTCCTGCCTTTTTTAACTTTGTATCGTCTTTTTCTTTTCTTGTAGTCTGTTTTTAAATTCAGCAAGCAGGCCATCGCCTTCTAAGCCTTGCTTAATAAGATCGGTTAACACAATCTCAGCCATGTTGAGTCGAACTGGAACTAAGTTTCCGTCTAAAAGGACACTCACACTATTCTCCATTTCCTTAATGATCTTTACTTCACCCATTAAGGGGGCGGGATCATTTGATTTTTTTGAAATGGTTACTTGAAGATTAAGCTTTTCTTGGGCTTGTTTTGCTTTTTCGAAAATCGCCTTATACGGTTTTTCAATAAAAGCCTCCACAATCCAACGGTTTTCTCCATCCTCCCGATTAATGATTAATCCATCAATCAACGGAATATCCTCGACCCGTTCCGCTTGTTCGTCCTGATGAAGAACTTTAAGTGACACCAACTTAAACGTTTTCATATCCCTGACCCCCTTGTAAATCTTTCGTACTAATAAAGGTAGTTAAATTATAGCATATTTACTTGGTTATTATATGTAGAAGAAGAGGAAATGAATCTGAAAATTGTGTCCCTTTTTTAAAAAAATTGTAGAACCTTAGATAATTCTTGGGTTTAATCTATTTTCGATTAAAAAATGTAAAAGAGGTGTAGAGAAATTCGGTTTTTTATAAAGACATTCTTTGAATAATTAATTTTTCCTAATTTTACCTCTGTCGAATCGTGAAGTATGATAGCCCTGTTAGACTTAACAAAGGGGGAAAACATATGATAAATCAAGTAATTTTAGTTGGTAGATTGACTCGTGATCCAGATTTGCGTTACACCCAGGACGGGAAAGCTGTAGCGCATGTGACACTCGCGGTAAGCCGTAATTTTAAAACTGCGGGTGGTGAAATTAACACCGATTTTGTTAACTGTACACTTTGGCAGAAAACTGCAGAAAACACGGCAAATTATTGTAAAAAAGGTTCCATTCTAGGTGTTACAGGACGAATTCAAACCCGGAACTATCAAAACAATGAGGGCAAAAGGGTGTATGTGACTGAAGTGTTAGCAGACTCTGTTAAATTTCTTGGTGGAAAGCCTAGGGAGCTTGTAGAAAATTAAATATCCTTGATGTCTGAGTAGTAGGAGGTGTATGTATGAACAATGATGAGATTAAGACAATGAACGATAAGTTGAATAAGCTTGCTATGGGTATTGCATTACATCTAGAAATATTACAAGGTCAAATTGGAGAACGCATGGATCAGATTGATCAAAACTATAATGAAAGGCTTCTACAAATCAATCGTATTTTAGAAAGGAAGGTGTTGTAATTTGAGAATTGTAAAAAAGAAATTCAGACTATGAAAAGTCAACATATCCCCACTATTCATGTACCTCGCAGTAAGCAGCCTCAGTCGTCTTTTCAAAAAGGTTCCTCTAGAGATAGATGGATGCTCCAGTAATTCTTCAAATATTCGCCAATCATGGTCACAACATGGTTGGCCTTTTTCTTACTCTTATATTAGAACATTTGTTCTTGGTGGTCAATAGGTTATTTACATTTATTTCTTTTTTAGTGTTGACAGTTGAAGTGTATTAACCATATAATACATTCATAAGGTGTATTAAGTGATTGATACACCACGGAATTTTTTTATCACAGCTGTATGGTGTGTTTAATACAGTTGTCAAAATAAGCTTTCTTTTTGAGTTTGGTGTATTAACCCTTTAATACGGGGGATAAATTTTTTTAGGAGTTGGGTCTATGGATGTGAAGTTTAATAATCGGGATCCTGTATACGTTCAAGTCATTCAGTTTTTTAAGGAACAAATTGCGAAAGGCTTTTTTGAACCAGGTCAGGAGATTCCGTCAAGGAGAGAGTTAGCGAATCAATTGAAGATAAATCCAAATACGGCTCAGCGTGCGTATAAAGAAATGGAGGAACAAGGGTTGATTTTTACAGAGGGAAATTTACCTAGTCGCATTACGAAGGATGAACAAGTATTGAAGATGGTTCGTGAGGAATTGGTATTAGACGCAGTTACCACATTTATTCATTCAGTTCGGTCAATTAATATGCCCTTGCAAGAGGCATTGAAAATAGTTGAACAAGAGTACGAAAAGGAATAGGGGGGATTTGGGTGATTGAAGTAAAGGACGTAACCAAGAAGTTTGGTAGGAAAACCGTGTTAAAAGGCGTAAACTTCACTGCTGAAAAAGGAAAGATTACGTGTTTGATTGGGATTAACGGTGTTGGAAAAACAACACTTATGAAGGCGATTATGAACCTAACTCCAATTAATAGTGGTGAAATTCTCATTAATGGAGAAAAAATTCATAAAGGTAGCTATGAAAAAATTACGTTTATTCCAGATACAATCACGATGCTGCCTCAAATGAAAATTCACGAAGCATTCACGTTTATGGCAGATTTCTATGACTCATGGAATCAAAAACGTGCCGAGGAGCTACTCGAATTTTTTAGATTAAAAGAAACGGACCGAATCTCGGATCTATCAAAGGGAAATACGGCAAAGGTCAACTTAATCCTTGGACTTGCATTGGATGTTGACTATGTCTTGATGGATGAGCCTTTTTCGGGGATTGATATTTTTAGTCGAGAGCAGATTGCAGATGTGTTTACAAGCCATTTAATTGAGGACCGCGGCGTGATCATTACAACCCATGAAATCAATGATATCGAGCATTTAATTGATAAAGTCGTGTTGCTAGATAATGGCGTCGTGTTAAGGGAGTTCGATACCGAAGAAGTCAGGGAGAATGAAGGGAAATCGGTCATCGATGTGATGAGAGAGGTGTATAGAGCATGAATCGATTTTTGAAACTGGTCAATTTCGAGTTTTCTCGATTTTTAAAGCTATATCTTATTTTGCTTGGGATTACGGTGCTTGTTCAAATTGTTGGCGTAATAGTTGAAGCACGTAGATACGTAGGCAAAGCGAACAAGGCAATTTATGAGGATCTCCTATCGAAGAGTGATTTTATCTCACAATACGGTACAATGTCCTTCTTTAATTTTTCTGGCTCTGTTTGGTTTATGGGGCCGATTGTCCTCTCTGGAGTGACATTGCTGATTTATGTGTTCTTTATTTGGTACCGTGATTGGCTTGGAAAGAACACGTTTAGTTATCGTTTACTCGTTTTACCAACAGCAAGATTGAATATTTATTTAGCGAAGGCTACAACCATCTTATTATTTGTTCTGGGTCTCATTGCTTTGCAATTAATACTAATCACTATTGAATTGCAAATTTTACAGTGGTTAGTGCCAGAAGAGTTTCATGTTGATTTTCCAATCGCAGAAGTTTCTAACTTCCATTACTTAAATATTTTATTCCCTATGACAGTTGCAGACTTTATTCTCATATACGGTGTTGGGATTGTAGCGGTATGTGTCGTGTTTACGGCGATTCTATTTGAACGTTCATATCGATTAAAAGGGATTTTCTTCGGGATCCTTTATGCCGCAGTATCCATTTTAGTCTTTTTTGCACCGATATTAGTGAATGAATTTATCTTAGGTAATTATTTTTATGCAAATGAATTGTTCTATATGGAACTTGGTACATGCTTACTTACCCTTGCTGGGGCAATATGGATCGGAAATTACCTCATGAACAAAAAAATAAGGGTATGATAGGAGGTCGAATAGCATGAAACGATATTGGAAAATAATCTCGGTAAGTTTAATTACGGTGATTGTGATTGGTGCTTTTTATATAAATTCTAGTTTGGCTGATGAAAATATTGTAATCGGCATCGAAAAGGTAAGTGGAAATGAAGAAGAAGTAGAAAATATAAGGATTAACGGAGATTTTGGCGGTAATAATATTCATCATTCCTTACTTATTTCAAAAGATGAAACGATTAATTTAAGTAATCAATCGTTCATTGAACAATTGACAAGGACGAGTACGGTACCTGCGTATAATCAGCTAAAAGAAAAGTATAGCCATTTTATGAGAGGAAAAAAATACTTAACAAATAGCTTATATGCAGATGAGAATTTTGCCGTGTATGTAAATGTGGAAGGCAATGGAAATGGAAATGTCTCTAAAAATATGTATTTCGAAATAGAGATTTTAGACGTTAAAACAGACAAAACAACATCAATGGAGTTGGATCTTCCTAATAAAGACAACTATCATTGGGTCGATGTGATGGATGTCCAATCAATCAATAACGAAATTAAGGTCATAGCAAGAGGATTTCGCGCTGAAGGCGGTGAGGACCTAAATGTATATACTATTGACTTAGACAAAAAGGCCGTTAGTGATGAAACCATCTATGGATCACCAAAGATTGAGAATGGATGGTCAGATATAAGAGTCGTTGATGAATATTATTCAGTCGAACCGAAAAAATATCTGTTGTTCCAAGTGTACGCACATGAGGAGCCTGACTATGAAAATGAGGGTGAGATGGCAGAACCGAAAGTGATTGTAGATGAAATTAACGTTTATAACATAGAAACAAATCAAATGAAAAAGATTGAGCTTAGTTTGGAAGAGGAAGGCATGGGCATTGATTCATTTGTTATTAATGAAGCTACTGTATATATTCCAAGTCGATCTTCAAATGAAGTTGTAGTGAATCAGTATAATCTTGAGACGGAAAGCTGGGGCGAAAAGCACACCTTTAAGATAAAACATGATAAGGGCGAACATGATCCTTATATTAAGTTACTAAACGGAAAGATTTATATCATAAGTGTACTTAATGGTGAGTATCCACTCTCGATTAGTGATTTAAGCACTGGTGAGTCACTCTATGAAGGAAAACTTACCGTGAAAAACCAAACAAAAGAACAAAAAGACTACAAACTATACATTTACGAAATCAACAATTAGTAGGACACAGGGCCGTGTCCCCCAAAAATGGGTCACGGGGACAGGTCCCGTGTCCCACAATAAGGTGAGAAAAAATGTCGGAACAAAAAATTGAAGAAATCATTACGAATTACGGAACGGAATTACGATACGTGGCCTTTCGATATGTTCGAAATTGGGCAGTTGTTGATGATATTATGCAAGAAGTATTCTTGAAGATCTTCTTAAAATTGAATTCGTTTAGAGAACAGTCTAAATTGAAATCATGGTTATATAAAATCACACGTAATCAATGTATTGACTATCTTCGTAGTAAAGTTGTAAAAGCGACCGTTTTGGTTGATGAGATGGAGGATTTGCGATATTCGACCAATGAAATGGTGGAGAATGAAATAGTAGAAAGGTTCGAAAGAGAACGTCTCTACCAACAAATCGAAGCTTTACCTAAGGATTACCAACAAGCACTATCCCTCTATTATTTTAGTGATTATAGCTACAAGGAAATTAGCGATCTTTTATGTGTAGACATTTCGTTTGTGAAAAATAAGCTTTTTCGCGGAAAGCGGATGTTGAAGCAAATCTATGAAAGCTGGGACAATGAACCTGTCCCCTCGTCCCGCCAATCATGGGAAACGACGTGATTGGTCTTTTTTTATGGGAGTCTAGTGAGGTATAATTATCCAATAATGACAAATTGTTGGGGATGATTTGGTGAGGGTTGTAGTTTTGTTTGGAATATCATTATTGTTAGGAGTCTTGCTAGGGTTTTTGGAGCTAGGTCAACCAATAAGTATGACCATAAGTATGATTGTGATAGTTGTTCTTGGTACTTACTTATTTATTTATCCGATTTACGGGGAGAAAAATGTAAGAAAGATAGAGTCTTATCTTGAAAAACGTAGAAAAAACCCTGCATTTAAGCTCTATTACGGTATGGGTAATCGGATTGACCAAGATGTGCAGGAAGCGACAGAGTCCTTGCTTCGAAAATATAAAGATCCCGCAAGACAGGCGTTGTTTAAGACATTGCATGCCTTATACGAGGATGATATTTTGCGAGTGAAAAAGGACATTGAGGACATTCATCCCTCTCAGTATAAAGCCTATTATCAGGCAATTGTTGCTGTGGAGGAGGGGAAGTTGGAGCAGGCGGCTGAGCTTGGAAATCAGGTGAAGTCCGAGTGGATGAAGCATGCCTTGGCTTCTGGTATTGCAAAAAAGAAAGGCGATCATGACGAGTATGTGGCTGAAATCCAAAAGGCTTACGAAAAAACGCGTGGAATGCAGCGATATATTATATATAAGCAATACGAGGAAGATTTGAAGGTAGGTCAATAGAGTGGTTTGCTACGCAAGTAAGGGTTTCTAGAAAAAATTCGGGTGGTGACAACAGTCACCACCCATTTCATTTCTTTAGTTTTTCTTCAACTAGATGATAGAATTTTTGCCAAGGTTCGGTTTTGTCTTTGTGCTTTTCACTTGGCACAAATTTTTTGGTTCTTTTCTTAGGTTTGGTTGTTTTTTCTGCCAACTGAATCAGCTCCTTTGGTTTTTTGCCGTATGACCTGGGACAAGGGACCTGTCCCTGTGTCCCAGAGGCCCCTGTGAACCGCCCAATCTTGGGAAGGGACCAACTACTGTGACCCACTCTAGAACGCACCTAACAGTTCTTTTAGTTCAGTTGTGGAGAGTTCGGTGATCCAGTTTTCGCTGGTGATGATTTCGTCGTTGAGTGACTGCTTTTTCTCCAGCATTTCGTCGATTTTTTCTTCCAGTGTGCCGGTTGCGATGAGTTTGTGCACGTGGACGAAGCGTTTTTGGCCGATGCGGTAAGCGCGGTCGGTGGCTTGGTTTTCGACGGCTGGGTTCCACCAGCGGTCATAGTGAATCACATGGTTTGCTTCCGTTAAATTCAAGCCGGTTCCACCAGCCTTCAGTGAAAGAATCAAGATATTGTATTCCCGGTTCTGGAATCCTTCAATCATCTTGTCACGCTGTACTTTTGCAGCACTTCCGTTCAAGAACTTTACTGATTCGTTATAACGTTTTGAAAGGACATCCTTAATCATTTCACCCATTTGGATATATTGGGTGAAAATCAAACAGCTTTCGTTCTGGTCACGAATGTGGTCGACCAACTCAAGAAGCTTTTCCATTTTTGCAGATCGATCGTCTATATTTTTCGGAGCAGCCTCTTTTAAATAGAGTGCCGGATGGTCACAAACCTGCTTCAACTGCCCAAGCATTTTTAAAATCAACCCTTTACGCTGAATGCCCGCAAGCTGTTCGACTTGCTCCAATGTATCCTTCACCAGCTGCTCATAAATCGATGCCTGTTCAACTGTTAACGGACAGTATTCTTTTTGCTCGAGCTTGTCTGGTAAATTCAATGCAACGGCTTCATCATTTTTCGTACGTCTTAGTAAAAATGGCTTGATTAATCGCTGCAGTTGAGCAATAGTTTCCTGGTCATGGTCCTTCTCAATTGGAGACACAAATCGTTTTTGGAATCCTCCGAGACTACCTAAATAGCCGCGATTGATGAAGTCAAAAATCGACCAAAGCTCGGTTAAGCGGTTTTCCATTGGCGTTCCTGTCAGTGCGATATTATGGTCACTTTTTAGCTTGCGAATCGCACGTGATTGCTTCGTTTGTGCATTTTTAATGTTTTGTGCCTCATCCAAGCAAATTGTACCCCAGTCGTAAGCGGAAATTTCCTCATCATCTAAATGAGACAATCCGTAAGAGGTGAGCACGATGTCAGCCTCATTGACTTGTTGGGTAAACTCCTCACCCTTCAAGCGGTTCGAACCGTAATGAAGGTGAACGCGTAAATCGGGTCCGAATTTTTCAAGCTCCTTTTGCCAGTTTCCAAGCACAGATGTTGGGCATATGATCAGCGCAGGCTTAGCACCACTTTCTTTTACCGATAAAAAGTAGGCAATCATTTGAATTGTTTTCCCAAGTCCCATGTCATCAGCAAGGCAGGCACCAAAACCGAACTTTCGTAAAAATAAGAGCCAGTCGACACCTTGTTGCTGATAAGGACGAAGCTCACCCCTGAAGGTTTCTGGAATGGCGGCCTGTGGAATCTCCTTGATGTCCGTTAGCTGAGTAATCATATGGGACAAATGGCGGTTCAGTTCGATTTGAACGCCTGCGAATGCTCGTGCCGCTTCCTGTTCTTCGTGTTCGGCTTTTTCAGAAAGAGATAATAGCTCCTGCTCTAGGACATCGCGGATATGAAGTCCTTCTTTATTCGCACGTTCTAGAATCGATTGAACCTGTTTAATAAACGCAGGATCAAGCTTAATCCATTTACCACGGATATTGATTAATCGTCTTTGCTCGTTTACGAGCGACATGAATTCTTCTTCGGAAAGCTCCACACCGTTTGTTGAAAAACGCCAGTCAAAATTGACGATGGACTGCAACCCAACGAACGATTGGCGCCCGCCACCAGCAGTTGTTTTTACCTTTGCTTTAATCGCAAGCTGGGCGTCCTTGATCGCTTGCCACCAAGCTGGTAACAAGATTCCGACTCCAGCATCGATAAGCCTTGAGCTTGCTTCCGTTAAAAAGTCCCAGGCCTGACGCTCCGTTAACTGGTGAACGATTCCTTCCTCATCGCGAAGCCATGGAACAAGTTTGCACCACATCTCCTGGTCATTCGTGATTTTTTCCTCAAAAGGCGCCCATTCCTTTGGTAGATCCATATGTGTTTTATAGGGCTTTTTTTTGCTGCGAAGTACAGTTTGTAACTTCCACGAGCCATTGTCCATTTCCGGTTCCTCAATTTGGAGCATGACATCAAATGGAGTAAGGTCTTCCTTCCAACCAATCCGTTCGAGCCAATTGTTTTCATCAACGACAAACTCAGCTCCCGCAGTACTTTTTACAAGCGGGAAAGTTGAGGCAATTTCCTCCCAAGAGTCAGAGAGCGTGGAATCCGCTTGAATCCAATCGGTGATGGCTTCAGAAAACCACTCAGCTGCAAATCCCGTTACTTCAGTGCCAATCGGTTTCCAGCCAAAACGCTCTGATTTGCGCCAATAATCAAAGTCGGGCATAAAATCGCCTTCCTTAACAAGCGGTAGCAAGCTGCTCGAAAGCGCGTGATAGTGTTCGGCATTCTCGCTAAGCTCTACTTCGATCAGGGAATTAACCGGTAATTCTCCAAAATAGGTAAATGCCTGCCAGGGTGAAAGTAGAACGGCATCATGATGTTGAAAGTCGTTCTCTTCGAGGAAGGTCCCGTAAAAGGAGGCCTCATGCCATGCAAAGAGGTTTTGCTTCCAGTTTTTTATCCGAATCTCATCTCCATCGTCTGTGGTGCACCAAACATAAAATCCTTTTTCGGCAACCCATTCTGCATGGATTACAAATGTTTCTCCAATTACCATCATCTCACCCCTTTACTCCGAAATCATAGAAGCCCGAATCAGCTCCTGCTGGAAGGCACGTAATCGCTTGTTCATCGTGGCAAGTCTCGTAATATAGTCCTCCCAGACGTCTTCTTGTTTACATTTTTTATAATGAGTTCGGATCTTGCGCAAATATTTAACGGCTTTTTTATAGCTTGGCCGATTTTTACCCTCAATTGCCTTTGCAACGGCCTGGTGATAAAGAGGAAACAATGCACTCCGATCGTGGCTTTCAATTTCTTTTAAAATATAACGGTCTATTTCATCGATATCATAGCCGAGCATGATTTGCAGTTCGACCCATTTCCGGAATTGTTCAGTCTCAAGCAAATAGTCATTGTACTCGACATAACTGTACGGGAGGAGCTTTTTTACGGCATCCATATAAACCGTATCATCTTGTTCCTCGGCGTACGGCATTATGTTTTGTAAAAACAATCTTGTCATATGACGGCGGCCTTCATAGCTTTGGATGCCAAAAATAAACGTCCGAATGCCCTCTAAAGCATGTTCAATCCAAGGACGAACACGGTCCCAACTTTTTGATTCAGATAGATAGGAAATCCACCAGAAACTATAAGGCGTCGCATCGTGCCCAAGCTTTTTCATTGATTCGATTGCACTCGTATCATCCTTTAGTAAAAAGCGAAGATGGGCAAAGGCAATCTGGTGTACTGGATGATCGGTATCCAGGGCGCTCTGTTCGATTTCTATCCATTTTTTTTGATTAAAAAAGGTCGCCCATAGCAAACGGTACATTTGCATGCGCTCATATTGAAACATCGACTGACAAAGCAGTGTCTCACGAACTGGTTGGATGCTTTCCTCAAGGAGAGTATCAAAGGAAAATGGCAGTGACACTTTCTTCATTTCTAATGAATGATCAAGTACGATGTCTGTGAAATTATGAAAATAAGGCTTGATATACGTGTCCACCTGATAGTTTCGAACTTCCATTTGATCAAGCAGCTCGACTGTTTTACGAATGCAAAAAAGGGCTGCATGAATATGAAATAAGCGCTTGTACTCCTCAGAATAAGGGGCTTTTCTTTTTAATGTTTGAAAAAAAGAATGGTACAGCGTTGCGAAAAAGTATATCGTTTTTTCAGGGTGTCCTGATTCAAACCGTGCGTATTCCTTGTCAAAAAGGGCAAGCCAGCTTTCGAGTGAATTTTCCTTGTATTCCACACGCTCTAGGATGCTTCCTTTTTTTACAGGAATGGATTCAAGGGTAGGTTTCGGTTTACTGCCTTCTTTCCACTGCTCAAGCAAAGACCCGACTCGGTCAACACTCGCATACATATAGAAAAACAAAGCCATCTGGTGACGACAGAAAGCAGTAGTTGGGCACGAACAGCTGCTCGTTTCGAGAGAGTCGAGATCCAGTGTAACATCAACAGGTGTGACATCCTGAACGCGTCCTTCCAACTTCTGCCCGTTGTATTTTACATTATAAACACTCCCCTGACGGAAGAGGTTTAGTCCTTTTTTGATTAATGTCCGGTCAACTTCATTGTCGAATGTAATCATGCCCCGAAGCTTTTCGGAAAAATGCATGACCGCATCCTTTGGAATATCTTTTTGAAGCAAGCTAGTCTCACTCCCCATGTTGCATAGATTGATGAAATCACATCTTTTTATTATACCGTAAAATAGAACAAATTGGCATTTTGGCCTTCGAAAGTGTTTGCGTATTACCTAAATTTAGAAAGTTTTTTCAAAAGACAGTCGCAAAAAAGAAGTCTTCAGCGTACATGTATAGTAATTACTTGGCGGAGCTGGTTTCTCCATCCAAACTCCCCAAGAAATCATTTTCTCCCATAGTGTCCTGGCCACTCAGGCACTTATCGAACTCTGTTGTGTGGAGGCGTCTCCATCCTTCACAGTAGCAGGGTTCGAAAACCTATGTATTTTTCCAACTAGGAGTGAACATAATTTGGATCCTAAATCTTCGGGTAAGGATATTTCGATTGATCAAAACCAGGTTAGAAGAGCGTTAATTCGTGCTTATATGAAAGGCGAAAGAAGTACAGATATAGATATGAAGAAATTTATCAAAGACATAGCTAACGATATTAAAGGCTCACCTACAGCATAGCCAATAACGGGTAAGCCAACACATAGATTTGGGACAAGGGACCTGTCTAACACTGTCTACCTATGAGGTGGCAGTTTTTTTATTGGGCATAAAAGGACATGTTATACTACTTTTGGCTTATAGAAATAATAAATTTGGGTCATAGATAATCGTGTGTTTTTTTGGCATAATTGTTTCCACAAACATTACAGTTGTTTGTGGTTACCCAGCATTGGTCAGTGGTTTTCAAGCCATTCGACTAGTCTGGGTTTTTATGCGGATTGAGTGTATTCGTTTTCAATGGTATCATTTGTTATTTTTTCATAGTACATATATTATAATAATAACAGACAAAAATTTACAGAATGTTATGATAAGGGGGAGAAGTGTGAAGCTTCCAATGGTGTCCTCCCATAAGCGGGAGAACTATGCAAGGATCTATATGATTTTAATTGCAATACTTGGTTGGACAGTTGTAGGGTATTCGTTTTTTATTATTGAACCAACTGATGAAATTGCGATTCTCCTATTACTTACAGCATTTTTAGCGTTAATCGAGTATTTTCCGATTCAGCTCTTGAGAGGCTCCACGACGATTACGTTTCCTTTTATCTTCGTCATGCAAGCGCTATTTGGGATATCGTATCCAATTATCATTTATGTGACAATCGTGTTAATCATTAATATCCTTCGTCAACGTCCGCTAAGAATTGTCCTGTTTAACCCGGCTCAGCTAGCGGTCAGTGTATTTCTTGCAGACTACATATTAAAAAATACAACGATCACCCAGGTTCTTGCGACGAACAGTGGATTTTTGACAGGTATCCTTACATATGGTCTTTTTGTTTCACTCTTTTTTATTATAAATAATCTAATTGTTGATTTTGTCCTGCTGATTCGTCCACAACCTTATCCATTTTACATGTTTAAAGGAAAGACTTTAACAGAGTTGGGTAGTGCATTCATTTCCTTATTATATGGGGTTATCATGGCTTTTCTTGATGGTCGAACCGTTGACGTGTTCTCACTATTCTTCTTTTTCTCGCCATTGGTAGCAGTATCGCTCCTGTATTCGGTCATCTCCACACTTGAAAATGAAAAGAAACGTTTAAATGCGCTGTTTGCAATTACAACAGGTGTGAATAAGAAAATCCATTCAACCGAGTGGATTGAGACGTTTAAAAATACATTTTCTCAAATCGTTGATGTGCAAGCTCTTATGCTTTGGGTGAAAGAAAATGATGTGTGGAAGATTTTGTATTATGATGGAAGGGTCACTCCGAAGGATGCCTTAACAGGTGAGGCATTGGCCCGTTTTGATGGGAAAAAGCAACCTATTGTCTATCAGGACAGGGTAAGAAAGCTTGGACCCATTGATGAATTTTTTAAAAAAGACATGAAGGCCTTTGTGTATTCACCGATGGTCGTCGAGGACGAAACAATTGGAATGCTCGTCGTTGCGAAAAGTCGTGCGCGTAGCTTTGGGGATGACGAAATCCACTCGATTGCGACACTTTCTAACCAGCTGGCGGTTGCGGTGAAGACGAGATTTTTAATAGAAGAGAAAGAAAAACGGATTATCCTCGAGGAGCGCAACCGGATCGCGCGGGGGATTCATGATGGTGTTGCCCAGACTCTAGCCGGTGCGGTCATGAAGCTTGAAACGGCCGAACGTAAATTTAATCGAAATCCGGAAGAAACAATCAAACTCATCCGAGATAGCATGGATAAATTAAGACTTAGCTTGCGAGAAGTTCGCGAATCTATTTACGAGTTGCGACCATATCCGACCGAACGTGTGGGGTTATCAGCTGCGATTAAAAAGCGAATTGAAATGGTAAAAGATGAGTATAATATCGAGTTTTCGTTTGATATAAGAGGTCAAGAAGTTCCACTCAGTTCGATGGTTGAGAAAGAATTGTTTGATATTTTTCAAGAGAGCTTGCAAAACACAATCAAGCATGCAAAGGCCACAGAAATTGAAGTTCTGTTAAGCTATCAAAAGGAGCATATTGTTTTAAAAATCAAGGACAATGGCGTAGGGTTTTCACTGTTTCAGGCGATGGTCAAGGCGCAAAACAATCCTCATTTTGGCATTTTAAATATGAATGACGCCGCAGAAAAAATCAATGCAACTCTCCAAATTGATTCTAAAGAGGGCGAAGGTACTGATATCACATTAACTGTTCCAAAGATGGGACTTGAAGGAGGTAGTACTGTTGATCAAGCTTATGCTGGTGGATGATCATGCTGTGTTACGTGACGGACTTAGAAATATATTAGAGTTAGAGGACGATATTCGCGTTGTCGGCGAGGCGGTTTCAGGTGATGACGCACTGAAGAAGGTACCCATGTGTGAACCAGATGTGATTTTAATGGACATCAACATGCCTGAGAAAAATGGAGTGGAAGTGACGGGTATTCTCAAGAAAAAATATCCTTCGATTAAGGTACTGGTACTGACCATGCACAACCATGACGAGTATTTCATGGCCGCGATTCGCGAGGGTGCTGACGGATATTTGCTAAAGGATGCACCATCAGAGCAGGTCGTCGAAGCGATTCGTACAGTCGCACGTGGCGAGTCTGTGATTCATCCGTCGATGACGAAAAAGCTTCTCAATTTCCATCAACAACAGCAGGAGCAGCCAAAGGAAAACGTGCTAACAGAGCGGGAAATGGAAGTTCTCCAATGCCTGGTGGAAGGAATGAGCAACAAAGAAATCGCGGATCGTCTCTTCATCAGCGACAAAACCGTAAAAATTCACGTCAGCAAGATTTTCAAAAAATTCGACGTCAAAAGCCGATCCCAAGTCGTCATCTACGCCGTACAAAACAAACTAGTTCCCATGCAAAACCCTGGGATTTAAGAGTAAGGACCAGGGGGACGGTTCTATTGGTTCCATTTTTATGAAAAGGGCTAACAGCCATAAATTTTATTTATTGTCCATATTTTACCATGTAGACATAAAAGCCATTAAGTCGTTTGACTTAATGGCTTTTATCTTTTTTCATCCAGATTGCCATCGGGAGGTAGGTGATGAGAAATACGATAATACCAGCGACTTCGAGGGTTAGATAATACGTAATGCCGGAGCCGAAATAGGACAGGATCGTTGTGGCTTCAGTTGGGTTTGCTAGATAAAAGAAATTTGTGTCGAGAAGGAGATTGATGAAAAAGATTGGCACAGCGATTAGGTTAAGGAGCAAGAAAGCGGTCCAGACAGCTTTTCGCGGAACACGATAGCCCTCGTAAAAAATGAAATAGAGCACGGACCAGGCAATTGTAGCGTGATGGAGGAAGTACTTTAGGAAGCGGTAGTGCGGGAAGTCATGGAATAGTTCGGGAGTCACTAGGCTTAGAATCGGTGGGAGCAATCCTGTAAAGAACACGAGGTAGAATGCTTTTTTACTAGGCTTTAAGAATAGGAAGATACAAATAAAAGTGCTAATGGAACAAAGGTGTAGCGGGAGGGAGCCGATTTCCCATTGATTGGTCGCAACTAGCCAAATTTGGTGTGACACTTCACTAGCGACCAAGATGCTGAAAAATGTCCATTTGATGATTGACTGATATGGTTCGAGCTTCTCTCTGAAGGCGATCAGCAGGAAGGTGAGGATCGTAAAAATTAGAAGCGTCACAATATGAGTCAAGGAAAACAACTCAAACGTCTGCATTCCTTCAGCTGAAAACATACTGCCACCCCATTTCTAAATGGTTTCTATTAGTCTATTCGGGGGTTGGTGGAGTTTAGACGTTCGGACAAATTGGGGGAATTAGATTTTTTTTGTAGAATGGTTGCTGAACCTAGCGTGGGTATTGGTTTGTCCGATATATTGTGGTTTGTGTCCGATATAATTAGAATTGTGTCCGATAAAATTTGGACTATGTCCGATATCGGGCTAACTCTGTCCGATATATTCTCATATATGTCCGATAACCTAAATAACACCCTGGTTTGGAGTTGCAAGTGGGTCGCGGGGACAGGTCCTTCGTCCCAGGCAAACAAAGGTTGCTCGTGGATGAAGACCATTTTGAGCAAAAAATAGAGTCAAAGAGTCCTTCATAAGCGTGATGAAGACCATTTTATGCAGAGAAAAGAGTCGAAAAGTCCTTCATAATGGAATGAAGAACTTTCACGGCGAAAATCCCGATGGAAAAGTTCTTCATCCCCCGCGCCCTCGCTGGCCAATGTGGAACCACGAGAACCGTCCCCTTGGTCCAGCCCCACCACCTAATGATACGACCACAAAATCGTCCAGTCGCCGTCTTCGTTTACGACGAAGATGTCTTGCTGGATGGTGAAGGTGCCGTATGTGCTTTTGTAGGTTTGGGTGATGGGCACTTTATAGACGTCGTGAAAGGTTGTGGTGTTTTTGGCCATTTGCCAGCTTTTGAGGTGTTCAACGTCTTCTACCGTAAATTTGAAGGTATCGGTTCCGAAGTGACCCACAAAGACATGGTTGCGCTGCTGGATGTAGTCGGCTTTCTCAAACCGCTCCTGCATCAGGGGATGGAACAATTCCCATGAGCTCCCGAAATCCGCATCTTGTTCGAATGTATAAAAGGAGTGGACAATCTCCTTCGCATCCTCCTCCGGTGATGACCGAAACAATGAAATAAGCAGGAACACAATCAGTATAGCCCCAACTGAAACCAGAATCAGATGAATTGGCACGCCTTGTCGTCGTCTCATATGTAAACAAAAGCCTCCTTAAGCTTGTTTACTAATATGGATATGCCCTTGGAAAGTTGTCCTAGTACAAGAACAAAATAACTTTCTGGTTAGGAGGACAGGTCCTTCGACCCGCGCAAGTGGGACAAGGGACCTGTCCCTGTGTCCCAAAGACAATAAAAAAGCTAGAGTTTAGACTCTAGCGTTGGTTTTACTGAATCGAGTTAGAAATGGACGGCGTGGGCCGTTTTTGACTCGTATGAAATAAATCCGATCTTCGAGTCGTTTGTAAAAGCGAACTCCGACGATACTGAATGGTGTCCAAATTTCTTTAAACGTATAATAAGGCACTTTTAGAACTCCTCCCCCATTTTTTAAAAATGATCTCTATTTATCATTAATATTTTTGAATTATCTGAAACTAATAATTATAGAATAGCATGTCCAATTTGCGTAAAATGTGGAAACGTGTAGAAAAAAATTAAAATTTTTTATGCATTTTTAGACAAAAATCGCTAAAAAAGGCCTGTTTTAGGAAAGTTGCCCCAAAAAAACACCAATAATCGCTATAAAAATACACCAATTTTCCCAATATACATTTTTCTAATACATTGGTAGTATATAATTATAGTAAAATACTAGATTGGTAGGATCTCCTGTCGAACTAGTGTATTCATTATTGTTAGTTAATGTAGAGAATGGGGTTTTCTACATTTGACTATAAATTTTTTACCTGTAGACTTTTTTCTCTTTTGCCCTGCTCCAGTGCGAGTAGGGTCTTTTTTTGCAGTTTTTTCAAAAGGTGAAGGAAGTGTATACTACTTATAAAAGCCGGCAGAAAGAGGGGAGACAGTTGGATCAACGTATATTGCCCGCGTCTACGACGATGAAGGAGTTCGAGTCCTTTTTAAAAAGCAAATATGAAATTGGGGTTTTTACGGAAATTCACATTGCTCAGCTGAAAAATATTAATCGAATGGCAAGGGAAAATGGGAAGAAGATGATCTATCATGTGGATATGGTACAGGGGATAAAAAATGACGAGTATGCGACCGAATTTATCTGCCAAGAGTTTCGACCATATGGGCTGATCTCGACGAAATCAAGTGTCATTCTAAAGGCGAAGCAAAAGGGAGTTTTCGCGATTCAGCGGATGTTTTTAATTGATACTCATGCTCTTGAAAAAAGCTATAAGTTGATTGCGAAAAATAAACCTAATTACATTGAGGTGCTGCCTGGAGCCGTGCCTTGGATGATCAAAGAGGTTAAGGAAACGTTAAATATTCCAGTGCTTGCGGGTGGACTCATTCGGACGAAAGAAGATGTGCAACGAGCACTTGAGGCAGGGGCGACGGCGATTACGACGTCTAAAAGGGAGCTTTGGGTATAACGCTAAAGCTCTATTTGCATTATTTTGGCATAATTTGTTGGTAAGTTTTTATAAAAACGCTTTCATTATTCCGTTATAATGTAGGTAAGAGAAGATGAGGGGGGCGAAGTGATGGAAGAGAATACGAATCCATTGGCAGTTGGCATGGTATGGGGAACGACATTGAGCATACCCTTGTGGATCGCGTTTTTTGGTTGGATTAAGCTTCTATCACAGCTCTTCCTATAAACGGATATGAACCATGGGGACGGTTCACATGGTCCCTGTCACTTCAGGAGACCAAGAGAACCGTCCCTGTGGTTTCTTAGCCACTTTCTTTCGAATTCGGCTTTTGGGAGTGGCTTGCTGTAGTAGTAGCCTTGGCCAAAGCTGCAGCCTTCTTGGATGAGGAAGTCGAGTTGTTCCTTCGTTTCGATGCCCTCGGCGACGACTTTGACGTTCAGGTTATTGGACATTTGGATAATCATTCTGATGATACTTTTGGATTCTTTTTTAAAATCTTTGATGAACGACTTGTCAATTTTCACACAATCAATTGGCAGTTGGTGAAGGACACTTAGGGAGCTGTAGCCTGTGCCGAAATCGTCAAGACTGATGCTGATTCCGAGCTTCTTCAATTGCAGCACATGATCAATTGATTTTTCCAAATTGAGTAAGGCGCTTTCGGTGATTTCGATGTCTAAGCTGTTGAGACAGGCAGCCCCTCCTGCATTCACATCCTGGATAAAACGAAAGAGATTCTGCTTTTCAAAATGCTTCGCTGAAATGTTTACCGAGATTTTTCCGAACGTAAAACCTGCGTCTGCCCATGTATGAATCGATTCTAAAACTTGTGTAATAACCCACTCACCGACATCTACAATTAGGCCAGTTTCCTCCAACACATGGATAAAGACATCCGGACTAACCATCCCTTTTTTAGGGTGATTCCAGCGTAATAGAGCCTCAGCGCCACGAAAAATGCCAGTTTGGATATCAAATTGTGGTTGATAATATAGTTCAAATTGTTTTTTTTCTAAGGCTTCCTTTAGGTCCTGCTCAAGTTGGAAGCGTTCCTCGACCTTTTTTAAGAGTGTCTCGTGATAGAACACAATGTCGCTTCCGTCATTTTCTTTGGATGCATACATCGCAAGGTCGGCCTTCTGAAGTAATTCTTCTATGGTTTTGGCGTCGAATGGGAAACGTGCAATCCCAATGCTTGCAAAAACCTCTAAAGTAAACTCCTGATAGGTGATGGGCAGGCGAATTTTGTCAGCAATTTGAATTGTCATTTTTTTAAGCTTCTCTTTCTCCACGACTGGAAAAGCAACGGCAAATTCATCTCCACCAATGTGGTAGGCAGAACCATGGTCCTTTGTTTCCCTAAGCCGGTTGGCGACCTCGACTAAAACAGCATCCCCAGCTAAATGTCCGTACCTGTCATTGGTCTTTTTAAATTCATTTAAATCAAGGTATACAAGGCTAAAAGGGATTTCTTCCGACATGTTTTTGGCCATATCCTCACTAAGCTTTCGTTTGTTCGGTAGATTTGTGAGGGGGGCATGGTAGGCCATGAATTGAACTTTTTCCAGATTTCTTTTTTCTTCGGAGATGTCTTTAATCATCCATCATGATAATCGCGAGCGGGTTTAACTCATAGAGAGAGCGATAATAACGCTCCTGACTTTCTAGTTTTCTTTGTTCAGCATGAAGCTCTTGCTTGTACCGCTTAATCATATATACGTTCAGAATTATAATAAAAAATAGCACTATAAAAATGGACAATAGGGCATGTGCAATATTGTATCCAGGCATCAAAATAGAAATCATACGTACACCTCAGTGACATGCAAATGTACGATTAGTATGAGCCAATCGTGGGAATTTAATGGGACTGCCGAGAATTTTTTCTTTTTAGGGTATAAGATAGGTGAAAAGGGGTCATCCTGTATAATGTATTCCCCCCCTTTGTTATATATTTTTGTTGACCTCCCTAGTGGAGGTATTTTTTTTGCCCAAAATTTTAAATGTGATGCCCCTTTTTGCCCCTCACCCCTCTATAACAAGAGTGTAAAGGAGGTGAGGGACATGGCAGCAAAACAAGAAATTCTAGATACACAATTACGTCTAGTGTTTGAAAACGGTGTGGATGGTAAGGGTAAGCTCGTTTATAAAAACAAAAACTACAATAATATTAACCCTTCTGTATCAGCGGATGATTTACATGCAGTTGCGACAGCAATCATCGGTCTTCAAACATTAGATCTATCTGACATCGAGCGTAATGATAGCTTTATGTTAGTAGGCATTGCTGAGTAATTTTTAAGATGAATTTTGAGAAAGGGGGAGTAACGAATGGCAAAAACACTAGAAATGCAGTTTACGAATATGGCTGGAAAAACAGCAACCGTATCGATTGAAAATCCAGTGGAACCTGTAGATGTGGTAGCTCTTTCGGCAGCGATGGATCTGATTGTAGCAACAGATGCATTCCTAACATCGGGTGGGCCAATTGTTTCAAAAAAGGGTGCACGTATTGTAGAACGTAATGTTGAAGAAGTTCAACTTTAATTAAAATGGAGCCAGCTCTCTTTTGGGAGTTGGCTCTACTTATAGAGAGGAGGAAAATGAGATGGATCAGCTACTGCCTTTTATCCAGGAGGTTGGTTTTCCTGTCATCGTGACATTCTATCTGCTACATCGAATCGAATCAAAGCTCGATAGTGTCATAGACTCGATTCAAATGCTGCCAAATAGCATGAAGGCCGAACCACCATTTGAAACGAAGAAAAATATATCGTAGAGAACAGACACCTGACTTGGATGAGTCGGGTGTTTTTTTAGGGGTAAACTGGTCTAAAGTCTAAAAAAAGGAATGAATAAAGGGGAAGTTGAGAAACTAAGACGAGAAGTATTGATAATGAGGTGTTTCGTTTGGAGATTCGAGGGTATAAGCTTGAAAAACATAATAATGAATATACATTAGTCGTCTATGTGGAGTCTCATATGACAGAGTTTGCATCTGAGTTTGGCAACCATTTTCATGAGGAAAAAAAGGACTTGAACACACAGATTCGCCATCTTGTAAAAGAAAAATTCCCGCACCTGCCAGTTAGGGTGGCAAAGGTGTTAGCGGGTTCGATGCTGATCACCACTTTTTACTTAGGTGCAACCGCGCCGAATGTGGGGGCGCAAACCACCAGTGGTCAAACGCAGTCAATCAATGATATGTATACAGTAAAAGCAGGTGATACGCTGTACTCAATTGCAACCCGTTACAATGTATCGGTCGATTCGATCAAAAAAGTCAATGGGCTTACATCGAATATGTTAGTTGTCGGCCAACAACTAAGGCTACCGTTCTTTACATATAACGTAAGCTCAGGCGATACACTGTATCACATTGCAAAGCGATATAACACTACAGTGGACCAAATTCGCAGTACAAACCAATTAAAATCAGACATGCTGATGATTGGCCAAAAACTGAGAATTCCGCAACTCCAGGCGGCAAGTACGACAACACCACCGCCAGCGGAAGAGAAAATACCTGTAGAGGAAACTGTACCAACACCGGCACCAACGCCAGTAACATCGACTTATACAGTCATAGCGGGCGATACGTTGTATGGGATTTCTGTAAAACTTGGTACGACCGTTGAACACTTGAAGTCACTAAATAATTTGACGACAAATGTCCTTAGCATTGGGCAGGTGTTGAAGGTTCCTAGGACGACGGGCCAAGTGCAGCCTGTGGAAACGGCTCCGACACCGACTGAACCCGTGCCTACACCGACTGAACCAGAACCTGCGCCGACGAGTCCAGCTCCAGTTACGTCGTATACTGTATCGGCGGGTGATACCTTATATAGTATATCGCAACGATTTGGCGTATCGGTAAGCGATATACAGGCTGCAAACAATTTAACATCAACAAATTTATCAATCGGCCAGGTGTTGACGATACCGGGAACGACTTCGCCAGCAGCACCGGTGCCTCCATCAGACGAGCCCGCGCCACAACCTGCCGACACCATCGCGCCAATCGTACCAACACTTGCACCGATTCCATTGGTTTCAACAGCCAATCAGTCGAATCTTAATGTGACGGGTACGACCGAGGCAAACGCGTTGGTAACGATCCGAATAACGGACGAAATTAATGAGCCTAAGACCATTCAAGTCAAAGCCGATGCAAATGGTGCATTTCAGACAGGAATTGATCTGTCAGGGTTCCGCGATGGCTCACTAACTATTACAGCAACAGCAACGGACGAAGCAGGAAATAAGAGCACGGAAGCAATCCAAACTATTAAAAAAGACACAAAAATAGATGCACCAACAATAGTCAATACGCAAATCATCAACAGCCAATCCACGACCGCTTATCCAGTACGAGGTACGGCTGAACCTGCATCACGTGTGCAGATTGTTTTTTTTGATGGAGTGAATGCACCGATTACCACGGAGGTTCTGGCGAATGAAAAAGGAGAATTCAGTGCGTTAGTTAACCTTGGCAAATTACGTGACGGTCCAATTTCAATCACGACAAAAGCCGTGGATTCATTCGGAAATGAAAGTGGTATGACAAAACTTACAGTGAAAAAGGATACCACAATTGATGCACCCGTTTTTCAGGAATTTCCGAACATCACTAGTGAGAATGTTAACGGTTATACATTCGCGGGCACAGCGGAGCCAAAATCAACCATTACGGTTCGTGCCTCTGATGGTGTTAACCCAGCTGTGGAGGCGACGATTACAACAGGTGAGAATGGTGATTTCCTGACAAATCTTGATATATCAGGTCTAAATGACGGAGCAATCACGTTTACTGCTATTGCCACTGATGAAGCACAAAATAGCTCGAAACAGCAACAAGTTACCGTAACAAAGGACACCTTCGTCGCTGAGCCAGTACTTGATAAAAGGCAAACGGTGACGACGCAAAATGCCAATAGCTATACGTTGGTAGGGATTGCAGACCCAGGCTCGACCGTACAAATTGTTTTGTCTGATGGAGTAAATCCTGAGATGACAGTGGAGGCTGTTGCGAATGACAGTGGTGAGTTTCGGACCAATGTTGACCTACGGACCTTGAATGACGGAGAAATTTTTATCACGGCAAGTGCAATCGATGAGCACGGAAATCGTAGTGAGGTCGAGCAAGCTACCATAATCAAGCAAACGACTCTTGCGCCACCGGTGATCAGCAATACCGAATTGATTAACAGTAAAAATGCATCGAGCTATCACATTTTTGGGATGGCACAGCCGGGGACAACCGTAGATATCACAGTTTCAGATGGGGTGAACCCTGATATTATCACATCAACAACAGCGAATGAAAACGGTGAGTACAATATCGCAGTTGATGTGAGCGCTTTGTTAGATACGAGCCTAACGATTTCGGCGTTTCAAACGAGTGCAGCCGGTATAACAAGTAATGTCAGCAATAGTACGGTTGAAAAAGATACGCAGGCGCCGACCGCGCCCATTTTTCACAACGATCATTTCATCACTACAGAAAATCAAGCGAACTACGAGTTGGTCGGAAATGCTGAGGCAAACACGGACCTCCAAATTCGTATTTTTAATGGCAATGGCCAGGAAAAAACGGTTACTACAACCACAAATGAAAACGGGGAATACCGTGTGCCAGTTGACCTAACGGAATTTTCAGATGGGGATTTATCGTTTGAGTTGAACCAGGTCGACCAAGCAGGGAATGTGAGTCCTGCAGTAACGAAGACATTGGTCAAGGATACAGTGGGGCCAAACGCGATTAGGATGGAAACTCCACTGCCGATTTTTTCGGATAATGTTCTGGTGTATCCAATTCGAGGTGTAGTGGAGCCACATGCCATAGTGGTCGTCGAAATTTCTGACGGTGTCAATGCGGTTACGAAAACGATTGAAACAGATGGCGACGGCAAGTTTGAGGAAATCTTTGACTTGAGTACGCTCAGGGATGGCGAGCTCACAGCTACTTTACGAGCGACGGATAACGCGGGTAATGTTGGTGAGGCGCAAACCTTTACCCTAGAAAAAGATACAGCAGCACCGGCTGGTGTGGTGACGAATCGGCCTACCTATGTCAACAGCGGGAACCAGACTAATTTTACAATTACGGGCTCAAGCGTTGAAGAAGGCGCAACTGTTGAGATGATTGTGAGTGATGGCACGAAAACGGTGAGGCAGACTGCTCAGGTTGTGAATGGGGCTTTCGGGGCCAATTTTAACCTGTCAGGGCTGAAGGATGGGACGCTGACCTTTGAAGCTCGACAAACTGACCGTGCTGGAAATAGAAGTATCGCTGAAGCGACAACCATTGTGAAGGATACGGTAGTTGAAAATGCGCTCGCAACGAAAAATGGCTTCCGTTATGAAAACCTGCAGTACATTTATACCGTCATTGGAACCGCTGAGGCAAAAGCGAAAGTGGAAGTTTCCCTTTTTGATGCAGATAAAAATGTGCTTGTAACGCGAATTGCGAATGCGGACAAGAGTGGATATTATTCCGTTGATGTATTTGTCGACAATGCCTCCAAGGTTGCTTCGGCGTCTGTTACTCAAACCGATGTTGCTGGAAATACGAGTGAGGTGACGAATGTTTCATTAAGCTCGTACACAGTCACACAGGGTGATTCCTTGTATGCCGTGGCGAAGCGCTATAATACAACTGTTGATGCATTGATGTCGCTGAACAATTTGACGAGTGACACGATTCAGCCGAACCAAACATTGCGCCTGCCGATCACGGCGAGTGAAGTTGTCAATCTTGGCTATATGTATTTTGGTAATACGAAGCAATATGTGAATACGGTAAATTCGACGGGGCATGCGGTGAACATTGTGTCGCCAAGTTATTTTGATATCAATACGGATGGAACGCTGAAGCTCACTTACCAGGTCGATCCTAATTTTATCGAGACGATGCACCGCCAAGGAATTCGCGTGGTTCCATTTTTAAGTAATCATTGGAACCGTGATGTTGGTCGTGCGATGCTTGCAAACAAGGAGTTGGCCGCTCAACAGATTGCCGATGCGATTGCGCGCTACAACTTGGATGGGGTCAATGTGGATATTGAAAATGTGACCGATGCAGATCGCGCAAACTATACCGAATTTGTAAGGCTGCTGCGTGAAAAAATACCGCCGACAAAGGAAGTTTCGGTTGCGGTTGCGGCGAATCCAAATGGCTGGGCAGCAGGCTGGCATGGGTCGTATGACTACACAAGTCTTGCGAAATATGCAGATTATCTCATGATTATGGCGTACGATGAGAGCTATCAGGGAGGCGACCCTGGCTCGGTCGCAAGCTATTCTTGGGTTGAAAAATCAATCCAGTATGCGCTAGCGCAGGATGTTGCGCCAGATAAAGTTGTCCTTGGAATCGCGCATTTTGGACGCTATTGGATTGAGGGTCAAAGCTATGGAGGCTTCGGAATTTCGAACACGCAAGTTCAGACTATGATTGACCGCTATAATGGGACTGTTGTGTTTGACGAAGTGAGTAAGACGCCAAAGGGGATTGTCACGATTAAGGCAGGCGATCCCGTGACATATGTAAATGGGTCCGCGCTTTCTCCGGGAACCTATACGATATGGTTTGAAAATGAAGAGTCGATTCAAGCGAAACTTGAGCTTGTCAGCAAATATAATATTCGCGGTGTCGGCAACTGGAGTCTTGGCCAGGAAAACAAAAATGTCTGGAACAGCTACACGACGACATTGCCAAACACTGTTCCGGTCGTGTCACCAGTGTACACGGGACCAGTTCAAAACTATAAAACGTACACCGTATCGGCAGGCGATACGCTCTGGGGAATCGCCAATCGAAACGATACGACTGTTAGTGAGTTAAGGGATGCAAATGGTTTAACAACGGACACGCTGTTCGTGGGCCAAGTATTGCGGATTCCGACGGACGAAGCAACTATAGTTACACCACCTGCTACGCCTGCGCCTGAAACTGGCACAACTGCAACGGTGTATACGGTGAATTATACAGTAGTAGCGGGCGATACGCTGTCAGGAATTGCTGTTAAAACTGGCACAACCGTGACCGCCATTAAAAATGCTAACAACTTATCATCGGACATGATCTACGTTGGGCAAGTATTAAAAGTGCCAACAAATGTCGTGGTTCACACAGTGGCATCCGGCGAAACCTTGTACAGTATCGCCAAGCGATATAACACTACGGTTGCTAATATTAAAACAACGAACAATCTAACAAGCGATATACTCAGTATCGGACAAACGTTGAAGATACAGGTTTAGGTTGAAGACCCGAATGCCTTTCGTGGGCGTTCGGGTTTTTGGTGTGAGGGCGGTGAATATGGGCTAGTGGCAGTAAATTGGGATTAGTGGCAGTATTTTTGGGATAGTGGCAGTATTTTGAGATTAGTGGCAGTAAATTTGTAATAGTGGCAGTATTCGTGCTACTGACAGTATTTTTGAAATGGTGACAGTATTTCTGGGATAGTGACAGTAAATCGCCGTTGCGTTTACCTCTCAAAATTTGAAGCAAATCGCTATCGTCTATAAACTCATTTTATCAGCCATATTTTTCGATTATCAGCCGAAAATTTCATTTATTGGCCGTAATTTTTAATTATTAGCCGTAAATCTTGGTTCGGGTTTTTTAGATTGTCTTTATTTTAGTAAAAACAATCATTCACTAGTGTTGATTGCAAAAAAAAGTGGCGAAAATTCAATTTATCGCAGAAAAGATAAAAATATTACCAATAGAATGAATTTATTGCGAATAGGTCACAACGCCCACTTAAATATCCAAAAAATGTGATATGATAGTGTCATAGGATATCAGAGAAGGGTGAATGAATTTCATGAAGGTAGCGGGACGGAATAACCAATGCACGTGCGGAAGTGGGAAAAAGTATAAAAGATGCTGCGGACGGTCTGCGGTAGTTTCCATTGATCAAGTCGTTGAGAATGAACTGAACGATGTCCAACATGATATGTTCCAGTATGCCATTCATTTGTATGATGAGTTTTTTGATGACGTTTTGGATGAGTATGGTGATATTTTTGATGAGCTACCAGATGATGTGTACGATTTATTTTCATTCTTTTCACGCGTTTGGATAATTAGTTCGATTCCGGCCGATGGCAAAACGATTTTAGAAGAGTATGTCGATACGTACGGTCCAAAATTTAACCGGCCACGAACACGGGACCTTATACAGAGATGGAAGGCTGCAAGACCTTCTGCTTATACGGTAACTGAGGTTGATGAGCGGAGAACGTATATGACGGTTCGGGATATTTTTACGGAAGATGAGCATCAGGTGCGAATTTATGAGACGGAAACAGATGTGGAAGCAGGCTATTTTGTGTTCGGAATGTTACTGCCTGCAGGTGCGAACTCAATCTTTTTTCCGACATTTCTTGAATTACCAACGGAATTTTCGGGTGATATGCGTACTATGATTCTCGAACTTTTTAAACAAAGCGGTGAGATGAGTCCGGTTGAGTTTATGTCCAATGAATTTATCGATGTATTCATGGTTTTTATGTTCGGAAAGGCAAAAGTAAGTGCGGATGATTACCAGTGGCAGACGCCCAAACAGCAAGAGGTCGCTGAGATGTTTCAGATTCGGATGAAGGAGTACGATTACGGCGAGGAGATTGTTGGAATTGGGCTTTCGTTATGGCATAAATACTGCAAGCGCAAAAATCCAAGGATCATTAAAACGGGTATTTACGAGGCGGCATTGGTCTACATGCTTGAAATGATATATCCGTATGAGGGTCTTTCTACGCATGAAGAGCTTGCTGAAGAATTTGATGTGTCGCCAAGCAGCATTTCGACAAAATTTAGGGAACTGGAAAAAGTCCTTCAGGAAGAACTCGAGAAATACGATGAAATCATCAATGGCCCTAATATAGATGATGAATTTTTGTTCGATTAATAAAAAACAATGACAATCCATTTAATGGGTTGTTTTTTTGTGGGTTAAAAGAATTATTCATCCGACCTTAGTACTATTTTTACAGAAAATAAAGGAATTTGTCGATTTTTGTGTAATTTGTGGAATGAAGCTACTAATGGGAGGGTTTGGAATGAGGAACTTTGTCAAAGTTTTGGGAATCGTGCTTGTGTTGTTAATGCTTGTACTACCTGGAAAGACTGCATTTGCCCATGGGGATGGGGATGATTGCGGATGTGGCGACTATTTACAAGGAGCAGAGCGTAACAAGGTAGTAGCGAGCATATTGAAGTCAGATGCGTTTAAAGTGGTAAAAGCAGATAAAAAGATTGAGGGATACCAGTTTGCCGGGGCTAATAAGGTTATGGCAGTTAAAATGCCAGGACCTGATGGTATAATTTACACAATGGTAGCTGTTCCGTTTGTTCATGAAAATGGTGAAGTGTTATTATCAGTTTTTGCAGATGGAGTTCATATGGGTGACGGACCTCCTCCAGTACAATAAATAAGTTTCAGCCCCTAACAAATCGTTAGGGGTTTTTTGTTGAAAAATTGTAACAATTTTCCTTTGCAAAATTTGCTGAATAGTGTAAAATGGATTTTAATTGGAAAATGAGGATGGTAGGTAAAAGGTATGAGTTCTGAACAACTTTTAAAAATAATGGTAGACATTCAGAAAAAGGTAGAAGAAACAACTTCTATCACAACAGAAGAGGTTATGCAGGATCTAATTGGTAAATTAAAAGATTGTCAGTCTGTATAATTTTATAAATATTGCTTATATGAAGTCAGAGGGTGAACTCTGGCTTTTTTGTTTTTACATTAAGATATAGCCCTTTCACAATCTCCTAAAATATGAGAATATGTAATTGTTGAGTATCTAAACAATTTAGGAGGAACTCTGATGACAAAGGTTCGTTTTGGTGTTTTATCAACCGCAAAAATTGCGAGAAATACATTGATTCCAGCGATGGAGCGTGCACATAATGCAGAGGTTGTGGCTGTTGCGAGTGAAAGCGGGAAGGCAAAAGACTTTGCTGCTGACCTTAGTATTCCTAAACATTATGAATCATACACAGAACTATTGAATGACCCTGATATCGATGCGGTGTACATTCCGCTTCCCAATCAACTACATAAACAATGGGCGATCGAAGCAGCGAAGCACGGCAAACATGTACTTTGTGAAAAGCCGGCTGCTTTGACCTCACAAGACGTGGAAGAAATGGCGGCAGCTTTTAAAGAAAACAATGTGATTTTTATGGAAGCGTTCATGTATCAGTTCCATCCGCAGCATAATCGTGTGAAGGAAATCATCGAGGCCGGCGAAATTGGTGATGTGAAGCTGATTCGCTCAACTTTCTCCTTCCTCCATGACTTGAATTCTGGCAGCATCAAGATGCAAAAAGGTCTTGGCGGCGGAGTGTTATATGATGTGGGTTGCTACTGCATTCATGCTAGTCGCTTGATTACGGGGGAAGAGCCGGTTGAAGTGAAGGCTAATGCTAACATTCACCCTACTCATAACGTCGACATTACGGCAGCGGGCACTCTGAAGTTTGAAAGTGGAGTGATTGCGAACTTTGATGTTAGCTTTGAACAACCATTTAAGGCGCAGTATGAAGTGGTCGGCACGAAAGGCACGATTGTAGCGAAGCATGCATTCCGTCCTGACAATGAAGGTGGAAACGGTGTGCTTGTGGTGAACGGTGAAGGTGGCCAGCGTGAAGAAACAGTGCAAGGTGACCAGTACAAGCTTCAGGTGGAGCATTTTGCAGAAAGTGTTCTTTCTAATAAGCAGCCAATGTACAGCGTTGATGAAACGTTGAAAAATATGCGAGTAATCGAGCAGGCACTTGCTTCAGCTCGTAACTAAAAGTCAGCCCCCGGGCTGGCTTTTTTTGTGTCTTCCTCGTTTGCTGATTTTAGCCTAACTACCCTCACTCGAAACTATCAAAATTTTTCTATCAAACGTGTATATCTAGCAAAAATCCGGCAATACTAGATTACTAGTGATGGAACGTAATAGAAGGAACCAAGAGAACCGTCCCCGTGGTTCCATAATAATGGAGGGATTCAAATGATGAAGGTGAATGTGGAGTTGCCTGAGGTGCTACCGGCAAATAAGGAAGATTTTATGAAATTGTTGCTCGATTTAGTAGTGAAAAAGTAATGGGAATTATGATGTGGTGTATTGTTGAGAAGTAGAAAAACTTATATACTAATAGAAGAAAACGTATATCGGAATAGGGCAAACTCTCCGAAAGGATTGGACGCAAAGCTAAGGGTCTACCGTACACTGTACCATGATCGCCTGGCTGCCAATAATGTACGCATGTTGGGCCATTCTTTTAGTGATTGGTCTTATTTTTTTGCCTGATTTTCTACTAATCAACGAGGAAGAGGTACCATAGATGAAAAGTATTCGAACGAGGTTGTTTGCTAGTTTTTTTGCCATTATCATCCTTTGTATAGGCTTAGCGACCTATAATTACATAGCTGTGTCCAATATGAATCAGAAGACGGATGAGGTTGTGTCTGAGGAACTCTCCGTTTTACTAGAATATGATAGTTTGAAATACAATATTGCCCAGAGTATAGCGCTTGCGAGAGCATATGTGCTTTATGGGGATATTTCCTATAAAAATGAATACGATGTCTATTCAGTAGAATTTGATTTAACGGATCGAAAATTAAGTGCGATGAAGATAACAGAGGTTGAAGAGCTTATAAGGGAAACGAAAAATTGGCGTGAATTGATGAAGGAAAAAGTTTTCGCTCCTTATGATAGCGGCAATACCGAGCTTGCGATGCATAATTTACAGACGTATATTCAGCCGAAGTCAAATGCGTTGATGGAACAAGTTAAAAAGCTTTCGGATGATCGCGAAAGACAGATCGTTTCAACTGGAGCCGACGTTGTGAAATATGGTCAATCAGTGAACTTCGTAGGCCTTGTGGTCGCAGCAGCTGCGCTTATATTAGGAACCGTGATTTCCATTTATACCTCCGTAGTGATTGCTAGACCTGTGAAAAGTGTCGCAAGTCGTATGAAGGCGATTTCCAATGGTAATCTTCAATCAGAACCAATTAAAACGAAGCTCAAAGATGAAATTGGCCAGCTTGTTCTGGCGGTCAATGAGATGAATGAAAATGTAAAAGGCATGGTTAAGAAAATGGTGGTCGTTTCCGACAATGTCACGGGTCAAAGTGAAGAATTGACCCAGTATGCGGATGAGGTTATGGCAGGCAGTCAGCAGATTGCAGTCACAATGGAGGAGCTTTCACGTGGTGCAGAGGACCAGGCGACGTCTGCTACTACATTGATTGAAAAAATGTCCACCTTCTCGGACGAAATCATGCAGGTTGCGGTTAAGGGCGATAGCATCAAGGAACAATCACAAGGCATGCTTGCGATGACAAACGACGGCAGCTCGTATATGGAAACATCAATTCAACAAATGACTAGCATCCATGAAAAAATGAGACAGTCACACGCACTGGTTGTTGGTCTGGATCATAAAACAAATGAGATTACGAAGCTTGTTAAAGTGATTCAGGAGATTGCGGGGCAAACGAATCTTTTAGCATTAAACGCAGCCATCGAGGCAGCCCGCGCAGGTGAACATGGAAGAGGATTTGCGGTTGTCGCCGACGAGGTTCGAAAGCTTGCTGAACAGGTTGGTAGATCGGTCGCAGAGATCACGGAGATTGTAAAAGGAATCCAAACGGAATCAAAGCAGGTCGTTCAATCCTTAGATGACGGTTATCAATCCGTTGAAGAAGGTACCAACCAGATTCAAACAACCGGTAAAACCTTTAATGAATTGAAAAAGACAATTGAAGAAATCGGTTCACAAATCGAGGCAATGTCAAGCTCGCTATACGGCGTGCTTGACGATACAAGAGAAATTAGCGGAGCCATCGAAGGAATCGCGGCTGTCGCAGAAGAATCAGCTGCAGGCGTTGAACAAGTATCCGCAACCGCCCAGCAATCCAGCAGCTCCATGGAAGAAGTCGCCAAAAGCGCCAAACAACTCGAAGAAAACGCCGGCGAACTAAACCAACTCATCCAAGCCTGGGACAAATAATGGAAAAAAGGGTCCTCGGCCCTCATCCTAGTGTTCGAACACAGGGTCCTCTAGGGACAGGTCCCTTGTCCCAGCTGGGTGATGTAACTTCTCGTGGGATTCCACTTTCCGGTGCTGAAACTAGGAAAGAGAACATGCCGCCTGCCCATGTTAGCCGGTGGAATCCCAGTGTGTGCCAGGGTATATGATAGAAAAAAGGAAGAGGGGAACTCCTTCGATGCTAACTATCGGAGACATTCTTCTCTTTCCAATAAGTTTTATCTTGGTATTCGTTTATGTTGTGGTTTTTTAAAGCGGATAAAACGGAAGTAAACTCAATTATCTCCTTCGCTTTTCTACTACTAAGGAATAAGTATCTTTTACTCATTTCTAAATGGACAATCAATAGGTAAGCAAACTTCAACTGTTGTGCCTTTATTTATTTGACTAGAGATGTTCATAATACCTCCGTGTTGTTCAATGATCCTAAAACAAACCATTAAACCTAATCCAGTCCCAGTTTCTTTTGTAGTATAAAAGGGTTCTCCTAGTTTGGGAATGCTCTCCTCTTTTATCCCTATTCCTTGATCAATAATTTGAATACTTATCATTTTGTTATTGATTTTCTTAGCCTTAATATTAATTTTCCCACCATTTGGCATAGCTTCTATCGCGTTTTTGATAAGATTGATAAAAACTTGTTTTAACTGATTTTGCTCACAATTGATGAACGGTATATCTAAATCATATTCTGAAATAAGTTGTATACCTTTTAATGTGGCCTGGGTTTCAAGAATTGACATGATATTATTTAGTATAAGTTTTATATTTTGCGATTCATACTTTATTACTTGTGGCTTTGAAAGAATAAGAAATTCACTCACAATCAGGTTAATTCGATCTATTTCCGATAACAAAATATCTGCATGATGTTTATCAATATCTGTCATAAGTAATTGAACAAAACCTTTAAGAGTTGTTAATGGATTTCGAATCTCATGAGCCACTCCGGCTGCTAACAGACCTACAGCTGCCAGCTTATCGGACCTTCTTAACCTTTCCTCTGCTAATATAGACTCAGTGATGTCCTTTGTAATTTGATGGATTCCAATACATTGATGATCAATTATGATAGGTATCATTTTTAACTCAATTACTCTGTTACTACCATCTTTATGAATCATTGATAGGGTAGATTCTTTCCATTCTCCTTGGCTAACACGCTTAAACTGCTCCCTGTATAAATCTAGGTCTTCTGGAGTGATAATAGAATCCCATTCCTTTTGTTGGAGCTCTGTAATCGTATAACCAAGTATATTCTCTGCAGCTGAATTTGCCTCGATTAATTTCCTGTCTAAATCAAATGTAAAGATGGGGTCAGAATTATGCACAAATAATGACTCAAAACGTTGTTCGCTTTCCTTCAGACGTTTTTCTAATAGTTTACGATTCTGTTCCTGGCTATGTGTAAGTAATTCCTCTACTTTTTTACGTTGATCGATATCGATATCAATTCCGTTTATCTTTATAAGATTTCCGCCCAAGTCAAAAATAGGGGTAATACGTTTTTGGATCCACTTTAATTGACCATTTGGCAGTAGTATTCGGTACTCTGCGATGCATTCTTCTCCTTTTCTTAACTTTTGCTCTAATTCGTATACAATCTTCATGTCCTCCGGGATAACGACTTCTTTCCAGAACATAATGTTTTCTTTAAATTCAGTAGGTGAATACCCATAGACATCACTAATTTTTGATGAAACCATTAATCTGTCAGTATGGAAATCATATGAGTAAATTGCAGCATCTACACTGTTAAAAAGATCATTTAATTCCTTATCTTTTTTCTGTGCTTCCTTAGCGTAATATTTAGCTTTATCATATTGTAACCCAGTCAACCATACGGGATAAACCATTATTGCAGAAATAATGTATTCGAATACAGGTACGTACCCCAATTCAACATAATCAAAAGTTTTAAAAGCAGCGGTTACAACAACATAAATCAACATCATAATTATTCTACCTGTATATTTCATCATTAAACTCCTTCTAAAAACCATTACAATAAATATCTTTCAGAACGGAAAAAAGTTATAACGAACTGATTTTATCAGGAATTACTCATAAAAAATAGGAATTTTGTCAATCTTTTTTAACGCCTCATCACAATTAGTTCATGTTAGTGTAAAAAATGATTTATATAGGGGCTCTTTAGATGAACAATCTAATAAATAGAAAAATGCTCAGGCATTATACGCCAGAGCATTTTGGTTAATTCAAATGTTCCTGTAATTTTATCAACAATTATACTTTTTGTACTTCCAGACAGAACCTGTCGGTGGCATCCTTTACTCTTTTACACTCATTTTTACATTACGAAACATGAATTTAGTTTTTTCCTGTTTGTTTGTGAGTACCATCGCGTCAATCTGAGAGGTGGTATCCTGCAGCTCGACCTCAAGCTGGATGGTCCGCCACGGATCATGTAAGCCTATCACTGGGGATACCGTCTCAGCTAAAAAAGTTCCTCGCGCATCAGTCTCATCCACAAGTAAGTAAACGGCGGCCTCGCCCTTTACCTGTACCTCAAATACAATCGTTTCTCCACCTTTTACCCCTCTAGGTGAAAAAACAAACCCTTCGTTTTCCTCAGCGCCATTCGTTTTTACCTCAAATGTACCGTCCTCGACCTGTACAACCGTTGCGCTCACACCAAAAAACGGTGACTTCTTCTCCGCAGCAGAAGCAGGCGAAACCGAAAGAAACAATAATGCTATACAAAGTAAAAATTTGAATTTCATCATAAAGACCTCCTTTGGAACAATGAGCCTGTCTCATTAGTATGTGGAAAAAGGAGGAAAACATGTAAGAGGGTATTATGACATGTAAAAACATTATTGGTACGGTATGTATAATAGGTACATATGGTAAGTATAGTTAATAAAATTATTTGGTTTTATCCTATTCATTTTTGTTTAATTAAAAGTATAATTAATTTAAATAATACAGGAGGTGTTCAAATGTCAATTTCAGAAAAAATTTTAAAAGAGCTTGAGATGTTAGGTGAGGAGGAGAGACAAAAATTAATAGAAATAATTAAAGATAAATACATGTCAAAGGATGTTATCCTGTTAAGCAAAAGTTATGATTGGTGGAATAACGAGGAGGATGACATCTATAATGAAAGATAAGGTTAAACAGGGTGAGGTATGGTTAGCAGATGTTGTTTTTAAAGGAAGCCCTCAAACAAAGCAACGCCCAGTAATAATTGTTGGAAACGAATTGGCTTTGGATATTGATGTTATTGTTGCTCCAGTTACTAGCCAACAACCAAGAAAACAATTTGATATTGTAATCGAATATTGGGAAGATGCTGGGTTATTAAAACCATCCGTGGCAAGAACTGCTAAAATTATATCAATACAGGGTTCCGAATTAATTCGTCAATTAGGAACTCTCCATAAACATGACCTTGAACAAGTTTTAAAAAGTTGCAGGAGTTTGTTTTAGTTATCTGAAGAAATACATATCATCTTAAAAGTCTCCAACTAAAGTTCTCCAAATAAAAAACAACCGATATAAACCGGTTGCCTACTAAAATCTTTTATTCCGTTACTTTGTAGTGGGTCAAGGGACCTGTCCCTGTGACCCACTGAAACAGGACCCCTTTGCCTACCAACTATTCGATTTCTAAGTGTTTTTTCAAGCGGGATGAGACAGCTTGGCGTTCTTCTTCGGAAACGATCCAGTACCATGCGTCTAGGGTTTTGCCGACACCATCGATGCTGAATTGCTCGATGTTATGACGAGCACCCTTATAGTTTGCCTGAATGGTTTTCATTTCATCAAAGGAAATATCGGTCTTGACGTTATTGCCAAGTGCACCGAGAATGTCATCTATTTTTGTAACAGAAGTGATGCTTGCACCTTTGTCGATGATCCCTTGGATAACCTGCTTTTGTCGATCCTGTCGACCGAAGTCACCGCGAGGATCGTCGTATCTCATTCGTGCATATTTAAGGGCTTCTTCCCCGTTTAGGGTTTGAGTTCCCTCAGAGAATGATGCACCCTCATACGAGAACGCAAATGTGCTGTTCACTTGTACTCCACCAAGCGCATCAACGATTTGCTGTAAACCTTCCATATTTACCTTCACATAGTAGTCAATCGGTACATCTAGAAAGTTCTCAACGGAATCAATCGTCATATCGACGCCGCCATAAGCGTACGCATGGTTAATTTTATCCTGAATCCCTTTGCCAACAATTTCAACGCGCGTATCACGCGGAATGCTCAACATCTGCATGGAATTCGTATTAGGATTAACACTAACCACAATTAGCGTATCAGTACGACCCTTGTCGCCCGAGCGTTCATCAACGCCCATAAGCAGAATCGAAATCGGATCCTTTTTACTGATATCGATCTGTGTGGTTCGTTTGTCGGAAGGGGCCCGGTCTTCATGCATCTTTCCAACCGTACTCGCCACTGATTGGTATAAATAAACGGCGTATCCACCGACAGCTAACAATAAAACAAGAGCAATTGTTCCAATAACTTTTGGCCATTTCCGTTTCGGTTTTTGTTTCGAATGGCGGTCAACTCGACTCATTTCAATCAACACCTTTTTTAGATTAGGATAATCAAAAACTGCACAATATATTAGACGTTTTATAGGCAGGAAAGGTTTCAGTTTTGGGACAAATATTGTCTGTACCCTTCGAATTATGTCGAAAATGTACAGCGAGAGGTGGGTATGGTATTTTAAAATTGGAAGCGTTTAATTAGAAGGTTGCTAGGGGTTGAAAGTATGGTTGTTAAAAAGGGACAGGAAGATCAGTTGAGTTATTTTGTTTTTGAAACTCGTAGTGAAATGGGTGAGTTTGCAGCGCGTGATGTGTCTGATCGAATTGTACGGCTTCAACAGAACCAGGACGAGATTATTATGGTTTTTGCGGCGGCCCCTTCTCAGAATGAGTTTTTACAGTATTTAATAACGGATGAGAGAATACATTGGAACCAAATCATCGCGTTTCATATGGACGAATACCTGGGGCTCAGTCACGATGCGCCACAGTTATTCCAGAACTTCTTAAAAGAAAGATTGTTTACAAGGGTTCCGTTTAAAGAGGTCCATTTGATAGACAGCGCGAATGAAAATGAGACTGAGCGTTATACAAAGCTTTTACTGGAACGCCCGATTGATATTGTTTGTCTTGGGATTGGGGAAAACGGGCATATTGCGTTCAATGACCCACCGGTCGCTGATTTCGATGATCCACAGGTAATTAAAAAGGTAGAGCTTGATGCAATGTGCCGTCAACAGCAAGTCAATGATGGTTGCTTCGCTTCATTGGATGTGGTTCCCCAATATGCACTGACTCTAACAATTCCAACACTTTTATCGGCCAAATTTATGTACTGCATGGTGCCAGGAAAAACGAAGGCGCAGGCCGTCAAGGAAACATTGAATGGCCCAATCAGCACGGAATGTCCCGCATCCATCTTACGAACACATGAAAATGCCCTCCTCTATGTTGACAAAGATTCGTATTGGGAAGATTGACGGCTTTGGGACAAGGAATGTCCCTTTGCCCACACTATTCTTCTTTTGTTCGTTTTTCCATCTCCTCGTGGGTCATTCCATAAGGTGCTCCGCCTGGTGTATAACCGGCTATGAATGAAAATGTTTCGTCATAATCCTTAAATTCGTTCAGTCCAAGTGCGTTTCTTCTTTTTTCTCTTCGTAGTTCCTTTTTTCTTTTTCCTTCCTCAATTAAATCCTCAATACGTTTCCTGTCTTGACTACTTATTGGAACTCCGATCCTTTTTAGCTCCTTCATGGAGTTTATTAGGTTGAGTCCAAATGTCTTCGAATAGCCTTTAATAATGTCATCGCCCTCATAGTGGGCGACCCACTCTTTCCCTTTTTCAAGTCGTACTTCCTTAGCTAATCCCCAAAATTGCTTTTTATGACTCTTTTTACCCTTCTTCTTCCCCTGTCCCATAGTAGCTCTCCACCTGATATTATTATATTGATATAGTAATTAACAATCACTTTTGCCAGTACCTGTTACATTGTCTATAATAATTTATATCATATTTGGGACGCGGGGACAGGTCCTTTGTCCTTGGAAAAAGATGGTGGGACGCGGGACCTGTCCCTCTGTCCCATAGGGGGTTGTTGGATGAGTGCGGATGTTGTTGTGGTGGGTAGTTTGAATGTGGATATGGTGGTGAATGTGAAGGAGAGACCTGAGTGGGGCGAGACGGTGCTCGGTCATGGCTTTTTTACTGGAAATGGTGGGAAAGGTGGCAACCAAGCGTATGCTGCAGCGAAGCTTGGGGCATCAGTTTCGATGCTCGGCTGTGTCGGAGACGATCTTTTCGGTGAGCAACTTTTAAATGGATTGAATGAGGTCGGTGCGGACACTTCGTATATTGAAAAAGTCAGCGGCGTTTCGTCCGGCGTTGCGGTGATAAGTGTAAATGCCGAGGGGGATAATAGTATCGTTGTTTCACCGGGCGCCAACGACTATGTGACACCGGAATATGTGAAGAAACACGAACAGGTCATTCGTAAGGCAAAGCTTGTGATGATACAGCTGGAGATTCCTTTGGAAACGGTCATTGATGTAGCCAATATCGCTCATACACATAATGTCCCGGTTATACTCGACCCTGCGCCTGCACGAAAGCTGCCAGATGAGTTATTAAAAAAAGTGACCTACATTGTTCCGAATGAGAGTGAGTTAGGAGTTGTAGCGAACACGAAAATTACGGATGTGGAATCCGCAAAAAAGGCTAGCAGTTGGCTTTTGAATAAAGGTGTGGGGACTGTTTTTGCTAAGCTTGGTGGAAAAGGTGTTGTTGTATCGAGGGAAGAAGAAACGTTTGCTGTTGAGCCGCACGCTGTGATAGCGATTGATACAACAGCAGCGGGTGATGCATTTGCAGGGGCACTTGCCACAGCGCTCGCAAGCGGAAAAAACCTGCAAAAGGCAACCGAATTTGCAAATGCGGTCGGCGCCCTAACCGTCACCAAAAAAGGCGCCCAAACCTCAATGCCAACACTAGAAGAAACAGAAAAATTATTGGGCACAGGTGACCTGCACCAGTAGTGGGTCAAGGGCCTCGTCCCAAGAAAAAAAATGGTGGGACACGGGACCTGCCAAGGAGGTAAAAATGAAAAGGGTTATTTTTGATGTAGATACAGGAATTGATGATGCGATGGCGATTGCGTATGCGGTGAACTCGCCTGAGCTTGATATTATGGGGTTAACGACATGCTACGGAAATGTGGCAGTTGATGAGGCGACCCGAAACACGTTGGCTGTTTTAGAGAAGCTTGGAAAAAAGATACCGGTATTTGCGGGTGCGGACAAGCCCCTAAATCGTCAACCGCGTGAAGGCTATGCAAAACATGTGCACGGGGAAGATGGATTAGGTAATGTACTGGATTTTGAACCTCAAACATCAGCGGAATCAGAGTCTGCGGTCGATTTTATCATTGAACAGGTAAAAAAGCTTCCTCAGGAGGTAACGATTATTGCTGTGGGGCCGTTAACAAACCTGGCCCTAGCGGTTCAAAAGGCGCCGGAGATTGTCGAACTTGTAAATGACGTGGTGATTATGGGTGGAGCAGTTTTTGTACCTGGAAACGTGAATCCACACGCGGAAGCGAATATTATTACTGATCCCGAGGCTGCAAAACTCGTGTTCTCATCTGGATTACCGATTACCTTAGTCGGCTTAGATGTGACGATGCAGACCTTGTTGCCAAGAGAAAATGTGGATGCGTGGCGGAAATCTGGATCCGAAGTCGGGGATTTTTTTGCTGATATGGTTAGCTTTTATCATGATTTTTATGAATCCGCTAATCCCGGAATTGGCGGCTGTGGTCTCCATGATCCACTGGCAGTCGGTGTGGCGATTGACCCGAGTTTAGTGAAAACAAAGTACATAGGAGTTGGCGTCATTACTGAAGGTGAAGAGGAAGGTAAAACGGTGCCGGTTGCAGAAGGAAAAGAAAAAATCAATGTCTGCACCGAGGTTGATGCAGCAAGGTTCTTGAATCACTTTCTAAATAGAATGCCTGCTGTCCACTAAAAAAATATCAAGCCCATGCTATTAAAACTAGTAGCATGGGCCCTGTTGTTGTAATATTGTAATAATAAACGGGAAATGGGTTTGGGACACGGGGACAGGTCCCTTGTCCCAGGAAAAAAATGGTGGGATGCGGGACCTGTCCCTCTGACCCAGGGAAAGCAAAAGACCCTGGTCCCATGTATAAAGGTGGCATGGATTGTGATGGAACAGCAGGTTGTAGCGTATTTGAAGGGGAAAGAGTCTGAGATGGTGGAGGTTCTGAAGGGGTTAGTCGAGATAGAATCTCCATCTCATGATAAAGAAGCGGTGGATCAAGTAGGTGTGCAGGTTCAGCAGCTTTATAAAAAGTATGTGGGTGGCTCAATCCAGAAGTTTGATAATGAGCATTTAGGGGACCATTTCCGCTGTAAATTAGGTGAGGGAGATGAGCAAATTCTGATTTTGGCTCATATGGATACGGTTTGGCCAAAGGGCACACTTGAAGAACTCCCATTCCGGATTGACGGAGACAAGCTTTATGGGCCGGGTTCATTTGATATGAAGGGTGGCATTGTGCAAGGATTGTTTGCAGTAAATGCCCTTAAAACATTGAATGTTCCTTTGAAAAGAAAGGTTGTCATGATGTTTACGTCAGATGAGGAAATCGGAAGTGAGTCATCGCGTGACTTAATCGAAGCAGAAGCGAAAAAGAGCAAATATGTACTTGTTCTAGAATCTGCAGCAGCATCAACCCAAGGCAAACTCAAAACGTCTCGCAAGGGCGTCGGCATGTTTACAATTAAAGTGCAGGGGCGCGCAGCACACTCAGGGATAGAGCCTGAAAAAGGAATTAGTGCAATTGAGGAGCTAGCACGCCAAACTATTTATTTACATGACTTAACGGACTTTGAAAAAGGAACAACGCTCAATGTTGGGCTTGTAAAAGGTGGAAGTGCTTCAAACGTAGTCGCTGCAGAAGCAGAAGCAGAATTGGACTTGCGTGTGAAAAATAACACGGAATTTGAACGCGTCATTCCATTAATTCAAAACTTAACGCCAACCAAAGAAGGTTTAACGGTCGAGGTAACGGGTGGAATCAACCGTCCAGTTATGGAAAAAACGCCAGAAATCAATAAAATGTTCGAAACAGCAAAAGATATAGCGAAAGAATATCTTGGCTTTGAACTAGAAGATCAAGCAAGTGGCGGCGGTAGCGACGGCAGTTTTGCAGCACAATTTGCTCCAACCCTAGATGGTCTAGGGCCAGTCGGGGACGGTGCACATGCCTCAAACGAGCACCTCCTTATCTCGCAAATGCCAGTAAGGAGTGCACTGGTCGCCCTACTCATTGCAAAACTAGCAAACGAATAAGCGGGGCAGAAGCCCACGTGGGACACGGGGACAGGTCCCGTGTCCCAGAGAAAATTGATCGGACATAGGTCCGCTTATCCCAAGAGAAATTGTGGGACACAGGGACAGGTCCACTGTCCCAGGAAAAAATTGGTGGGACGAGGGACCTGTCCCTCCGTCCCAAATGTGAGGTTATGGATATGTTTTTTAATAGGGAAGAGTTTCAGAGTAAGAATGAGAATCGTGGAAGGTTGTTGGTGAGTTGTCCTGACCAGCCTGGAATTGTGATGGCTATCTCTCAATTTTTATATTCGTTTGATGCGAATATTATTGAATCGAGTCAGTATTCAACTCACCATGAAGAGGGTACATTTTACCTTCGAATCGAGTTTGACTGCCCATCTTTAACAGGGAAAAAGCCTGAGATGGAGTCTGCATTTTTAGAGATTGCTGACAAATTTTCAATGGAGTGGAAGCTGATTGACGTTCAAAATGTGAAAAGAACAGCTATCTTTGTATCAAAGCAGCTTCACTGTTTGCATGAACTTTTATGGGAGTGGCAAAGCGGCGACTTGATGACAGACATTGCTCTTGTCGTGAGTAATCATGAGGATGCGAGACCTGTTGTTGAAAATCTTGGCATTCCGTTCATTTACATACCGGCGAACAAGGACATCCGCAAACAAGTGGAAGAGCAGCAACTGCAAATTTTAAAAGAGTATGATATTGATTTAATCGTGTTGGCTCGTTACATGCAGGTCTTAACACCTGACTTTGTGGCGGAATATCCGAACCAAATTATTAACATCCATCACTCATTCTTGCCAGCGTTTGTCGGGGCTAGACCGTATGAGCGCGCCTATACACGCGGGGTAAAATTAATCGGTGCAACCTCTCATTATGTAACAAACGACTTGGATGAAGGACCGATTATTGAACAGGATATTGCTCGTGTTGACCACCGTGACGATGTAGCAAGACTGAAAAAAATCGGACAAAGTGTAGAACGAAGCGTGCTCGCACGTGGGGTAAAATGGCATCTGGAAGACCGAATTATTGTGGATAATAATAAGACAATCGTGTTTTAACTATAAAAAAAGTGTTTTTATTGAGAAGTGCTCGATCACGATCGCTTCTCTTTTTTTGATAGCCTTACAAAATTTCACTTTTTGACTATGGCAGAAATGGAATTCAAATTATCTGTAATAGATTAGAGCAAACCAAAAATAATACTAGTAAACAACACAATATTTTAATAAAATAATAAATACATTAAAATGCTTGTGCATTAGAAGGGGGCAAATATATGAGTGAGTTAAATGTTAATACGAATCCTGGCTTTTTTACGAGAATCAATGCTGCGATGACAAAGCTAAGAGATTCAGAAAAAAAAATTGTCGATTTTATTGAGAAAAACCAAGATGAAATTATTCATTTGTCAATAACTGAGGTGGCAGAAAGAAGTGAAACAAGTGAGTCTTCTGTTGTACGCTTATGTAAGCGCCTTGGTTATAAGGGTTTCCAAGATTTAAAAATTCACTTGGCAAGGGAATTGATCTCTCCAGAAAAGCAAATACATGAAGTGATTGAAAAAGGAGACAATGTTGAAAAAATTAAAAAGAAGGTTTTTCAATCAAACATCCAGGCGCTTTATGATTCAATGGAGGTTTGTAGTGATGAAGAGATTCAAAGAGCAGTGAATGCAATCTCGAAGGCTCGGTTGATAGAATTCTATGGTAACGGTGGTTCAGGAACTGTGGCATTGGATGCCCATCATAAACTATTAAAATTAGGGATTAAATCTTTCGCTTATAGTGATTCTGTTTTACAGGCAATGTCTGCAAGTGTTCTTACGGAAAATGATGTTGTTATTGGTATATCTCATACTGGTTCAAATACAGATGTTTTAGCAGCGATGAAACTAGCGAGAGAAGCCGGTGCAACTCTCATTTGTATTACGAATGCATCTAAATCACCAATCACAAATATCTCAGATATTGTTTTACAAACGGCTTCTAAGGAAACGCTGTTTCGAACAGACGCTATATCTTCAAGGATTGCACAATTAACGATTATCGATATCCTAGTAGCGGCAGTTGCAAACCAAAAATATGAACTCACCTATAACAATCTTCAAAAAACGCGAAGATCGACTATTGATAAAAAGCTATAAAAGCCTAAAAAACCCAATTGTGAAAATAATGTTCATTTTTTTTAAAAATAACTTGAAGGAAATTACCACCATGTGATATCATTGAGTCACAAGTTAAGTATTCTGAAAATTCAACGGTGCTTAATTTCTTTTTTTATTCAAATAAGTAAGCGTTATCAAAACAAAAGGGGTTTAAGGGGGAAAAGAAATGAAGAAGATACTCACACTATTTTTAACGGCATTATTATCAGTAGCTTTGGTAGCATGTGGTAGCTCTGCAAGTGGTGGAGAGGAAAATGGATCAGAAAAGAAGGTAACTTTTACACTAGCTACTCCGGATCCAGATGAGGCATCTGTAACTCTAGCTGCAAAAGAATTTGCGAAGGTAGTTTCAGAGAAAAGTAATGGTTCAATTGAAATTAAGGTTCATGCCAATGGAACATTATATGGTGGGGATCCTTCTGCTGCAGTTAAGCAACTAGGAGCTGGAAGCTTGGATATGCTCGTGCTCTCAACTTCTCTTTATGCGAACTTTGAACCTAAATTTAGCGCTATCAGTATTCCGTATTTATTTGATGATAAAGACCAATTTGTATCTTTCTTAAATGGGGATCTTGGTACTGAACTAATAGGTTCCGTATCTGAGTTAGGCATTCACGGATTAGGATATTGGACACGTGACTTCAGACAAATCACAAACTCTAAAAATCCAATTACAAAACCAGAAGATTTAAAAGGGCTTAAGCTACGTGTACCTAACAATCCATTATGGGTTGAGTTTTTCAAAGGGGCAGGTACAGTAACAACTCCAATGGATTTTAGTGAAGTATATAACGCGTTACAATTAAAAACAATCGATGGACAGGAAAATCCACTTGGTGTTATCACATCAGCGAAAATGTATGAAGTACAAGAATACTTAACAATTTCTAACCACATGGCTGATGGCTGGGTAGTAGGAATTAACCAAGAAAAGTTTGATTCTTTAACAGATGAGCAACAAAAGATCTTAACTGAAGCTTCAAAGGAAATTCAAGGTTGGGCATTAGATTATGATAATAAAGAAGCTGAAACAGCAATTGAGTTCCTTGAAGGTGAAGGAGTTAAGATTAATGAGCTAACAAGTGAACAGCAACAGCTATTCGTTGAAATTTCAAAGAAAGCGTATCCAATATTTAAAGAACTTGTAAAAGACGATGAATTCTTTGCAAAAGTACTAGAGTTTGTAGGGAAAAGTGAGTAAATTTAGGTGAGTTTGCGGTCCCTAAATTGATAAGGGACCGTATTTAACATCAAGTGAGGGAGAGAGCTATGGTAAAGGATGGGAGTAAAAAAATTAATCCTGTATTTCGAGCCATCAATAGCATAACTGATACATTGGCCTCCTTGACGGCCGCGGGCATATTTGTAGTAGTAATCTGGCAAGTCGTTGGTAGATTAATAGGGCAACCAGCACCGTGGACTGAGGAATTAACAAGATTTATGTTTATATGGTTGATTTATCTGGGAATTGGAATCGGGTTTCGTAAAGTCGAATCTGCAAGGGTTACATTACTAATAAACTATTTGCCTAAATTTTTGCAAAAGGGATCAGTATGGATTTATAGTATTGCTTCAATTGGATTCTTTTTATTTATGGTTGTTTTAGGAATCGAATTAATGTCACAGCAAATTAACACCAATGAAACTAGTTCTGTATTGTTATTACCGATGTGGATTATCGGACTTTGTGTTCCATTTTCAGGTTTGATTGGAATTATCAATACCATCCAATCACTCATATATGACCGTGCGCTTATTGAAGAAGAGGAGGTGGAGAATTAATGTCAATTTTTTTACTTGTGTTATTCTTCATCTTAATGTTTATCGGTATACCTATCGCTACCTCACTTGGTATTTCAGTAGTTGCGAGTGTGCTTATTTTTACAGATGTTCCAATTAGTATCGTTATTCAATCAATGTATAGCTCGATGAATAGCTTTATCATGGTTGCCGTTCCACTCTTTATCCTGGCAGGAATTATCATGGATGAAGGTGGAGTTGCAGAAAAAATCTTTGATTTTGCAAAGAGTCTAGTTGGTTGGATGACTGGTGGACTTGGGCACGTGAATGTTCTAGCAAGTTTAATTTTTGCTGGTATGGCTGGTTCTTCTGTCGCGGATATTGCTAGTACTGGTCGTATTACAATAAATGCGATGACCAAAAACAAATATCCTTTAGAATACGCAGCAGCATTAACGTTAATAACGTCTATGCTAGCAACAATCGTTCCACCAAGTATATTAATGGTAGTTGCCGCATCAACAGCAGGTGTTTCAATAGGAGCAGCCTTGGTTGGAGGACTAGTACCAGGTTTAATTATTGCTTTTATTTTTATGGGGTACAACCATTATTATAGTAAAAAGCATAATTTTGGGGTCCATCAAAAATTTGAATGGAAGGTACTTGGAAGAGAATTCATACGTGCTTTTCCGGCATTGTTAGCGCCAGTAATATTACTTGCTGGTATCTTAAGTGGAATATTCACACCGACAGAGGCAGCTGCTATTGCGGTGTTATATACATTATTTGTAGCGTTATTTGTTTATAAAGGATTATCATTTAAAAAACTACCGAATATCTTTTTTAGAACAGCAAACCTAACAGGTACTATTCTTTTTATCGCAGTAACTGCTAAGGCAGCAAGTTGGGTGTTTGAATATGATGGTCTTCCTACAAAGGTAGCAACCTTCATTAGTGGTATAAGTGATAGTAAGATTGTAATAATGTTGTTGTTATTTGTATTTCTAATTATTGTTGGTATGTTTATGGATGCAACAGCCGCAATATTTATCCTTGTTCCAATTTTAATGCCAACGATCCATTCAGTAGGTATCGATCCTGTATTTTTTGTGATTTATTTAGTTGTACTTCTTTCAGTTGGTTTAGTTACACCACCGATTGGAGTATGTCTATACGCTACCTCTAATATTACAGGGATGAAGATAGAAACCTTAAGTAAAGCAACCTTACCATGGTTAGTTGTAACTTTTGCTGCATTACTGTTGTTTATTTTTGTACCTCAGTTAATTACAGTGCCGATTAGTTGGTTTGATTTATAATAACTAGTTTGAAATTAAGGAGAAAATATTCTCCTTAATTTTTATAAAAAGTATGAAGGAAATCTCCACCAAATGTTGTATACTATATACTAAGACGAAATGGGAGTGTGGTTTGAGATGAAAGCAGCAGTTTTTCATGGACCAAACAAATTACAATTAGAGGAAGTACAAAAGCCACAAATTAACGAGCATGAAATTCTTTTAAAGGTTAATGCAAGTGCGGTTTGTGGAACAGACGTAAGAATCTTTGAAGGAAAGAAAACAAAGGGAGTACGTACTCCTTCCATTATTGGTCATGAGCTTGTAGGAACAATTGAAGAAGTTGGATCCGCGGTGAAAGATTTCTTCACTGGTGACCGAGTTGGTGTAATGCCTGTTATCCCTTGTCGTAAATGCTACTATTGCCAAAATGGCAGAGAAAATGTATGTGCAAACCGTACTGCTATCGGGTATGAGTACGACGGAGGTTTCGCTGAATATGTACGAATCCCAAGTGCTGCAGTAGAAGCTGGAAACATCGTTAAGATTCCTGATCATATTTCATTTGAGCAAGCGGTAGTAACTGAACCTTTAGCGTGCTGTATCAATGGCCAACGAAAAGCCAATGTGAAAATGGGTGATGTTGTCGTTGTTGTTGGAGGAGGCCCAATTGGACTAATGCATGTGCAATTAGCAAAAATTGCAGGTGCGAAATCAGTTATACTAAGCGAACCAATTGAACACCGTCGTGAAAAAGCTATTAAAGCCGGTGCAGATTTTGCAGTAAATCCAAATGAAGAATCTCTAGAGGACCTTGTATTAAATCTAACAGACGGCCTTGGTGCGGATGTTGTTCTCATGGCAATTGGAGTACCTTTCTTAGTAAAATCCTGCGCAAACCTTCTGAAAAAAGGCGGAACTTTGAATTTGTTTGCTGGATTTACAAAAGGAGTTTTATCTGAAATTGATCCTAACATCATTCACTATAATGAAATTACAGTCAATGGAACCTCTGCATTAACACGTGCAGATTATCATAAATCCTTAGCATTGATTGCCACAGGTAAAATTAATACGGAAGTACTAACGACAACTGGTTATACATTAGATACCATCGAACAGGCTATTTTAGATGTTAGAAATGGCAATGGAATGAAATCGGTTATTACGTTATAAGATTCGCAATCTCCAAGTTTGGATAGTTTAAATGAAGAAAGTAGTTAAGGATCTTGAAAAGTGTGTGTGTGATTCCCTTTAAGGTAACTATAAAATAACAAATATTAAAAAACTAAGGAGTGTTTTATTATGGCATTATTAGGTAAAGAAGTTCGGATGAGTAGATTATTAAATCAAGAGACTGGAAAACTATTAGCTGTTGCAGTTGATCAAGCGATGGCAAGAGGTATTTTCGATGAATTAATGCCAATCAATCGTAAGGTTAGTGAAATTGTTGCAGGTGGCCCAGATGCAATGACAATGCATAAAGGGATTGCGGATATGAGCTATCGTCCACACGTTGGAAAAACAGGTCTTATCTTAAAACTCTCTACTTTTTCACCATGGCAGCCAAATTATGATGCTTGGGTTACAGAAGTGGATGAAGCTGTTCGTTTAGGAGCAGATGCTGTTTCAATGGGTTGTATTGTTGGAGGAGATGATCAACCTGAACAACTTCGTAACCTAGGAATCGTTTCAGGTCAGGCTGCTGCCCTTGGAGTTCCAATGATTGCGCATATCTATCCAAGAGGAAACCAAATACCTGATCACGAAAAGAATGATTGGAAGCATGTTGCATATGCGGTGCGTGCAGGTGCTGAATTAGGTGTTGATATTGTAAAAACAAAGTATACAGGTAATCCTGATACATTCAGAAAAGTAGTTGAATCAACACCTGGTAAAGTTGTAGTTGCGGGTGGAGACAATGGAAATAACATTGAAGACTATTTCCAAATGGTATACGATGTAATTGATGCTGGAGGTACGGGTATTACATTCGGTCGAATCGTTTGGAATAACCCAAATCCGACAGCAGTTGTAAAAGCGTTTAAAAACATTATCCATCATGGTGGAACTGTAAATGAAACAGTAGAATTGTATAATGAGTTAATTAATCAACCAGCAAACGTATAATACAAATAGGTGTGATAGATTATGTCTCACGTTATTGGGATTGATATCGGAACAAGTGGTATTAAAGTAGGCGCAATGAATCAAGAAGGAGTATTGGGGTACCTTGAGTACCAACCATACTCCCTTCTTTATCCTAAAAAGACTTGGATAGAAATTGACCTTGAAGATATTTGGGATAAAACCAAATCATTGCTATTAAAAGTATGTAATGAAGTAGAGAAAGGTGGAAGCGTTGATGCAATCTCGCTATCTACCTTTTGCAATTCATCAGTGTTTTTAAATAAAGATGGCAAGCCTCTATATCAGGGAATTATATACCTAGACCAGAGGAGTAAAGAGGAATCTGATTGGATTAAAAATGTAGTCGGTGTGGACAACTTGGACATAATCACGAAAAATCGACTAGAGCCAGGGATGTATACGGTGACAACCTACCTTTGGTTTAAAAATCACTTTCCTAAGGACTATGAAAAAACGTATAAATGGGGAAATTTATCCACTTTTATTTTGCACAAGCTAACAGGGGAATTTGTGATGGACTGGACTCAAAGTTCGTATTCAGGAATTTACGATGTCGTGAACTATGAGTGGTCAAAGGAGATTTATGAAAAAGTAGGGGTCGATGAGAAGAAACTGCCTAAAGTAGTGGATCCAAGATCTGTAGTTGGAAATGTTAAAATACCTGAATTGTCTTCGAAAAATATACCTGTTATATCGGGCGCTGCAGATACTGCGTGCTCAACTGTTGCTTTAAGCATTAAACCCAATGAAATGTTTGAATCTGTTGGTACATCAAATGTCCTAACGGTATGTACAGATCTACCTGATAAATTGGATAAGCGATTCCTAAATCGGTGTCATGTCAACAAACACCAATGGCTTTCTCACGGAGCTATGTCTTTTCCTGGGGCATCGATTCAGTGGTTCTATGACAATTTCCTAAAAACAGAAGGGCATACAAAAGAAATATATGGAGAATTGTATAATCAATCCTCTATAGGTTCAAATGGCGTATATTTCCTGCCGTATATGCAGGGTGAAAGATCGCCAATATGGGATCCGAATGCAAGGGGTGTTTTTGTAGGAATCCATTTGAATACATCCAAAGCAGATATGTTCCGTGCTATTTTAGAAGGCTGTGCCTTTGGGTTAAAGCAGATTTATGAAATTATAGAAACAAATTATAACCTCCAGTTTGATCGATTTCAATCAATCGGTGGTGGTTCAAAGAACAAGGAATGGGCACAAATTAAAGCAAACGTCTTAAATAAGAACATTGAGATTAAGGATATATCTGAAACTGGTGTGTTAGGAGCCTGTTTACTTGCAGGAACAGCTATTGGTTATTTTCCATCCTTAGAAGAAGCAGCACAAGTAATTGATAACAAAACGATCAATGTTGTAGAACCGAAGACAAGTGAGGTTGCCCAATACAAACATTTATATGAAGTGTTTTGTGAATTATATCCGTCATTAAAGCAATTCTTTGTGAGTAGTGTGGCACAGAGGTTGGAGAGGGGTGAATAGATGAAAAAGACTGTTTATATTACGAGGAAGATGCCAAAGGAGATTTATGAAAAACTTGCGATGCATTTTGACGTAAAAATGTGGCATGAGGAGACAATACCTGTACCGCGTGAGGTTTTGTTAAAGGAAGTTGAAAATGTAGATGGTCTCTATTGTCTATTAACAGACACAATTGATAAAGAGGTTTTTGATCATGCTCCCAATTTAAAAGTTGTTAGCAATTTAGCTGTTGGCTACAACAATATTGATGTGAAGGAAGCAACAAGTCGTGGAATTATTGTTACAAATACTCCTGGTGTACTAACAGAAACAACGGCCGATTTAACATTTGCTCTGTTAATGGCGACGGCAAGACGGGTTATTGAGGCATCAGATTTCTTGCGTAGAGGTGAGTGGGGGGCTTGGTCACCTATGGAACTGACGGGCCAAGATATTTATGGGGCTACAATTGGAATTATAGGAATGGGTCGGATAGGAGAGGCTCTAGTTAAGAGGGCGAAGGGCTTCAATATGGAAGTCATTTATTATAATCGTTCACGTAAACTAGAAACAGAAAAAAACTTAGGAATTAAATACGTAGATTTAGACACCCTATTAAAAAAATCTGATTTTGTATGTCTTCTACTTCCTTATAGTCCGGAGGTTCATCATTTAATTGGAGAAGAGGAGCTTTCTCTCATGAAGAAAGAAGCAATTTTAATCAATAGTGCTAGAGGCGGTATTGTTGATGAGACTGCTTTATATCATGCCCTTAAGAACAATCAAATATGGGCTGCGGGATTAGATGTATTTGAAGAGGAACCTGTGCCTCTTGATCATCCTTTACTTACTTTACCTAATGTAGTAACTCTACCACATATTGGTAGCGCGAGTGTGAAAACGAGAACAAATATGGCGCATTTGGTAGCAGATAATATAATTAATGTACTTCAAGGTAGAGAACCCCTATCAAAAATTTAAAAGGACGACTGAAATGATTGACAAACACCACTGTCACATTTAGTAGTTATTGTACAAAATTGACAAATTTTAGTTGCTAGGGGATGCCACGATTTATTAAAGGAAATTTTTCGAGCAGTAAGATCAAAGACTCAATACGCCACTTCCTGTGGCAATGTCTTTATGCCCCACTTCCTGTGGGCCTAAAAATCGGGCGCAAATAGGCCAAGGTGTGTTTGATTAGGAAGGGCATCACGTGTGTGGTGCCCTTTTTAACGTTTTTATATAGATTTTTGTCGAAAATTGTGATTCGACACTAGGTAAGAGTGTAAATTTAGGTTATATTATATATAGAATATTTTTTGCATGGAGGACTAACAGTGGCTTACCAATTGAATCAATGTTTTAAAATGTTTACGTTAAATTCGAATCCTAAACTGGCAGAGGAAATGGCGTCGTTATTAGGGTGCGAATTAGGAAAGTGTTCAGTTACACGTTTTAGCGATGGAGAAATCCAAATAAATATAGAAGAAAGTGTTCGAGGTAGCGAGGTCTATTTAGTACAGTCAACTTCACAGCCTGCAAATGAACATATTATGGAATTACTAATTATGATTGATGCGTTAAAACGAGCTTCCGCAAAAAACATCAATCTTGTCATCCCGTACTATGGCTATGCGAGACAGGACCGTAAAGCGCGCTCACGCGAACCTATCACTGCTAAGCTTGTTGCAAATTTACTGGAAAAAGCGGGAGCAACTAGGGTTGTAACCATGGACCTGCACGCACCACAAATCCAAGGATTTTTCGATATTCCTGTTGATCAATTACTTGGCGTACCTCTTCTAGCGAAATATTTCGCTGAAAAAGGGCTCGAAGATGTTGTCATCGTTGCGCCTGACCAAGGTGGAGTTGTTCGAGCAAGAAAATTAGCGAGCCAACTAAATGTACCAATTGCATTTATCGACAAGCGTCGTCCGAAGCCAAATGTAGCACAGATTATGAACATCGTTGGTAACATTGAAGGTAAAAATGCTATCATCATTGACGACCTGATTGATACAGCTGGAACCATAACCCTAGCTGCGAAAGCATTAAAGGAAATGGGAGCAAAAGGTGTATACGCATGTTGTACGCACCCAGTCCTATCCGGTCCAGCGATTGAAAGAATTGAATCTTCACCAATACAAGAACTGGTAATCACAAACACAATTCAATTACCTGAAGAAAAACAAATCGACAAAATCACTACAATCTCAGTGGCACCATTACTAGTGAATGCAATTGACCGCATCCACAACGAAAGAGCTGTTAGTCCTTTATTCGAATAAAAGTACACAAACCAGGGCTGTTCCACATTTTGGAACGGCCCTTTTTGGGACAAAGGGACAGGTCCCTCGTCCCACCATAACTCTCAAAGTAAAGCTGTCCCTGAAACTAACTAATTTTAGACTGTATCGGTATTATTCTTTGCTTTGTCAGATCCGAACGAGGGGGTATTGCAGTGGTTAAAACGTTTTTGGTAGAAAAAGATATTAATGAGGGTAAGATATTAATAAAGGAACTAGATAATGCTAATTTTGATGTGCATGCTGCATTCTGGCTCTATGAATCTGATGGAGAATATTGGAGGTTTGTTATTGCATCTGATGTAGTAGAAACAGAAGGAGCTCGTAAAGCCTACGAGCACATTAATAAGATTATAAATGAAAACAAGGATACAATAAGTATAAATTTAATAGATATCTCCGCTTGGAGTCCAATCCATCCTTTAATAAGTTCTTTACGTACTGTGATTCAAACATCACCAACACAAATTGCTGATATTAGATTTTCTAGTAAAACAATAAACAACATTTATATAGACGATGCTTACATATATCGAATGCATTAATATATAGCGAAAGGATACACTCTTATGACATTTTTAGAAAAAATTAAGCCACACCTGCTTTCAGATGATATCTTGGTACAAAAAACAGTCTTACATGCGCTACATGAATATCCAAACGTTCCAGAAGACTGGACAGTTGAGTTACTGAGGGAAGCATTTAGAAATGAAGCGAAGCAGATTGACATATTAATGTATCTCGATAAACAAAAAATCAATGAAGAAGCGCTAACAATTCTAATTGATAATATTTCAACTATGAACCAGAGCGACCGTCATCTGGCGTTGGGGTTACTAAATAATATTGATGCTCCACTTGCTTTAAAGTATAAAAAACAACTTGAAAAATATATCCCGAAACAAGTTTGGGAAATTTATGAGGTTATCGAACATGGAGAGGAAGAAGACGTTTATTCCATGTACGGCGAGGTATTACATAAGATTGATCGATCCCTTTCCCCTGAATATGACTATTACCCAATCGCGAAAAAGCTATCTGAGTGTATTGTAAAAAACGGTTGGATAACTGAGAATGAAATTGATATTGTTCTCGCAGAGGAAGCCAACGAAGAGTGGTTTTCTGAAAATGGGATCATGAATGTCTATATGGCCGGACTACTAAAAATAGAAAAATACATCCCTCTATTTGCAAGTTTCTTAACAAGGGATGATGACGCCTTATTGGAGGAAGTTAATGCAGCGTTAGTCCAATTTGGCTCAGATCAAGTAGTAAAAGCGGTTGCTCCTTATGTAAGAAAGCCAGAGTCTGTTATATATGCAGCCTCCATTTTAGGAAATATCAAAACCGATCTAGCGCTTCAGGAATTAAAAAAGGCCTATCGTGAAACCGACGAATTGGATGTACAAGAGCCCATCATTGAAGCGCTAAGCTTCCATTTTTCAAAAGAGGCACTTCCAGAAATGAACGCCCATATGGAGTACAAATATGATTTTTCATTAGTGGAAATTGAGCACGTCGCCTACAGCTTTTACACGATTCTTGGCGAAAAGCACCCTGACTTACTCGAGTGGAAGAAAAATGAAATGGCAAAAGAGGGTCCAGCGATTCAATTAGCTCCAGTTCAAAACGAAAATAAAGTAGGCAGAAACGATCCATGCCCATGCGGTAGCGGAAAAAAATATAAAAAATGCTGTGGAAAATAAACTAAGACGGCTGAATCCTGTTTGGGGATTCACCGTTTTTTTTGTGGACAATGATCCCAGTGAGTCCGGTGGGTCGAAGGGACAGGTCCCGGCAAAGTCGGGAGAATGTTCTGGTTTCTTAGCGAATAAAGTAGTAAAAAAGTAGGGGGGATTTATGGATGTCACGTCAACGGTTTGGTGGAGTTTGTGCGATTGTGTCTGCGTTGGTTCTTGTTCTTGTGATGGTTTTAACACAGGCAGTTGCAATGAAAAACGTTGAGGGAAAAGATGTATATGAGCAAACGGTACAATCGCTTGCGGCCTATCCTGTTCTAAACTGGGCATTATTATTACTCGGGGCATTCGCTATCATTTTATTATTCTGGACGGTCGAAGCGATTGACATGCGCCTCCGCGAAGGCTATCCGGAAATGAGTTCAAATGTCACAAGGTTCGCATACTTCCATTTGTTTTCCTACACATTTTACATGCTCCTGCCCGCCGCGGCCCTCCATGATCTCGCAAACGAAGACAAAAACATTCAAGAAGCCCTCGCGACTATCCATCCAATGATCGAACTTGGCCTCGTCATATCCGTATTATCCAATATCTGTTTAAGCATATGGCTCATTCAAGTAGGAATCCTCATTCTAAAAACGAGGTTGTTTTCGAAGGCATAGGGTGTGTTCACAATCATGATTAGTCTAATCGTCCTCTTTGGAGGTGCATACGAAGCGTTATATGGAAGAGGATTGGCACTTGGTATCGTCCTAAGTATTCTCACTTTCGTTGGTGCCTTTGTTATCTGGAAAATCTGGATGGGAATTGAATTGTTGAGGAGATAATTGACTGGAATATCTGTAAATGCAGTTAAGGCAACATGAAAATAAAAAAGGAAAGCCATAAAGTTGGCTTTCCTTCGGGGTCAGAGGAACAGGTCCCTTGACCCAGTGGAAATGGTGGGACAAGGGACCTGTCCCTGTGTCCCAATGTCCTGCCTACGATGCTTTTTGGCCTTCTAGGACTTGGACTGTTTGTTTGGCCGGTTTTTTCATGAAGATTAGGTTCATGAAAATGGCTGTTAGGCTTCCGATGACAATTCCGTTGCTTGTTAGGATTTGGACGCCTTCAGGTAGATTTGCAAATAGGGTAGGGACGGTTGTAATACCAAGGCCCATACCGATTGAACATGCCATGATTAATAGGTTTTCTTGTGATGAAAAATCAACTTTGCTTAGCATTTTGATTCCAGCTGAGATTACCATACCAAACATCGCAAGCATTGCACCGCCGAGAACTGGTGTTGGGATGACGGTTGTAAATGCACTGACTTTTGGAATGAATCCAAGGATGATTAAAAATGCGCCAGCTGCGTAGATCACGGTGTTCTTTTTTACGCCTGAAAGTTGAATAAGTCCAACGTTCTGTGAGTATGTTGTATATGGAAATGCGTTGAAAATCCCACCTAAAATAGTCGCGATTCCTTCTGCACGATAGCCGTTCGACAATTCTTTTTCCGTTAACTTTTTACCAGTGATATCACCAAGTGCGAAGTACACGCCTGATGCTTCAACAAGTCCCACGAGTAATACGAGAATCATCGTGATGATTGCGGATGGTTCGAATGTTGGCATACCAAAGTAAAACGGTTCTGGCATGTGCAACCAATTGGCATCTGTTACGGCCGAAAAATCTACTCGACCTAAGAAATAAGATACGATAGTACCAATAATTAATCCAAGTAAAATGGCGATTTGACGCATAAACCCTTTTGCAAAACGATACAACACTAAGATAAAAATGAGCGTTCCAAATGATAGTGCAAGGTTTTGAAGCGAACCGAAATCCGCACTGCCTTGCCCGCCTGCCATGTCATTCATTGCAACAGGAATAAGCGTGATACCAATGATGGTAACAACTGATCCTGTTACAACTGGAGGGAAATACTTTATCAACTTACCAAATATCGTTGAAACCAGGACGAGGAAAACTCCGCCAACTAAAATTGAACCGTAAATAGCGGATATACCGTATTCTCCTCCGATTGCAATCATTGGTCCGACCGCTGTGAAGGTACAGCCGAGCATAACAGGTAGCCCGATTCCAAAGTATTTATTTTTCCATACTTGTAACAGGGTTGCAATTCCACACATTAAAAGGTCGATTGCAACGAGGTACGTTAGCTGCTCACTAGTTAACCCGATGGCGCCTCCGACAATAAGTGGCACAACCACGGCACCTGCATACATCGCAAGTACATGCTGAATTCCGAGAGATGCTGTTTTAAATAAGTTCCCCTTCATTAGCGACCAACCTCCATTTTCTCTAAAAATGTAACTGTTCCACCCTGAAGTGATTGGATTCGAGCAAGTGATTCAACTTTGAATCCTTTGTCGCGAAGCAATTTTCCACCATCTTGGAAGGATTTTTCGATCACAATTCCAATTCCAGACGTTTTAGCGCCAGCTTTTTCAACGATCTCAGTGAGACCTAGAGCAGCTTGCCCGTTTGCTAAAAAGTCGTCGATGATGAGCACATTGTCAGTTGGTTCAAGGAATTTCTGAGAAACGGAAATTTCATTGGTTTCATTTTTCGTAAAAGAATGAACGGACGCTGTGAGTAGGTCGTTTACGAGAGTAAGAGATTTTCTTTTTCGAGCAAAAATCACAGGTACCCCAAGTTCAAGAGCGGCCATCATTCCAGGTGCAATCCCAGAAGACTCGATTGTTAAAACCTTGGTGATTTGGTCATGTTGGAATCGTTGCGCAAATTCTTTCCCGATTTCCACCATTAACACGGGATCTATTTGATGATTTAAAAAGGCGTCGACCTTCAGGACGTGGTCAGAAAGGACTCTACCTTCGTTGATAATTTTCTGCTGTAAAAGTTCCAAGCAAGTTTCCTCCTTTAAAATAAAAAAGCCTGAACATCATTGCACTCCTCAAATATGAGTGAGTCAATGACCTTCAGGCTTTCAACGAAGGAAAGTGGAATAAGCATAAATGCATTCCCATTGCTCACTCATAGTCAGCGTATTTACGGTGCGCTGGTAGAAACTTACGGGCCATATCCCCGTGATTATATGAGTGAATGCCGATATTCAAAATGGTATGTACCTATTCTATTACGGCATGCGAAATTTGTAAATGGTGGGAGTTGGAAAAAGAGGGGACCATGGGTACGGTTCTCCTGGTCCATAAAACCAAGAGAACCGTACCTGTGGTTCACCGAAAAAAAGTGGGACAGTGTACCTGTCCCACTGTCCCAAATCAATTATCGTAATTCTCCACAAAATCCTTCAACACATGTACTGACTGAACGCAGTCGTTTAAAGAAGTCCACTCAGCTGGGTTGTGGCTAACGCCGTCTTTGCTCTGAGCGAAAATCATCGCTACCGGCAATACGTGTCCAACAATCATCGCGTCGTGGCCGGCACCGCTTGGTAAATAGACCGGTTCGATTCCTTGAGCAACAACGGACTTTTCAAGCTTTTTCTGCATGTCTTCGCTGATTGGAACCGGTGCTTCACGGAAAGTTTCTTCATATTGAAGTTCAATTCCATGTGCCTGAGAAATTGTTTGTGCTTTTTCAATCACCATTTCAATAAGTTGGTCTCGTGTTTCCTTTTTGATATCACGAATGTCCACTGTTAGGCGAACTTCACCTGGTATGACATTTGCGCCGTTTGGAAGAACGTCGACTTTACCAACGGTTGCAACCGCTGATGAACTTACCTGGCTAGGAAGAGATTGGACCTCATGAATGAACTGGCTCGCTGCAACCAATGCATCCTTTCGGTCATTCATTGGCGTGTTACCCGCATGCCCAGCAAGTCCCGAAAATGTCATTCGTAACCAACATGGCCCAGCGATCCCAGTCACAATTCCAACTGGCACACCAGCCTTCTCTAATCTTTTTCCTTGCTCGATATGTAACTCTACGAACGCCTCAAGTTTGGACAGATCTCTTTTGGAATTAAAATATCCGTCTACCGGAAGTCCAATATTCTCTAAAACGGTTGTAAAAGAGTCGCCATTGAAGTCGGTCTTCTTAATGTATTCTTCCCTTGTTACTTCCCCAATCATGGCTGCACTTCCGCTAAAACCTCCGTTAAAACGGGCGCCTTCTTCATCTGTAAAAATAACCACTTCAAATGGGCGTTCCGGCACAAATCCCGTTTGTTTCCATGCACTAGCAACCTCGAGCGCCGCAAGCACACCAAGTGGACCATCGAAATGTCCACCGTTCGGAACACTATCAACATGGGAACCAGACATAATTGCTGGTAGATTTGGGTTTTTGCCATCGATTCGGCCGAAAACATTTCCAGCTCCGTCTTCAGTTACAACGAGACCTGCTTCCTCCATCCATTGTTTCACCAAATCTTTTGCTGCCTTTTCCTCAGGGGAGAATCCAGTTCGGTGTGAACCGTTGTCTCCGGTTAACCCAATTTCTGAAAGAGCAGACAGGCGAGACGCCAAACGCTCTCCATTTACGCCGTTTTTATCTAATGATAGATCATAAGTTGAAACTAACTTGTCAAATAAGTTCAAGGTAGGGTAGCTCCTTTTTAATTTTTTTTATAATTCTACCACATCTTGTAACTGTTATCGCGCAAAAATATTATTTTTGAAGGGAGAACAAAATAGGAACAAACGTTCTATTTTTACTAGTAATCTATTATCTGAAATGTTAAAATAGAGTTGCAGTTACATAAAGCGGGTGGGCGGTTAGCCACTTCCTGGTTGAAGGGAGGTGGTAAAAATGACGACATACGAGGCAATGTCCGTGGCAATGCAAGCTAATTTAGTTTTGCTAGGGGTCATCACAATTGTAGTAATGTTGTTCGTTGCAAACAAAAAGAAGTAACCGCCCCACCTAGTCCAAAGGATTTTGGGTGATTACTTCATTTTTGTAGTTCTCAAGACATTGGTTAGCCGCTCACTTTGCGGCATGTAATTGTGTTGATCAGGTGTTGGTGCACCTGATCTTTTTTATTATATCTTTATTATAATCATAATAACCACTTAATTCAACTTGTTGAGGTGGCATTAGTAGCGAAAAAAACGAATAATGTGTTGAAAACAAAAAGAAGTAACCGCCTATTCACGCCTAGGATTTAGGTAGTTACTTCTTTTTGGTATCACTTCTATGTTCGTGGGCAAAGGGCTCACTTGCGGCATATAATTGTGTTGATTAGGTGTTAGCAGCACCTAATCTTTTTTCTTCCTCACTCATAACTCCCCTGAACCTCAAGTGCTTTTTTCAGCATTTTCTTCTTCTTTTCCTCGTACTCATCCCGGAATGGGGTGGCCTCGTCCTTCGAATAGCCGCCTGCCACTAGTTCGGCCTCGAGCTCTGAATAGATCTTCTCGAACGCCACATCGGTATCTTTTTCCAGTGTCTTGAACTCGTTATAATAGCTGCTCATGACCTGCAATGCGGCGATTCCATCAGTCGATTCCTCAATAAAGTCTGCCTTGGCCTGAGCCAGCAATTCCTTCGCTTTCTTTTTTGTTTCCTTCTCTAGACTCTCAAATTCAACCGTATATTTGTCTTTTATTACCGCCAAAGGGTCAGTCGTCGCCGCTGTTTCAACCGCAGGATCCGGTTCAGAAGCAGGGACCTTTTTCATATCCAAATGAAGCTCGCGCTGCGGCAATTTTGTCGCTTGGACTTGGACTTGGACCGTTTCCTTTTCCTGAATCACAACCCAAAACACGCCAAGTTCCACAATGATTGCGAGAATCAGCAACCTCTTAATCATGTTCTCACCTCACCATACATTGTTGCCCATTGCCACAATCCTAATCATTCATTATCCTCGAAAAATGAGCCTAAAACTCAAACAAGCGCTTGTTTAAATTCAATTAAATGTTTGTTTGAACTAGCAATCTTGCAAACTGACTAATGTAAAATTCAAACAAACATTTGTATGAACACAAAACCGCAATTCAATCAAATGTTTGTTTGGGAAAAACACCTCTGAGATTACTATTCTAAAATAATAATTTCACGCAACTTTTTAACAGCTTGTTTCCCCCACGACTTCACCGATTCCACCGTAACCCCATGTTCAATCGCAATTTCCTTATAACTTTTATCCTCAATAATCCGCCCTTGAACCCACTTCACCTGATTTTTCGTTAATTTTTCCCCGTACATCTCGATCAAATCCATTTGAAAACCCTCTGAACTATCTGCAAAATTCATAAAAATCTGTTCCCCTGAAGGCTGGCAATGCTCCTGATATCGAACTTCCTTTTTTAAATGATCCAGGAGTTTCCCTCGAATGGTTGAAAAGGCAAATGTCGAAAACTCAACACCTTTCCCAGGGTTAAAGCGGGTCGACGCCTCCCAAAGTCCAATCAAGCCAATCTGAAAAAATGTTTCCTTGTCTCCGTACAAGCGCAAGCTTTTTATCACCTGAAAAATTAATGGTTTATACTGTTCTGCTAATTCCTCAAATTCCATGTAATATGGTCCTTTTAAAGAACGCGTTCCTCACTTATTCCGCCGGTAACACCAATTTACTAGGTTACAAGGTGGGCAGTCCAAATGGTAAACTTCACGTACGAGGGGATAGGAAGGGTGTCGTATGTAACGTATGGTCTAGCGAAACTTCACGTTTGAATAAATCAAAATGAAAAAAACTTAAAAAAATTGCAAAAAATGTTGAAAGATGTGATCAAGTTCACAGATATTTTGTCGAATTTTCGATTATTATAAAAACAGAAATCCTACTTAAGACCTACAACTGCTGTGCTGAAACGCAGTGACCCTACTTTCATAAAAACACATATCATAATCCCAGCGTTTCATTTTCAATACATAGTTCTCATATTTTCATATTTCTTCCCCTGATTAGAGCAGCCAGAATTCGACAAAAATATAGCAACCATGAATCGACAGAATTGCAACCACGATTCGACATAAGACAACTGAATGAGTCTAAGATTGGGTGTGCAGCAATGTACGCCTCTTTCCAAATATATATTAGTCAGAATATTCATTACATATGATTGGTATCATGGTAAACTAGTGATAAAAGGAGGTATTGTCATGGAACCAATTTTTATTATTGATGGAGCTCGTACTGCGTTTACTAGTTTTGGAGGATCGTTTGCTGGAACAGGGGCAACCGAATTAGGACGCGCGACAGCAGTTGAGGCTATGAAGCGGTCTAAGGTCGACCCGGCGCAAATTGATCACGTGATTTACGGAAACGTGATTCATACGGAAAAAAATGCATCCTACCTGGCTCGGCACATCGCACTACATAGTGGCGTTCCTCAGGAAGTCCCTGCGTTTATGGTCAACCGCCTTTGTGGGTCTGGTCTGCAATCAGTGGTTTCCGCCGCTCATCATATTTTAGTAGGTGACGCCAACATTGTGCTGGCAGGGGGAACAGAGAACATGTCCCAATCTCCGTATGCGAATTTCAAACAACGATTTGGCGGGTCAAAAATGGGCAATCTTCAGTTTGAAGACATGCTGCTAACAACCCTGACCGACCAATACACAGGAAAAGGTATGGGGATGACGGCTGAAAAACTAGCAGAACAGTATTCCATTTCTCGTGAAGAACAAGACAAATTTGCGATCGAATCAAACCTGAGGGCATCCAGAGCAGCCGAGAACGGAACATTTGCGGAAGAAATTGTCGCGGTCGAGGTGAAAACGAGAAAAGGTAGTATTCTTATAGATAAAGATGAACACATCAAGCCTAACGTGAATTTGGAGTCGATGAGCAAACTGCGCCCATCATTCATATCGGACGGAACAGTTACCGCGGCGAATGCATCTGGCATTAATGATGGCGCTGCATCAGTGGTTGTTGCAGGTGAAAAAGCCGTTCGAGAAAATGGACTCAAACCTCTTGCGAAAGTCATTTCGTGGGGTGTAGCGGGGGTTGACCCAACTATCATGGGAATCGGACCGGTTCCAGCAATTAAAAAAGCACTGGAGCGTGCGGGACTTACTCTAGCTGATCTGGATTTGGTGGAAGTAAACGAAGCCTTTGCTGCCCAATACCTGTCAGTCGAAAAAGAACTTGGACTGGATCGAGAGAAAACAAACGTCAATGGTGGTGCTGTTGCACTTGGACACCCAGTCGGTGCAAGTGGCGCACGAATTCTGCTATCAGCAGCGTATGAACTAAGACGCCGGGGCCAAAGATACGCAGTAGTCAGCCTCTGCATCGGCGGGGGCCAAGGAATTGCCATGATCATAGAAAATACTAAGTCCTAAAATAATCGAGGCCTTCAGAAAAATGTTCTGAAGGCCTTTTTAAGTGGGGGCTGAGGTGGTGGGTCGGAGGGACAGGTCCCTCGTCCCAGGGACAAACTAAGAAAAACCTACTCCGCAGTAACCCCTGTATATAAGTAATCATTCAATGCCAGCTGCAGCGTTCCTTTTGAATCCGCGATATCCGAAATACTGACGTCCAATGCAATCATCTTCTTCACGATTTCGGCACGGATGCCGGTGAGGACCGTTTGACAACCCATCATTTTAACGCCCTCAATCAGCTTCATAAAGCGAAAAATCACTTCATCCTCCATGAACGCAACACCGGATAGATCCATAATTAGCGTACGAATATGTTCATTTTCAATGCTAGCTAAAATTTTATCCTCAATTGTCAAGATACGAATTTTATCAATTCCTCCAATTAGCGGGATGATATGCGTATCTTGATTAATTGGGATGATCGGCACAGACAGATTTTCAACAAGCTGTCTCTGCGACTCAAGTAGTTCGTCCTTGAACCTCGAATAGCTGATGAAAAAGTGTGTAAAGAAATAGTCCAGCTGAACATTTATCCTTTTTTCAAGTGAGAAGAAGTCGTCACGACTGGTTTCAGTATTGGATAGTAAATCATAATTGTATAGAAAGTCCCAAAGCGTGCGGCGAATGGCTTGGACCCACTCAAGTTTAAACGCGACTGTCAGCGAATTTTTTGCCCAGGCGATACCTTCTTGTTTTGCGAAGGTAATCAATTCATGCTCTCGCTCTTCGACGATATAGAGTACGAGTTTATGAGCGTTCTCGAGAAGATTGATATTTCCGATTCTATGAATATCCTTGATTTTATCCTTCACGTTGGTGGCTTCTTCAAGCAGTTTTTCTTCAAAGTATACTTTGTTTGCTAGGAAAAACTCTTTAATTGAATCTTTGTATACAACGTCCAATTTTCGTACACCCCGATTTATCGTATTGTGATGCCTTGGTAGTTTGATTGTAAAAGTTGTTCCGACATTTTCTTCGCTTTCGACTGAAATATCACCGCCATGCTGATAGACCACGGAGAACACCTGAGCAAGCCCCATCCCAGTTCCGGCGTCCTTTGTTGAAAAAAATGGCGTTCCGAGGAGATTCATTTTTTCTTTCGGGATACCGATACCCGAATCTTGAATGATCACCATAACTTCCTTTTCGTCAGCACGGTGTGTAATCGAAATGTTTCCCGATCCCTCAATGGATTCAATTGCATTTTTTATCAGGTTAAAAAAGGCTTTCTTAAACTGATTTTTCTTGCCGACAATCGTTGCATCTGTACTTTGGAAGTCCGTCACAATCTCAATTTCATATAATTTTTCTAAAAATAGGTTTAAAATGGATTCCAGCTCTGTAGCAAGATGGATCGATTGCGCGTCCTCGTCCTCCAAATCAGGCTTGGACACCTGAAGCAAATTGTTCAAGGTAACAAGCGCATTTTCGAGTTCACTCTGCGCAATATCGAGATAAGCATGCTCCTCCTCTTTCTGAAGAAGTTGCAAAAATCCTTTCACTGCTGTCAATGGGTTTCGCACCTCATGGGCAATCCCTGCCGCAATTTGACCAACCGAAGCCAACTGGCTTAAATGAGAATCCCTCCTTTGCTCCTCATTTTTTACTTCATTTGAAACCATAAAAAGAGAGCCCCCCAAAACTAAAAATCTTTAATTTTATTTAACTTTTGACATATATCATAAAAAATTTTACTCATAAAACAATCGGCACCGCAATGAAAAAGAATGGAAAACAGTACCATTTCAAACAAAATACTACAAAAGTAGTAGAAGAAGTAAGGTGGCTTGCTCGAACTATGTCGAAATTAGGGGGTGCAGTTGTACCCCTTTTTTGGGACAAGGGACCTGTCCCTGTGAACCACAAGGGTGTGACCCGAAAATTCTTTTTTAAGAACTTGTTCATTTGTGATACTAAATTGGAAAAAAGGCTCATAGCTTTACTTATATGAGTATTTCTTCATTCAGCGAAAGGACCATTTTCGTCTGGGAGGGAGGAATGGAGGGGAGGACAGCATGAAGGCTTGTCCAACGCCCATACCGACGGAGTACTCATGATAGGACGCATTAAATGTGAGGGAACGATATGAGTCAGCGAACCTACATTAATTGGAAAATCATCATGAGCATTGCCCTAATGATAGGGCTCATTTATGCACCAACAACGAAAGCGGCAGCGAAAGATCCGAAAGTGCTGGTCATCTTTTCATCGCAAACTAACCAAGTCGATGAGCATCAGCGCCTTCTGGACATGCTGATAAGCCACTTTACAGAAGACATCTCATTCAAAAGTAGCACCGAGGTTGAAGCCGGGGATATGAAGGGTGTGACCCATCTTTTTTACTACGGACAAACGCAGGAACAACTGCCACCCAAGGTTATTGACATCTTGGCCGCATTCAACGGAACCGTCATGTCAATTGGTCTCAATATCGAACAGCAACAAGCGATTTTTCCATTTATAAAAGCAAGCCAAATCGAGTTGTACACCGAGGAACTCTATCTTCCTGAAGAAAATAAAACGATTAAAGTCGACCCTACGAATATCATCCAAATAGAAACCACCGCAGATACTCTAATCGAAGCGAAGCAAGCCAACGAATCCTACCCACTCCTAGTCAAAAAGGAAAATAAATATTATTACGCGACAAATAATTTGTTCCCGCCTATCTCCAATTTTTTAGCGGAGGCCTTGCATGAAGTCTTCAACACGGAACACCAAGCGCCCACTCAGGCTTATCTCAGACTGGAGGACGTCAATCCGGCTTCAGACTCGAAGCAGTTAATGGAGATTGCGAGAATCCTAGAGCGACGCGACATTCCGTATATGGTGTCAGTCATTCCGGTCTATCTCAACCCGCAAACGGACGAAGAGTACCACATTAAGGATGCGCCTGATGTTCGCGCGGCGCTCAAATACATGCAGGACAATGGCGGCAGCATCATTCTTCACGGGTACACGGACCAATACGAAAATACGAAAACCGGTGATGGTTTCGAATTCTGGGACACAACACGAAACTCGCCAATTACTCAAAATGAACAAAAATACATCAAAAATCGGATCCAACAGGGGCTCCAGGATCTTGTTGAGTATGAGCTTTACCCACTCGCATTCGAGGCGCCGCATTATGCAATGAGCCAAAACGGGTATAAACTACTGTCTGAACATTTTTCAACGATCATCGGCCAGCTTCAGCTGACAGACAAGGACTGGCGCATCATGACCGAATCGCCTTATATCACGAAACCGACCTATCTTCATGGCATGCAGCTTTTGCCTGAGACGATTCGCTATGTGCGCTATGAAGATCCGCAGTCAATTCAGGAAATGAAGTCGCGTATTCATGATTTTACAACTGTTCGGGACGGCGTCATTGGCGGCTTCTATCATCCGTTCTTGGGTGCAAGGGGACTGATTGAAATCCTAGATGAATTTGAAAAAATACCAGGCGTCCAGTGGATTGACCTGAAAATGTTGAACAACACAGTGAAAGCAGAGGGGATTTGGATACAATCGGAAAACGGCAAAATGGATTGGGACATTGACCGTGAATCGTTCGTCGACAAGAAGGTGATTCCTCTATCCCTAGCCGAATTATTCCATTTGTTTCGTGACAATACACTCTGGGTGCTTATGGGGGCCGCGATTACACTTTTCGTTGCAGTTATCTCCCTAAAAAGAGGTGAATCGACATGAAAATCATTACACTATTACTCGCCATACTGCTCCTGTGGGACATAGGGACAGGTCCCTCGTCCCACTGGGCATTTGCCAAGGCCTGGGACAAGGGACCTGTCCCCGTGACCCATCTGGCTGAGGGCACAATTCCGTCCAATGGTGCCACCTCGTCCCACCGGGTGTTGGTGGTGTTTTCGTCTCAGACGGGGGAGATGACGGATCAGCAGCGGGTACTGGACCTGCTTGTCGGGCATTTTACAGATGACATTACGTTTAAAAGTACAAAGGAGGTCGAACCCAAAGATCTAGCTGGCGTCACACATCTCTTTTATCACGGGCAAGTCAAGGAAACACTGCCGGACAATTTTAAAAATGTACTAACTAATTTTAACGGAACCCTCGTTGCCATCGGCCACAACTCTGAACAACTCGTGGACCGGTTTTCTTTTATGAAAGTCGAAAGAGAAGTGTCGGTTTCGAAAGTAACGAACGAAACGGACTCCATCAACATTTTTCCGCAGAGTATTCTGCAGGTAAATGCGGAGGGTGCCGAAACGCTTGTTAAAGCAAGTCATGGTGTGGAAAATGAGTACCCGTTGTTTCTTGGTAAAAATCAATCCTATTACTATGCGTCGCCAATTATTGAGTACACAAAAGCGATTTTCCTTGGGGATGCGCTTCACACTGTTTTTGAAGATGAGCATGTTCACATTCGTCCGGGTTACATCCGACTCGAGGACATTCACCCGATGGCTGACCCAAAAAAGGTTATGGAAATCGCAGAGATTTTAAAAGAAAAGCAGATTCCTTATATGGTCGCGGTCATTCCGGTTTATACCAACCCGGATACAGAAAAAGAGTACCATTTTTCAGACTCGCCGAATCTATTAAAGGCGCTTAAATATATGCAAAACAACGGTGGCAGCATTGTGCTCCATGGTTACACCCATCAATTCAAAGCAAGTGAGACGGGGGAGGGCTTTGAGTTTTGGGATGTCGACAACAATATGCCAATTTACCATAAGGCAAGTGAAGATGTCATAAAAAAAACGCGCCGTGATTTTGCGACTGATGCTGAATATGAGGCATTCCGAAAAAGTCAGCTTGAATTCGAGACGGAATATATAGAAGAAAAAATTCAGCGTGGAATTGAGGAGCTTGTGAATTACGGGCTGTTCCCACTTGCGTTTGAGGCGCCGCACTACACGATGTCGCAAAATGGGTACAACGTTTTGTCGGAGCATTTTTCAACATACGTCGGTCAGGTCCAGCTCAGTGACGAGAACTGGGAAGTGATGGGGACCTCACCGGCTGAAACGACGCCGAGTATGTTCCACGGTATGACCTTGTTGCCGGAAACAATTGGTTTTGTTGACCCGAAGGATCCGAACGCGATTGAATCGATGATCAAGGAAGCGCACCGCTACTCGATTATGCGTGACGGCTTTGTTGCTGGATTCTACCATCCGTTTCTTAAGGTGGAGGTCTTTCAAAAGCTTTTAGCAGAGTTGGAAGAAATCCCGAATGTCGAGTGGATTGACCTGAAGGAGCGGGTCAATACCGTTCACACCGAGAATGTCACGATTGAGTCTGGTGAAGGAAAAATAAAAGTGGACATCAATTATACAGGTCTGTTCGCATCATCCCCGAGCTATATTTTTTACAGAATTAAATACTTTTCGCAGCATTTAACATGGGTATTGGTCGGAGCCGGTGGGTTTGCTGTTGTTCTTTTTACACTATATGGACTATATTTACGATGGAAATGGAGGAGGGAGTATTATGGCTGACACATTTATGTATATTTCCCTCTTTTTGATTTGGTCGATGTTGTTTTACCACATGTTCCTGATGCAGGGCGGTTACCTCCATTCGGTCAGATATCGCAAGAAAGCGCGCGAATGGGAGAAAAATCGCACCCCGTTTCCAAGGGTGAGCATCCTTATTCCGGCGCACAATGAGGAGGTCGTCATCCGTGACACACTGGAGTCGATGTGCGCTTTGCGCTATCCGCTTGATCGGCTTGAAGTGATTGTAATCAACGATAATTCAAGTGACCGAACTGGAGAAATTGTGGATGAGTTCACGCGAGAATACCATTTTATAAAAGCCATTCACACAAAGCCACCTTTTGGTGGAAAAGGGAAGTCGGCCGCACTGAACATCGGCTTTGCACAAGCTACTGGCGACATTATTTGTGTCTATGATGCCGATAATACGCCAGAGCCAGATGCGGTTTACTGGCACGCGATTGCGTTAATGAATGATTCTCAGGCTGGTGCGAGTGTTGGGAAATTTCGCGTTATCAATGCGGGGAAAAACTTGTTAACCCGGTTAATCAACATCGAGACGCTCACATTTCAGTGGCTCGCCCAAGCGGGAAGATGGTATTGGTTTAAAATGACGACGATACCAGGGACGAATTTTGCAATCAGAAGGTCGATTCTCGAGGAGCTAGGCGGCTGGGATGAAAAAGCCTTGTCGGAGGATACGGAACTCAGTTTTCGAGTCTACAACCTAGGCTACTACATCCGCTTTTTCCCGGAGGCTGTCACCTGGGAACAGGAGCCTGAGACGTTAAGGGTCTGGTGGCGCCAACGCACACGCTGGGCGCGCGGCAATCTGTACGTGATCGCGAAATACATGCTCCGCTTTTTCAAGCTGAAAAATAAAAAAGTCGGAGTCGACCTGTTTTACTTTTTCTTTACGTATCTATTATTCTTCGGCGGTGTAATGGTGTCACACGTCATTTTTGTTACGAATCTATTTATCGATTTGAACCTATCGATTGGGTACGTATCATATGCCCTGTTGATACTCGGATTTTTACTGTTCGTAACAGAGGGCATCCTCACCCTCAGCATGGAAAAAGACCAACTCAATACGAAAACATTTTTCACCGTCTTCCTAATGTACTTCACCTACTCCCAGCTTTGGATTCTCCTCGTCGCCTACGCAACCTTCTTGGAACTAAAGAGAATCCTCCTCCGCCAAGAAGTCAAATGGTACAAAACAAAACGATTCGCAGGGGCGGGCGCTGTGGCGGGTGGCTCAACGGGGGTTTCGGGCGGCCCATCGCGGGACACAGGGACAGGTCCCGCGTCCCAAAAAACTGTGAAGGAAGAGGTTAAAGGTGAAAGTTCGGGTTAAAGGGGTGAGAGCAATCGTTGCGCTACTTGTCATAATCATCGTTTTTTTCGTCGTTTTATTATTTTGGAATAATAAATCACCATCGCCTACCCAGTCATTCGTTGAAAAATGGCTGATGAACCCAAACGGAACAATCGCAACCTACGTCCTTCCAGACGATGAGTTTGACACCGACCTCGCAAAAGGAAGAGAGGCGCTGTCAGAGTCGCTCGGACTTTGGATGCAATACGCAATTGTGGCAGACGACCGAAAGCTGTTTGAAAAAGCGTATCAATCTTTGGTTGCTTATTTTATGGAGGAAGATGGGTTTATTTATTGGAAACTCAACGAATTAGGGACAAGTCAAGTCTATACAAATGCACTGGTTGATGACTTGAGAATCATGGAAGCCTTGTTTCAGGCGCAGAAAAAATGGGGTGGCGACTATGGAACGACAGCTGTAAAAATCGGGGAGACTTGGAACACCCAGCCCCAAGTTGGATTTTTAACTGATTATTACGATTCTCAGTATGGGTATAGCGGGAAAACGTTAAGTTTGTCCTATATTGACCCGGTTGCGATAGAGTCGATGCGGGAGCGGGGGCTGCTTGATGAGGAAACGGCTCAACGGACGATTGGAATTTTAAGAGAGGCACCTATAAAGGCAGGATTTTATCCGAAATCGTACGGGGCCCGAGGCTATCGTTTCGCCGAGGAGGTTCATATGGTCGATCAGGCGCTGGCTGCCTATCACCAGGCAAAGCTTGGGGTTGTATCCCAGGAATTTTTAGAGTTTGTAAAAAAGGAGATGTCGGATGCGGGCGTGGTTTACGGGCGGTATAAATTGGGGAATGCTCAGCCGACTGTCAACTATGAATCTCCGTCGGTTTACGGATTTTTGCTCATGTACAGTATGGAAATAGGTGAAAAAGAGTTAGCGGAGGAGATTTACCGTCGGATGATTGCGTTCAGAAATGATGATAAGAATAGTCCGTATTACGGCGGTTATTCGGTCGATAAGAGCGGGAACACGCATGTGTTTGACAACCTCGTGCCAATGTTGGCGGAGCGGGTGTATTTGGGGAGGGTAGTGAAAGTTTTATCAGGGATAAACTTGTGTGTAGCTAGTTGGAATGGTTTTGAGACTAGCTTTCGAAGACAAAAAGCTGTCGAACTTAGCGGGAATTGTCTCTGAGAGTGGATCTCGCAGACAAAACGAAGCTGTGCTTCATGGGAAATGTCTCTGAGACAGCCTCTCAAAGACAAAACAAAGAGGGAGTTCGAGTCGTATGTCTTTGAGGATGGTTTTCAAAGACAAAGTTGGGCCTTTGTGATAATGAAATGTCTCTGAGATGAAAATATCCAAACGGTCTCATTCACTAGCACACACCAAAACCAATGATACTCCTTTTAACCAACCCCTCCGCCTAGCAAATAGTCCTTTCGTAGGAAGGAAATCCAGCCCGAAAGGAGAACTACTAGGTTAATTAATGCTTATCGACGAAAAGAGGTTCGACACATGTCTTTAATAGATGCTGAAAGAAACATAATTGAAAAATTTCCTCGTATATTTGAAGGGAAGCCAGAAAAAATCAAACAAGCTCAACACGTTACGGATGCGCTAAAGGAGTTAATCGAAATTTGTGGGGACGACCCGACACGTGACGGGCTCATCGAAACGCCGCAGCGGGTACTTAAAGCATTTCTCGAATACACCGAAGGCTATCAAGAAGATCCGAAAGACCATCTTAAAAAGGTATTTGATGTTGCACACCGCGAGCTCGTAATTGTGAAAAATATTGAGTTCCACTCCATGTGTGAGCATCATTTTGCACCATTTTTTGGTGTTGCGCATGTTGGCTACATCCCAGATAAAAAGGTGACCGGGCTTTCCAAGATTGGAAGAATGGTAGAAGGCTATGCAAAAAGATTCCAGGTACAAGAAACGCTGACAAATCAAATCGCAGACGCCATCGAAGAAATCCTTGAGCCACAAGGTACCATGGTGGTTATCGAAGCGAAGCACATGTGCATGTGTGGGCGTGGAATCAAAAAAACAAACTCTGAAACCACAACAACAGCAGTCAGAGGCCTATTCGAGCAGCGCCCAGACGCACGCCTTGAATTCCTAACACTATTAAATCGATAAGGTTCAAGTGGGCCGTGGGGGAGCTGGGCTCGACTCATCGTGGGTCACGGGCGTCTTCAACCCACAACGGGTCACGGGGACAGGTCCCTCGTCCCACCATATTTTTACAGGGACAAGGGACCTGTCCCTTTGTCCCGCAGGCAGAACCCATGGACATATTTCTATCCCAGAAAGGCAGGTGAGATAGGTGAGACATGCAATTATTACAGCGGGAACGAAGGGTTTAGGCAGAAAAGTAACGGAGGAATTTTTGAAAATGGGTTACTCTGTGACGGTGAATTATAGGAGTGACGTAGCGCGCGTTGAAGAGCTGAGACAAGAATGGAAGCCTTATTTAGAATGCATTCAATTCGTTCAAGGTGACGTCACGAAAAAAGAGGATATCACCAACATTTTCACCCAAGCGATGGAACGCTTTGGCCGAATCGACTACCTGATTAACAACGCTGGACCGTATATTTTTGAGCGGAAGAGGTTAGTAGATTACGAGGATCACGAATGGAATGAGATGATCGACGGTAATCTAAGTTCGGTATTTCACTTTCTCAAATTAACAATTCCCGTGATGCGCAGCCAGCAATTCGGCAGAATTATCACCTATGGCTTTCAGGATGCCGAAACCTCGCCTGGATGGATGTATCGCGCTGCCTTCAGTGCGGCGAAGGTTGGACTTGTTTCGCTCACCAAATCGATCGCCCTTGAGGAGGCCGAGCACGGAATTACTGCAAATATGGTGTGCCCGGGTGACATCACTGGCGATATGAAAGAAGCCACCATCACCACTGCCCGTGCACGAAAAGATCCCCAAACCCCAATCGGCCGCCCAGGCACCGGCGAAGATATTGCCAGAATCATAGCCTTTCTCTGCGAGGAAAACTCAGACTTTATCACCGGTAGTGTCATATCGGCATCGGGCGGGGTAAATGTTGTAAATAAAATAAAGGGGCAGGTCCGTTGACCCACCAGATTGGGACGAGGGACCTGTCCCTGCGACCCAAACCCACCAGAAAGGAGCAAGTAAATGAACGGAAAAATGAAGGTGATGACGGTTTTTGGCACGCGGCCTGAGGCGATTAAGATGGCGCCGGTCGTTAAGGAACTCGAGAATCACCTACATGACATCATCCCAATTGTGACAGTGACGGGCCAGCACCGAAATATGCTTGACAAGGTGTTAGACGCTTTTCATATTAAGCCCCACTATGATTTAGACATCATGCAGGAGCGGCAAACGCTCACCAGTATTACAACCCGTGCACTCACTGGGATCGATGGAATTTTAAAAAAAGGAAAAGCCTGATCTTGTTTTAGTTCACGGGGATACGACGACTACTTTTGCAGCGAGTCTAGCCGCCTTTTACAATCAAATCAAAGTCGGACATGTGGAGGCGGGACTTAGAACTCACAACAAGTACTCCCCGTTTCCGGAAGAAATGAACCGCAAAATGACAACAAGCATCGCCGATTTTCATTTTGCACCTACTAAAAAGTCAGCTCAAAACCTGCTCGACGAGAACATTCCTGAGCACCAATTTTTTATCACCGGCAACACCGGAATCGACGCACTCAAATTAACGGTCAACCCATCCTACCAACATCCAATCTTGAACAAAATCGGAAACAGTCGACTTCTACTACTTACAGCTCACAGACGTGAAAACCTTGGCGAACCACTGAAAAACATTTTTAAAGCGATAAAACGAAAACGCAGGTCCATGATGATGTGCAGGTCGTCTACCCAGTCCATCTCAACCCAGCCGTAAAAGATGACGCAACAACTATACTCGGAAACAATGAACGAATCCACCTAATCGACCCACTACCTGTACTCGATTTCCACAACTTTGCAGCCAGAGCCCATATGATTTTGACCGACTCAGGCGGAAATCAGGAAGAAGCGCCATCGCTCGGCGTACCTGTACTCGTCCTCCGAGATACAACCGAACGCCCCGAAGGCATCGAAGCCGGGACGCTAAAACTCGCGGGAACTGACAAGCATTCAATTTTCACACTGGCACACGAACTTCTAACAAATCCGATAGAATATGAAAAAATGGCTCGGGCCTCGAACCCGTATGGTGATGGACATGCGGCAAAGCCAATTGTACGGTCGATTCTAACCCATTTTCAACAAAAGGCCACTGGGTCACGGGAACAGGTCCCTCCGTCCCACTTTGAATATGGAACTAAATTGTTAGTTTGTCAAAATAATGCTATAATTAAGGCAAAATTATGTACTGGAGATGTGATTATGCCTGAGATTCGTCCGATAAAGGATTTAAGAAATACAACTGAGATATCCGACTTATGCCATCAAATCAAGGAACCAATTTTCATTACCAAGAATGGATATGGAGATTTAGTTGTAATGAGTATGGAAACCTATGAAAGGTCTCTAGGGAAGTTGGAGCTATTTCAAAAATTAGCTGAAGCGGAGGCACAAATTAAAAACGGAGAAAACCTTTTAGATGGGGAAGAAGTCTTTAAAGACCTAAAGAAAAAGCATGGAAGAAAATAAATACAAAATTAAAGTTACACCAAAGGCATATGAAGATCTAGATGAGATTTATGGTTATATTGCTAATGAACTTTACAATGAAGATGCAGCTGATAATCTTTTGGAACAAATTGAAACCAACATCATGAGGCAAAAGGATTTCCCGTTTTCTTGTAGTTATGTAAGAGATGAAATATTAAAAAATAAAGGTTATCGCAAGCTTATTGTTGCTAATTATATTGTTTTTCACCTAGTCAATGAGTTTGACAAAGAAGTAGTGGTCATGCGTGTTCTGTACGGCAAACAAAAGTACCAAGACCTTATTTAGTAGAGTAGTCCTAACAAAAATCGGGCGGTGACGTGGACTTTTTAGGGGCTGCTTCACCACCATACTCCGAAAAAGGGACAGCGAACCTGTCTGTCCCCGTGCTTCAGATTTCCCCGGTTACATACCGCTACCACTTGTACCCACAATACTTCATCCCTTTATCCTACTGCAGAGTTTTGCTATAAAAGTGAATGTCACAACAGCTACAATAGCCAAGCAAATTACAGAGCTTTCAGAATCAAACCAAATCGACCATTAAGGGGTTGTCCGAAAAGTCATTGAAAA